>CAYNWB010000042.1:0-18918 GCA_964400785.1 uncultured Actinomycetes bacterium | reverse complement strand
GACCGGGCCAGAGCCCGCAGGGTCGAGTCGTGCAGCACGACGTAGGCCGGGACGCTGGCCTGCTCGGCCAAGCGAGCTCGTTCGGAGCGCAGCGCCTCGAACAGCGGTCGGTCCTCAGCCGGGATGTCGCTGCTTGCCGAGCTGCTCGCCGCGCGGCCGCGCGTCGCGCTCTCGGCAGCACGTGGGGCGGCCTTGCGCAGGCGAACCGGCTGCTCTCCGGCCAGCACGGGCCGGGCTGCCTCGGTCACCCGCAGGGCGCCGAACGCCGACGCGTCGGGGCGCAGCAGGCCCGCCGCCACGAGCTGGCGCGCGACCGATCGCCACTCCCGCGCGTCCAGGTCGGCCCCGACGCCGAACGTCGGCAGCTGGTCGTGACCGAGGTCGGTCACCTTGGCGGTCGCCGTGCCGCGGACGACGTCGATGAGGTGTGCGGCCCCGAACCGCTGACCGGTGCGGATCGCCGCCGACAGCAGCTTCTGCGTGGCCGTCGTGGCATCCCACAGCGACGGAGGGCTCAGGCACACGTCGCAGTTGCCGCAGGGCGCCGACTGCTCCCCGAAGTAGCGCAGCAGCACCTGGCGTCGGCAGGTGGCCGACTCGGCGTAGCCGAGCATGGCCTCGAGCTTGATCGACTCGACCCGCTTCTGCTCCTCGGCGGCAGTCGAGGTGTCGATCCACCGTTGCTGCGTCACCACGTCGGCCAGCCCGTAGAGCATCCACGCCTGCGCGGCCTCGCCGTCGCGTCCGGCCCGGCCCGTCTCCTGGTAGTAGCCCTCGAGCGACTTCGGCATGTCCAGGTGGACGACGAACCGGACGTCCGGCTTGTCGATGCCCATCCCGAAGGCGATGGTGGCCACCACCACGACGCCCTCGTCGTGACGAAACCGGTTCTGCGCCGCACGCCGTGCCTCGGCGTCCATGCCGGCGTGGTAGGCGATGGCGTCGAACCCTTGCGTGGACAGCCAGGCTGCGGTGTCGTCGACCTTGGCGCGCGACCCGCAGTAGACGATGCCCGCCTGCCCTTCGCGACCGTCCAGAAATCCCGCGAGCTGGCGTCGGGCGTCGGTGCGCTCGACGACGGTGTAGCCGATGTTGGGCCGATCGAAGCTCGACACGAACTCGGCGGCGTCGCTGAGCGCGAGACGCCGATGCATCTCGGCGCGTGTCACCGCGTCCGCGGTGGCCGTCAGCGCGAGGCAGGGCACATCGGGGTACCGCTGGTGCAGCTCGGCCAGGCGCAGGTACTCCGGGCGGAAGTCGTGGCCCCACTGCGAGACGCAGTGCGCCTCGTCGATGGCGAGCAGCGCGATGCCGTGGCTGTCGTGCATCGACTCCAGCACTCGGCGAAAGCCCGCGCTCAGTGCCCGCTCGGGGGCTACGTACAGCAGGTCGAGCCGCCCGTCCGTCGCCGCCCGGGCCACCTCTCGTGCCTCGTCGGCGTCCAGGGACGAGTTCAGGAACTCCGCCCGCACCCCGAGCAGGCGTAGCGCGTCGACCTGGTCCTGCATGAGCGCGATCAGCGGGGACACCACGATCGCCGTGCCGGGACGCACCAGGGCGGGCACCTGGTAGCACAACGACTTGCCGCCGCCGGTGGGCATGAGCACCAGGGCGTCGCCACCCCCGATGACGTGCTCGATGATCTGGCGCTGAGCTCCGCGGAACGTGTCGAACCCGAACACCTCGCGCAGCACGGCCTGCGGGGCGGCCGGGGGAGTCGAGGAGGGCTCGGGCATGGCGCGATGCTCTCACGCACCCCCGACACGCCCCTGCCGGGCGAGTGCGGCGCGGCCGTGAGACGCTGGGAGCGAGATGACGGAGCAGCAGCCCTACGACGTGGTCGCCGAGCATCCCGGGTTCGAGTTGCGCCGGTACCCGGAGCACGTCGTCGCCGAGGTCGATGTCACCGGCTCGTTCGAGAGCGCCGGTATCTCCGGCTTCCGTCCGCTGGTCGGCTACATCAGCAGCGGGGGTGTCGCGATGACTGCACCCGTGCTGCAGCAGGCCGGCGACGAGGTCGACGACGTCGTTGCCGCGCGCCGCTACCGCGTGTCGTTCGTCATGCCGGCCGGGGCCTCGGTGGAGTCGCTGCCGGTTCCGTCCGACGCCCGAGTCGTGCTGCGCGACGTCCCCGAGCAGCTGGCGGCCGCCCTGCGCTTCTCCGGTCGCTGGACGCGGGGCTCGTTCCGCCGCAACGCCGACGCGCTGCGGGCCGCTGTGGAGCAGGCCGGCTACCAGCCGTCCGGACCGCTGCGCTGGGCCCGGTTCGACCCGCCGTGGACGCCGTGGTTCGCCCGGCGCAACGAGGTCGTGCTGCCGGTCGAGAAGGCGTGACGGGCTACCGGCTCAGTAGACCGTCACGTGCACGTGGTCGTAGTGGTTCGCCGTGGTCGAGCCGCGGTCCGACATCGGCCGCCACCCCTCGCCCGAGCGCTGCACCGTCCAGATCTGCTGGGCGTAGATGACCTCGCTGACACCGAGCGCGCCGGCGTTGGCCCGGACGTAGTTGGCGACCTCCCAGCCGAGTGATCCCGACACCATGATGTCGACGGCGCGACCGCTGCCGTGGCTGCCGCCGTCGGGGCGGTAGCCCCCGTACCCGCTGATCTGGGGCCACCGACCGCAGACCGCCCGGTAGACGGCCCGTGCGTTGGCCGTCAGGCCGCTCTCGATGCCCGACCCCTGGCTGCAGGTGCCCGACGACGGCGCGGAGGTCGTGCCCGACGCGGCGGGAGCAGCCGGAGCGGCCGGCGGTGCCGGCTTCTCGCTGGAGAGGTACTCGCCGCTCACCCACAGGTCCTGGCCGTCGTAGCGAACCTGCTGCCACGCACCGTCGGTGCGATCGGTGATCGACACCGTGGCGCCGCGCTCGAGAACCGTCACCACGGATCCCCCCGGTGTCGAGCGCACGTTGAGGGCCGTGGTGGTGTATCGCTCGCCGACGACCGCAGGCGGGGCGGGCGCGGGCTCCGGTGACGGCGGGGGCTGGTCGACGTCGGCCACGGGCCGCACCGGCCCGGCCTGCGCCGTCTGCTGGGCCGCCACGAGTGCCGCTCGTTGCTGAGAGCGGGACGCCTGCTGCCTGTCCCGAGCGAGCTCGGCCGCAGCGACGTCCTCGGGCCGCACCGTCGTCGGGACGGGCAGCGAGGCTGCCACGAGCTCGACGGTGGACGGCCCACCCCCGACATCGGCGCCGGCACCGTCCGGGGAGGCGCTCGAGATCGTGGGGGCGAGGGTCGCCAGCAGCAGGGCAGCGCCGACGGTGCCGGACAGTCCTGCGCGGACGGCGGCGGAGCGCGTGGCGGACATGAGGCACCTCCAGTCTGTTGGCGGGCCCACAACGGTACGGTCCATGGCGTTAGATCACAAAATGGTCACGGCGCCCGAGCGTGTCCTCACCCGTCGGCGAGCCGGGTCGCGACCGGCACACCCGCCTCGATCGTCCTGCTCACGGTGCATGTCCGGTCGTGCGAGGTGCGCAGTGCCCGGGGCAGCACCGCGCGGGCGGCCTCCGCCCCGTCCCCGTCGGCGAACCGGACGGTGAAGGTGACCTCGATGTCGCGCAGCACGCTGCCGCCGTCGTCGTCGCGCACCTTGTGGGCGGTGGCCACCACCTCGAACGTCTCGGCCTGGGCACGGCGACCGGTCACGACGTCGACGTCGACGGCCGAGCACCCGGCGACGGCGGCCAGCAGCAGCTCGACCGGGGTGAAGTCGTCGCCGGCCTTGCTGCCGAACCGAAGCTCGCCGCCCCTCGCGTTGCGGGCCAGGTAGACGCCCTCGTCGAGTCGTCCCAGGGTGACGGTGCGCAGGGTGTCATCAGTCATGGGGGCCAAGCCTAGAAGCCGCTCGTTGACAGCAGATACTGGCACTTCTTACTGTCGCTGCCGTGATCGACGACCCCCATGACAGTGTGTTCGACGCCCAGGCCTGCATCATCGGCGCGGGGCCGGCCGGGCTCGCTGCCGGCAAGGCCCTGCTCGAGCGCGGGGTGAGCGTCGACTGGTTCGAGAAGGGCTCGATGGTCGGCGGGCTGTGGCGCATCGACAACGACAACGGGTCTGTCGCCGCCTACACGACGCTGCACCTCAACTCGTCTCGTCGCACGACCCAGTACCCGTCCCACCCCATGCCGGAGCATTGGCCCGACTACCCGAGCCACACCCTGATGGCGCAGTACTTCGAGTCGTTCGCCCGCGAGAACGACCTGCTGCGCCACATCACGTTCCGCACCGAGGTGACCTCGGTCGAGCCCGTGCCCGGCGCCGGGACGCCGGGGGAGCACGGGTGGGTCGTCACCACGAACCGCACCGGCCCGCGCACCTACGGCAGCGTGCTGGTCGCCAACGGGCACCACGGCACTCCCCACCTGGTGGACTTCCCCGGGAACTTCACCGGCCAGTCCTTCCACGCGCACGCCTACCGCGACCCGACCGTCTTCATCGACAAGGACGTCGTGGTGGTCGGGGTCGGCAACTCCGGCATGGACATCTCGTGCGACGCGGCGAAGGTCGCTCGCAGCGTGCACCTGGTGACCCGCCGCGGCGTGCACGTGCTGCCGAAGTACGTGTTCGGTCGACCGATCGAGTCGCTCGCCTCGCCCCTGAACGCCTACCTGCCGTTCCCGGTGGAGCGTGGGCTCTACGAGGCCGTGCTGCGCGTCACGACCGGTCGGCCCCAGGACAGGGGGCTGCCCAAGCCCGACCACCGCCTGCTGCACGCGCACCCGACCGTCTCGTCCGAGCTCTACGACCGTGTCGGGCACGGCGACATCGTCATGAAGCCGTCGATCGAGTCGCTGGACGGCGAGAAGGTGCGGTTCGTCGACGGTACGGCCGTCCATGCCGACGTGCTCGTCTACGCGACGGGCTACGACGTGTCGCTGCCGTTCCTGGCACCGCAGGTGTACGACCCCACCGGCAACGCCATGCCGCTGTACCAGCGCGTGGTCAGCCCGGATCGGCACGGGCTGTACTTCATCGGGTTCATCCAGACCGTGGGCGCCAACATCGCCCTGTTCGAGCACCAGAGCCAGTGGGTCGGCGACCTGGTCACCGGAGCGTGCGTGCTGCCGAGCGAGCAGCAGATGCGTGCATCGATCCAGCGCGACCAGACCTCCATGGCCCGCCGCTACACGCGCTCGGCCCGGCACACGATGCAGGTGGACTACTGGCGCTACATCCGGGCGATGAAGCAGGAGCGACGCCGCACGGCGCTCGCCGGGATCCGCTCGGCATGACTGCCCAGACGGCACTGCCGCAGCACCTGCCCGTCCGGGTCGCTCCGGACGTGCCCGCCCGGGTACTGGTGACCGGGGCGCACGGCTTCATCGGGCGAGCCCTGGTCGTCCGACTGCGCGAGCTCGGCGCCGACGTGCGCGGCGTCGACCTCCGCCCCGGGCTCGACACGGCGATCGCGCAGGGCAGCACGCTGCAGCCGGAGCCGTGGCAGCACCTGCTGGCCGACGTGGACGCGGTCGTGCACACCGCTGCCATCGTGTCGAACGTCGCGTCCCACGACGATGCCTGGCACGTCAACGTGCTCGGCACGCGCCGGGTGCTCGACGCCGCCGTCGAGGCAGGCGTACGCCGGTTCGTGCACCTGTCGTCGATCATGGCCTTCGGATTCGACTACCCCGACGGGGTCGACGAGAGCTTTCCCGTCCGCGTCAACGGACACTCCTACACCGACACGCGGGTCAACTCCGAGGCGGTGGTGCTGACCGCCCACGCCCGCGGGGAGATCGACGCGACCGTGCTGCGACCCGGCGACGTGATCGGACCGGACTCGATCTGGGTACGCGAGCCGATCGCGATGAGCCGCAAGCGTCAGATGATCCTGCCGGCGGGCGGCAACGGCGTGTTCACGCCGATCTACCTGGACAACCTCGTGGACGGCATCATGCTGACGCTCGCGCTGCCCTCGGCGTCCGGTCAGGTGTTCACCCTCACCGACGGCTACGGCGTGGCGTGCCGCGACTACTTCGGTCGGCTCGCGCAGATGGCGGGCGGAACCATGATGACGCTGCCGACCCCGGCCGCCGTCACGGCGGCCCGTACCGCCGGGGCTGCCCTGCGGGCACTCGGCCGCCCGAACGAGCTCACCGCCGCCACGATGCTCATGCTCGCCAGGTCGGGCCAGTTCTCGATCGACAAGGCACGCCAGATGCTGGGGTTCGAGCCCCGCGTCTCGTACGAGCAGGCCATGGAGCTGATCGAGCGCTGGGCCCGTGACGAGGGGCTGATCTAAAGGTGCGTGCCGTCGTCGCCGACCTCTCCCCGGCCAAGTACGTGCTGACCGCCGTTGCCAGCAGGGTCAAGGACGACGTCGGGTGGAGCCGCGGGGGCATGCTGTCGCTGCGCGAGGACGCGCCGGAACCGACCCTGCCCGCGGCGGACGGATGGGTGCGGTTGCGGCCCGAGCTCGCTGGTGTGTGTGGCAGCGACATCGCCTTCGCCCACGCGAAGACCTCGCTGGTGCTCACTGCGTACTACGCCTCGAGCCGGGCCGTGCTCGGGCACGAGATCGTCGCGGTGGTCGAGGGCGTGGGGGCAGGCGTCACCCGGGTGTCGGAGGGCGACCGCGTGGCCGTCGACCCGGTGCTGTCGTGCCGGCACCGTGGGTTCGAACCCGGCTGTCGCTCGTGCCAGCTCGGTCTGCCGTACGTGTGCGAGCGGTTCGACGAGCCGGGGCTCACCCGCTCCGCTGCTCCCACGCTGGGCTTCGACACCGCGCTGGGCGGCGGATGGGGCGAGGTCGTGGTCGCCCACGAGTCTCAGCTGCACCCGGTCGGAGCCATCCCCTCGACGCGCGCGGTGCTGGCCGAGCCGGCGTCGATCGCCCTGCACGCGGCCCTGCACTGGCGCCGCCAGGGCGACCGGGTCGTCGTCATCGGGCCCGGCACGATCGGGCTGCTCGTCACGTCCGCGCTGCGGATGCTGCACCCCGACCTCGACGTCGCCGTCGTCAGCCCGGGGGAGTTCGGCGCGGACGTGGCGCGACGGTCCGGCGCCACGCGCACGCTGCCGACCGGCGCCGCCGCGGTCGAGAGCCTCGCGGCCAGCGACGGCGGCCGGGTGCTGCGACCCCGCATGACGGCGCTGCCGATCCTGGAGCGCGGCGTCGACGCCGTCTTCGACTGCGTCGCGCAGCCCGCCACGATCGACCTCGGCCTGCACCTGCTGCGCCCGGGAGGCATGCTCGTCATGGTCGGCGGCGCCGGCAAGCAGCCCGTGGACTGGTCGCTGGTGTGGAACCGACAGCTGACCGTGCAAGGGACCATCAACTTCGGCCCGGAGCCGGCGCTCGGCGGCCGTCACACGATGGCGCAGGTCGTCGACTGGCTCGCCGACGGTGCCTACCCCGTCGACCACCTGGTCACGCACGTGCACGCCCTCGACGACTGGAGGCGTGCCCTGTCGACGGCATCTGCCGGGCCGCGGGCGTCGTCGGTCAAGGTGGCGCTGCGGGCCAACCCGCAGATGGCACTCGTGCCGTCCTGACGCGCACCTAGGGTTCGCATCATGCAGGTGCCGAGCCTCACCCGAGCCGAGCGGGCCGAGTACGGCAAGCTCGAACGGCGCCGGTGTGGTCGGTCGTCGCTGGGGCAGGTCGTGCTGTCGCCGTCGTCCGACCGGGTCGCCGCCGTCTTCGCCCAGGAGCGCGACCGGGTGCAGTCGCTGCTGCCGCTGCGCCACGAGCGCATGTCGGCCTCGCCCTTCGCGTTCTTCCGCGGGTCGGCGGTGCTGATGGCCGGCGACCTCGGGGCGGCACCGTCCACCAGGCTGTTCGCCCAGGTGTGCGGCGACGCCCACGCGGCGAACTTCGGTGTCTTCGGCTCGCCGGAGCGGCGGCTCGTGTTCGACCTGAACGACTTCGACGAGACCTACCGGGGGCCGTTCGAGTGGGACCTCAAGCGTCTGGCCGTGTCGCTGCTGCTGGCCGCGGACGAGGCCGGACTGCGCTCGAAGGCCGCGGCGTCAGTGGTGGCGTCCGCCCTGGAGTCCTACACCGAGCACATGGCGGCCTATGCAGAGATGCCGACTCTGCAGGTCTGGTACGCGCGACTGGACGGCGCCACGATCGAGCGGCACCTCGACGAAAGGCGCCTCGCGCAGGCGCGCGAGCAGGCCGACTCGGCACGGGGTCGCTCGGTCGAGCGGGCGCTGCAGAAGTTCGTGCAGGACGACGAGCAGGGACGTCCGCGATTTCGGGAGCGACCCCCACGCCTGCAGCGGGTGCCGGAGGGTCCGCACGCCCAGACGATGCTGCTGTCGTACCTCGCCTCGCTGCCTCCGGAGTGGGCGGAGCTCATGCGCCGCTACCGGTTGCGTGACCTCGCGTTCAAGGCCGTCGGTGTCGGCAGCGTCGGCACCCGCTGCTACGTCGCCGTGCTCGACTCCGGCGACCCGGGCGACAGGCTGCTGATCCAGCTCAAAGAGGCCGGACGCAGCGTGCTGGCTCCTCACGTCCGCGGGACCGGGCCGCGTCACCAGGGGCGTCGGGTGGTCGTCGGCCAGAAGCTCATGCAGGCCGTCGGAGACGTGCTGCTGGGCTGGACCCGACACCCGGAGACGGGGCGCGACTACTACGTGCGCCAGCTGTGGGACCTCAAGGGCGACATCGACCTCGCCGGCCTCGACCGGCACGCGCTCGAGACGCACGCGATGCTGTGCGGGTGGGCCCTGGCCCGCGCGCACGGCCGGACGGGCGACCCGGTGGCCATCGCCGCCTACCTCGGCTCCAAGGGGCGCGTCCCGGCCGCCGTGCTCGACTTCGCCGAGCAGTACCAGCAGGTCGTCCAGGACGACTACCAGGCGTACCTGGACGCGCTCGACGGGATCGAGCCCTTGGGTGATGAGAGGGTCGAGCTGCCCGGATGGGCCGGCTGAGGGTCAGCCGGCTGCGGTGGTCGCGCACGACGCGCCAGCGCCGGGCAGACGACCACGCTGGGCGTACATCCGCGGGCCGAGAGCGGCCAGTACCTGGCGCAGCCCCGGAGCCAGCATCGCAGCACCGAGCGAGCGGTACGGCTGGGCGGAGCGACGCAGCATCTCGCCCATGCCCGCCGGTCCGATGCGGTGCGTGCCGTCGGGCAGCACCAGCACGGGTCCGCGCAGCACGTCCTCGTCGCTGACGCCGAGCCGGCCGAGGTCGACAGACTGGTAGGCGGCCATGTCGACCGGTGGTCGCACCGTGGCGGCGATGCGCTCCGAGCCCTGCTGGCACGGACCGCAGTCGCCGTCGTAGAGCCAGAGGGGACGGTCCAGAGGCACGCTCGGAGCAGTCGTCGAGTCCATCAGTCCAATATACCCCCCGGGGTATCAAGACGCAGGCCGAGAGGACCAGCCGCGGTATACCGTGCCGACATGGCCTACGACTACCCGCCCCCCACACCGGTGCCCGAGACAGACTCCAAGGCGATCTGGGCGCTCGTGTCGGCGATCGGCGGCTTCTTCCTGTGCCCGATCGTGCTGTCGGTGGTCGGCTGGGTGCTGGCCAACCAGTCCCTGGAGACCATCCGCGCCTCGAACGGACGCCTCACGGGCGACGGGCTGGCCAAGGCGGCCCGCATCCTGGCGATCGTCGGGCTCGTGCTGTCGCTGCTGGGCCTCGCCCTGTTCCTGCTGATCGTCGTCTTCGGAGCGGCTGCGTCGGCCTGAGCGGGAGCGGAGCGCCGTGCGTGAGATCGATGCGCCCGTCGACCTGTGTCGGCCGGACGGTCGGCTGAACCCTGCTGCCGTCGGCTTCAGCCGCCGGCCCCTGCACCGGGCGAACCTGGGTCGTCGGGGTCGGCGCAAGCGGTGGGAGTACTGGTGCGTCCAGACCCCGGACCTCGTCTTCTCGGTCACGGTGAGCGACCTCGACTACGCCACGCTGTGCTCGGCCTGGTCGCTCGGCCCCGACCGCATCGAGACGGCTGTGACGCGCCTCGATCCTCTGCGCAGCCTCGTGATGCCCGAGCGCTGCGGGGGTGGCCCTGTGCACGTCGAGTCAGGGCCGTTGTCGGTGCACCTGGTGCCGACGGGCGACGGGACGCGGCTCACCGTGGCCGGCCCGGACCTGTCCGCCGACCTGCTCGTCGAGCAGCCGGCCGGGCACGAGGCGCTCGGCGTGGTCGTGCCCTGGTCGACGCGGCAGTTCCAGTACACGGTCAAGCAGAACACCCTGCCCGTCACGGGAACGGTCACCGAGCGCGGCCACATCCACGAGGTCGGCGGCCCCGATGCCTGGGCGACCCTCGACCACGGTCGCGGGCGCTGGCCGTACTCGGTGCTGTGGAACTGGGGTGCCGGCTCGGGACGCGTGCAGGTCGATGACGAGCAGCGCGTGCTGGGCCTGCAGCTGGGCGGGGCCTGGACGGACGGCACCGGGTCGGTGGAGAACGCGCTGACCGTGGACGGCGTGCTGCACGTCGTGCACGACGAGCTCGCCTGGGCCTACGACACCCGCGACTGGTTGGCGCCGTGGCGGATCACCTCGCGAACCTCGAACCGCGTCGACCTGACCTTCCACCCGTTCCACGACCGCGCCGAACGCACCCAGCTCGGGGTGCTGTTCAACGACACCCACCAGTGCTTCGGTACCTGGAGCGGCACCGTCGTGGACGACGATGGCCGGCAGATCCACGTGAGCGACCTGTACGGGTGGGCGGAGCAGGTACGCAACCGGTGGTGAGCGTCCCGCTACGCCGTGTGCGAGGCTGAGGTGTGAGTCGCTTTCGAACCCGCGTGGGCCGAGCAGCCGTGTCGGTGTCGAGGTTTCGGCTGACCGGGTCGCCTCCCGACGTGCCTGTCTACGTCGCGGTCGCGGCGCCGCACACCTCCAACTGGGACTTCCCCGCCATGATCGCGATGGCCTGGGCCAGCGGGGTGACCCCGGTGTGGCTCGGCAAGAAGGAGATGTTCGACGGGCCGCTCGGCCCCCTCATGCGGCGTCTGGGAGGCATCCCGGTGGATCGGGAGAACCCGGCGGGGCTCGTCGACGAGGTGACGCACCTGGTTGCCACGTCCGACAAGGTCGCCCTGGTCGTGCCCCCGGAGGGCACGCGCAGCGGCGGCCGCTACTGGAAGTCCGGGTTCCACCGGATCGCCTCGGCGGCAGGGGTGCCGATCGTGCTCACCTACCTCGACGGCCCCACCCGAACCGGCGGCTGGGGCCCGTCGTTCATGCCCGGCCGGACGGCAGCCGCCGACATGGACGCCGTGCGTGCCTTCTACCGCGACAAGGGCGGCCTGCGGCCCTCGAGGAAGACCGACCCCCTGCTGCGCAGCGAGGACGAGGCGAGCGAGACCTCGTAGCAGGTCAGCAGGCGACGGGGTCGCGCACGATGGGGCAGGTCATGCAGTGCCCGCCGCCGCGGCCGCGCCCGAGCTCGGCGCCGGCGATCTCGACCACCTCGATGCCCTGTCGGCGCAGCAGCGTGTTGGTGTGCGTGTTGCGGTCGTAGGCGAACACCACGCCGGGCGAGGTGGCGAGCAGGTTGGCCCCGCTGTCCCACTGCGTCCGCTCGCGCACGTAGGCGTCGCCTCCGGTCTCGACCACCCGTAGCTGCGAGAGCCCCAGCGCGTCAGCGACGACGTCGGTGAACGGCTTGTCCTCGCGCCGCAGCTCGAGCCCGCCCGGCTCGTCGGCGGGACGGTAGGAGTAGGTGTGCACGCCGTCGACCACGTCGGGGTAGACCAGCACGCAGTCGGTGTCGGCGAAGGTGAACACCGTGTCCAGGTGCATCGACGCGCGGCGCTTGGGCAGCACCGCCACGATCACCCGCTGGGCGGCGCCGCGGGTGAACAGGGCGTGCGCGAGCTGGCTGATCGCCTGGCGTGACGTGCGCTCGCTCATGCCGACGAGCACCGTGCCGTTGCCGATCGGCATGACGTCGCCACCTTCGAGGCTCGCCATGCCCCAGTCCCGGGCCGGGTCGCCCCACCACTCGGTGACGCGGCCGGCGAAGCGTGGGTGGTAGCGGTAGATCGCCGTGGTGAGCAGCGTCTCCTCGTGCCGGGCCGGCCAGTACAGCGGGTTCAGGGTGACGCCGCCGTAGACCCAGCACGTGGTGTCGCGGGTGTAGAGCGTGTTGGGCAGCGGAGGCAGCAGGTACTCGGTGACCCCGGCTGCCTCGCGCACCAGCGTGAGCATCTCCCCGCCGTGCGTCTCCGGGAACTCGTGCGTGGACAGCCCACCGATGAGCGTCTGTGCGAGCAGCCGGTCGGGCAATCCGTCCAGGTAGCTGCGCACCTCGTCGACCAGACCGAGGCCGACCTGGTTGGGCACCACCTGCTGGTCGAGCAGCCACCGGCGTGCGTGCGGCAGCGCGACCGTCTCGGTCAGCAGGTCGTGCATCTCGACCACCTCGACCCCGCGCTCGCGCATGCGGGTGACGAACTCACGATGGTCACGGCGGGCGCCTTCGACCCACATCACGTCGTCGAAGAGCAGTGCGTCGCAGTTGGACGGCGTCAGGCGCTGATGAGCCCGTCCCGGCTCGCACACCATGACCGTGCGCAGAGTGCCGACCTCGGAGTGCACTCCGAGGTCAGGTGCGGCATCGGGCTCGCGCGGGGTGGCAGGCATGGGGCGCCATTGTGCCGGTCACCGTCCGATCTCGCCGAGCCCCTGCACCCTGACGACGGCGACGCCGGCCTCGTCGCTGGCAGGCAGGTCGACCACGGCGGTCAGCGCCCAGTCGCGGTGACCACTCGGGTCGTCGAGGCGCTGCGTCACACGCCACGCGGTCGCACCCTGCTCGACCAGGAACAAGTCGGGTCCGCGCGCGTCGGGCCCGGTGCCGATCTGGCCGTGCTCGCTCAGGTAGGCGTCGAGGGCCGCCTCGTAGCGCTCCGCGGTCCAGCCGTGCCCGCCGTCGAGCTCGTCCAGCGCCGCCAGGTCGCGTCGTGCCAGCAGCTGGACGCGGCGGAACATCTCGTTGCGCACGAGCACCCGGAAGGCGCGGGTGTTGGCCGTCACCGGCGGAGGGGCGGCATCGACGTCGGTGGGGGAGGCGGCCGGTGCCGGGCCGCCGAGCAGCCGCTCCCACTCGTCGAGCAGGCTCGAGTCGGTCTGGCGCACCAGCTCGGTGAGCCAGGCGATCAGGTCGGTGAGCTCCTCGGTACGGGCCTGGTCGGGGATCGTCTGGCGCAGCGCCTTCGCCGCGTCGGCGAGGTAGCGCAGCAGCACCCCCTCGCTGCGGGCCAGTCGGTACGTGCCGACGTAGTCGGTGAAGGTGGCGGCGCGCTCGAAGCAGTCGCGGGCCACCGACTTGGGTCGCAGCTCGTAGTCGGCGACCCACGGGTGGCTGGTCGCGTAGACCTCGTAGGCATGGTCGAGCAGGTCTGCGAGCGGCTGGGGGTAGGTGACGTCGTCGAGCAGCTCGATGCGTTCCTCGTAGGGGATCCCGTCGGCTTTCATCGCCGCGACAGCCTCGCCCCGGGCCATGCTCTGCTGGGCGGCCAGCACCGGCCGAGGGTTCTCCAGCGTCGCCTCGATGATCGACAGGACGTCGAGGGAGTACGTGGGGGACTCGCGGTCGAGAAGGTCGACCGCCGCGACCGCCAGCGGGGACAGCGGCTGGTTCAGGGCGAAGTCCTGCTGCAGGTCGAGGGTGAGTCGAAACCGGCTGCCGAACGCGTCGGGCTCGTCGAGGCGCTGCACCACTCCGGCCGCCAGCAGCGAGCGGGCGATGGCGACCGTGCGTCGGACGTGGTGGCGTCGGGCCGACTGCGGCTCGTGGTTGTCGTCGATCAGGTGTCGCAGCGCCCGCACCGGGTCGCCAGGGCGCGACAGCACGGCCAGAACCATGGCGTGGGTGACGACGAACCGTGAGGTCAGCGGCTCGGGGTCGGCAGCCACGAGCCGGTCGAAGGTCGCCTCGTTCCAGGACACGACGCCGTCGGGCGGCTTCTTGCGCACCACCTTGCGGCGCTTCTTGGGGTCGTCGCCGGCCCTGGCCAGCGCGCGACGGTTCTCGATCTCGTGCTCGGGGGCCTGCACGACGACGCGGCCCACCGTGTCGAAGCCGGCCCGCCCTGCCCGTCCCGCCACCTGGTGGAACTCCCGGGCCTTCAGAAGGCGCTGGCGTCGTCCGTCGTACTTGCTCAACGAGGTGATGAGCACCGTCCGGATCGGCACGTTGATGCCCACGCCCAGGGTGTCGGTTCCGCAGACGACGCGCAGCAGCCCACGCTGGGTCAGGCGCTCCACGAGACGTCGGTATCGCGGCAGCATGCCGGCATGGTGCACGCCGATGCCCACGCGCAGCAGCTTCGACAGCGTCGCGCCGAAGCCTCGTCCGAACCGGAACGACCCGATCTCGTCGGCGATCGCGTCCTTCTCGGGACGTGATACGAGGGGCACGCTCGTGAGCGCCTGCGCCTGCTCCACGGCGGAGGCCTGGGTGAAGTGGACGACGTAGATCGGGGCGTCCTGATGGGCGAGCAGCTCGGCGATGGTCTCGTGCAGGGGGGTGGTGGCGTAGGCGAAGGTGAGCGGCACCGGTCGCGGCGCATCGGTGACGGCGACGGTGGGCCGGCCCGTGCGCCGGGTGAGGTCGGAGACGAAGAACGAGACGTCGCCGAGGGTCGCCGACATGAGCAGGAACTGCGCCTGCGGCAGCTCGAGGATCGGCACCTGCCAGGCCCAGCCGCGGTCGGGGTCGGCGTAGAAGTGGAACTCGTCCATGACGACCTGGCCGACCTCGGCCTGCTCACCCTGCTCGAGGGCCGTCATCGCCAGCACCTCGGCGGTGGCGCAGATGATCGGGGCGTCGGGGTTCACGGCTGCGTCGCCGGTGAGCATGCCGACGTTCTCGGCGCCGAACGTGTCGCACAGGGCGAAGAACTTCTCCGACACGAGCGCCTTGATCGGGGCGGTGTACCAGGTGCGTCGCCCCTGGGTGAACGCCACGAGATGAGCGCCGGCGGCGACGAGGCTCTTGCCCGACCCGGTCGGCGTGCCGAGGATCACGTTGGCGCCGCCCAGCAGCTCCAGCAGCGCCTCCTCCTGGTGCGGGTAGAGCTCGAGCCCCGACGAACCCACCCACCGGACGAAGCCGTCGAGCACCTCGTCGGCCGAGCTGCTCGGTGGCACGAGGTCGGTCAGGGTCACGGCTGCCACCCAACCACGAATCGAGCCACGGGGAATCGAGGGCCTGCGTGCACGGGTTCTGCCGGTCGTGACCGACCGTGCCTGGGACCTTCTCGTCATCGGGGGTGGAACAGCCGGACTCGTGTCGGCCTACACCGCCGCGGAGCTCGGCGCCCGCGTGGCCCTCGTCGAGCGTGACCGCACCGGCGGCGACTGCCTGTGGACCGGCTGTGTGCCGAGCAAGGCGCTGCTGGCAGCTGCGCACACGGTCGCCACGGCGCGACGGGCGAGTCGGTTCGCGTCGGTGGGACGGCCCGAGGTGGACATGGCGGCCGTGCGCCGGCACGTCCGGTCGGCCATCGCCACGATCGAGCCGGTCGACTCCCCGGACGCCTTGCGAGCGGCCGGGGTCACCGTGCTCGTCGGGCAGGCGGAGCTGACCGGGCCGGCCGCCCTCACCGTCGACGGTCAGCCGCACCGGTTCCGTCGCGCAGTGCTCGCCACCGGTGCGGCCCCGGTGGTGCCGACCATCCCGGGCCTGGTCGAGGTGCAGCCGGTCACGAGCGAGTCGGTGTGGGATCTGGAGCGCCTGCCGGAGCGCCTGCTCGTGATCGGCGGCGGCCCCGTGGGCTGCGAGATGAGCCAGGCCTTCGCCCGCCTCGGAGCGGCGGTGACCCTGGTCGAGATCGGTGACCGGCTGCTGCCCCGCGAGGACCCCGACGCCGCTCGCATCGTGGCCGATGCGCTGCGAGCCGACGGGGTCGACCTGCGACTCGGGCAGCAGGTGGCGAGGGTGCTCGGCCCCCCCGGTGGAGCCGGCCAGGCCGTCGTGGACGACGGCACGTCCCAGACTGCCGTCGCGTTCGATGCCTGCCTGGTCGCGGTGGGTCGCCGAGCCCGCACGGCCGGTCTCGGGCTGGACCGGGCGGATGTTCGGCTCACCCCGGGGGGCGCCGTGGCGGTCGACCGCTACCTGCGCACCTCGAACCCCGCGATCTGGGCTGCCGGCGACGTGACGCCGTTCCCACACCTGACCCACCTCGCCGCCCACCACGCAGGACTTGCCACAGCCAATGCCTTGCTCGGCCTTCGCCGTGGCGTCGACCTCTCCGCAGTGCCGAGGGTCGTCTACACCGACCCCGAGGTGGCTGCCGTCGGCAGGTCGACCTGGTCGAACGACCCGACCACCCCTGCGCGCACGATCACACGCCACCACGACCACGTCGACCGAGCCATCGCCGAGGGGCGCACGGAGGGCTTCTCGCGGCTGGCGCTGACGCGCACCGGGTCGCGCATCATCGGGGCGACCATCGTCGGACCCCGTGCGGGGGAGTCGATCGCGGAGATGACGCTGGCGGTCAGGGCACGCATGCGAGTGACCGATCTGGCAGCGACCGTGCACGCCTACCCGACGTACGCCGACGGGCCGTGGAACGCGGCCGTCGACGAGGTTCGCCGCAGGCTGGCCCACCCCCGCGTCCAGCGGGTCGCCCGGGCCTGGATCGCGAGCCGGGGACGTAGCGAGGTCGGGTCCCCGCTCCCCGCAAGGGGAGGGAGGGTAGGGGGAGCGGGGACCCGGGGCCCCATGTCAGCGCCGCCAGGCGACCGTGACCACAACGTCGGGTGAAGCACGAACGAACGATGTCCGGCAGGTTGCGGCGATCGGTTCTACGCTGCGCCTGTGAGCACGCCTCGCAAGGCCCCGTCGACGCCCACGCGGCGCAACGTCTCCGTGCGCCGCACCCACCGCTCGGGTAGCTACCGACGCCTCGTCACCGCAGGCGACGTGGCGCTCGGGCTCGGCTTGGCCGTGAGCCGCCCCGCGCGCCAGGTGACGACGCGCGCCGTGCGCACCGCCGAGCGGTTCTCCAAGGCCTTCGGGTCGGCGTTGCTGGAGAGCCTGCCGGAGGAGCAGCAGTCGGCGCTGCGCGAGCAGACCGACGAGCTCGCCCGGTCGGGCAGGCAGGCGCGGGTCGACACCGTCGACGCGCTCGTCGGCGTGGTCGTCGCCGAGACGCTGTCGAGCGACATCGTTCGTTCCGCGATGGTGTCGGCGGCGAGCCAGGCCATGGACGAGGTCGTCGACGCTGCGATGCCATCTGTGGTGGAGCAGCTGCGCACCGAGATCGCGACCGTGCGGCTGGAGGAGATGGTGCGGGCGTCCGTCGACCGGGTGGTGCCCGAGGTGCTGGAGCGCGACCTCAGCAACGCCATCGTCAACGCCGTCGCCCTGCCGGGTCGTACCGCGCGGGGCCTGGCCCGCCTGCCGAGCAGCGTGCTGCGTGCGGCGGCCGTCGACGAGGGGTACGACGAGTAGTGGCAGACCCGGCCGTGCCGGGCACACGGCTGCCGGACGGGTTCCACGACGAACCGCTGGCACCCCCGACGGGCCGCAGCGCGGTGGCCGAGGTGCTCGTGCTGCGTGAGGTTCCTCGGCTGGTGCTGCGGGCTCCTCGGTTGCTGTCGTCCCCACGAGGCGCCGGTCAGGCCGTCATGGTGCTGCCCGGGCACAGCTCGTCGGACGCAGCGACGGCGCCACTACGGGCGTACCTGTGTCGCCTCGGCTACGACGCACGTGGCTGGGGGCTGGGCACCAACCACGGCGACGTCGACGCTCTGATGGTCCCTGTCGAGACCGCTGTGGCACGGCTCGCCGACGAGGCAGGGCAGCAGGTGCACCTGCTGGGGTGGAGCCTGGGTGGCGTCATCGCCCGCGAGATCGCTCGCGACCGTCCCGACCTGGTCGCCCAGGTGATCACCTACGGCACGCCGGTGGTCGGCGGACCCCTGTACACGCTGGCAGCAGCCTCGTACGGCCCGCAGCGCGTCGCGCAGATCGCTGCCACGGTGCAGCAGCGCAACCGGCGACCGGTGCCGGTGCCCGTGACGGCTTTCTACAGCCGCCGGGACCGAGTGGTTGCCTGGCGCGCCTGCATCGACCAGCACAACACCCACGTCGACCACGTCGAGGTGGGTTCGACGCACGTCGGGCTGGGCATCGACCCTGACGTGTGGCTCGGCATCGTCGAACGCCTGCACCGACGGGGGCGCACGTTCGTAGGGTGAGGAGCATGTCCGTCGCCGTAGCGATCGCCCCGAACGTGTTCCGGGTGCCTGTGACCCCCATGGACCTCATCAACGTCTTCATGCTGCGCGACGACGACGGCCAGGTCACCCTCGTGGACTGCGGCCTCAAGGGCTCACCGCCGCGCATCCTGGGCGCGCTTGCGCAGATTGGGTCGGCCCCGCAGGACGTCACGCGAATCATCGCCACACACGCCCATTTCGACCACGTCGGCGGGCTGCACGACCTCGCGACACGCACAGGTGCCGAAGTCGGCGTGCACGGGGACGACGCAGCCGACGTGCGCGAGGGCCGTGGGGCGCCGCTGGACCAGACGGCGCTGGTCGGTCGCATCAGGCACCGCAACCTCGGCTCGGCGCCGTGCGTCGTGGACGCCGAGCTGAGCGATGGCGACGTTCTGGCCGTGGCCGGCGGCCTGCGGGTCGTCCACACGCCCGGGCACACCCCTGGACACATCTCGCTGCTGCACGAGTCGTCGGCGACGCTGATCACGGGTGACGCGATCTGGAACATGAACTCTCGGCGCACGTGGCCGGTGATGGCGTTCTGCACCGACGGCCCGCTCACCAAGCAGACGGCGCACCGGCTGGGCGAGCTCGAGTACTCCACGGCCGCGTTCACCCACGGCCCGGAGATTCGTGAGCGCGGACGCGAGGCGATCCGCGGCTTTCTGGCCCGACCACGCGGGTTCCGGATGTTGCTCTAGAGACGGACGATCTCGCCGTCCTCGGGCACGACCGCCATCCAGCCGA
>CAYNWB010000041.1:0-19656 GCA_964400785.1 uncultured Actinomycetes bacterium | reverse complement strand
GGTACACGGTCGGCGTTCTGGCAGCAGGCCGGGCGGGCGGGTCGCGACGGGCGCCGTGCAGCAGTGGTCTTCCTGGCCGGCCGCGACCCTCTGGAGCAGTACGTCGCCCATCACCCGGACGTGCTCGTCGGCGCGCCGCTCGAGCGAACCGTGATCGACCCCGACAACCCCTACGTGCTCGCCCCGCACCTGTGCGCCGGGGCAGCAGAGCTGCCGTGGCGCAGCAACGAGGTGGCGCAGATGGACGGATCGGTGGCCGCGACGCTGGACGACCTCGCCGAGGCCGGGACGCTGCGCCGCCGGCCCGACGGGTGGTACTGGCCGCGGCGGGAGCGCCCGTCCGACGCCTCGGACATCCGAGGCGGTGGCGGTGCGGTCAACCTCGTGGAGCCCGACACCGGACGGTTGCTGGGCACCGTCGACACCGCCCGGGCGCCGGCCGCGGTGCACCCCGGGGCGGTGTACGTCCACCGCGGCGAGGTCTACCTGGTGACCGACCTCGACCTCGACGAGGCGGTGGCCTTCGTGGTGCCCACCGACGCCGAGTACGACACCCGGGCGCGCACGGTGTCCGAGGTCGCCATCGTGGCCGAGCACGACCGGGTCGAGTGGGGGGCCTCGGCTGTCTGCCGCGGGACTGTCGACGTGACCAGCCAGGTGGTCGCCTACCAGCGACGTCGGCGGCAGGACGGTCGCGTCCTCGCCGAGGTGCCACTGGCGATGCCGGAGCGCCGGCTGCGAACGGCCGCGTGCTGGTGGACGGTGCCCGACGAGGCCCTCTCGGCAGGTGGTCTGCGGCCGCACCAGCTCGCCGGCGCCGCCCACGCCGCCGAGCACGCGAGCATCGGGATGCTGCCCCTGTTCGCCACCTGCGACCGGTGGGACATCGGCGGTGTCTCCACCGTCCACCACCCCGACACCGGCAGGCTGACCGTCGTCGTGCACGACGCCCACCCCGGTGGCGCAGGCTTCGCGGGCCGTGGCTTCGAGGCAGCGGCGCCGTGGCTGACCGCGACTCGTGACGCCATCGCCGCCTGCGGCTGCCAGGACGGCTGCCCGTCGTGCGTGCACAGCCCGAAGTGCGGCAACGGCAACGCGCCCCTGGACAAGCGCGGCGCTGTGACGCTGCTCAGCCTGCTGCTGGACGGATGCCGTCCGTGACAGGTCCGGCCCACGCGGCGCCCTGCGACCTCACCGGCATCCGCCGGCCCAGCACCACAAGGGTGGTGGAGACCTCGACCACAGCCCGCACCCGCTGCCCCTCGACCCGGCAGAGCACCAGCACGGCATCGTTGGCTCGGGCGAAGCGATCGACCCGAGCACACACGGGCTGGCCACGAACCAGGGCCTGGGCCCCGGCCAGCGCCGCCAGGTCGGCAGCCGACGTCGCCGCTCGGCGCACCGAGACAGCGGTCGCCCACGAGCCCACCACCAGCGCCAGCACCAGAACCGAGGCTGCCACCACCGTGGCGAGCACGGTCGCCGACCCCCGCTGACCGCTCACCAGGACGCCTCCGGCTCCCGTGGTGCCGACGACTGCGCGCTCACCGGCACGCTGACCAGAGCCCGCAGCGGGCCGGGCACGGGGCTGACCTGCGCCGACACGGTGACGTCGACCGCGGACACCGAGGTGGTGACGGCGACCCGCGCGCCCTGCGGAGCCCGGGCCGTCACGAGAGCCGCAGCCTCGTCGGCGGGGACCCCTCGCGCGACGAGCAACGCCGCGTCGCGCGCCGCGTCCGCGCACCGGATCTGTGCCCCCACTGCCGCAGGGACGCCGGCGGCCGCCAGACCGACGAACAACAGCATCGGGATGGCCACCGCCGCTTCCACCGTCACCATGCCCCCCTCGCGACCGCGTCGGCGGCCCCACCGGCGGCCCCACCGGGCCGGGCGGAAGCCGCGCCCCGCCCGGCCGGTGGCAACCGACGGCGTCATCCCAGGAAGGGCCCGAGCGCGTTGCCGAAGACGCTGCGCAGCAGCTCGAAGAACGTGTCGCTGGTCAGCAGCTTGAACAGCAGACCACCGACACCGCAGGTGGCGACGGTGCCGACGGCGTACTCCGCCGTCGTCATGCCCGACTCGTCCATGGCTCGGCGACGAGCCGCGGTGACCACACGCGTCATGTGGTGCCTCCTTCCACTGGGCCGGCGTCCGGCCGGCGCGGGCCCCGACGTCTGCGGGACGCGACGAGCCTGCTGCGGGCCGCCCGGCCCGTCACCGGCCTACGTAGCGACTGGGGACGACACTCCGTGGTCGGGGACCCTGTGGACGACGACCCGGCTACCCGAGCACCGACGACAGGGAGCCCACGACGATGGGAACCACCGCCACCAGCACGAACGCGGGAAGGAAGAGCAGCCCCATGGGGAGCGCGGCCAGGCTGCCGGCGCCGCGGGCACGGGCGACGCGAGCGGTGCGCAGCCGGCTGCGCTCAGCGTCCGCAGCTGCGGCCAGTACCTGAACCGGCGACGACCCCGACGAGCCGGCCCTCGCGAGCGCTCGCCCCAGCCGAGCGGTTCCTGCTGCCTCGCGCAGCCTGGTGGTGGCGGTCACGGCGTCAGCCCCGACCTGCTGCAGCCTGTGCACCTCACCCAGCATCGAACCGATCTCCCCGCCCAGGGCCCGACCCACGGCGTCCACCGCGCTCGACAGAGGCACGCCCGCGGCCAGCGCCGCCACGACGAGGTCGGCAGCCAGGGCCACGTCGGCCGCGTGCCGGCGGGTCTGAGATCCGCTGGCACGCCGGCGCCGACCGGCCCACACGACCCGACGGCGTGCCTCAGTCGAACGCGGTGCCGCACCGAAGGGTCGACGAGCAGCAGGTGCGAGCAGCAGCACCGCCAGCGCCGCTGCGACCGCCGCCAGCACGGTCACGAGGCGGCCCGTGAGCCGATGCGGTCGATCACCGTCAGGCCCGCCGCCACCAGACCCAACGCCGTCAGCAGGCACAGCTGCCCCCACGTCGTCAGCAGCAGCAGCGAGGGGACGTCGACCCCTACTCCGGCCCCGATCACCACGCCCATCAGGGGCAGACCGGCCAGCACCCTGCCGGTGGCCCGAACCGGAGCCAGCTGCTCCTCCACCTCGCGTGCGGTGGCCGCCTCGTCGCGTACCACCTGGGCGACTCGCCCGAGCAGCTCGGCCAGCGGCGCGCCCGTCGCGCTCGCCAGCTGCCAGGCCGCAGCCACCTGGCGCAGGGCAGCGGCCCCGTGCCGCTGGGCACCATCGCGCAGCACGGGCACGGGGTCACCACCCAAGCCGGCCACAGCCGCCGCCTCGGCGACCTCGACCGGGCCGACCGACGCTGCTGCTGCCAGAGCCTCGCCGGCGCTTCGACCTGCCGCCATCTCCGCCGCCAGCATCAGGACGCACTCCTCGGTGGCGTCTGCCACGGACCGCCGTGCCCGACGACGCCGCAGGCGGTCGCGCTCGACCGCCAGCAGTGCTCCGAGCGCCGCAGCGATCGCCACGAGCAGTGGGCCGGCGCCGCGCGTCGCCATCACAGCCACGACGAGCAGCACCACCGCCGCGACCATGGCCCCACCCCGCCCACGTCCACGACCGCCGGCCTGTGCCCGCGAGCGCGACGGCACCAGGGCCGGCGGTGCCGCCAGCAACCACGCAGCCCCGCCAAGGGCGCCGGCGGCAGCCAGGGCGGCTGCGGTCACAGCGGTGCGCCGAGCATCTGCGCGAGCGCGTCGGCACCCGGCCCCGGCTGAACCCGCCCCTTGTCGTCGACCACGAGAGCGGGCTGCACCCGCACCCGTGCGTCGTCGGCATGCACCACCGCGACCTCCGCGAGGCGCCGGCGCGCGTGCCGGCGGACCACGTGCAGCACCACCTGGAGCCCGGCCGAGACCTGGCTGCGCACTGCCGCCTGGTTCAGCCCCGCGGCGAGGCCGAGCGCCTCGAGGCGTGCCGGCACGTCCCGCGCGGCGTTCGCGTGCACCGTCGCGGCGCCGCCCTCGTGCCCCGTGTTCAGCGCCGCGAGCATGTCGACGACCTCTGCCCCGCGCACCTCACCGACCACCAGCCGGTCCGGGCGCATCCGCATCGCCTGACGGACGAGGTCGTCAAGGCCGACGGCACCGACCCCCTCGACGTTTGCGGGCCGAGCGAGCAGCCTGACCGCGTGGGGGTGGCGAGGCTGCAGCTCTCGGGTGTCCTCGACCATCACCAGGCGCTCCTGGGCGGGCACGAGCGAGAGCAGCGCGCTGAGCACCGTCGTCTTGCCCGCGCCGGTGCCGCCGGTGACCAAGAAGGACAGGCGGCGGTGGATGACCTGGCGGAGCACGGGCAGCAGGTCGGCAGCGACGCTGCCGGACGCGAGCAGGTCGTCCATGCCGGGTGTGCGTCGACCCAGCACCCGCAGCGACAGCAGCGGGCCGTCCGGGGCGATGGGCGGCAGCACGGCATGCAGCCGGGTGCCGTCCGGCAGCGCGGCATCGACCCACGGCACGGCGTCGTCGAGCCGACGACCGGCCGCCGTCGCGAGCCGTACAGCCAGCCCACGCACCTGCTCGGCGCTGCCGAAACGGATGTCGCAGGGCTCCAGCCCCGCCCCCCGGTCGACGTAGACCTCGTGCGGTCCGTTCACCACCACGTCGCTGACGTCTGGATCAGCCAGCAGCGACTCCAGGGGGCCCGTGCCGACCAGGTCGTCGTGCAGCCGTCGCGCCAGGTCGAGCACTGACTCGGGCCCGAGGACGACGCCCATCTCTCGCAGCATGCGCGCCAGCGCCGTGTGGCTGGCAGGCTCGCCGGACGCCGCCAGCCGACTGCGAACCTGCTCGAGAAGCGCGTCGGTCACGGGGCGCCCCCGGCAGCGGTGGCCAGCTGCAGCAGCAGCGCGCGCACGGTACGGCGCAGGCCCGGCCGGACGACGAGGTCGCCCCGGGCGGCGTCCGCGGCTATGCGCCGGTCGTGGCGTAGGAGCCCCGTCAGAGGCAGGTCCACCGCAGTCGCCACGTCGACTGGGTCGATCGTCGCAGCCCGTCCGGTGCGCACCACCAGGTAGGACGGTCGGGTGGCGGTGGCCAGTCGTTCGACGGCTCGGCGAGCCGCCACCACCCCGCGCGGATCGGCGGTGGTGACCAGCACCAGGGCGTCGGCACGATCGAGCGCGGGTCGAGCCTGGTCCGGGCACCACCGGGGCACGTCGGCCAGCACAAGGTCGAAGGCGCGTCGCAGGGCGTCCACGACGGCTCTGACGCAGCCCGGGTCGACCCCCTTCGTCACCCCGGCAGCGGTGACCGGGTCGGCGCGCAGCAGCGCCACCCCGTCACGCTGCGGCAGCGCCGACGCCAGGGGCCCCTCCGGGAGCCGGCCGCGGGCCGAGACGAGGTCGGCCCACCGCAGGCCCGGCTCGTCCGCGAGGTCGAGCAGCAGGTCGAGGTCAGCTCCCACCGGGTCGACGTCGACCGCCACAGCAGTCAGACCGTCCCGCACCGACTGCCGAGCCAGCGCCCCGACCAACGTCGAGGCGCCCGCGCCGCCGCGGCACCCGACCACGGCCACCAGCACGCCGGCAGCCCGCCGGTGCCCGGCCTGCGTCAGCTGCTCGACCAGCCACCCCTCGTCCTGCGGCAGCAGGGCCACACGCTCGGCCCCGATCGACACCGCTGTCTCGAACAGGCCCTCCGCCTCGTCCGGCGAGCCCACGAGCACCACCCCGTCACGACGCACCGGAGCTCGGGCCAGCTCGGCGGCGACGTCGGGGCCGAGCACGACCAACCTGGCCCGGCTCCACCAGCGACGAGCCGCGACCGTGTCCTCGACCACGACCGGCTGGACGTCGGCAGCGACGGCGAGCCGGCGCAGGTCGTCGAGCAGGGTTGTCCGCCCAGTGGCGAGCAGGACGGCCGGGGCGGACTCGGTCTGAACGGTCATGCAGGCTCCAGGCAGCGGTCGAACCCGCAGCCTCCCGCCGTCCGCCTGCCCGCGCCGAGGGCCCGTGGGCGCCTGTGGACGACACGCCGCACTCCCCTGCGCCTGTGGACGAGGGCGCCGTAGGGTCGGTCATCGTGAGCACGCCGCCGCCGGCACCGGCCAGACGACCAGCCGTTCGTCGATCCGCCGCGTTCTTCGACCTCGACAAGACGATCATCGCGCGCTCGAGCGCACTCGCGTTCAGCCGACCCTTCTACCGCGGTGGGCTCATCAACCGGCGCTCGGTGCTGCGCAGCGCCTACGGGCAATTCGTGTTCCTCGTCGGCGGCGCCGACCACGACCAGATGGAGCGCATGCGCGAGTACATGTCGGCCCTCGTGGTCGGGTGGCCGGTGGCCACCGTTCGAGACATCGTGTCGGAGACCTTGCACACGATCGTCGACCCCATCGTGTACGAGGAGGCCGTGCGGCTCATCGACGAGCACCAACTGGCCGGGCGCGACGTGGTCATCGTGTCGTCGTCGGGGGATGAGCTGGTCGGCCCGATCGGCGAGATGCTGGGGGCCGACCGCTCCCTCGGCAGCCGCATGCAGGTCGCCGACGGCAAGTACACCGGCGTCATCGAGTCGTACCTGTACGCCGAGGCGAAGGCCGAGGCGATTCGCGACCTGGCCGAGCAGAACGGCTACGACCTCACCCGCAGCTACGCCTACTCCGACTCCGTCACCGACCTGCCCATGCTCGAGGCGGTAGGACACCCCTACGCGGTGAACCCGGACCGCGCCCTGCGTCGCGAGGCCTCGGCGCGCGGATGGCCCGTGCTCGTGTTCAGCCAGCCGGTCGCCCTGCGCAGACGCCAGCTGCGCGAACGCTGGCAGGGCCACGAGCTGGCAGTGGCGGCCGGAGCGGGAGCACTGGCGGCCGCCGCTGGGGTCGCCTGGTACGTGTCCTCCCGGCGTCCGTGAGCCCCCCGGTCAGCGAGGGTTCGCCACCATCGTGGCAGTGACCTCCGCTGCGGCGGTGTAGGCGCGGGCGCACCTCTCGACCCACGTCGCGACCGCCACGTCGGTGCCGGTCAGAAGGCGCGCGCGATCGTCGAGGTACCCCGGCTGGTCGGCGAGGTGCCCCTGCTCGGGTACCAGGACACCGGTGGGGTCGACCCCTGTCGCGACCAGCACGACCCGCTCGGCCGCACGTCCGACGAGCCCCCCCATCGGGGCGAAGGCCTCGGCCGCCTCGGCGTGCACGACCGCCGCGACCACGAGTGCCGGCACGGATGACCCCGGTGCGGCCACGCGAGCGACCTCCAGCATCGTCGCCCGCAGCCGTCGCGCCGCCGTGGCGTCTCGGGGCCGGCCCAGCACGTCATCGGCTGCCAGGTCGGCGGCTGCCAGCAGGTGCAGCCTGGCCAGCACCTGCAGGGGCGCCGTGCGCCACAGCGACGCGAGCCCTGCGGCAGCCTCGGTGACACGCAGTGCTGCCAGCACCTCGGGGCTCTCGGCGAGTGCCGGATCGGCCCCCTCGAGCCGCGCACTTGCCGCCGCCCCCCGGTCGACCGACTCGCGGGCCAGGGCGACCGCGCCGGTCTGCACCGCCCGCTGACGCAGCACCACGTCGATGGCGTCGCGGGTGGCCGCAGCAGCCTGGGCGATGCCAAGAAGTCCCGTGGCGCGCGTCAACCCGATCACGAAGCCACGGTATCCGCGCCCAGGCGGGGTACGTTCGGCGGTCATGCGGGAGTGGGTGCTCGCCGGCGTCGCCGCGGCCGTCGCCATCGTGGTGACGTTGCTCGTCGCGCGTGCCGTGGGTGGGCGCAACGAGCTGGCCCATCCGGCGGACGTGGCCACCTACCGGACGCTGAACACCGCCAGCATGGCCGCGCCGGCCCTGCGCGCCGGCCTGGACGCCGAGTCGGCGGCCCGTTCGGTTCGCTACCTGCGGTCACTCCTCGGTGCCGACGCCCTCGCCATCACCGATACGACCAAGACTCTTGCCTGGGACGGCATCGGGGGTGACGGCCGAGATGCCGCGGTGCAGCATGCGGGCAGCACGATGCGCGAGAACCGCAGCGAGGTGCTCGCAGCACACCAGCTGGCCGGTGCCGTCGGGGTTCTCCGCCACGCCGTCGCGGCCCCCCTGCGCGCCGAGGACAGGGTGGTCGGTGCCCTCGTGGCCTACGAGCGTGCCCGCCCCGGGGCGATCACGATCAGGGCGACCGAGGAAGTCGCTCGGTTCGTCTCAGGCCAGCTCGAGCTCGCCGAGCTCGACCGCTCACGCACCCGCATGGCCGAGGCCGAGGTTCGCGCCCTGCGCGCCCAGATCTCCCCCCACTTCATCTACAACTCGCTGACTGCCATCGCCTCGTTCGTCCGCACCGACCCCGACCGGGCCCGCGAGCTGCTGCTCGAGTTCGCCGACTTCACGCGCTACTCCTTCCGACGCCACGGCGAGTTCACGACGCTGGCCGAGGAGCTCCGCTCGATCGAGCAGTACCTGCTGCTGGAGAAGGCGCGGTTCGGCGAGCGGCTCCAGGTGACCATCCGCGTCGCCCCCGAGGTGATGCCGGTGACCGTACCGTTCCTGTGCGTGCAGCCTCTGGTGGAGAACGCCGTGCGGCACGGGCTGGAGGGCAAGCCCGGCATCGGGCACGTGACCATCAGGGCAGAGGACGTGGGCGCAGACGCACTCATCTCGGTCGAGGACGACGGCGTCGGCATCGACCCCGAGAAGGTGCGCCGAACCCTCGGCGGGCAGCCGGGAGGCGACCACGTCGGGCTGGCCAACGTCGACGAGCGCATGCGCACCGTGTTCGGTGACCGCTACGGGGTCGTCGTGGAGACCGCCGAGGGCGCCGGCACCAAAGTCGTGCTTCGAGTACCCAAGTTCGCCGTAGGAGTGACGCCGACATGACCCTTCGAGTGCTGGCGGTCGACGACGAGAGACCCGCGTTGGACGAGCTCGCCTTCCTGCTCGGACGCGACCCTCGTGTTGCTGCCGTGCACACCGCGTCGGACGGCGCTACCGCGCTGCGGCTGCTGCAGGAGACGCCGGTGGACGCGGTGTTCCTCGACATCCGCATGCCCGGGCTCACCGGCCTCGACCTCGCCCGCGTGCTCGGTCGCTTCCGGCAGGCCCCGGTCGTGGTGTTCGTCTCTGCCTACGACGACCACGCGGTGGACGCCTTCGAGGTCAAGGCCGTCGACTACGTCATGAAGCCGGTGCGCGAGCAGCGGTTGCGCGAGGCCGTCCGACGGGTGTCGGAGGCGCGACGACCGGGGCCTGCCCCTGTCGTCGCCGAGGTCACGGACGAGACGATCCCAGTGGAGCTGGGCGGGGTGACCCGATTCATCCAACGCAGCGACATCCGCTACGCCGAGGCGCAGGGCGACTACGCCCGGCTGCACACCTCCGAAGGCAGCCACCTTGTGCGCATCCCCCTCTCGACGCTCGAGGAACGGTGGGCGCCGGAGGGCTTCGTCCGCATCCACCGCAGCCACCTCGTCGCGATCGGCCACATCGTCGAGGTGCGCTCCGAAGGCGGGCGCGTCACGGTCGAGGTGGCAGGCGGAGACGTGCTGCAGGTCAGCCGCCGGCACACCCGAGAGCTGCGCGACCGGCTGATCCGGCAGGCCCGGCCAGGCCGGGAGGGAGCCGGTCCGTCATGAGCGAGACCCCGCAGCCCCCGCGCGTGGTCGTGCGCCGCGAGCCGCCACCGGCCGCGACGCCGGGGGCGGCCTCCGGCAGCCGAGACATCGACGAGCAGACGGTGCTCGGTGAGACCTACATGCGGTCGCTGGTTCGCACCCAGCTGCGCCTCGGCCTGTCGACCCTGGCCATCGTCCTGCTGCCGCTGGCAGCACTGCCGGCCGCCTTCGCGGTCGACGAGTCCCTGGCGCGGCTGACCGTCGGTCCCGTCCCCCTCGCCTGGCTGCTGCTCGGGGTCGTGGTGTACCCCGTGCTGGTGGCGGTGGGATGGCGCTACGTGCGGCAGTCCGAGCGCAACGAGGCGGAGTTCACGCGGATCGTGAGCCGCCGGTGACCTCCTCGGTGGACCCTGGGCTGGCGCTCGCCGCGATCGCGCTCTCGGTGCTGGCAGGGGTTCTCATCGGGGCTTTCGGCACCCGCATGTCGCGCACCACGGGCGACTTCTACGTCGCCTCGCGCACGGTGTCCCCGGGCATGAACGCCGCCGCCATCGGTGGCGAGTACCTCTCGGCGGCCAGCTTTCTGGGCGTCGCCGGGCTCGTGCTGGCTTTCGGGGTCGACATGCTCTGGTACCCCGTCGGCTACACCGTCGGCTACCTGCTGCTGCTGGCTCTCGTCGCGGCCCCCCTGCGCCGGTCCGGCGCGTTCACCATCCCCGACTTCGCCCAGGGCCGGCTGCAGTCCACCCGGGTACGCGCGGTGGCAACCTCGTTCGTGGTCGCCATCGGATGGCTCTACCTCGTCCCCCAGATGCAGGGTGCCGGCCTGACGCTGCGCACCGTCACGGGTGCTCCCACCTGGGTCGGCGTGCTCGCCGTCGGCCTGGTCGTGCTGGCCACCGTCGCGGGGGGCGGCATGCGCAGCATCACGCTCGTGCAGGCCTTCCAGTACTGGCTGAAGCTGGTCGCGATCGCGCTGCCCGTCTTCTTCCTCGTCGCGGCCTGGCGCGCCGACGGCAGCCCCGCGGTGATCGCCGACCGCCCCGCCGAGTTCGGCGACCGCACCACGGTCACCCTCACCACCGACGTCACGATCACGATCGCCGAGCCGGTGCTGGTCGCCGTGGACGGCACCCTCGACGATCAGGTGCTCGACGCAGCTGTGCGCCTGACCCCCGGCGAGTACGCGGTGAGCGCACCCACCAGGCTGACGTTCCCCGCCGGTGCCGAGGTGCCTGCGGTGGGCACCTCCCCCGCCCTCACCGGCGAGCAGTGGGGGTACCCGCTGTCGAACGGCCAGAGCCAGCCCCTCTACCGGGTCTACTCGCTGATGCTCGCCCTGTTCTTCGGCACGATGGGGTTGCCGCACGTGCTCGTGCGCTTCTACACCAACCCGGACGGACGTGCCGCACGCCGAACGGCCCTGACGGTGCTCGGCCTGGTCGGCATCTTCTACCTGACGCCTCCCATCTACGGGGCTCTCGGTCGCATCTACGCGCCCGAGCTGCTGCTGACCGGTCGCACCGACGCGGTCGTGCTGACCTTGCCGACCGCGATGGTGGACGGCGTGCCCGGCCAGCTGCTCGGCGCGCTGGTCGCCGCCGGTGCGTTCGCCGCGTTCCTGTCCACGTCGTCGGGCCTCGTGGTCTCCGTGGCCGGAGTGCTCTCCCAGGACGTGCTCAGTCGGCGAGGGGGGTCGGCGCGACGCTCCTTCCGCATCGCCACCACGATCGCGGTACTGGTACCGCTCGTGCTCACGCTGGGCAGCCAACGGCTGGGGGTTGCGAGCATGGTCGGGCTCGCCTTCGCCGTGGCGGCGTCGTCGTTCTGCCCGCTGCTGCTGCTCGGCATCTGGTGGCCGAGGCTGACGGCCCGCGGCGCGGTCTCGGGCCTGCTCGTCGGAGGCGGCCTCGCGAGCGCAGCGGTTCTGGTGACGATGCTGGGGGGTCCGCTCGACGGCTGGGCCGGAGCCCTGCTGGCTCAGCCCGCGGCCTGGACGATGCCGCTAGCGTTCGCCACCATGGTCGTGGTCTCGCTGATCAGCCAGCGGCAGGTTCCCAGCGGGGTGCAGAGGATCATGGTGCGGCTGCACACACCCGAGGCGCTGGGCCTGGACCGCGGCGCCAACCTGACCGGCCGAGGGGGACGGTGGCCGTGACCGTGGGACGACCGTCGGAGGACACGCTCGCCGTGGTCGAGCGGCTGGCGGCGCAGCGCGCTCCCCTCGACGCCGTCATGGGCCTGGCCGACCACTACGACAGCGTGACCCGGGACGCGCTCGCCGAGGCCGAGCACGTGCTCGGCGAGCCCCCCACGCCCTACGCCTGGCTGGCGCTCGGCTCCCATGCCCGCAGGGAGCCGTCCCTGGCCAGCGACCAGGACAACGCCCTGGTGCTGGCGTCCGACGACCCGGACGCGATCGCCTACGGCCAGAAGCTGGCGGCCCACGTGGTCGACGCGCTGCACACGGCGGGGCTGCGCCGGTGCGACGGCGACTACATGGCCACCACCTGGGCGCACAGCCTGGCCGACTGGGAGGGCATCCTGCGACAACGCTTCATCGACCCGCGCCCGCAGGATGTGCTCGATGCCGACGTGTTTCTCGACCTGCGACCCATCGCCGGCGACCTCGACGTCTCGTCGCTGCAGTCGATCATGGTGGGCGCAGCCGGGTCGGCACGGCTGCTGCAGGGGCTGGCTGCGGCCGCGGTGCAGTACCCGTCGGGCGTCTGGGCGCTCGGCCGGCTACGGCTCACCAGGGGCAAGGTCGACCTCAAGAAGGGCGGCCTCGCGCCCCTGACCATGATCGCGCGCACGTACAGCCTGGCAGCCGGGTCGACCGCCGTCGGCACGCGCGAGCGACTCGTCGCGGCCGAGCAGGCGGGTCAGCTCAGCCCGCGGGCCGCGGGGCGGCTGGGCTTCGCCCACGCGCTGCTGACCCGCCTGCGGCTGACGCACCAGCTGCGTGCCGCCCGAGCCGGGGAGCCGATCACCGACCTGGTCGCGCCGAACCGGATCCGCTGGGTGGACGAGCGGCTGCTGCGCCAGGCCTTCGACGCGATCCGGGAGGTGCAGCAGGCGACGGCGCTGCGCTTCCGTACCGACCTGCACCCCTGATCGAGCCCTCGGGGAGGACCGATCCATGAGACGAGCAGCGACCCATCAGGCGATCCTGGTCGCGGTCTTCGCCACCGTGGTACCGGCGATCACCGCCGCCATCGTGATCCTCGACCTCGACCCCGCGTCGCGCGAGGACCTACTCACGGCAGCCCGCCAGGTGTGGTGGGCACTCACCGGCGGACTCGTCGTGCTGGTCGGTGGAGTCTGGTGGCTCATGCGCGGCCGGCTGCACGCCCACGACCAGGCGGCGCGACGACTGGCGGCCGCCGCTCGCACCGCAGCCGGCGCCAACCCCCGCCACCGTGCGGTCGACGACGGCCCCAGCCAGGGGCATGCCGAGGTGACCGCGGCCATCAACGAGCTGGCCACGCGGGCCGAGCAGGCCCAGCGCGATGTCGACAGCCGCGTCGCACAGGCACGCGCTGAGCTGGCGGCCGAGCGCGACCGGCTGGCGGCCGTGCTGGCCGATCTCGACCACCCGGTTCTGGTCTGCACCCGCGACGGCCTGGTGCTGCTGCTCAACGAGGCTGCCCGGCACGCGTGCGGGCGCGACAACTTTCTCGGCGTGGGCCGCTCGGTGTTCGCCGTGCTCGACCGTGACGACCTCGCCGAGCCGGTGGCGCAGGCGCTGCGGGGGAAGCGAACGTCGTCGACGGTGCGGTGCGGTGAGACGACTCTGGAGCTTCGCGTCGGTCCGGTCTCCGAGCAGGGCAGGTACTCCGGTTTCGTCCTGGTCGGCCCGGCCGAGGCGGGCGAGTCGCGCGGGTCGTCACAGCCCACCGACGTCGGCACCGCCCAGACCCCGCCGCAGTCCGAGCCGGTGCTTCCACGGGCCGCCCCGCGACCGGTGGTGTACGACTTCTCGCTGCTCGACGTCGACGCCTCGGCACCTGGATCGGGAGACGACCTGCGCTCGCTGGCCTACACAGTGCTCGACACCGAGACCACGGGGCTTGACCCGCGAGGAGGGGACGCGATCGTCTCCGTCGGTGCTGTGCGGGTGGACCGAGCCCGGGTTCGCGAGGACGACGTGCTGGACCGCCTGGTCGACCCGGGACGCCCGATACCGGCCGTCGCCACGGCGGTGCACGGGATCACCGACGCGATGGTGTCGGGGCGGTCCACCCTGCCCACCGTGCTGCGCGACCTCTCGCGCTTCGCCGAGCAGACGGTTCTGGTCGGTCACGACATCGCCTTCGACCTGGCGTTCCTTCGCCCGGCCGAGCGCGCCGCCGGGGTCACGCTGCCGACCCGTGTGCTCGACGTGCTGCTGCTGTCCGCCGTCCTGCACCCCGCCGACAGCGAGCACCACTCGCTGGAGACCCTCGCCCGCCGCTACGACGTCCCTGTGCTCGGCCGGCACACGGCGCTCGGTGACGCCCTGCTCACCGCCGAGGTCTTCGTGGCGATGATCGAGCTGCTGCGCATGCAGGGGATCACCACCTACGGTGAGGCTGTGGCGGCCGCGATGTCGACGGACCTGGCCCGGCACAGCGCCCGCCGCTTCTAGACCGCTCGTCGCCATGCCGCCGCCGCTCGCCGCACACCCGCGCAAAGGCCCGACCGACCGCCGCCGGCGCTTCTAGCGTGCCGGTCAAACGTCCCACCCGGAGGAGACCGCAGTGACCTCGGAAGCCCTGGAGAACCTGCTGCACGAAGAGCGCACCTTCGCGCCGTCGACGGAGTTCGCGGCGCAGGCCAACGGCCAGCCCGAGCTGTACGAGCAGGCGGCCGCCGACCGGCTCGGCTTCTGGGAGACCCAGGCCCGCGAGCTCATCGCGTGGGACACCGAGTGGTCCCAGGTGCTCGACTGGACGAACCCGCCCTTCGCCCAGTGGTTCGTGGGAGGCGAGCTGAACGTCGCCTACAACTGCGTCGACCGTCACGTGCAGGCCGGCCACGGCGACCAGGTCGCGATCCACTGGGTGGGCGAGCCCGCCGACGACACCCGCACCATCACCTACGCCGACCTGCAGTCGCAGGTCAACCGTGCCGCCAACGCCCTGGAGGCCCTGGGCGTCGCCAAGGGTGACCGAGTGGCGATCTACCTGCCGATGATCCCTGAGGCGACCATCGCCATGCTGGCCTGTGCCCGCATCGGGGCTGTGCACTCGGTCGTGTTCGGCGGCTTCTCGGCCGAGGCCCTGCGCTCGCGCATCGAGGACGCCGAGGCCAAGGTCGTCATCACCAGCGACGGCGGGTACCGCCGGGGCAAGCCCGCCGCGCTCAAGCCCGCCGTGGACGACGCGCTGGCTGCCGGTGCCGCGAGCATCCAGCACGTGCTCGTCGTTCGTCGGACGGGGCAGGACGTGGCCTGGACCGACGGCCGCGACGTCTGGTGGCACGAGTTCGTCGACACCCAGAGCGACGAGCACGCCTACGTCCCGCACGACTCCGAGCACCCCTTGTTCATCCTCTACACCTCCGGCACCACGGGTAAGCCGAAGGGCATCAAGCACACGACCGGCGGCTACCTGACCCAGGTCGCCTACACCCACAAGTACGTCTTCGACCTCAAGCCCGACACCGACGTCTACTGGTGCACCGCTGACGTCGGCTGGGTCACCGGGCACAGCTACATCACCTACGGCCCGCTGGCCAACCGGGCCACGCAGGTGATGTACGAGGGAACCCCGGACACCCCGCACAAGGGCCGCCTGTGGGAGATCGTGCAGCAGTACGGCGTCACGATCTTCTACACGGCGCCGACGCTCATCCGCACCATGATGAAGTGGGGCTCCGACATCCCGGCGGGCTACGACCTGTCGTCGCTGCGAGTGCTCGGATCGGTCGGTGAGCCCATCAACCCCGAGGCCTGGATGTGGTACCGCGAGCACGTCGGCCGTGACCGCTGCCCGATCGTCGACACCTGGTGGCAGACCGAGACGGGCGCCATCATGATCAGCCCGCTTCCCGGCGTGACCGCCACGAAGCCCGGTTCGGCCCAACGCGCGCTTCCCGGCATCAGTGCCGACGTGATCGACGACCTCGGTCAGTCGGTGCCCGCCGGCGGAGGCGGCTACCTGGTGCTGTCGCAGCCGTGGCCGGCGATGCTCAGGACGATCTGGGGCGACGACCAGCGCTTCGTCGACACGTACTGGAGCCGCTTCGAGGGCCAGTACTTCGCCGGCGACGGGGCGAAGAAGGACTCCGACGGCGATCTGTGGCTGCTCGGCCGGGTGGACGACGTCATGAACGTGTCGGGGCACCGGATCTCGACCACCGAGGTGGAGTCGGCGCTGGTCTCGCACCCCGACGTCGCCGAGGCCGCCGTCGTCGGGGCCTCAGACCCCACCACGGGTCAGGGCATCGTCGCGTTCGTCATCCTGCGGGGTACAGCTACCGAGGGGGCCGACACGGTCACCGACCTGCGCAACCACGTCGCCAAGGAGATCGGGCCGATCGCCAAGCCGCGCCAGATCATGGTGGTGGCCGAGCTGCCCAAGACCCGCTCGGGCAAGATCATGCGGCGCCTGCTTCGCGACGTGGCCGAGAACCGTGAGGTCGGCGACGTCACGACGCTCGCCGACTCGTCGGTGATGGACCTGATCAAGACGGGCCTGTCAGGCGGCGAGGACTGACTCAGTCGTCCAACGCACGTCCGACACTCACCCGGCGCGTGTCCGGCGCGAGCAGACGGGCGGCGTCGGCGGCGCGGTCGTCCGGCTCGTCCTGGGACGCGCGCTCGGCAGCCACGCGAGCGAGGTAGACCTCGATCTCGGCCTGCACCCGCTCCGGTGCCCAGCCGAGCACGTCGGCCACCAGGTCGGCGGCAGCCGCAGCAGCGTCCGTACCCCGGTGCGCGGTCTCGATCGAGATACGGGTGCGGCGAGCCAGCAGGTCGTCCAGGTGCAGCGCACCCTCGTGGGTGGCGCCGTATCGGATCTCTGCCGCCAGGTACCCGTCGGCACCGTCGATGGGCTCGAGCAGGGACGGGTCGGCGTCCGCCGGCTCGAGCACCTCGCCGATGAGCGACCCGTACCGGTCGAGCAGGTGCTGGACCCGCCAGGCCGGCAGGCTGTAGTGCTCGGCGAGGCGGTCGACCTGGTTGACCAGGGCGGCGTAGCCCTCCGCGCCCAGCAGCGGGGTCTGGTCGGTGACCGACGGCCCCGGGGTGCGGCGCAGGTCGGGGAGGGTGGCGTCGATGGCGTCTGCGGCCATGACCCGATAGGTCGTGTACTTGCCGCCGGCGATGGTCACGAGACCGGGAACCGGCCGGGCGACCGCATGCTCGCGCGAGAGCTGCGAGGTCTCCTCCGACTCCCCGGACAGCAGGGGCCGCAGCCCGGCGAAGACCCCGACGATGTCGTCGCGGGTGAGCGGGCGCACCAGCACCTGGTTGACCTGACCGAGCAGGTAGTCGATGTCGGCTCGGCTGGCCGCCGGGTGGGCCCGGTCGAGGTTCCAGTCGGTGTCGGTGGTGCCGACCAGCCAGTGCTGACCCCACGGGATCACGAAGAGCACCGAGGACGGGGTGCGCAGGAACAGGCCGGACTCCGAGGCGATCCGGTCGCGCGGCACCACGAGGTGGATGCCCTTGGACGCGCGGACGTTGAACCGTCCCCGGCTGCCCGAGAGGGCTTCGACGTCGTCGGTCCAGACGCCGGCGCAGACGACGACGGAGTCCGCCGTCACCGTGTCGACCGCTCCGGACTCCACGTCACGGATCTCGGCGCCCACCACCCGTCCGCCCTCGCGGACCAGCCCGACGACCTCTGTCGAGGTGCGCACGATCGCGCCGTACCGCGCCGCGGTGCGGGCCACCGTGAGCGTGTGTCGGGCGTCGTCGGCCTGGGAGTCCCAGAACTGGATGGCGCCGACGAGGGAGTCCGGGCGCAGGGACGGTGCGATCGAGCGGGCCCCGCGCCGGGACAGGTGTCGATGCCGAGGCAGCGAGTTCGGTCCGCCGAGCGCCTCGTACAGGGTCAGCCCGGCGGCGAAGTAGGGGCGTTCCCACCCCAGACCCTTGATCGGGTAGAGGAAGGGGACGGGCTTGACCAGGTGCGGGGCAAGCACGGTGAGGCTCAGCTCCCGCTCGCGCAGGGCCTCTCGCACCAGGGCGAAGTCGAGCTTCTCCAGGTAGCGCAGGCCCCCGTGGAAGAGCTTGCTCGACCGGGACGACGTCCCGGACGCCAGGTCTCGGGCCTCCACCAGCCCCACGGACAGGCCGCGGGTGGCCGCGTCCAGCGCAGCTCCGGTGCCCGTGACCCCACCTCCGACGACCAGCACGTCGAGGTGGGCCGTGGTGAGTCGGTCCCACGACGAGCGGTGCTCGTCGGGGCCGAGTCGTGCATCCGGGTGTGGCCGCATCCTGTCCTCGATTCCTCAGCTCGTGCTCTCGTGCGCTGCTCGTTCGTCGTCGTCCACCCAGTCCATGCTGCGCGAGACCGCCTTGCGCCACCGTCGTAGCTCCCGATCGCGCCACGCCTCGTCGCGCTGCGGCGACCACCGCCTGTCCTCGGCCCAGTTGGCCACGATGTCGTCGGTGGACGACCAGTACCCCACCGCGAGCCCGGCAGCGTAGGCAGCGCCCAGCGCTGTGGTCTCGGGCACCACCGGGCGCACCACGTCCACCCCGAGCACGTCGGCCTGGATCTGCATGAGCAGCTCGTTGGCGGTCATGCCGCCGTCCACCCGCAGCTCGGTCAGCGTCACCCCGGAGTCGGCAGCCATGGCCTCGGCCACCTCGCGGGTCTGAAGCGCGACGGCCTCCAGCGCCGCCCTGGCCAGGTGGGCCTTGGTCGCGTACCGCGTCAGACCCGCGACGATGCCGCGAGCGTCCGGGCGCCAGTACGGCGCGAAGAGCCCCGAGAACGCCGGGACGACGTAGACACCGCCGTTGTCGTCGACACTCGCGGCCAGCGGCTCGACGTCCGCGGCCGTGGCGATGATGCCCAGGTTGTCGCGCAGCCACTGCACGAGCGACCCGGTGACCGCGATGGAGCCCTCGAGCGCGTAGACGGCCGGGGCGTCGCCGAGCCGGTAGGCGACCGTGGTGACCAGACCGTGCTCGCTCGCGACCGGCTGCTCACCGGTGTTGAGCAGCATGAAGCTGCCCGTCCCATAGGTGTTCTTCGCCGCACCGACCTCGAAGCAGGCCTGGCCGAAGGTGGCAGCCTGCTGGTCGCCGAGGATGCCTGCGTAGGGCACCCCGTGCAGCAGGCCCGCCGCCCGTCCGTGGCCGTATACCTGCGAGGACGACCGGATCGCCGGCAGCATGCTCGTCGGGATCCCCATCACGGCGCAGATCTGTGGGTCCCAGTCCAGGGTGCGCAGGTCCATGAGCATGGTGCGCGACGCATTCGTGACGTCGGTGACGTGCACGCCGCCGTCGACCCCACCGGTCGCGTTCCAGAGCACCCAGCAGTCGACCGTGCCGAACAGCAGGTCGCCGGCCTCTGCCCGGTCCCGCGCCCCGGGGACGTTCTCGAGCACCCACGCCACCTTGGGGCCGGAGAAGTAGGTCGCCAGGGGTAGGCCGGTGCGCTCGGCGAAGCGTCGTGTGCCTCCGTCGGCGGCGAGCCGGTCGCAGATCGCCTGGGTGCGGGTGTCCTGCCAGACGATCGCAGGGGCGACCGGGCGTCCGGTCGTGCGGTCCCACACCACGGTGGTCTCGCGCTGGTTCGTCAGGCCGACCGCCGCGATGTCCGCGGCAGTCACGTCCGCCCGGGCCTCGACCGCGGCCGTGACCTCGCGCACCGACGACCAGATCTGCATCGGGTCGTGCTCGACCCACCCCGGGCGGGGGAAGTGCTGCGTGAACTCCTGCTGGGCCGACGCCACCGGCAGGCCGTCCCGTCCGAAGAGGATCGCCCGGCTGCTCGTCGTGCCCTGGTCGATCGCCAGCACCAGACCGTCGTGCGCGTTCATGCCACTCCCCGGGATCCGCTGCGCCGCTCGGCGCACACCCAACCCTGCTGCACCACACGACCCTGCCACACCCCCCGGTCGCACCCCTAGTGTGCCCTCGTGCGGGCCCTCGACCTTCTCGACCCAGCCC
>CAYNWB010000040.1:1243-19743 GCA_964400785.1 uncultured Actinomycetes bacterium | reverse complement strand
GGAGGCGGAGCTGGCTGCGGCCTCGGGTACCAGCGCCGAGTACGACCGGGCGACGTCCGGCCTGCTCACGGCACTGGCCGAGGCGGGGCGCGACCCCGACACAGCCCAGGGTCGGGCCCGGGAGCTTGCCGGACGCATAGCCACGCTGCTGCAGGCCTCACTCGTGGTTCGGTTCAGCCCTGCGGCGGTGGCCGACGCCTTCGTCGCCACTCGACTGGGCGCCGGGTCCGCGGCCACCTTGGGCCTGTTCGGCGCACTGCCCGCCGGTCTGCACCCGGCGACGATCGTGGCGCGAGCGACGCCGAGCACCGGCGAGGTTGGCTAGGGTCTCGCCAGTGGAGATCTGGCCGGGGGTCCCGTACCCCCTGGGTGCGACATATGACGGCGAAGGCACCAACTTCGCCCTTTTCAGCGAGGTGGCCGAGCACGTCGAGCTCTGTCTCATCGACGACAACGGCGTGGAGACTCGACTGCCGCTCACCGAGCGTGAGGCGTTCGTCTGGCACGGCTACCTGCCCCGCGTGCAGCCCGGCCAGCGCTACGGCTACCGCGTGCACGGCCCGCACGCGCCCGAGAAGGGCCTGCGCTGCAACCCGGCCAAGCTGCTGCTCGACCCGTACGCGAAGGCCGTCGAGCGGCAGCCCGACTGGGACGAGGCGCTCTACGGCTACCGGTTCGACGACCACTCCCTGGTCAACGACCTCGACTCGGCCGAGCACGCCATGTACTCGGTGGTCATCAACCCCTTCTTCGACTGGGGCCACGACCACCTGCTCAAGACCCCGTACCACGAGACCGTGATCTACGAGGCGCACGTCGTGGGGCTCACCATGACCCATCCCGACGTGCCGCCCGAGCTGCGGGGCACCTATGCCGGTGTCGCGCACCCCGCGATCGTGGACCACCTCACCGGCTTGGGCGTCACCGCGATCGAGCTGATGCCGGTGCACCAGTTCGTCCAGGACAACCACCTCGCCGAGCAGGGCCTGCGCAACTACTGGGGCTACAACACCATCGGCTTCTTCGCCCCCCACAACGAGTACGCGGCGGCGGGGCAGCGGGGCGAGCAGGTCGCCGAGTTCAAGTCGATGGTCAAGACGCTGCACAAGGCCGGCATCGAGGTCATTCTCGACGTGGTCTACAACCACACCGCCGAGGGCAACCACCTCGGTCCGATGCTGTCGTTCCGCGGCATCGACAACACCGCCTACTACCGCCTCGTCGACGACGACCTCTCGCACTACTACGACACCACGGGCACCGGCAACAGCCTGCTCATGCGGCACCCGCACGTGCTGCAGCTGATCATGGACTCCCTGCGCTACTGGGTCACCGAGATGCACGTGGACGGCTTTCGCTTCGACCTCGCCTCGACGCTGGCCCGGCAGTTCCACGAGGTCGACCGGCTGTCGGCGTTCTTCGACCTCGTGCAGCAAGACCCGGTGGTCTCGCAGGTCAAGCTCATCGCCGAGCCGTGGGACCTCGGAGACGGGGGCTATCAGGTAGGCAACTTTCCTCCCCTGTGGTCGGAGTGGAACGGCAAGTACCGCGACACGGTGCGCGACTACTGGCGCGGCGAGCCCGAGACGCTGGGCGAGTTCGCCGCCCGCATCACCGGGTCGTCCGACCTCTACCAGGACGACGGCAGGCGGCCCTCGGCCAGCATCAACTTCGTCATCGCCCACGACGGGTTCACCCTGCGCGACCTCGTGTCGTACAACGACAAGCACAACGACGCGAACGGGGAGGGCAACCGGGACGGGGAGAGCCACAACCGCTCCTGGAACTGCGGCGTGGAGGGCGACACCGACGACGCCGACGTGCTGGCGCTGCGCGCGCGCCAGCAGCGCAACATCCTCACCACGCTGCTGCTGAGCCAGGGCGTGCCGATGATCGCGCACGGTGACGAGCTGGGGCGCACCCAGCAGGGCAACAACAACGTCTACTGCCAGGACAACGAGCTGTCGTGGATCGACTGGGACGACGTGGACACCGATCTGCTGGCGTTCACGACGATGCTCACCGAGCTGCGGGCCGAGCACCCGGTCTTTCGGCGTCGGCGCTTCCTCGACGGCCACGGTTCGGGCCCGGACGAGGAGGTCGGCGACATCGTCTGGCTGCGCCCCGACGGCACGATCATGACGTCGCAGGACTGGGAGACCGGCTACGCGCGGTCGCTGGCCGCCTTTCTCAACGGAGAGGCCATCGGGGAGGCCGGACCGCGAGGAGAGCGCATCGAGGACGACTCCTTCCTGCTGCTCTTCCACGCAGGCCACGAAGACATCGAGTTCACCGTCCCGCCTCCGTGGCTGGGCGAGTCGTGGGCCCTCGTCATCGACACCGCCGAGCCCGACGTCACGGACCGATCGCTCATCGGGGCCGGTGAGGCCATCACCGTCGTCGCACGGTCGGTCGTCGTGCTGCGTCGGCTGTCGGGGCCGGTGTGAGCGTCCCGACGTCGACCTACCGGCTGCAGCTCACCGCGGGCTTCGGCTTCGACGATGCCGCGCAGGTCGTCCCCTACCTGTCGTCCCTCGGCGTGTCGCACCTGTACCTGTCGCCGGTGCTGCAGGCCGTCCCGGGGTCGATGCACGGCTACGACGTCGTCGACCACAGCCGTATCAGCGACGACCTCGGTAGTGAGACGGGCCTGCGTGCCCTGGCCGAGGTGGCGCACGCGCACGCGATGGGGGTCGTGGTCGACGTCGTGCCCAACCACATGGCCGTGCCCGAGCCCGAGTCGCTCAACACGGCGCTGTGGTCGGTGCTGCGTGACGGCCCCGCGTCGCAGTTCGCCCGGTGGTTCGACGTCGACTGGTCGAGCCAGCACCGGTCGTTCCTCATGCCCGTCCTGGGCGACCGGATCGGCCGCTGCGTCGACCGAGGCGAGATCACCCTCGACACCGAGGGCGACGAGCCGGTGCTGCGCTACTACGACCACGTGTTCCCGGTGCGCGAGGGCACCGCAGACCTGGCCCTGCCCGAGCTCGTCGACCGGCAGTGGTACCGCCTGGCCCACTGGCGGGTGGCCGACGAGGAGCTGAACTACCGCCGCTTCTTCGACGTCGGCGCCCTCGTGGCGGTGCGGGTCGAGGACCCCGAGGTGTTCGCCGCCACTCACGATCTGCTGCTGCGTCTGCACCACGACGGTGTCGTCGACGGCTTTCGTATCGACCACCCGGACGGCCTGGCCGACCCGCGCGGCTACGTCCGGGAGCTCGCGCGAGCCGCGCCGGACGCGTGGATCGTCGTGGAGAAGATTCTCGAGGGCGACGAGACTCTGCCCGAGGACTGGCCGTGCGCAGGCACGACCGGCTACGACGCCCTGGCCCGCATCACCGGGGTGGTCGTCGACCCGTCCGGCGCCGAACCCCTGACCTCGCTGTGGGCGTCCACGGTGCCCGACGACCTGCGCGAGTACGCCGTGGTCGCGGAGGCGTCGAAGCGGCAGGTGCTGGCCACGTCGTTGCGGGCCGAGGTGGCGCGCCTGGTCGACCTGGCCCACCAGGTGAGCCAGCAGGACCTGACGCATCGTGACCTGACCCGCCAGGGGTTGGAGTCGGCGATCGTGGAGATGCTGGTGGCGTTCCCCGTCTACCGCGCCTACGTCGTGCCCGGCGAGCCCGCTCCGGAGCAGGCCGTGAGCGTTCTCGACGACGTCGTCGAGCAGTGCGTGCAGACGCATCCCCGGCTGGCAGACGAGCTCGACTACCTGCGTGACCTGGCCCTGTCGCGGCTCGGCGCACGCGAGTCGGGCAAGCGGGCCGAGTTCGTCATCCGTTTCCAGCAGACCTGCGGTCCGGTCATGGCGAAGGGAGTCGAGGACACGACGTTCTACCGCTGGCACCGGCTCACCGCCCTGAACGAGGTCGGTGGACGCCCCGAGCACTTCGCCGTCTTCCCCGACGAGCTGCATGCCTGGGCGGCACGCCAGCAGCGCACCGCGCCCACCGCGATGACGACCCTGTCGACCCACGACACCAAGCGCAGCGAGGACGTGCGCGCGCGCCTGGTCACGCTGTCGGAGGTGCCGGAGGCGTGGCGCCAGGCACTCACGTCGTGGCAGCAGGCGGCAGCGCCCTACCGGTCCGCCGCCGGGTGGCCCGACCCCGAGACCGAGTACCTGATGTGGCAGACGCTGGTGGGCACCTGGCCCATCACGGCGCAGCGGCTGGGCGACTACCTGCTCAAGGCCGCCCGCGAGGCCAAGCGTCACACCACCTGGACCGACCAGGACGCCGACTACGAGCAGGCGCTCGTCACGTTCGCGACCTCGGTGCTGGCCGACGAGTCCATCACGACCCAGGTCGCGGCCTTCGTCGAGCACATCGCGCCGTTCGCGCGGGTGGCCACGCTCGCGACCAAGCTGCTGGCGCTGACGCTGCCGGGCGTCCCTGACGTCTACCAGGGCTGCGAGCTGGTCGACCTCTCGCTCGTCGACCCCGACAACCGTCGCCCGGTGGACTTCGCCGACCGCGCCGACCGGCTCGTCCGGCTCGACGGGGGCGATCGTGCGCGTGACCTGTCCGACGAGAAGCTGCGGCTGGTCAGCGCAGCCCTGCGGCTGCGCCGCGAGCATCCCGACTGGTTCGGTGCCGCGGGAGACTACGAACCACTGCCGACGACCACCACCCACGCGCTCGGGTTCGTGCGTGCCGGACGGCTCGCCACCGTCGTGACGCGTCGGCCCCGAGAGCTCGACGGCGTCGGCGGCTGGCGTGACGCACGCGTCGTGCTCCCCGAGGGGGGCTGGACCGATGCCCTGACGCAGGCGTCCCACGTGGGCGGCTCGGTGCTGCTGGACGACCTGCTGCGCGAGCTGCCCGTCTCCCTGCTGGTGCGCGACCCATGACCGTCGGCCACCCGCTGTCGGTCTGGGCGCCGCACGCCGACAGCGTCGACGTCGTGCTCGAGCAGGGCGCCGTCGCGATGCGCAGCGGCGGCGACGGCTGGTTCTGCGCCTCACCGCCGCTGCAGCACGGCCAGTCGTACGGGTTCAGCCTGGACGGTGGCCCGACGCGTCCTGACCCCCGCGCGGTGTGGCTGCCCGACGGCGTTCACTCCCCCGGCCGGCACTACGACCACACCCGCTTCGCCTGGAGCGACGAGCAGTGGCGGGGACGCCGCTGGGACGACGCCGTGGTCTACGAGCTGCACGTCGGCACCTTCTCGGCGGCGGGAACGTTCGACGGCGCCTGCGAGCACCTGCCGCACCTGGTCGACCTCGGCGTCACGCACGTCGAGCTCATGCCCGTCACCGCCTTCGACGGCGTCGCCGGCTGGGGGTACGACGGCGTGGCGCCGTGGTCGGTGCACGAGCCGTACGGCGGGCCGGACGGGCTCAAGCGGTTCGTCGACACGGCGCACCGGCAGGGGCTGGCCGTGCTGCTCGACGTGGTGCACAACCACCTCGGCGCCAGCGGCAACTACCTGGCCGAGTTCGGCCCGTACTTCACCGACAGGGTGAGCACGCCCTGGGGCCAGGCGGTGAACCTCGACGCCCCGGGCTCGGACGAGGTGCGGGCCTACCTGCTGGGCAGCGTCGAGGCATGGCTGGCCGACTTCCACCTCGACGGAGTACGGCTCGACGCGGTGCACGAGCTGCACGACACGCGGGCCCTCACGTTCCTGGAGGAGCTGACAGCCCGCGTCGACGCCCTCGCGGCTCGCCTCGGCCGGCCGTTGGTGACCGTGGCCGAGAGCGACCGCAACGACCCCCGCACGGTGCTGCCGCGCGCCGGCGGCGGCCTGGGCATGACCGCCCAGTGGGACGACGACGTGCACCACGCCCTGCACACGTGGCTGACCGCAGAGTCGCAGGGCTACTACGCCGACTTCGCCGACGACCCGGCAGAGGCCATGCGTGCGGTGTTCGGCGGGGCGTTCTTCCACGTCGACACCTACTCGACCTTTCGGGGACGGCGCCACGGGCGACCCGTCGACGTCGACACGGTGCCCTCGTCACGGTTCGTGGCCTCGCTGCAGACCCACGACCAGGTGGGCAACCGAGCCCACGGCGAGCGCCTGTCGGCCCTCGTGCCCCCGGCCCGGCTGGCGGCCGGGGCCGCCCTGCTGCTGCTCGGACCGTTCGTGCCGATGCTGTTCATGGGTGAGGAGTGGGGGGCCTCCACGCCGTGGCAGTTCTTCTCGTCCTTCCCCGACCCCGACCTGGCCCGCTCGGTCACCGAGGGCCGGCGCCGGGAGTTCGCCGACCACGGGTGGACGGCGAGCGAGGTGCCCGACCCCCAAGACCCCGAGACCGTGCGTCGGTCGAGGCTGCGCTGGCCGGAGCGTGAGCTGCCCGAGCATGCGCGCCTGCACGCCTGGTACCGCACGCTCATCGACCTTCGCCACAGCCGCGCCGAGCTGCGCGACCCCTGGCTCCGCTCGGCAGACCTGCAGGTCGACGACACTCGGGCGGTGCTGCGCCGAGGCGGCGTGACGGTCGCCGCATGCCTCGGACCGTCACCGACCACCCTCGACGTGCCCGACGCGAGCCGAGTGCTGGCCGCCTTCGCCGACGGGGCGAGCGAGCCCCACCTGTCCGGCCCCGACGGTCGGCGCCTGCTGCACCTGCCGGCCGGCAGCGTGGCGGTCGTCGGCTGACGCGGTGCGCTCAGCGCTGGATCTCGACCGGGTCGAGCCCCTCACCCTCGCGGGCCAGCGCCACCAGCCGCGAGATCGCGCGGTAGTACTTCTTGCGGTACCCCCCACGCAGCATGTCGTCGCCGAACACCTGGTCGAACGGGATGCCGCTGGCCAGCACGGGCAGGTCGCGGTCGTAGAGCCGGTCGGCGAGCACCACCAGCCGCAGCGCACTGGCCTGGTCGTCCACCGGCGCCACGTCGGTCAGGTGCACCGCCTCGACGCCGTCGAGCATCGGGCCGTAGCGCGACGGGTGCACCTGCGCCAGGTGCGCGACGAGCGAGCCGAAGTCGTCGAGGGTCGCGGCCCCGCCGTGCTGTGCCGCGCGACGCCGCACCTCGTCGCTGGAGTACGGGGGCGGTGCCTGCGGCAGCCCGCGGTGCCGGTAGTCCTCACCGTCGACGCGCAGCACGTCGAAGTGGGCGGCGAGCCCCTGGATCTCGCGCAGAAAGTCCTGGGCCGCGAATCGTCCCTCTCCCAGGGCGCCGGGCAGGGTGTTGCTCGAGGCGGCCAGCCGAACGCCTCGGTCCACGAGGTGGTTGAGCAAGGTCGACACCAGCACGGTGTCGCCGGGGTCGTCGAGCTCGAACTCGTCGATGGCCAGCAGCCGGTGCCCCGCGAGCGCCTGCACGGTCGGGGCGAACCCGAGCGCGCCGACCAGGTTCGTCAGCTCGACGAACGTGCCGAACGCCTTCGGCTCCGGGGCGACGTGCCACAGCGAGGCGAGCAGATGGGTCTTGCCCACGCCGAACCCACCGTCCAGGTAGACGCCGGCGCGCGACTCCGGAGGTGCCGGGCTGCGACGAAACCACGAGCGGCGCGCCGCGCCGGGCGCCTCCGTGAGCCTGGCTCCGAACGCCTGCAGCGCGGCCAGCGCCGCTGCCTGGGTCGGTTGCGCCGGGTCGGGCTGGTACGTCTCGAACCGCACCGGCGCGAAGCGCGGCGGAGGCACCAGGTCGGCCACCAGCCGGTCGGCGGGCACCTGCGGACGCCGGTCGACCAGCCGCGTGGGAGCCATCAGTCGTGCGCGGCGTCAGCCGCCTCGTCGACCGCACCACCGTCGAACGTCATGCCGGCCTCACGCAGGCGCTCGACCAGCACCGACCCGAACGCGACGGCAGGAGTCAGCACGCCGGCCACGTCCGGCAGCCGGTCGGAGTCCTGCACCAGGCACAGCGCGGCCTCCCCGAGCATCACGCACGTGGCCGCATATCCCGGGTCACCCTGCGCGGCGACGGTCTCGACGTAGCGGGCCCCGGTCGTGGTGCGGGCGTGGATCTGCATGGTGAAGTGCCCCTTGCGCCGGGTCTGCTCGTCGGGGCCCTCCCCCGGCTTGGGCAGCGCCTTCGACGCCACCGCCGTCGCGGCTCGGCCGGTGATGTCGTTGCTCATCACCGCGCCCAGACCCCCGAGACCAGCGGCCAGGGCTGCACCCTTGGCGGCGGCGTCGGGCCCGGTGCCCAGACCCATCACCTCGCGATAGCGGAACTCGCGCCCGTACCGGTAGCCGAGAAGGGCGTTGCTGCGACGCACCACCCGGGTGTTGATGCCGGCCATGAAGAACGGGCCCACCCACTGCCCGAGGTCGTCGTCGAACGAGGTTCCCCGCGGGTCGGGCTGGTCTCCCAGGTCGGGTTCGCCCGACCGGTCGGGGCTCAGCGAGTACGGGTCGCGCAGGGTGGCCCGGCGCTGCGGGTCGTCACGCGCTGCGGTCATCTCGGCCATGCCCGAGGCGAGCGTGCCCCCGCTCAGGCCGCCTCGCATCCGGGTCACGACGAGCGTGGTGTCGGTGAGCTCGCCGGCGCCGTCCGCGGCCACGCGGGCGCTGAGGTCCCACACGCCGAGGTCGGACGGGATCGAGTCGAACCCACAGGAGTGCACGATGCGGGCACCGCTGGCCCGGGCGGCCTCGTCGTAGGCGTCGATGCTGTCGCGCATGAACAGCACCTCTCCGGTCAGGTCGACGTAGTCGGTTCCCGTCTGCGCGCAGGCCTGCACCAACGGCAGCCCGTAGAGCGCGTAGGGCCCCACCGTGCTGATCACCACCGAGGCTCGCTCGGCCATGGCCACGAGCGAGGCAGGGTCGGAGCTGTCGGCCACGACCACCTGCCAGTCGGCTGCGTCGGGGCCCAGGTCGTCCCGCACCGCCGCGACCTTGGGCTGCGACCGACCGGCCAGGCCGACCCGCACCCCGTCGGGGACGCGCCCCACCAGGTACTCCGCGACGAGGCGGCCGGTGAAGCCGGTGGCGCCGTACAGGACGATGTCGAGGGGCTCGGTCGCTGCCATGCTGATGAACGCTACCGGCAGGGTCGTCGTGGTGAGATAGGCGCGTGGACACCCTGTTCCCCGCTCCGGGCGCCTCCGGGCAGACCCTCGCGCAGGTTCTCGAGTCGTACGAGTACCCGCCCCTGGCCGGCGGGCGGTGGTGGCTGCGAGCCAACATGGTCACCTCGGTCGACGGTGCCGCCACCGGTCCGGACGGTCGCTCCGGCGTGCTGGCGACCCCCGTCGACAAGGCCGTCTTCGGCCATCTGCGCACGCTGGCCGACGCGGTCGTCGTGGGGGCCGGCACCGCCCGTGCCGAGAACTACGGCCCGCCGCGCATCGACGAGCCCACTGCGGCCGCGAGGGTGTCGCGGGGGCAGGCGCCGCGACCCCGGCTGGTCGTGGTGACCCGGTCGCTGTCGCTGGACCCTGGTGCACGGCTGTTCAGCGGGCCCGACCGGGTGACGGTCGTGACGGCTCGCTCGGCCGACTGGAACGCGGTGGAGCGGCTCGCACAGGTGGCCGACGTGCTGCGCGCGGGCGACGACGAGGTCGATCTCGCCGAGATGGTCGGCGTGCTGGCCGATCAGGGGCTGCGCCGGCTGCTCTGCGAGGGCGGTCCGACGCTGCTGGCCGACCTCGTGGCCGACGGGCTGCTCGACGAGCTGTGCTGGACGGTCGCTCCCGTGCTGGCGGGTGGTGACGCCCCGCGCATGGTGTCGGGACGATCCCCCGAGCCGCTCACGGGGGTGTCGCTGGCCGGGATGGTGCGCGACGACGACGGCACGCTGCTCACGCGCTGGGTGCGGGCCTGACCCAGCACGCGGCTGCCCAGCCACACCAGCAGCCCTAGCCCGAGGGCCACGGCGAACACCGTCACGGTGCCCGCCACCGACTGCATGGCATCCGGCACCGCCACCATCGCGACGGCCAGGGTGACCAGCACCGACCCGGCGACGATCTTGAGCGCCTGCCCGTGGCTCTGCTGCAGCTTCATCGAGCGCAGCGTGACCACCGCGACGCCGAAGACGAGCAGCTCGTCGACGAGAAAGACGAGCATGTAGACGCCGAACAGGGCCACGGCGGTGGCCACCGGCACCGACTGCTCGGCGAGCAGGTTGGCCCACAGCAGCGGCAGCCCAGCGGTGCACGGAGTCTCCAGCAGCGACACGCCCACAGCGAGCACGACCGTGCCGGCCACCGTGGCCAGCACTCCCCGGTCGCCGCGGCCCACCGCGCGCATGCGCTGGTAGAGGCCCGGCTTGCGCTCGGCCGAGATCGAGAGTGACACCCCGGTTCCCGGTCGCAGGCCGTCCCACAGCTGCACGATGCCGAAGGTGAGCGCGACCAGGGCGACCACCACCCTGATCCACAGCATGCCGTCCAGCACGGTCAGCACGCTGTAGACCCCGGCGACGTAGACGGCGTACATGGCCGCTGTGACCGCGAGAAAGACCGTGCCGATCAGCAGCACCCGCCCGCGCGAGCCGCTGTGCAGCACGATGGCGAGCAGCACCGACAGCACCCACAGCGAGCAGGGGTTGATGCCGTCGACGAACCCGATCAGCAGGGTGGCCACCAGCAGCGAGGAGCCCGCCAGGTCGACCTGCCCCACCAGGGGCACGTCCACCACGGCCGCGGACGTGACCGGCGCAGGGGTCTGTGGCGCTGCCCCGGATGCCGCCGCCATCTCGGCGGCGACGATCGACGTGATCTGCTCACCCGTCGCTGCACCGAAACCGATGAGCACCTGGTGGCCGGTCGGGCCCTCGATGATGGTGACCGGCACCGCGCCCGGGTCGAAGCCGTAGGCCTGCGCCGCCTGCACCATGACGGCCCGGTTGGCCTCGTTGCCCCACACCTCGTAGGCCTGCATGGCGAGGGTCGGGTAGGTCGGCGCGATCTCGTCGAGCAGAAACTCGATCTCGGCGGCGCAGTGCGGGCAACCCTCGCCGTAGAACAGCGTCAGGGTCACCGGCGCCTCGTCGACGGGCGGCGCAGGGGTCTCGGAGGAGGGGGACGCCCCTGCCGGCACCGCCCACAGCATCAGCACCAGCGCCAGCGCGCACCCCAGCACCAGGCCCACGGCGCGTCGAGGCAGACCCACGCGCGCCAGCATCCCCGAGTGAGAACCGGTCCCGGCAGGGCCAGGAGTCCCTCTCTCGTGGCCGCGGGCTACTGCTGCGCGGCGACGGGCGTCAAGAACTGCGTCACGACACGGGCGTATCGCTCGGGGTCGGCGTTCCACGAGCGCGTGTGACCCGCGCCGTCCACCTGCTCCAGCCTCACCAGGTCGGGTCGCGCCGCGGCGAGGTCACGGCTGGGCTCCCACGGGACGTAGCCGTCGCCTGGACCGTGGAACACCAGCACCGGCACGTCGATCTCGTCCGCCCGGGCGACCCAGTCGAAGTCGTCGAAGTCGATGCCGATGCGCCACTCGGTGATCTGGGCGCCCACGTCGGCGAGCACCGCCGGCAGCCCCCGATCGGCAGCCTGCAGGTCGAGCAGGGCACGCCAGTCCAGCACGGGGCCGTCGAGCACCACCGCGTCCACCGCGTCGCGGTTCTGCGCCCGGTCGAGCGCCTGCATCGCGATCGCCCCACCCATCGACCAGCCGTACAGCACGAACCGCTCGGCCCCCTGCTCGCGCGCCCAGGTCATCACCGCGTCGACGTCGCGCCACTCGGTGTCGCCCAGGTGCACCAGGCCGTCGGGGCTGGCGACACCCTCGTCGTTGCGGTAGCGCATGACGACGGTGGGCAGACCCAGCTCGGCAAGCGTCGGCAGAGCGCGCAGCGCCTCCTCGCGGTCGCCGTTGTGCCCGTGGATGCCGATCACCCAGGTGTCGCCGTCCCCCGGCAGGTACCAGGACGGCAGGTCCCCGACCTCCGACCGAGGGCTCACCTCGCTGAAGTCCAGGCCCAGGTCGGCAGGCGTACCGTCGTAGTACCAGGCGTACCAGGCCGCGTCCGTCGGCACGGGGACGGGCACACTGGTGTCGGCGACCTGGTAGGTGACCTGCTCGTTCTGCTCGTCGACCTGCAGCTGGGCGTCGACCTGCGTCAGCCCGCCGTCCCAGAGCAGGCCGTGGCGGCCCGCCAGGGCGGTCTCGGTGTCGAGCGCGACCGTCACGGTGTCGCCGTCGTAGGCCAGCACCGCCTTGTCACGCGTCTGCCACGGCTCCCCGTCGGCAGTGAGCAGCGTGGAGAAGTAGTAGCCGGCCCCCACCAACGCCACACCCGCCAGCACGACGACGACCAGCAGCCCCACCAACGTCTTGCGCAGCATGGCGGGATCGTGCCATGGCACGATCACCGGGTGCACCTACCCGTGCAGCCTCCGGTGCTGCCGATGCTGGCCAAGCCCGTGGGCTCGATGCCCGACCCATCGGCCTACCCGGGCGGTCTGTCGTTCGAGCCCAAGTGGGACGGGTTCCGCTGTGTGGTGTTCCGCGACGGTGACGAGGTCGAGCTCGGCAGCCGCACCGCCAAGCCGATGGGCCGGTACTTCCCCGAGCTCGTGGCTGCCATCCGGCAGCAGCTGCCCGAGCGCTGCGTCGTCGACGGGGAGATCGTCGTCGCCGTCGACGGACGCCTGGACTTCTCCCGGCTGCAGGACAGGCTGCACCCGGCCGCGAGCCGGGTCGACATGCTGGCGGTGAGCACCCCCGCGCAGCTCATCGTCTTCGACCTGCTGGCCCTCGACGACCGCTCGCTGATGCACGAGCCGTTCCAGGTGCGGCGCGAGGGCCTGCGGACGGCGCTGGCAGACGTGTCCCCGCCGATCCACGTCACCCCCACGACGCAGGACCCCTCGCTGGCGAGAGCCTGGTACGACCTCGTCGAGGGCGCCGGGCTCGACGGGCTCATCGCCAAGCCCCTCGACATGCCGTACCGACCCGACGCACGGCTCATGCTGAAGGTCAAGCACGCCCGCACCGCCGACGTCGTGCTCGCCGGCTACCGGCTGCACAAGACGTCCACGCCGCAGCGGCCGCTGGTCGGGTCGCTGCTGCTGGGCCTGTACGACGACGCGGCCGCGCTGCAGCACGTCGGCGTCGCCGCGTCCTTCCCGATGGCGCGTCGTGCCGAGCTGTACGACGAGCTGCAGCCGCTCGTGGTCGACCTGGCCGACCACCCGTGGGGGTCGTGGGCCGAGCACGACGCTGCCGCCGGCCGCCGGCCGGGCGCGGTGTCGCGCTGGAACGCCGGCAAGGACCTGTCGTTCACCCCGCTCGACCCCGTGCTCGTCTGCGAGGTCGGCTACGACGCCATGGAGGGCACCCGCTTTCGGCACACCACCCAGTTTCGGCGCTGGCGACCCGACCGCACCCCGCAGTCGTGCACCTACGACCAGCTGGAGCGCCCCGTGTCGGTGCCGCTGCACCGGGTGCTGGCCGGGACCCTCGGCAGGGAGCAGGATGGAGCAGGGACACCAGCCGAGGAGGACACATGAGCGAGCAGGGCATGCCCGCACCTGAGCAGACCTACGACATCTGCCTGCTGCTGGAGCAGCCGCTGTCGCACACCGACGCGCAGCAGGTGGTGGCCCTGCACGAGTCGTGGACCGATCCGGTGCACTACCACGTGCTGCTTCCGCTGGACGACGCGGCCGCCCACATCGAGGCGGCGCTCGGAAGCCTCGCTGCCGGCGACGTCATGGCCGCCACCCCGCTGACGGTGCTGGAGGAGGACGCGGAGCGAGCCCGGCAGGAGGCGGTCGAGATGAGCGACCGCGCGTGCGAGCAGTGCGTCGCGGTGTTGCACGAGCTCGGGGCGTCCGCCGACGCCGAGGTCGTCACCGGCGACCCGGTCGACAGCCTCGCCCGTAGCGTCGAGCGGCGCTCGAGCGACGAGGTCATCATCCTCACCCGCGCCCACCTGGTGGCGGAGTTCTTCCACACGGACTGGACGCACCAGGCCCGCCGCCGGCTGGGAGTGCCCGTGCTGCACATGCTGGCCCACCGCGACAGCCTGTGAGTGCGGCGGTCGCCGAGCCGCGCGATCAGTGCAGGTAGCCCATGATGTCGACCGGCTCACCGTCGATACGTAGCTCGACGTGCGCGTGGGGACCGGTCGAGTACCCCGTGCTGCCGATCCGACCGATGGCCTGGCCCCGGGAGACCTGCTCGCCCACCTGAACCGAGAGCCCGGGCTGGTGGGCGTACCAGGTCTCGACGTGACGACCGCCGACGCGGCCGTGGTCGACGTGCACCGTGTAGCCGTAGGCGCCGTCGTAGCCGGCGAAGGTCACCACGCCGTCCTCGGCCGCGTAGTACGTGCCGTCCGACCCGGTGAAGTCGGTGCCCGTGTGCAGCTTGTACACGCCCGTCACCGGGTGCACCCGGGGTCCGAAGTGGCTGGTCACCCGACCATCCGCCGGCTGGTGCAGGCCCCGGGCGTGCCAGGCGGCCTCGACCTCGGCGACCGCCTCGTCCAGGCCGGCGGCCTTCATCCGAGCCCGCTCGGCCTTCTCGGCCGCCTCGGTGAGGGCGGCCGAGAGCCGGCGCGCCTCCGCATCCGCGGCAGCCACCGCACGGTTGGCGGCCGTGATCTCGTCGGCGAACTCCAGGTACTCCCCGTACGCCCGTGCCGCCTGCGACTCAGCCATGGTGGCCGCCTCGGCAGCCACGTCCACCGCCTCGGCAGCCTGCTGCGCCTGCTGCTCCACGGCGCCGGCGGTGAGCACCGACATGACCACGTTGGCCCGCTGCTGCGCCTGCTCGTGCTGCTCCAGCGCCTGCTGGTGCTCCTCGCTGGCCCGGCCGAACTCCAGGCGGGCCTCGGCGAGGGCGTCTGCCGCCGGCTGCGCTGTCTGCGTGGCCTCGTCGAGTGCCGCCTGCGCCTTCTCGAGTGCCGCGGATGCCGCCTGCAGCCTCGCCGTGGTCTCAGCCACCGCCTCGGTCTGGGCAGCCGCCTCGGCGCGGGCCGATGCGGCCTCGGCCTGGGTCGTGGCCACCGTCGTGAGGGTGAGGGGTTCGTCAGCGTGTGCCGGGGCCGCGACCCCGACGCCCACGGTGCCCAGGGCCAGCGTCGCCGCGGCGCCCGTCCGGATCGCGACGGCGGGCACGACCCCCAGCGTGATGCCGTCGACAGCCACCACCACGTCGGCCTGTGTCTCGGCGAGCAGATGGCACAGCAGGCCGCCGTGCGAGGGGTCGTGCAGCAGCCGGTACAGGTCGGCGCGCTTGCCGAGCCGTTTGCGCAGGTGGTGGCCGCCGAGGTCGTCGACGACCGCGTCGTACCGCCCGTCGGCCACGAGCTCGCCGATGGTGTGCTGCGGGCTGCCAGTTCCTGCGGCGACCCAGGTCGGCGCCAGGTCGTACGCCTCGGCAAGGGCGAGCGCCTCGAGAACCAGGTGCTGGTGTCGCGCCACCGGTAGCTGCCCCAGCCACTCCCGGTTCTCGGTGGCACCCGCATCCGGGGCGACGCCGAGAACCGCGATGTCGAGGGCGGCTCCCGAGTGCACCGCCAGCTGGACGGCAGCCAGCACCGCCCACCCCGAGGACGCCGGACCGGCCGGGTCGACCACGGCGAGGGCCCGAGGGCGGCGCGGCGCAGGCTCGGGTCGGGGTGAGGCGACCAGCATGGCCAGGCCAGGGTGGTCGGCATCGAGGTACCGGCCGGCCGAGCGGACGAGCGAGGCCATCAGGTACTCGGCGGTTCCCATCGTGCGCGGCACTGCGATCCATGACGCGTCGTGCCGATGTGCCTCACGAACAGCCCGCCCGACACGGGCGCGGTTGACCGGCACCTCGACGTGGGCGAGCACACCGGCCGGAACCGGGAACCCTCGCTCGGCGAGCAGCACCACGGGCACGCCGGTCGCGAGAACACGCTGGACGGCGGACTCGCCTGCTCGTCGGTTCAGGCCGACGGCGAGCACTGGCTTGCTCGGTGTGAGGGTGGTCATGCCAGGCACCTCCGCTGAGGCACGCTAGCGAAACCCGGCCGTCAGCGCCCGGTGGCCGACCGACTCGCACTAGCGTCGTGCAGATGAGCGCCTACGGCTGGTTCGACGACGAGGCCCGCGAGTACGTGATCACTCGCCCCGACACTCCCCTGCCGTGGCTGAACTACCTCGGGCAGGACGACTTCTTCGGGCTGTGCACGAACACCGGCGGCGGCTACTCGTTCTGGCGCGACGCCAAGCTGCGACGCATCACCCGGTACCGGTACAACAACGTGCCGCTCGACCTCGGAGGGCGCTACCTGTACGTGCGCGACGAGTCGGACGAACGGCCCGTCGTCTGGAACCCTGGCTGGAAGCCGGTGAAGGCCGACCTCGACGACTACCGCTGCCACGTCGGGCTCGGCTACAGCACCATCGTCGGCACCAAGGACGGCGTCGAGGTCAGCCAGCGCATGTTCGTCCCGCCGGGTGAGAACCTGGAGGTCTGGCAGGTGCGGGTGACCAACACCCGGTCGCAGCGGGCGTCCCTGCGGCTGTTCTCGTTCGTCGAGTTCGCCTTCTACGAGGCCCAGAACGACGCCACGAACCTGCAGCGCACGATGTCGATCGGCGAGGTGCAGGTCGAGGGGTCGGCGATCTACCACGTCACGGAGTACCGCGAGCGCCGTGACCACTACACGGTGTTCGCCTGCACGCGTGACGTCGACGGGTTCGACACCTCGCGCGAGGCGTTCGTCGGTGTGCACGAGGGTCTGCACGAGGCCCGGGTGCCGTTCGCCGGGCGCTGCACCGGCAGCATCGCGCGGGGCTGGAACCCCGTCGGCGCCCACGAGGTCGCGCTCGACCTCGCCCCGGGCGAGCACGCCGACCTGGCCTTCGTGCTGGCCTACGTCGAGCAGCCCGAGCCCAAGTTCGTCGAGACCACCGCCGACGCCCCCCTCGGCGTCAACACCTCTGCCGGGCGCCGGGTCGTCGCCCACTACAGCGAGCCCGGCGCGGTCGACGCCGCGTTCGGGCGGCTGCGCGACTACTGGGACGAGCGCCTGGGTGCCTTTCAGGGCAAGACTCCTGACGAGCACGCGACCCGCATGCTCAACACCTGGAACCAGTACCAGTGCATGGCCACGTTCAACCTGTCGCGCTCGGCCTCGCTGTTCGAGACCGGCATCGGGCGGGGCATGGGCTTTCGCGACTCGAACCAAGACCTGCTCGGCTTCGTCCACATGATCCCGCAGCGGGCGCGCCAGCGGATCCTCGACATCGCCGCCACCCAGCTCTCCGACGGCGCCTGCTACCACCAGTACCAGCCGTTGACGAAGCAGGGCAACGCCGACGTCGGCGGAGACTTCTACGACGACCACCTGTGGCTCGTGCTGTCGACCACGGCCTACGTCAAGGAGACCGGCGACACCTCGATCCTGGACGAGCCGTGCGGCTACGCCGACGTGCCGCCGGCCGAGGGCACGGTCGCCTCGTCCACCCTGCTCGACCACCTCGAGCTCTCGATCGCCTACACGCTGGCCAAACGCGGCCCACGCGGGCTACCGCTGATCGGGCACGCCGACTGGAACGACTGCCTCAACCTCAACTGCTTCTCGACCGAGCCCAACGAGTCGTTCCAGCTCGCCGGCGACGTCGAGGGCTCGACGGCGGAGTCGGTGATGATCGCCGGCCTCTTTCTCGCCGCGAGCCGCGAGATGGCCGACCTGTACCGCCACCTCGGTCGTGACGACGACGCCGGTCGCATGCAGCGTGGCTTCGACGACATGCTCGCCGTCGTCGAGACCGAGGCCTGGGACGGCGAGTGGTACACCCGCGCCTTCGACGCCGCCGGGCAGCCGGTGGGCTCCCACGTCAACGACGAGGGGCAGATCTACATCGAGAGCCAGGGCTGGGCGGTGCTGGGCGGAGCGGGGCTGACCAACGGACGCGCGCGCCGGGCCCTGGAGTCGGTCGGCGAGCACCTCGCCACGCCGAACGGCATCGTGCTGCAGCAGCCCGCGTACACCCGCTACCACCTCGAGCTGGGCGAGATCACCTCCTACCCGCCCGGCGTGAAGGAGAACGCGGGCATCTTCTGCCACAACAACTCCTGGATCCACCTCGCGCACTGCCTGCTCGGCGACGGGGACCGGGCGTTCGAGTACTACCTGTCGGTGTGCCCGTCGGCCAAGCAGGCCCAGATCGACACCTACCGGCTCGAGCCGTACGTGTACGCGCAGACCATCGACGGCAGGGACTCCCCCACGTTCGGGCAGGCGAAGAACTCGTGGCTGACCGGCACGGCGGCGTGGACGTTCGTCGTGCTCAGCCAGGGGATCCTGGGTGTCAAGCCCGACTACGACGGGCTACGCATCGACCCCTGCATCCCGGCGGCGTGGGACGGCTTCGAGGTGACCCGGCGATTCCGCGGGTCGACGTTCCACATCAGCGTGCGCAATCCCGACCACGTCAGCTCCGGCGTGCGCGAGCTGAGGGTGGACGGCCAGGTGCTCGGCGGCGACCGCGTCGCCGTCCCCGCAACGCCGACAGACGTCCGGGTCGACGTTCGGCTGGGCTAGCGCGCGCCGCGGGTTTACCCTCACGACGAGGTGAGAGCATGGACGCGGAGCTGCGCCGCCAGCGGGTCGAGCTGTACGCGCTGCTTTGCCGTGCCCTGAGCGATCCCAAGCGTC
>CAYNWB010000040.1:0-1199 GCA_964400785.1 uncultured Actinomycetes bacterium | reverse complement strand
GCTCAGCCAACCCAACGTCAGCCAGCACCTGGCCGTGCTGCGGGAGCGCGGCATCGTCTCGGCCGATCGCGACGGCACGCGCGTGCGCTACAGCGTCAACGGCACTCGCGTGACGACGGCACTGGACCTGCTGCGCGAGCACGCCCACGAGGAGACCCGCGCCCGATCGCGTCTCGTTGACCCGTCAACGTCTTCATAAGCAGGTGCGCATATAGGGACCAAAGTCCCTAGGGTCGGTCCGATCGGCGGAGCACGGTGCCCCCATGACCTCGGGCGTCACGCCGCAGCAGCGAGGCACACCGATGGCACGCTCGCCCTAGACGCGCGCAGCCCCCGCCACCTGCGGGGATTCGCACGTTCAGCCCTTCTCGGCTGCTTCCCCAGCGTCGAACCGGTGGCCGGCATTCAGATGGCGTCCCGCCATGACGCCCCAAGCGTCTGCCCATCGAACGATCAGTCGATCACCCGAGGACGGTCATGAGGCTTCTCAGAAAGCCGGTCGCACTGTGCTGCGCCATCGTGCTGACCGCAACCATCGCACCCGCCGCGTTCGCCGACGACGGCTACCTGGTGCGCAAGAGCATGTCGCACGTCGGCAACGAGACCGACGCGAAGAACAAGGGCCAGGCCATGAAGGAGCTGGTGCCCGAGAACGAGCACGCCTTCATCCAGATGATGAAGTTCTACGTGCCGATTCAGCAGGCCGATGGCGAGGTGCTGACTGCCGTCCCCTACCTCAATGTCGAGGTCGATGCCGACGATCAGCTCCTTGAGACCCGCGCGGCTGCCAAGCCGCTGGTCGGCGTCTACATCAACGGGCCGGTCGAGGGCGTGGACGGAGTCGGGTTCGTCGGTCACGGCCGACGCGACGCCTGGGGCGCGATCAGCCTCGACGATGGCGAGACGTGGAAGAACACGAACCTCTCCGAGTCGGCCGACGAGGTCTCCAGCGACGTCGTCCGCAAGGACGTCAAGCTGTTCAAGGACCTCAAGGGCGAGTACCCCGGCGACGTGGTCAACATCTTCCACGCGGTCGCCGGCGACAAGGTGCTCGTGGCGTGGCCGAGCCGGTACTGCTCCAGCGGGCAGCCCAACTACTCCCTCGACAACCTCGACAACCCCGACCTGACAGCCCGACGCGAGGCCATCGCCACCTACGACAGCGGCGCCTCCTGGTACATCACCGGGCTGCCCATCGC
>CAYNWB010000039.1:18708-20130 GCA_964400785.1 uncultured Actinomycetes bacterium | reverse complement strand
GGGGTCCGGGGAATCGTCATTCAGGTCGGATCGCTGCCGGGGGTCGGGCTGGGGGCGAACTGGTCGTTGGTCATGCGCAGCAGGGCGAGGCTGGCGCCGCTGAATCCGACGGCGGCGACAAGCAGCCCGATGCCCTGGGTGAGGTTGGTGGGCAGGAAGGGGTGGGTGGCGGCGCCGAGGATGAGCGCGATAGCCATCCAGGTGGGGACGCGGCGGCTGCGCCACAGGGCGATGCCGAGCAGACTGAGGCCGATGACGATGCCGACGAGGAAGAGCAGGCTGCTGATCAGCGCGATGGGCTGCTCCCACCAGGTGGTCTCGAGGGCGGCCTGGTCGGCGACGTCGAGGCCGAGGTTGTAGGTGAGCAGGGCGTGCAGGTCCGAGCCGGGGGGCAGGGACCCGAAGGCGGCGGCGAAGGCGGGCAGGCAGAAGCTGGTCGCGATCGCGGTGAGTCGGGGGACGCGGCGCCAGGACACGGCAGCCGCGGCGAGCACGGCGGGGATGAGGAAGGCGAAGAACAGCCATGCCAGCGGGGTGAGGGCGTTGACGATGCCGGGGTTCTCTACGACGGCGGCGTAGGTCTGCTCGAACGTGCCTCCGGCCGGGGCGGGCTGCAGTAGGTAGACCAGGGCCATCGCGGCGAGTGGGATGGGGGCGACGACGGCCAGGGCGCGGCGGTAGTAGCCGCGCGGGTCCCACACGGGGCGGGCTGACGTTTCGCCAGGAGTGGTGGGGTCGGGGGCTGTGGTGCGGCTCATCGCGGTGTCCTTCCGGGTCCAGGGCTGCCGACGATCCGAGCGTGGGCCGTCGGGAGGGCGCGGCGAAGGGGTCGGGCCCCTACGGCGGGCGGGCGCATGTCCGGGCCCGGTAGGGGCTGGCCCCTATGTGCTGGTGGGGGTGTGGGTCCACCATGAGCCCATGGCAGGCGACCGCGGTGGGCGCATCAGCGCCGACGTGGCGCTGGGGGCGGCGCTGGCGCTGGCCGCCGCGGCGGTGGCGGCCTCGGCGGTGTCCGGGTTGAGCTGGGCGGAACTGGTCGACGGGTTCGTGGTCAGCAGCACCCTGCTGGGCCTGGCGCTGGCGCTGCCGGGCTACCCGATCGCCCGGCAGCGGCCGGGAAACCCGGTCGGCTGGCTGCTGCTGGCGGCTGGGCTGGGGTTCCTGGTCAGCGCCGCCGGGTTCGCGGTGCTGGCGTGGGGCACCAGCCCGGGTGAGTCCGGCCCGGGGTGGCGGCTGCTGGCAGACGCCGCCAGCGTCGGGTGGCCGCTGGCGGTCACACTGGCCCTGCCGCTGACGGTGCTGCTGTTCCCGGACGGGCGGCTACCGGGACGCCGCTGGTGGTGGGTGCTGCTGGTAGCCGGGACCGGTGCTGCGGCAGGGCTGGTGGTGTTCACCCTGGGCCCGCAGGACACCACCTCGGCC
>CAYNWB010000039.1:17416-18698 GCA_964400785.1 uncultured Actinomycetes bacterium | reverse complement strand
CCGCCCTGGACCAGCTCGTCGGGCCGCTGAGCACTGTGGCAGGTGTCGCGGTGCTGCTGACGTACGCGGCCGGGGTGGCCGGGCTGGCGGTGCGGTACCGACGTGGGGACGAGGTGACCCGTCGCCGGTTGCTGTGGGTGCTGCTGGCCGGGCTGATCATGGTGGCCGCGTTCACCGTGGACAGCGTGCTGGGGCTGGAGAGCTTCCTCGGGGTGGCGCCGATCGCGCTCCTGCCGGTCGCGATCCTGATCGCGATGCTGCGCTACCAGCTGCTCGACATCCAGCTGGTGATGTCGCGCACAGTGCTGTACCTGCTGCTGACCGGGCTCGCGGTGGCCACCTATGTGACGGTGGTGGCCCTCGGGGAGGCCACCTTCGCGGCCCGACAACCGCTCGGTCCACCGGTGCTGGCCACGGTTCTGATCGCGTTGGCGTTCAACCCGCTGCGGGTGTGGCTGCGGCGGCGGGTGGACTGGCTGTTCTACGGCGCCGCCCGCGACCCGGCCCGTGCCCTGGCCGTCGTCGGTGAACAGCTCGGGCGACTCGACCCGACCGTGCCCGAGGGCCTGGACGAGGTCCTGGCAGTGATGTGCCGGACGCTGAACTACCCGGCTGCCGCGATCACCGTCGACGGCGCAGTCGTGGCATCCGCCGGCCAGCCCGGGGCCGTGGACGAGCGTGTGCCGCTGCTCCTGGGTGACGCCCCGGTGGGTGAACTCACGATCGGGTTACGCCGCGGCGAGAAGCGGCTGGACCCCAAAGACGCCGCGGTCCTCCGACCGCTGGCCGCCTCCCTCGCGGTCAGCGTGCAAGCCACCCACTACGCCGCCGACCTGCAAGACGCCCGCCAGTCCCTGGTGGCCGCGCGGGAGGCCGAACGCAGCCGGCTCCGCCGCGACCTGCACGATGGGCTCGGGCCGGTCCTGACCGGTGTGCAGCTCAAGGCCGACGCCGCCCGCCGAATGGCCGACACCGACCCCGCCCAGGCCACCGCGCTGATGGACCAGATCCGGGCACAGACCACAGAAGCTATCGGCGAGGTCCGCCGGATCGTGCGCGACCTGCGGCCGCCCTCGCTGGACACCCTCGGACTCATCCCCGCGATCCGGCAGCACGCCGACACCCTGCACCCCCTGCGGGTGCGCCTGGACTGCCCCGACCCCATGCCGCCGCTGCCGGCCGCGCTCGACGTGGCCCTCTACCGGATCGCCACCGAAGCCCTAACCAACATCGTGCGCCACGCCAGCGGCCGGCTCGACGCCGGGGTGGTCAGCGGCAACAT
>CAYNWB010000039.1:0-17358 GCA_964400785.1 uncultured Actinomycetes bacterium | reverse complement strand
CCGGCTGACCGCCACACCCACCCCCGCCGGCGGACGCGTGGAAGCCAGCCTCCCCTGCGGACGGAGCCCCCGATGACCGTGCGGGTCGCGATCGCTGATGACCACGCCATCGTCCGCGAAGGACTCAAGGCGCTCCTGGTCGCCACCGACGGATTCGACCTCATCGCCGAGGCCGGCACCGGCGCCGAGGCCGTGCGCTGCGCCGTCGTCGACAAGCCCGACGTCCTCGTCCTCGACATCCACCTGCCCGACACCTCCGGCATCGCCGTCCTCCACGAACTGCGACGGGTCGCCCCCGACGTTGCCGTGCTCATGCTCACCATGGACGACGCCCACCCCACCGTCGCCGCCGCCATCACCGCCGGCGCCCACGGCTACCTCCTCAAAGGAGCCGACCCCGACGACGTGCTACGCGCACTGGCCGCCGTCGCCCACGGACACACCATCCTCAGCCCCGGGCTCACCCCCCACCTGCTCACCGGCCGCACCAGCGGCGGCCCCAGTGACCAGCCACCCTTCCCGACCCTCACCCCACGCGAGAGAGAGGTCCTCGGACTGATCGCCACCGGTCTCGGCAACGCCACCATCGCCGCCCGCCTCGGGCTCTCACCCAGCACCGTGGGCAACCACGTCACCAGCATCTTCGCCAAGCTGCACGTCACCACCCGGGCCGAAGCCATCGTCCAAGCCCGAGACGCCGGCCTCGGAAGCCCCACCGAGACGACCTGACAGCCAGGCGTGGCCGACCTCCCCACGCCGTGGCGCGAGGAACGGGTCCCTCGGGGGCGCCCCGAACGCCCTCAACTGCCGCTGTTGTTGCGGTTCTCAAGCGCCTCACGAGCAGCGCGACCCTGCCGAGAGTCTGGCGACTCCTGTCGGGCACGGTTCGACGGTTGGACTTCAGGGAGCCAATGCCGGGACCGTCTCCGAGTCTAGGAACCACGTGCGGGTCGGCCCTTTGCCCTTCACCTCGATGACCCCGCGCTCGGTGCAGGCGAACTCGCCGTCCAGCAGGGCCCGTGTGGTCTCGGTGATCTGGATCTGGCCGGGCAGGCCGTGGGACTCCATCCGGGAGGCGGTGTTGACGGTGTCGCCCCACAGGTCGTAGAGGAACCGCCGTCGTCCGATCACGCCGGCGACTACCGGCCCGGAGTTGATCCCGATCCGCAACTGCACAGGGGTATCGGTGGTGAGGTTGTGCTCGGCCAGCTCATCCCGGGCGGCCAGGGCGAACCGGGCCAGCACCCGGGCATGATCCTGGCGAGGTGTGGGGATACCTGCCGCCACCATGTAGGCGTCCCCGATGGTCTTGATCTTCTCCAGGCCGAACTCGTCCACCAGCGCGTCGAGCCGGGTGAACACCGAGTCGAGCATGCGGACGATCCGTTCGGGGCTGTGCTGCGCGGACAGTGAGGTGAACCCGACGATGTCGGCGAACAGCACCGACGCATCGTCGACGCCGTCGGCGATCATCGAGGAGTCGGCCTTGAGTCGCGCTGCGATTTGCTCCGGAAGGATGTTGTGCAACAGGTCGTCGGACTCCTGCTGGTAACGGTCGCGCTGGCCCACGAAGTAGGCCATCGCCGCGAACATCAGAACCGTGACACCGACCAGCGTCGAAGCGACGCCGGCGGAGGTCCACTCGGAGTCGTAGACCGGGTCGACAGCGTCGGCCACCGCCGTGGTCACGGTGAGGGTCACGAGGTAGGTGACGAGCCACCACGACCCCGCCCGCCGGCTCAGAGCGATCTGTGACCCGATGACCGACAGCAGACCGAAGGCCATGAGCAGGTCAGCCTCGACCAGACCGCCCAGCAGCACCGTGGGGATGGCATTCTCGATCATGATCGCCCCCAGCAGGACGTTGACGATCCCCACGTACCAGTGCGGCCGACGGGCCAGCACGACCAGCGCCAGGACCGGCAGCAACGCCGCCGTGTAGTCCACCACAGCAACGGCCGTCCGCCCCTGGGACAACGAATCGGTCGCGAACAGGACCCGCGGCAGAACCCCGACGACGACGTACCCGACAACGATCCGCCGCTTCCCCCGCTGAACATCGGACTCACCCGGATACGAGCCCACATCCATGATCCGACCCCAGAGGCGACGCAGGGCAGTGAGACCAGTCACCGCCGGAACGTACCCCGGCGACCAGCACCACCAGCGATGCTCGCCGATCTCGGTGCGTCACCCAGCCGCCAGCCCTCCCTCGCTACCACATCCTCGCCGAGCGTGCATGGACAGCGCCGCCGATGACGCACGGACATACGCCCGATCGAACGCCCGCCTTTAGCCGCGATGAGGACGGCATACCACCTACCGGTCATCAGCACTGTTGGCGCGGTCATCGCACGATTGCCCAATCCGAATGTGTCTGACACAATGACCGGGTGTGGGACGTCCGGTTCACCACCTCGGCCCGCAAGCACCGCATCGGCAGGGCCCGTGCCCTGCAGGCGATGGAGGACGCCGGAGAGCCCGACCTCATCCCGGGTGGGGATGGCCTGGACGACCGGCTGCTGTTCATCGGGCACGACGAGCGAGGAGTCCAGCTGGAGGTCATCGCCATCGCCCAGCCGGACCACCTGCTGGTCATCCACGTGATGCCCTACGCCTACCGAACCAGGAGACACCGCGATGACTAGCCCGAAGAAGCCCCCGCCGAGCCGGTACCGAGTCACCGAGCCAGACGTGGACCTGGCCACCGAGGATGTGCGCGACAGCAAGGGACGGCGCATCACCGAGGACTACGCCCGCCGCGCCGCCGAGTACGACCCTGCTGCGGTCCGCCGCGGACGACGGTCCCTCACCGGAGGCAGCACCCACTCCCCGCGGGTGTCCTTCCGAGTCCCCGAGTCCCTACGCACCGCCGCCGAGCAGGCCGCCGCCCGCGAAGGTAAGTCCGTGTCCGAACTCGCCCGCGAGGCCCTCGAGCAGTACCTCGCCTCCTAACCGGGAACACCCTCAACTGCCGCGGGTCGGGCGCTTGTCTCGCCCACCAGCCGCTCATGCGGACGCCATCAAGCAGCCAGGCACATACGTCCCACTCGCAGCCAACCCTTCCCTGTGCCCTGCTGCATCAGTGAATGGCGCCCAGGCCGGGCACAGCCCCGGAGTTCAGCGGGTCACAACACCTGCGTGCGCAACACCATGACCGGACAAGGTGCGTGGTGCACGCAGTAGTTCGTCGTCGACCCGATGTGCATGCCAGGCAGTTCACCTTGCCCGCTGCTGCCGACGACTAGCACTTGGGCACCCCTGGCTGCCTCCACCAGCGCACGCGCGGCGCGGTCCCCGGTCACCGTGCGCTTGACGGGGACGCTCGTCTGGGCGCCCAGGACCTCGGCGATGGCCCTGTCCAGCCGCTCGCTGGCGTCGCGCAGGTAGTCCTCACCCGTGGGGGAATCGGTCAGCGCGGCCGTCATCTTGATCTCGGGGGCTGCCACAGCCTCGACCTCGCCGCCAAAGGATCCGGCGTACTCCACTGCCCATCGCAGTGCCAACTTGCTGTCCTCGGAGCCGTCTACACCGACCACGACTCGTCGCGAGTCTGCCATCAGGCTCACCTCACCCTCCTCCTCATGGCAGTAGCGACGGCGTGTCCTGGCAAGGGCCGAAAGCCCAGACGGTCACGGCGAGTTGGCGTCGCAGCTCGGCGATGGCCCGCGCCTGGCGCACGGAGCGTGTCGACTATCGGAAGGGCCAGAAAGTGCCTCTGAGCAGCAAAGAAGCCCGTCGAGCGCTACTGGGGCTCAGTCCAGGTAGTCGCGCAGCACCTGCGAGCGGCTGGGGTGGCGCAGCTTGCTCATCGTCTTGCTCTCTATCTGACGGATGCGCTCGCGGGTGACCCCGTAGACCTTGCCGATCTCGTCCAGGGTCTTGGGCTGACCGTCGGTGAGGCCGAAGCGCATGGCGACCACGCCGGCTTCACGCTCCGACAACGTCTCGAGCACCTGCTGCAGCTGTTCCTGCAGCAGCGTGAACGACACGGCGTCGGCCGGCACGATCGCTTCGGAGTCCTCGATCAGGTCACCGAACTCGGAGTCGCCGTCCTCGCCGAGGGGGGTGTGCAGCGAGATCGGCTCACGGCCGTACTTCTGCACCTCCACGACCTTCTCGGGGGTCATGTCGAGCTCCTTGGCGAGCTCCTCCGGGGTGGGCTCGCGGCCGAGGTCCTGCAGCATCTGCCGCTGGACGCGAGCGAGCTTGTTGATGACCTCGACCATGTGCACGGGGATGCGGATCGTGCGGGCCTGGTCGGCCATGGCGCGCGTGATGGCCTGCCGGATCCACCAGGTGGCGTAGGTCGAGAACTTGTAGCCCTTGGTGTAGTCGAACTTCTCCACCGCACGAATCAGGCCGAGGTTGCCCTCCTGGATCAGGTCCAGGAACAGCATTCCTCGGCCGGTGTAGCGCTTGGCCAGCGACACCACCAGCCGCAGGTTCGCCTCGAGCAGGTGGTTCTTGGCCCGACGCCCGTCCTCGGCGATCCACTCCAGGTCGCGGCGATAGCCGCGCTCCATCTGGTCGGCCTCGCGCGAGAGGCGCTCCTCGGCGAACAGACCCGCTTCGATGCGCTTCGCGAGCTCGACCTCCTGCTCGGCGTTGAGCAGGGCGACCTTGCCGATCTGCTTCAGGTAGTCCTTCACCGGGTCGGCGGTGGCACCGGCCGTGACGACCTGCTGCACGGGCTCGTCGGTCTCGTCCGTGTGCGAGATGACGAAGGCCTCTTCGGCCGAGGGCGCCGCGTCCGGCGCCGCAGCCGGCGAGCCTGCCTTGCCGGACTGCTCACCGTCGATCTCGGACTGGGCTCGCTGCAGGTCGGCCTCGAGCTCCTTCTCGAGCCCGGCCGCCTCGTTGAGGTCGATGACCTCGGCGTCCTCGTCCTGGACGCCTGCGGCTTGGTCGGTCGCGCCGGCGGCCTTGCCGCGCGCCTTCTTGCCGGCCGTCGGAGCAGCCTGCTCGTCGACGGGCGCTGCGTCCGGCGTTGCGGGCACGCGGGGGCCGGCCCACTTGGCGTCGCCCCGCTCGATCGTGACCGTGATCGACTTGTCCTGCAGAGTCTCGACGACGCGGCGAGCCTCGCTGGGCTTGAGCTCGAACGGGTCGAGCAGCGCACGAAGCTCGGTGCTCGTCACCGTCTTGCTCTTGCGCTTGCTGACCTTCCGGAGGAAGGCCTTGACCTCGGGAAGCGTCAGCGGATCAGTAGCGACGGTGCTCGGCGACACAGACAACCCTTCGAACGATCCGACAGACGACGTAGACCGTAGATGAACGCGAGCCGTCCGCACGTTGTTCCACGCGCAGCATCGGGCGCTCTCCCACCAGACGTCCCCCTATTGTCGCACGGATTCGCCGCCCTGAGCTTTCGCCGCGGCCTTCTGTGCCTTCTTGAACGCGCGAACCTGCGTGAGCGACTCCGGCCCGGTGACGTCGGCGATCGATCGATGGCTCCCGTCCTCACCGTAGGCACCGGCGGCCTCTCGCCATCCGTCGGGCTGCACGCCCAGCTGCTTGCCGAGCAGGGCGGTGAAGATCTGGGCCTTCTGCCTACCGAACCCGGGCAGCTCCGAGAGCCTGCGCACCAGGTCGGCGCCGTCGCGGGCGCCTGTCCAGACCGCCGCGGCGTCACCGTCGTAGAACTCCTCGATCGAGCGGGCCAGCGCCTGGATGCGGCCTGCCATCGCAGCGGGGAACCGGTGCACGGCCGGCTGCTCGCTCAGCACGTCAGCGAACTGCTGCTCGCCCGTCGCCGCGATGCGGGCCGGGTCGAGTCGACTCAGGCCGAGACGGCTTGCGATCGTGAACGGTCCGGCGAACGCCCGCTCCATCGGGATCTGCTGGTCGAGCAGCATGCCCGCCAGCAGCGCGAACGGGTCAGCAGAGAGCAGCGCGTCGGCGTCAGGGTGTTGAGCCAGCCGCAGGGTCACGCGTCGGCTTCCTCAGCCTTCACCGCGAGCACGGGGCACGGCGCGTCCAGCAGGATCGTCTGCGCGTTGCTGCCCAGGATGAGCTTGCCGACCGGCGACCGGCGGCGCAGGCCGATGACGATCATCTCGGCGCCGGTCTCCTCTGCGACGGCGATCAGGTCCTCGGCCACGTCCATGCCCCGGACGAGCTGGCGCAGCTCGAACCCCACACCCGCTGCCTCCAGCTCCTCACGGATCGCAGCCATGGCCTCTTCGAGGCGGACGGCCTCGGTCGTGTCGAACTCCCGACCGTCCTTGGCCGAGTTGACGACGACCATGGTGCAGTTGCGCAGCTTCGCCTCGGCGGCCGCTCGATGAATGGCTGCCCGGCCCTCGGGCTTGGGGACGTACCCGACGATGATCGTGGACATCGACACTGACCTCCGTGATCCGCGCTGAACTGTGTCACGAACCTACACCGACTCCAGCGGCGCGACAGGGGCGACCTACCCACGACATGGGAGTATTCGGTCCGTGAGCAGTCCGTCCCCGGTGTGGCCGCCACGAACTGCCTTCGTGCTCGGCGGCGGTGGCCTTCTCGGCGCAGCCGAGGTCGGCATGCTGCACGCGCTGCACGAGCGTGGGGTGACCCCCGACGTGGTGGTCGGCACGTCGATCGGGGCGATCAACGGCGCGATCTTCGCGGCCTACCCGGGCGACCAGGCCGTCCCGATGCTCGAACGCCTCTGGACCTCGGAGGCGACGACGTCGGTGTTCGGCACCTCCGCCTGGCAGCGCGTGGGGACGATCGCGAGGTCGTGGACGCACACCCATCCCGTGGAGCCGCTGCGTGACCTGCTGCTGCAGCAGCTCGGCGACAGCCGCATCGAAGACCTGCCGACCCCGTTCCAGTGCGTGGCCGCGTCGATCGAGCGGGCCGCCGAGCACTGGTTCACCGAGGGGCCCCTCATCGACGCCCTGCTGGCCACCAGCGCGGTACCCGGTCTGCTGCCACCTGCCGAGGTGGGCGGCGAGCACTTCGTCGACGGCGGGCTCGTGCACAGCATCCCGCTCGGGCGCGCCGTGGCGCTCGGCGCCGACACGGTGTACGTGCTGCAGGTGGGGCGCATCGAACGGCCGCTGGAACCACCGCGGCGGCCCTGGGAGGTGGCTGCCGTCTCGTTCGAGATCGCTCGACGGCACCGCTTCGCCGCCGAGCTCGCCGCGGCTCCCGACGACGTCACCGTGCACGTGCTGCCGACCGGCGACACGGAGCCGCCGAAGTACGCCGACGCCTCGGCCCTGAAGTACAAGGACGCCAGCCGAGTCTCCGACCGCATCCGGTTGGCCCACTCGGCCAGCATCGAGTACCTCGATGCGCAGTCGACCGTGACGGCGTAGGTCTGACGTGCTGCCGCAATGGGTTCGTCGTGTCACCGTCGCTCCGGCGGTGGTGCTGCTCGCGGGTGCGGTGGTGCTGAGCTCACCGCTGATCCTGGTGGTCGGGCTCGGGCTGAGCCCGCTCATCCCCGGACGCTGGCGTCCGCTTCGCTTTCTGTGGTTCGCCGTGCTCTACCTGCTTCTCAACGCGGGCGCGCTCGTCATCCTCTTCGTCCTGTGGCTGGCCACCGGCTTCGGCTGGCAGATGCAGTCGGCGTGGTCGCAGCGCGTGCACTACCGCTTGCTGGGCTACATGCTGCGCATGCTGGAGTCCGAGGCGAACCGTGTGCTCAACGTCTCGATCGAGAGCACCGGTTGCCCTCATCCGCCACCTCGCTGCCGACCTCGACCACAACGACGCCTTCACCATCTTTCCCGAGGGGGGCAACTTCACCCCCGGACGGCGGGAGCGCTCGATCCGGTGGCTGCACTCGAAGGGCCACACTCGCAGCGCTATGAGCGCAGAGAGGCTGCGTCACGTGCTGGCGCCGCGTCAGGCAGGTGCCGCGGCCGCGCTGGAGTCGGCACCCGAGGCCGACGTCGCGATCGTCGCCCACACCGGGCTGGAGCACCTGAACTCGGTCAAGGCGTTGTGGCGCTACATGCCGATGGACACCACGATCAAGGTGCACTGGTGGCGGGTGCCCGCCGCCGAGGCGCCGAGACACCCGGACGCCGTCGGCGACTGGCTCTTCGGCTGGTGGAGCCTGGTCGACGGCTGGATCGAGGCGAACCGGCCGCAGGTGGTGGACGACGCGATCGCCGACCCGACGACGCGCACCGACCCCCTCGAGCCGTAGGGCTCAGTCCTCCGGCCAGGCGTGCACGGGCTCGTTGGAGTGCATGTAGTCGACGTAGCGCCGCAGCATGTCGCGCAGCGCCTCCTGCCGGGGCAGGGCGTAGCGCTGCTCGAGCGAGCGCACCACGTCGACCTGCCACTCCGCGCCGTTGCGCTGGCGCAGGCACCGCTGCTCGATCACCCCCAGCAGTCGGTCGCGCTCTTCCGGGTCGACGCCCCAGGAGTCCAGGCCCTGGGCGGCCATCGGCAGCAGCCGCCGCAGCACGAGCTCGGTGACGGGCACCTCCCCGATGCCCGGCCAGAAGACGACCGCGTTGATGCCGTCCTTGGCCGCGGTGTGGAAGTTCTCCTCTGCGGTGTGGAACGACATCTGGGTCCACACCGGGCGCTGCTGGTCGGCCAGGGCCCGCACCGCACCGGCGTAGAAGGCCGCGTTGGCCAACGTGTCGACCACCGTCGGGCCGGCCGGCAGAACGCGGTTCTCCACGCGCAGGTGCGGCACTCCCCCGACCACGTCGTAGACGGGCCGGTTCCAGCGCCAGATCGTGCCGTTGTGCAGGCGAAGCTCGGACAGGGAGGGCACCTCGCCCCGGTCGATCATCGCCAGTGGGTCCTCGTCGTCGACCACCGGCAGCAGTGCCGGGAAGTAGCGCACGTTCTCCTCGAACAGGTCGAAGATCGACGTGATCCAGCGCTCGCCGAACCACACCCGCGGACGCACGCCCTGGGCCTTGAGCTCCTCCGGTCGCGTGTCGGTGGCCTGCTCGAACACCGCGATGCGGGTCTCGCGCCACAGCTCGCGTCCGAAGAAGTACGGGGAGTTCGCACCGAGGGCCAGCTGCACCGACGCCAGGCACTGGGCGGCGTTCCAGACCAGCGGAAAGTCCTGCGGGCTGACCTGCAGGTGCAGCTGCGTGCTCGTGCAGGCTGCCTCGGGCAGGATCGTCTCGGAGTAGGCGTCGAGGCGCTCGGTGCCCTCGATGTGCAGGTGCAGGTCCTCACCTCGCTGGGCGAAGATCTGCTCGTTCATCAGGTGGTACCGCGGGTTCGGCGAGATCGACTCGAGCCCCGTGTGGGCCGCGGTCAACGTGGGCAGGATGCCGATCATCACCAGGTGGGCGCCCTCCCCCTGGGCCGCGTCCTCGGCCCGGTTCAGGCTCGTGCGCACCTCGTCCTCGAACGATCGCAACCCGCGGTCCAGCAGCAGCCGTGGCGGCACGTTGATCTCGATGTTGAACTGCCCGAGCTCGGTCTGAAAGTCCTCGTCCGCGATCGCCGTGAGCACGTCGGAGTTGCGCATGGCCGGCTCGAACTCGGCGTCGACCAGGTTCAGCTCGATCTCGAGCCCGGCCATGGGCCGGTCGAAGTCGAACGTCGACTCCCCGAGCATCTGGGCGAACACGTCCAGACACCGACGCACCTTGAGCCGGTAGCGCTGGCGGTCCTCTCGCGAGAAACCGGCGCTGTCCACGTCCTGGCCCATGGGTTCTCCCCACCTCGCCCAACGATGAGGGGTCCACGCTAGTGCCGAGCGGGCACGCAGCGCGCCAAGGCCTCGCGCACGTCGTCAGGGGGGATGCCGGCCGCGATCAGGTCAGCGAGCAGGCGCACGGACGGATGCTGCGGATCGACGTGTTCCGCGGTCTCCACGGCGAGCGTGGCAACCGCTCCGTCCCCGCCGAGATACGCCGACAGGCCGAACAGCACGTGGGGCACCACCGTGTGGCGCGGCGGTATCTGGCGGCACACCGACGCCCAGAGCCGGCGGTGGGCTGTCGCGCCGGTCGTGATCAGGTGCAGGTAGGTCTGGTCCCTGATCTCGCCCACCGAGACCAGCAGCGCCAGACGCGCAGCCTGGTCCAGCGGAACGTCGCCGACCCGCGCTGCCTCGCAGCCGGTGGTCAACGCGTCCTCGACCGCCTGCGGCGACGCGTCGATCGAGCCGTGGCAGGCGCTCGAGAGGAGCAGGGCGACCACACGCTCGGCCCGGTCGGCGGCGTCCGGCGCAGGCCCGGCGAACTCGGTGCGCAGGTCGTCCCGGGTGGCGTGGATGACCGTCCCCGTCGTCACTGCGGCCGCGGTGGCCGCCCCGGTGGCAGGTACCGGGGTGCCCTCGGGTGGGCAGCAGCACCGGTCGTGGCACTCGACGCTGCGATACCGGCCGTCGGCGACGACGAGCGCGTCTGCCAACGTGACCCCGTGGCGATCGAGATCGGCACGCAGCACCTCGGCAAGCTCTCGGACGAAGGGCTCGTCGCCGTCCAGCACGACGAGGATCGCCTCGTCCCCACCGGATCTCACGGCCGCTGGCACGAACGCGTGCGACAGCGCGTGCCACACGTGCTCGCCACGCTGCTCGGGGATGTCGACCCGCGCGGTGAGCCGGACGCGACGGCGTTCGCCGCCGAGCACGACCAGCACGACGCTGTTCGTGGCGTGGTAGCCGAGCAGCGCCGGCAGCGAGGCGACGACCTCACCGGGGCTGCGCAGCCGGACGACGGTCGGGCCGTCAGGCTCGTCGCGCGGCGGGGATGGGCTGGTGCGGGGGGTTCTGGTCATGCGGCCACGCTGACGTCGCGCGGCGCTCCCGGCGACGACCGTGACGCGACCGGTGGACGACACGCCGATGAGCCACCCGCCTGTGGACACCGGTGCCGTGCCGCGTCCCCGCAGGTCGCACGCCGGGCAGGCACTATGGGCGGCGTGTCCGCGACCGACCCGGCCCGAGCCGAGCTCGTGGGGCACGTCGACGTCGACGCGTTCTTCGCCTCCGTCGAGCAGCGCGACAAGCCCTCGCTGCGCGGGCGACCGGTCGTGGTCGGAGGCACCGGCCCACGAGGGGTCGTGGCCACGGCGTCCTACGAGGCTCGCGCCTACGGGGTGCACTCGGCGATGCCCATGGCCGAGGCACGCCGGCGGTGCCCGGCCGCAGCGATCCTCGTCGGACGCTTCGACGCCTACCGAGCGAGCAGCGCGGCGGTGATGTCGGTGCTCGCCCGGCACAGCGACCGTGTCGAGCCGGTGTCCCTGGACGAGGCCTACCTGGTGCTGGCCGAGTCCGATGCGCTCGACCGGGTGCATCACGTTCGCGACGAGATCCGGCAGGCCACGGGGCTGACCGCCAGCGTCGGCGTGGGTCGCACGAAGCTCGTCGCCAAGATCGCCTCGGACGAGGCCAAGCCGGACGGGGTGCTCGTCGTCCCCGACGACGACCAGCCGTTCCTCGACCCGCTGCCGATCAGGCGCCTTCCCGGGCTCGGGCCCCAGACCCAGGCGCGGCTGACGCGGCTCGGCGTCACGACCGTCCGGCAGCTGCGTGGACTCGAGCGCACCGAGCTGACCGGTCTGCTCGGCGAGTCCCACGGAACGCTGCTCTGGCGCCTGTCCCACGGGCAGGACGACAGGACGGTGCAGCCCGAGCACGAGACGAAGTCGGTGAGCGTCGAGCAGACCTTCGCCGTCGACCTGGCCGACCCCGTGCTCGTGCGGGTGGCGCTGACACGCATGGCGGCTCAGGTGGCTCGGCGGCTGCGCGCAGCAGGAGTGTCGGGACGCACGGTGACGCTGAAGGCCCGGTACCCCGACTTCGTGACCGTGACCCGATCAGCCACCAGTCCGGGACCGACCGACGACGTCCGGACGATCACCCGGATGGCCGAGGCCCTGCTGGCCGAGGTCGACCTGGCACGTGGCGTCCGCCTGCTCGGGGTCGGGTGCAGCGGGCTCACCTCGTGGGTGCAGGACGACCTGTTCGACGACCCGGACGAGGCCGACACCCCGCCCGCCCAGGACGGCGACGTCGACGGCGCCCCCGATGCCCCCGACTCGCAGTCGACGCTGCGACCCCGCTGGTCACCGGGCCAGGACGTGGTGCACGAGCAGCACGGCCGGGGGTGGGTCTGGGGTTCGGGCGCAGGCCGGGTGACCGTGCGGTTCGAGACCCGTGAGTCGGCACCAGGGCCGGTTCGCACCTTCGCCGACACCGACCCCGACGTGCATCCTGCCGAGCCCGAGCCGCTCAGCGCCCCCCGGACGGGTACGCCACGGCCCCGTCACGACGGGGATCGGCAGCCGCTCCGCCCCGGGCTATGACGCTCACGCCGCCGAAGTAGGCGGACTGCTCGTCCCACTCGTGCACCGTGAGGCCGTCCGCGCGCAGGCGGGCGACCACGTCGTCGCCCATGCCCGGCTCGACGTGCGCCACGACCGCGTCGTTCGAGGCGACCGGGTGCACCCGTGCACGGTTCACCGAATCGAGCGGTGACAGCTGCTCGGCGAGCACGCCGCTGAGTACCTGCAGCATCGCCGAGCGGATGCGCGACCCACCGGCGGCGCCGGCGACCGCCCTCAGCCCCTGCTCGTCGGTCGCGACCACAGGAGACATCATCGACGGCACCCGCGACCCGACCTGTGCCCCGGCGACCATCAGCTCGCCCTCACCGATCATCGAGTTCAGGTGCAGGCCGTAGCCCGGCACCCAGTCCCCGGACCCGAGCCCGAGGCTCGTCGTGATCGCGCAGGCGTTGCCCTCGCTGTCCACGGCGCAGACGTTGCTCGTGCCGGTTCCCTCGGGTGGACCCGAGCGCCGGGCGCCCATGAGGCTGCGCACCCAGGCCGCGACCCGTCCGGGCGGAGCCAGCCCGGCAAGGTCGTCGGGAAGGCTCGCCATGGTGCCGAGCAGGTCGAGCAGGTCGGTGCGGCCGTGGACGGTGGCACCGGAGAAGGACACCGTCCGGGCAGGCGACACCAGGGGCGCGTAGTCGGCGAGGTCCTGCTCGGTCACCGCTCCCCCGCCGTCCTCGACAACCTGCACGAGCGCCTCGGCCACCTGCCCGGTGTAGAAGGGCTCGGGTCCCTGGTCGCGCAGCAGGGCGAACGACCGGTCCAGCCCGGCGTGCCACAGCCGCTCCCCGGCGCCGAGCAGACGGCCCCTCGGCGCGTACGCCGCCCGTCCCTGCTCGGCCAGGCACATGGCCTCACGCATCACGGCCAGCCCGAGGGCCTTCTGGGCCGACAGCGACACCCCACCCTCGGCGAGCCGATGGGCGGGGTTCACGACGGCGTCCCAGTCGAGCCGGCCGAACCTGCGGTGCACCTCGTACAGACCGCGCGGGTTGCCGGGGACCGCAACCGTCGCCGCGCCCACGTGATACTCCAGCGGGGCCGCGCCGAACGAGACGTGGATGGCCTGCATCGGCGCGACCGGCCGGCGCAGGCCGCGCCCCGGGACGGTGACGAAGAAGTCCACCACGCTGGCCTGCGCGGCAGCGGCGTCCCAGTGCACCGCGAAGCCCCCGCCCGCCAACCCGGTGTAGATCGTCTCAGCCGCGCATGCAGCGAGGGCGGCCGCCACGGCTGCGTCCGCGGCGCTGCCGCCCCGCGTGAGTACCTCGGCGCCGACCGCGGCCGTCGCGATGTCGGCGGCCGCCACGGCGGGGGCCACGGGCGGGGCCTGCTGCGACATGAGCGCTGACACTAGAGGCTCTCCGCTAGCGTGGCGGCGAGGGTCGACTCCGCTGGAGGGGAAGGGCCGGGCAACCCATGCCATGGACGCGTCGCCTGCGGGCTCGGGTGAACCGCCTGGCGATCGACACGGAGCCGCCGACCCTGCCCGGGGTCTTCCTGGACCGTGGCGCCTACCGGCCCGGCGCGCAGCAGGCGTCGTCGGACCCCCACACCTACGAGGTGATGGATCTCGCCCTGCGATGCGGCGTGCAGCTGCTGGCTCGCGGTGCGGCGGCCGTCGACGTCGAGTCAGCGGTGCACGCCGCCGCGACGACGCTGGGCCTGCACCAGGTCGAGGTGGACGTCACCTACAACGCGCTGTGGGTCAGCGCCGTCACCGACGGCCAGCCGGTGGCGACCAGCCGAGTGGTACGCCAGGGCACGCCGGACTACCAGCGCCTCACCCTCGTGCACCAGCTGCTCACCGACATCGTCAACGGCGACGCCCACCTGGACGCCGCCCAGCAGCGCCTGTCCGCGATCGAGTCGGCACCTCGGGCGCACGGCACGTGGCCGCGCCTGCTCGCCAACGGAGTGTTGGCGGCGGCGATCGCGGTCTCCCTGGGATCAGGAGCTGCGGTGGCAGCAGTGGCAGCGGTGACCGCGCTGGTCATCGTTCGGCTCGGCGACCACCTCGCCGGGCCCCGCGTGCCGGCCTTCTTCATCGCTGGCGTGTCCGGCTCCGTTGCCGTCGCCGTCACGGCGGCACTGACGGCGCTCGAGGTGCAGGTGCGTCCGTCGCTGGTCGTGGCGGCCAGCATCGTCGTCCTGCTGCCTGGTGTGGCGCTGGTCGGCTCGGTGCGTGACGTGCTGGTGGGCTTTCCGCTCACGGGGGTGGGGCGCGCCGTGGACGGCACCGTGGTCGTGGCGGGCATCGTCGCCGGTGTGCTGCTCGCGCTGGCCGTGGCGACGGCGGCGTCCGTGCCCATGCAGATCATCCCGGCCGAGGACGCCCGGCCGACCCCGCTGCTGGTGCGAGTCGCCGCAGCGGCACTGGCTGCGGCGAGCGCCGCGGTCGTCTACCAGGCGCCCTGGCCGCTCGTCGCGGCGTCCCTCGGGGTCGGGGCCGTCGGCTTCACCGCCTCCACCATCGTCGTCGAGGCCGTTGCGTCGACGACGCTCGCCGCCGGTCTGGCCGCGGTCGCCGTCGGGGTGGGCGCGGCGGTGGCCGCCCGGCGCACGACCACCCTGGCGCTGGTGTTCGTCGTCCCCGGCATCCTGCCGCTGCTGCCGGGACTCGCCTTGTACCGGGGAGCCCTGCTGCTCACCGCCGGCGAGACCGTGGAGGGACTCGTCGTGCTGCTCGAGGCCGGGGCTCGCATGGTGGCACTTGCCTCGGGCGCCCTGCTGGGCGAGCTGCTCGTCAGCCGCCTACGACCGGGGTGAGATGCGGCCGCTTGGCGGTGAGCACCCGTCCGGAGGACTCACCGCGGGCTCGCCGGCCGATCCAGGGCAGCAGGTGCGAGCGCAACCAGGCGGCGTCGTCACGTCGGGCCGCCGACCATGCCGGCGTGCCCTGCGGGGGCAGCGGCTGGCGCCACGAGCCGTCCCCGAGGCCGAGCGCCTGCAGGTAGGCGCCAGCGACACGCTCGTGTCCCGCCGGAGCCAGGTGCAGCCGGTCGGCGGCCCACATGCGCGGGTCGTCGAAGACGCTCGCGCCGAACAGGTCGACCGGGTAGCACTCCCAGCGGCGCGCCACGTCCGCGACGGCCTCGTTGAGCGCCACCACCCGCGGCATCAGCCGGGCGAGCGCCCGGGATCGCACCGTCGGGTTCACGCCGACGACGAGCAGCACGTCGCTGCCGCCTTCTCGTAGCTGGCCCACGGCACGGTCCAGCCGTCGGTGCAGCACGGCGGCATCGAACGAGGGCCGCAGCATGTCGTTGACCCCGCCGACGAGCGAGACCAGGTCAGGGCGCATCGCGAGGGCACGCGGCACCTGCTCGACGACGATCTGGGACAGCAGGCGCCCCCGCACACCCAGGTTGGCGTAGCGCAACCCGGGCTCCCTCTCGGCCAAGCGCTCCGCCACGATGTCGGCCCATCCGCGGTACGTGCCGTCGGGGCGCGGGTCGTCGAGCCCCTCGGTGAACGAGTCGCCCATGGCCACGAACGAGGCCCACCGACGGCGGGTCGACAGGTCGGGGCGGGCTGCTGTCGTGTCGAGCACAACCGGTAATTCTGCCAGGCTGCGCGCATGCTCCTGGCCGACGTCGTCGCCGCCTCCGAGGCAGTCGCTGCCACGTCGTCGCGCACAGCCAAGATCGAGCTGCTCGCAGCGCTGGTGGCCGCGGCCGATCCGGACGAGGTCGACCTCGTCGTGCGCTACCTCGTCGGCGAGCTGCGGCAGCGCCGGACGGGGGTCGGGGTCGCGATGCTGCGTGCCGTTCCGCCGCCGGCAGCGACGGCAACCTTGACGGTGCGTGGTGTCGACGCCGTCTTCGCCGAGGTCGCGGGCATGTCCGGACGGGGGTCGACGGGGGCTCGCCGGGCGAGCGTGACCGCCCTCATGAGTGCCGCGACACCTGCCGAGCAGCGCCTGCTCGCCGCGTTGATCTCCGGAGAGCTGCGCCAGGGTGCGGCCGCCGGTGTGATGACGGAGGCGGTCGCGGTCGCCGGCGGGGTGGCAGCGGCCCAGGTTCGCACCGCGGTGACGCTGGCAGGAGGGCTGCCCGACGTGGCGGTGGCGTTGGCGCGTCACGGTCCCTCCGGGCTCAGCCGCTTCCGGCTGCGACTCGGGACGCCCCTGGCGCCGATGCTGGCCGCCAGCGCCGCCACGGTCGGCGACGCCTTCGATCGGCTGGCGCCGCCGGGCCTCGCGGCCCCGGTGGGCGTCGAGTGGAAGCTCGACGGCATCCGGCTGCAGGCGCACCGCGACGGTGACGACGTCGCGCTGTTCAGCCGGTCCGGCGACGACCTGACCGACAGGCTGCCGGACGTGGTGGAGCAGGTGCGCGGCTTCGAGGCTCGCACCCTGGTCGTGGACGCCGAGGCGCTGGTGCTCAGACCGGACGGCAGGCCGGAGCGCTTCCAGGTGACCGGCAGCCGCGTGGGGCGGCGCGACGTCACGCAGGCACGCGCGGCTGCACCGCTGACGCTGATGGCGTTCGACGTGCTGCACCTCGACGGTGAGGACCTTCTGGGTGAGCAGGCACTCGTGCGATGGGACAGGCTGTCGTCCGCGGTCCCGAACCGCTCGAGCGTCCCACGACTGGTGACCGACGACCGCACCGCCGCAGGCCGGTTCGTCGAGGACGCCCTGGCCGCAGGGCACGAGGGCGCCCTGCTCAAGGCGGGGTCGGCGACCTACTCCGCAGGCCGCAGGGGCGCGGCCTGGGTCAAGGTGAAGCCGCGCATCACCCTCGACCTGGTCGTGCTGGCCGCGGAGTGGGGGCACGGACGACGCCAGGGCCGGCTGTCGAACCTGCACCTCGGGGCCTACGACCCGACCGGTGCCTACGGCGAGACCGGCGGCTTCGTCATGCTCGGCAAGACGTTCAAGGGCATGACCGACGCGATGCTCGTCTGGCAGACCGAGCGACTGCTCAGCCTCGCCGACGGACCCGTCGACGCGCCCGTCGTGCAGGTCAGGCGTCGGCTCGTCGTCGAGATCGCCATCGACGGCGTCCAGGTCTCGTCGAGGTACCCCGCCGGGGTGGCCCTGCGCTTCGCCCGCGTCGTCCGCTACCGCGAGGACAAGCG
>CAYNWB010000038.1:0-20458 GCA_964400785.1 uncultured Actinomycetes bacterium | reverse complement strand
CGGTGCAAGGGTGACCCTGCACCGTCCAGCCGAGCGGCTCAGCGCCGGCGTCGACCCACCAGCAGCCCGAGGACGCCACCGGCAACGAGGCCTGCGGCGAAGCCGCGGCCCGGACGCCTTGCGGAGCCGCTACCGACATCCTTCCGTTCGAGAGCCTCGCGACGGCGCGCCTCCAGCGCCTGATCAGCGACGGCGTCGGCCTCGTCCTCGACGGCTCGCAGTGCGGTCAGGACCTCGGCGAACCGAGGCTGGACGAGCGGGGCGTCGCACCGCTCGGCCGTCCACGCGGCGATCACCATGAGCAGCCGGGCCACGACATAGATCCAGACGAGCAGCGCGACGGGCACACCGAAGGCCCCGTAGGTGTTGTTGGACGCGAAGCCAGAGATGTAGCCGATGAGAAGGCGCTTGAGCACCTCCAGGGCCACGCCGCCGACGACGGCGGCCGGCAGCAGGACGCGCCAGGGCACGCGGATGCGCGGCAGCCCGGAGATGATGTAGGCGACGATGATGCTGGCCGTCAGGGCAGCCAGAGCCTGTGCCAGCACGTTGGCAGCCAGCACCCCGGCGGTGGACCCGTCCGCGCCCAGCCGTGTCAGCAGCTGCTCGCCGGCTCCGGAGACCCACGTGCTGGCCACCAGTGAGAGCGCGACGAGAGCCCCCAGACCGACCAGCGCCACCGCGTCCCCCAGCTTGCGGACGACGAGCGATCCGTGCTTGTCCGAAAGCCCCCACATGCTGCGCACCGACGCCCTCGTCGCGTCGACCCATCCCAGCCCGGTGACCAGGAGTGTCACCGCCCCTACGAGCTGCAGGGACGCCGCACTGCTGCGCACCTGCTGCAGAGCCAGCTGGTCGGCGACACCCGGCACGTACTCCTCGACGAACCGCTCCAGCTGCGCGACGCCGTCTGCACCGACCACGCGCAGCGTCACCGAGAAGGCAAGCACCAGGATCGGGAAGACGGAGAGGAACCCGTAGAAGGTGACTGTTCCGGCAAGTCTCGTCCCGCGAAAATGATTGAACCGATGAAGCGCCCGGCCGATGGGGGTGTGAGTGGCCCAGTGTGCCCAGGCCTGCACACGCTGCTTGGTCCGGGCCACCCAGGGCCGGTCGGCGACACCGCTCATCGCCGACACGTTACCCACGCAGCCTGAACTCGTGGACGGCGTGCCAGCCGCTGTCGGGTCGATGCTCGTAGAGCAGAAACCCCGTCACCGTCCATGCCGCGTCGAAGCTCGCCTGCTCGTCGAACGCCCGGTCGAGGTCGGCGTCACAGAGCCCGTGCGCGACCGTGACGTGAGGGTGGTAGGGAAAGGTGCGCGGGGTGTGCAGCGGTCCGGAGCGCGCCCGTTCAGCAAGCACCTCACAACCGCCGATACCCGCGACGACCCCGACGAACACGACCGGGGAGACGGGGCGGAACGTCCCGGTGCCGCGCAGGCGCACGTCGAACGGAGCGACTCCGGCAGCGACCCGCTCCAGGTGCGACACCACGGATGGTCGCAGCGCGTCGTCCACCTCGGTAGGCGGCACGAGCGTGATGTGGGCGGGCGTGGAGTCGGGCGAGCCCGACAGCGACGCGCGGTAGTCGTCCAGCCGGCGCCCGTAGGGCTGCGGGACGTCGATCAGCACACCGAGCGTGACCAGGGGTCAGTGTCCTCTCGGGACGAACCCGACCCGGTCGTAGACGGCCCGCAGGGTCTCCCCCGCGACGGCGCTCGCGCGTGCCGCCCCCTCGTCGAGCACCGCCTGCAGGCCGGCCTGGTCGTCCATCAAGGCCATGGTGCGGTCGCGGAACGGGGTGAACGTCTCGACGAAGACCTCGGCGAGCTGCTTCTTCAGGTCGCCGTACCCGCGTCCGGCGAAGTCGGACTCGACCTGCTGCAGCGAGCGCCCGGTGAGGGCGGCGAGCATCGTCATCAGGTTGGTCACGCCTGGCTTGTCCACGGGGTCGGCCACCACCTCACGCCCGGCGTCGGTGACGGCCGACCGGATCTTCTTGACGTTGACGGTCGGCTCGTCGAGCAGGTCGAGCAGACCGGCTGTCGACGCGGCCGACTTGCTCATCTTGGACGTGGGGTCGGCAAGGTCGAGGATCTTGGCCGTGCCGGCCACGATCGCCGACTCCGGCAGCACGAAGGTGTCACCGAACCGGCTGTTGAACCGCTGTGCCAGCGTGCGGGTGAGCTCGAGGTGCTGGCGCTGGTCCTCACCGATCGGCACCCGGTCGGCCTGGTAGAGAAGGATGTCGGCGGCCTGCAGGACGGGGTAGGTGAACAGCCCGACAGTGGCCCGCTCGGCCCCACCCCTGACCGACTTGTCCTTGAACTGCGTCATGCGGCTGGCCTCACCGAACCCGGTCAGGCACGACAGCACCCAGGCCAGCTGGGCGTGCTCGGGGACGTGGCTCTGCACGAACAGGGTGCACCGATCGGGCTCGAGACCCGCGGCCAGCAGCTGCGCCACCGCGAGCAGCGTGCGTCGCCGCAACGTGGCCGGGTCGTGCTCCACGGTGATCGCGTGCTGGTCCACGACGCAGTAGAAGGCGTCGTGGTCGTCCTGCATCGCCACCCAGGACTGCAACGCGCCGAGGTAGTTGCCCACGTGGAACGAGTCGGACGTGGGCTGGATGCCCGAGAGCACCCTGGGCATGGGCAGAGCCTGGCTGTTCGAGGGCATGCGCGGCATTCTGGCAAACGCCTCTCAGTCGACCGGCGCCAGAGCACTCACCCGCACCCGGGCCACCCGGCGACCGTCGAGCTCGAGCACCTCGAGGCGATGCTCACCGGTGTCGACGACGTCTCCGGGCTGCGGCAGCCGTCCCAGACGCGCCACCACGAAACCGGCGACGGTCTCGTAGGGGCCCTCCGGCAGGTCGACCCCGGACTGCTCGGCGAACTCGTCGAGGTTCAGCAGCCCGTCCACCTCACCGAGCGCCGGTGCCTTGTCTGCGGAGCCCGGGGTGTCGTACTCGTCGCGGATGTCACCGATCAGCTCCTCGACCAGATCCTCCATCGTCACGATGCCGTCGGTGCCGCCGTACTCGTCCACCACGATGGCCAGATGGCTGCCGGCCCGACGCATCTCGCTCAGGGCGGGCAGAAGCTGCTTGGTGTCGGGCAGGAACAGCACGGGTCGGGCGAGGCTGCCCACGCGCAGCGTGCGTCCCGCCATGTCCGGGTCCAGCAGGTCGCGCACGTGGACGAACCCCACGACGTCGTCCGGTGAGGAGTCGATCACCGGGTAGCGCGAGTGCGGCAGCTGGGCGGCGTGCCGGGCGGCCGTGCCCACGGGCAGGTCGGACGACAGGAACTCGACCTCGGTGCGTGGCACCATCACCTCCTTCAGCTGGCGGTCGCCTGCCTCGAAGACGTCCCCGACGATGCGCCGCTCCTCCTCGCCGAGCTCCTCGTGACCCGACACCATCTCGCGCAGCTCGTCGGAGCTGATGCGGTCGCGCCCGATCGACGGGTCGCCGCCGAGCAGGCGCACGACGACGTCGCCGGAGACGGACAGCAGCCAGATCACCGGCCGCAGCAGCGTCGCGAGCACGTCCAGCGGTGGCCCGAGCACCAGCGACACGAGCTCGGCCCGCTGCAGCGCCAGTCGCTTCGGCGCCAGCTCGGAGAAGACCAGCGACAGGTAGGCGATGACCAGGGTGACCACGACGAGCGCGGTGGTGTCGGCCACGTCTGGGCCGAGCCCCCACGACTCGAGGACGGGGACGACGTCGTCGGCGAGGGTTGCCGCGCCGAAGGCAGCCGAGAAGAAGCCGGCGACGGTGACGCCGACCTGCACGGCAGCCAGAAAGCGGTTCGGGTCCTGCGCGAGCCGGGCGATCCGTGCACCACGGCGTCCTCGCTGCGCGAGCGCCCTGATCTGGCTCTCCCGCAGCGACACCAAGGCGATCTCGGCAGCCGCGAACAGCCCACCGATCAGCACGAACAGCGCTACCAGGGCGACGTTGCCCCAGACCTGGTTCACGGGCAGCCCTGCGCGCGGTGCCGGCGATGATGGTCGTCCACGAGAGCGAGGGTAGGCAGGTCAGCCCGTCGGCGTCGAACCGCCCTCAGGTGCGCACAGCCACCAGGTCCAGCGGTAGGTACCCGGACCGACGCGATGGGCAGGTCGGGTGTCCGGACCGCAGGCCCCGGTGCCCACCCCACGGACGGCGACGTCGACGTGCAGCTCGGCTCCGGGACGGCTGGGCAGGTCGCTGGCCAGAGACGTCGCCTCGAGGTCGGCGTCGCGGTGTCGACCCACCCTGAAGGCGAGCAAGGGCCCGTCCGGGTCGGCATCGACCCGCACCCGCCCCGCCGGCCCGGTCAGCACGACCTGCCGGACCCCCACGCGGGTTCCGTGCTCCTGCGGGTGCACGAGAGGCTCGCTCATCTCGTCGACGCTTCGGCCGTGCCAGCCGTCGATCGCAGACGCCTGCCGATCGGGGTAGCACTCGTGCGGCCCCCGTCCCCACCACTGCACCTCGTCCAGCCCAGCAGCCAGATCCATGACGGCACCGATGCGCGGCACGTCGGCGAAGACGTCGGGCACGACGACGTGCTCGTCGACGCGCACGCGTCCGGACGCCTGCGCCGTGACCGTGCGGCGCCACTCGACCTCGCCCGACCCCGTCGGGCTCACCAGACGTCCGTGAGCCTCGACCCGAACCGACCCGTCGGCGTTGCGTGCCACCGACGGCTCGTCCCACCGCGCCTGCATGCGGTCGAGGCCCCACTCGAACCACTCACCGCGGCGACCCAGCTGCCACGCCGGCCCGCCGACGGTGCCGTCGTTGTCGGTGGGTGCCCGCCACACCGTCGCGCCCAAGGGGCCGACCAGCAGCCGTTCGTCCAGCGTCAGCGCCTGCCAGCCCGAGGGACCCGGCTCGACACGCAGGCGTGGGTCGCTGCGCGGCGCGGGCGGCCGGCCCGCCCCCGAGCCGGAGCGGTCGGCCAGCAGCAGCTGGTCCCACGCCACCGTGTGACCGGCAGGAGCCCACGGCGTCGGCTGGGCCTGCCGAGTCGTGACGTCCAGGTGCACGAGGCGTGCGTGGCCTGTGCGGTCGTCGAGGTCCGCAGGCAGCGGCACCTGCACGACCACGCTGGAGCGGGGCGGCAACGGCGGCAACACCAGGTCGCCCTCCGCGACCACAAGGCCGTCGGCACGGACAGCCCAGCGCGAGTGCAGGTCGGCCAGGTCGGTGTGGAAGCGTTCGTTGCTGACCTGCACCCAGCCCGATGCCGCCCGCGCGGGGTCGGGGTCAGGACCAACCCGCACCGGTCGCCCCAACCACGCCAGCTCGACCAGGCCCGAGTGGGGCCGTCGGTCGGCGTCGACCAGCCCGTCGGCGCAGAATGCTCCGTCGTGGTCGGGCTCGCCGAAGCCACCCCCGACCACGAGGTGCCCGTCGCGGCGCAGGGAGTGATCGGCCCACTCCCACACGAAGCCGCCCTGCACTCCCGTGCCGGGCTCGAAGATCTGCCAGTACTCGTCGAGGCCGCCGTTCGTCGTCCCCATCGCGTGGCTGTACTCGCACAGCACCATGGGACGAGGGTCGTCGCCGTCGGCCCAGGCCTGCACCTGCTCGATCGAGGGATACATCGGGCAGGCGACGTCGGTCGCGGCACCGGGCACCGAGCCGGCGTCGAGCCGATGAGCGCCCTCGTAGTGCACGAACCGACTCGGGTCGGTGCGGTGGATCCACGCTGCGGCGGCGTCGTGGACGGGTCCGTACCCCGACTCGTTGCCCAGCGACCAACCCATGACGCAGGGGTGGTGGCGGTCGCGCACCACCATGCGCTGGATGCGGTCCAGGATGTGCCCGTCGTACCGGACGTCGTGCGTGAGGCTGGCCCAGCGTCCGTGCGTCTCGACGTCGGCCTCGTCGAGCACCCACAGCCCGAGCTCGTCGCACAGGTCGTACAGCGCGGGGTCGTTCGGGTAGTGCGAGGTACGCACCGCGTTGATGTTGGCGGCCTTCATCATCAGCAGGTCGCGCCTGATGTCGTCGATCGTGACGGCCGGACCCCGATCGGGGTGGTCGTCGTGCCGGTTGACCCCCTGGATGCGCACCGGCTGACCGGCGAGCAAGAGTCGACGTTCGCCCACGCGGACGCTGCGGAAGCCGACCATCAGGCCCGTCACCTCCACGACGGCGCCCTTCGGGCTCGTCAGGCGGACGATCAGGCGGTAGCGGTGGGGTGTCTCGGCGGTCCACTCGGCGACGTCCGGCACGTCGGCCGACAGCTGGGCCACGTGCCCGGGCCACGCGTGCGCGGACACGGTGGCGGCCGCATGGGACGAGCCGTCGAAGACGGGCACCTCGGCGCGCAGCACCGACGTCTCGCCGAGTGTGACCGGCTGGCCCTCCACGGTCTCGACGGTCGCCTGGACGCTCCATCCAGGCTCGAGCCGTCCCGGCGCGCCGACGTGCACCGCCACCTGCAGCCGGCCGGTGCCGTCCTGCACTGCCACCTCGGTGGCGACGTCTGCCAGGTACACCTGCTCCGTGCAGACGAGGTGGATCTCGCGGGGCAGCCCCGCCTGCCACCACTGGTCCTGGTCCTCGATCCAGGACGCGTCAGTCCACCGCGTGACGACCAGCGCGACGTCGTTGTCGCCGGGCCTTAGCGCAGCGGAGACGTCGAACTCGCTGGGCAGGTGCCCGGGCTTGCTCACCCCGATCGGCTCACCGTTGACGAACACGTACAGCCCCGACAGGGCCGCGCCCACGTGCAGCACCGTCCGGCGCCCATGCCACGCCTCGGGAAGGGTGACCGTGCGTCGGTGCACCACGGTGGGGTTCTGCTCGGGGACCGCCGGAGCCTCGAGCCCCGGACCCTGCGGCGGATCGAGGTCCCAGGGGTAGACCAGGTTGAGGTAGGCGGGGACGTCCGAGAGCCCCGCCATCGTCCACACCGCCGGCAGGTCGAGGTCGTGCCAGTCGGGCCCGCTCGTGGGGCCGCCTACGTCGTCGTCCGTGACGTCCTGCGGGCGATCCACCCTTCGTACCCGCCACGCTCCGTCGAGGCCGAGGTACCACGGCGAGGACGCCCGTCCCCGCCGAGCGCTGTCGTCGTCCGGGAACGGGTAGCAGGTCGCCCGCGCCGGTAGCCGGTTGACATGCAGAACCTCGGGTCGGGCCCAGGTGTCGGGGCCGAACGTCACCAGTGCACCCGTCACCGAGCAGTCACCTCCACGACAATCGCCTGCTCAGGCCACAGCGCCGGAAGCTGCAGACCGACCAGGCCGAGAATGGATCCGGGCAGCACGAGTGGGGCTGCTCCCATCCAAGGCGGGAACCCGACGCCTGCGGGGAGCCCGCCCGGGGCCGGCAGCGTGACCCGGTAGTCGACGTCGTCCGCCAGCCCGGGCAGCAGCACCCGCCCAGGCGGGGAGTGAACGCTCGTGGCGACAGCCGCCAGGGAGAAGACGCCGTGCGAGGCGTCGGGCGACACGACCCCCGACACGAGCCAGGCGGGGTCGGGATGGTCGCCACGAACGAGGTCGCCGCGGTGCAGCAAAGGACGCAGGCGACGGTACAGAGCGATCCATTCGGCGAGCTCGGCGCGGTCGGCGTCCGAGGCCGAGGCGATGTCCCACTCGATGCCGAAGTGGCCGAGCAGCGCGGTCGCGGCGCGGAACGACAGCGCGTGCCGTCGTCCGGTGGTGTGCGAGACGGGGGGACCCACATGGGCGCCGAGCATCTCCAGCGGGACGAGAAGGCTGGTCCAGCGCTGGATATGCTGGCGCTCCAGCGCGTCGTTGCAGTCGCTGGTCCACACACGGTCGGTGCACTGCAGGATCTTCAGGTCGACCCGGCCGCCCCCGGACGAGCACGACTCGATCTCCAGCCCCGGGTGGCCTGCGCGCAGCTCGTCCATCAGCCGGTAGAGCGCCAGGGTCTGCCTGTGGACACCCGGCTGGCCGCCCGGTGAGTGACCGGCATCCACGAGCTCCCGGTTGTGGTCCCACTTGAGGTAGTCGATGGGGTACTCGTCCAGCAGCGACTCCAGCTGGCTCCGCACGTGCTCGTAGGCCTCCACATGGCCGAGGTCCAGCACCTGCTGGTGGCGTCCCTCGATCGGTAGACGGTCGCCGGTCGCCATGAGCCACTCCGGATGTGCGCGGGCGAGGTCGGAGTCGGCGTTCACCATCTCAGGCTCCACCCACAGCCCCAGCTGCATGCCCAGCGACTGCACGTGGTCGGCCAGCGGGTGCAGCCCCTGTGGCCAGACGTCGGGGTCGACCGTCCAGTCGCCGAGCCCAGCCGTGTCGCCACGACGGCCACGAAACCAGCCGTCGTCCAGCACGAACCGCTCAACGCCTACCTGAGCGGCTGTGTCGGCGAGCCGGGTGAGCGCGTCGAGGTCGTGGTCGAAGTACACGGCTTCCCAGGTGTTGAGCACGACCGGGCGGGGCGAGCGCGGATGGGTGTCACGCGCACGTAGCCATCGATGCACCCTGGTCGACACCTCGTCCAGCCCGCGGCCGTACGAGCACACCAGCCAGGGAGTGCGGTAGCACTCACCCGGTTGTAGCCGCACCTCGCCGGGCAGCAGCAACTCCCCGCCTCCGAGCACCGTCGTGGCGTTCGGCAGCCGTTCGGCGTAGGTGCGCTGGTTGCCGCTCCAGGCGACGTGGGCCGCCCAGACCTCTCCGGAACGGAAGGCGAAGCCGGGCTCACCGAGGCACAGCAGCGTCGGCGAGTCATGCCCCGTGCGACCACGACGGATGTCGCGCACATGGCTGCCCACCATCACGGCGTGGCGTTGTGGGCTGCGCTCGCGTGTCCATCGTCCGGTCAGGTCGAGCACCTCCGACGCTCGCAGCGGGACGGGCAGCGCCAGCACCAGGCCGTCCATCGTCAGCGTTCGATCCGGGTGCTCGTTGGTCACCTCGGCAGCGCAGCGGACGAGTCCCTGACTGGTGAGCTCGACGGTCATCCGCAGGGCGAGGCGAGCGGCGTGGTCCGATGCAAGGACCTCGACGCGGCCGCCGTCGCCGTCAGACGCGTCGACCACGACGTCGGAAGTGACGAACAAGGGTGACCAGTCCTGGCCGCTGCGATGGGCCTGCATGCCAGGGAGGCCGGGCCAGCCGGTGGCATGCTGCAGAAGAATCTCGGGCATGAGGGCAGCGTCGAGCCCAGCGGGGACGATGCCGGGAGTGGCGGCGAGCGTCAGGCTGTCGTCGAAGGAGCCCGCGCCGAGGTCGGCACCCCAGTGGAGCACGCGTGGCAGCCCGTTCCCAGCAGTCTCCAGCAGGAGCGAGACGCCTCCAGCCCGAAGATGGATCCGGGTGCTCACCCCTTCGCTGAGCCCATGGTGAGCCCACTGACGAACTGCTTGCGCAGCACGAAGAACACCACCAATGTCGGGATGGCGATGATCACTGAACCCGCTGCAACCAGGTTGATGTCGGTGAAGAAGGTGCCGCGCATGTTGTTCAGCGACGAGGTGATCGGGAACTTCGAGGAGTCCTGCAACAACACCGTCGCCCAGAAGAACTCGTTGTAGATCCACGTCGTCTGCAGCACTGCCAGCGCCGCCAAGGCAGGCCGAACCAGCGGCAGTGTGAGCTGGTAGTACTGGCGCCAGACGCTGGCTCCGTCCACCTCGGCCGCCTCGTACATCTCACGCGGCAACGTCTTCATGTAGTTGCTCAGAACGAAGGCACAGAAACCGGTCTGGAACGCCACGTTGACCAGGATCAATCCGAGGTGGGTGTTGAGCATGTTCCCGTTCGGGTTGAGCCACTCCGGCACGGGGATCGCCAGGAACATCCGGAAGACCGGCACCAGCAGTGCCTGAGGCGGGAGCAAGTTCGCCGCGAGGAAGAGTGCCAGCATCGAGAGATTGAACTTGAAGGAGTACCGGGACAGCACGAAGGCGAACATCGACGCCAGCACAAGCGTGAGCAGCACTGCAGGAACCGTGATGATGAGCGTGTTCTGGAACGACTGCGCCATGTTGCCGCGGTCCCACGCGTCGATGTAGTTGTCGAACGTCCATCCACCCAGGGACAAATAGCCGTTGGCCTGGGTGTACTCGTAGCTGCGGAACGACTGGGCCAGCGCGTACACCAGGGGTAGCAGCCAGGCCAGCGATAGGAAAGCCAGCAGACCGTAGGTCAACCACTTGTTCTGCTGCTTCTGGCCCGGGTACGTGACGTGGTGGGCCGGCGCCTGCTCCTTCTTCCGCCTCGGCGTCAGGACCGCGCTCATTGGGCACCACCGGGCTCGTCCCTCATGACCGCTCGCAGGTAGATGATCACGAAGATCGTGGAGACGAGCAGCATGATCGTGGCAAGCGCCGACGCGAAGCCGATACGGCTCGCCTCGCCGCTGACATTCTGCGTCACCAGCGCGGCAATCAGCTCCAGACCGTTGCGTCCCTTGTTGATCACCCAGACGATGTCGAACGCACGCAGCGACTCGATGACGGTGATCACCAGGACGATGATGTTGATCGGCTTCATCACCGGGAAGACGACCTTGAAGAACGTCTGTCGCTCGGTGCAGCCGTCCATCAGTGCGGCTTCCCGAAGCGCGACGTCCACGCCCTTCAGCCCCGCCAGGTAGATCAGCATGATGTAACCGGTGTGCCGCCAGCCCTGGGCGACGAGCACGGCGTAGAAGTTGACGCTCGGGTCGCCGTACCAGTCTGTCGTACCTCCCGTGAGAGCGTTGATGAGACCTTGGTCGCGCGAGTAGATGAGCTGCCAGATGAACCCGGTCAGGGCCAGGGAGAGCACCACCGGCATGAAGAACGACGTCTCGTAGAACCAGCTACCCCGCAGTTGCCGATCCAGCAGCACAGCAAGGTACATCCCAAGCACGGTCGGTACCGTGAACAGGAAGATCAGCATCACAACGTTGTTCTGGATGGCCGGCCAGAACGGCGGGTAGATGGTGGCGGCGTTGACGTAGTTGTCGAAGCCGATCCACTCGATCTGGTCCAGCCCGCCGATTCCGTCCCACTTGGCGAAGCTCAAGATCACCGTCGCGATGGCCGGGAAGACCACCAGGACGAGGACGAGTACCAGTGGGACACCGAGGAACAAGCCGACGACGATCTTGTCCCGGCGACCCAGCCGCTTGAGGTCGCTGACCTTCTTGAGCTTCGTGGGCTTCTTGCGGCGGCGGTCCCCGCCCTCGCGGGGCGGGGACTCGACCGTCGCTGGTGCAGCCGTGGCCACGAAACGTACTCCTAGCCGAAGATCGTCTGTGCTTGCGCTTCCATGTCAGACAGGATCGAATCGACGTCTGCCGGGTTCTGCAGGAAGTTCTGCAACGACGGGATCACAACCGTCGCGGCGAAACCGGAGTCGGTGTCCCGGTCCAGGAACTGGGCGATCGAGTCAGCCGAAGAGATCAGCTCGGCCCCGGCCAGCTGCACCTCGGTCAGCTGGGAGGTGTCGGCGCCGGGGTTGGCCCAGAGCTGCGGGAACCCGCCCGCGGCCTGAGCGGTGCCGTTGTCGGCACTGCCGAGCCAGCTCAGGAAGTCTGCTGCGCCCTCCTCGTTCTTTGGGCTCGCCGCCATGCAGTACCCGTCGATCGGGGCGTCGATGGCGCCCTTCCCGATGGCCGGGTCGATCTCGGGGAACGGGAACAGCGCGAAGTCATCGACCTCTTCGAAGATCGCAGGGGTGTCCGTGATGGCGAACTGCCCGAAGTAGTACATGCCGGTCTCGTTCTTCTGGAACGCAGTGGCCGCTTCTTGCCAGGTTCTGCCCAGCGGGTCTGGCTGCATGAGTGGCAGCAGATCGGCCCAGGCCGCGAAGACGGCCTTGACCTCGTCGCTGTCCCATGCCTCCTCGTGGGCCATGAGGGCCATGTGGTAGTCGTAGCCGTTGATGCGCATGTTCAGGATGTCGAAGGTGCCCATCGCGGGCCACCCGTCCTTGTCAGAGAACGCCATCGGGATGATCCCGACCGACTGCATGTCTGCCCCGAGGACCTTCAGCTCGTCGAGGGTCTCTGGGGGCGTCCAGCCGTTCTCCTCCCACAGGCTCTTGCGGTAGTACACGGCCCAGGGGTAGTTCTGCTCCGGGATGAAGTACTGCTTGCCGTCATCACCGGTGGATGCGGCCTTGAAGCCCTCCGACATCTCGGACGGGAAGATGTCGGAGATGTCGCGGAACAGACCATCGGCTGCGAACTGCTGCATCCTGTAGCCGGCAAACCATGTGAAGACGTCGTCCGGGTTGGACTGGATGTAGTTGTTGAACTGCTCCTGGAACGTGTTGTGGTCGACGGCGTTCAGCTTGATGGTGTTGCCCGAGGCGGACTCGTAGGCCTCGATCGCGACGGCGCGACGGTCGAAGGCCGGTCCGCTGCCGTCGCCCTCGTTGAGGCCGAACGAGATCTCCTGGCCACCCGAGGCCCCGGAGTCGCCCGTTTCACCGGCGTCCGTGTCCGCATCGTCGCTGCCGCAGGCAGCGAGCAGGCCGGGCACCGCCAGGCCGGCGCCGACCATCCCTGCGCCACGCAGGAACGAGCGCCGTGGGACGCGCGTTGCCGCCACGCTCGGCGGGATCATGCGGGCCAGGTACTCGGCCTCACTACGTGGTTTGGTCATGGATGCCTCCCTCGGCGCACCGACCGCGAGGTGAACCCTCACGGATGAACCTTTTCGAACACGAATGTTCGCTCTCCGCTCACCTTTGTGACTCTCCGGACCACTGTCAAGGGTCTGTAGCCAACGAATGACAACAGATTGGCAACAGGTTCACTCACGAAGCGCGTCGAGTTCTGTTGGATTGTGGTTGACACGCGGTCGAATCGTGGAATGCTGTGACCACCCGGACCTGCGAGGGGGTGCGACGTGCTCGCCTCTGAGCGACAGGCGCGCATCCTGGACGAGGTGAAGAGGCGCGGCACCGTTCGCGTCACCGTGCTGTCGGACATCTTCGGTGTCTCCGACATGACGATCCGCCGCGACCTCGACGTGCTGGCGTCGGCAGGGCTCGTGGACAAGGTGCACGGTGGAGCCACCGCGCCGTCCTCGCTCAGCACCAACGAACCGGGCTTCGAGGCCAAGTGGGTGCAGCAGCAGGCCGAGAAGGCTGCCATCGCGGCGGCGGCCGCGAGCCTGGTCGAGCCGGGCATGGCGATCGGCCTCTCGGCGGGTACCACCACGTGGGCCCTGGCCCAGCGCGTCCTGGACGTGGAGCAGCTGACCGTGGTCACCAACAGCATGCAGGTGGCCCAGGTGTTCCAGGGACGCGCCGAACCGGGACGGACGGTCGTGCTGACCGGTGGCGTCCGGACGCCGTCGGACGCCCTGGTCGGGCCCGTCGCCGTGACCGCGTTGCGCCAGCTGCACCTCGACCTGCTCTTCCTCGGGGTGCACGGCATGACCGAGCGTGCCGGCTACTCCACCCCCAACCTGCTCGAGGCCGACGTCGACCGAGCGTTCGTCGAGGCGGCCCACCGCCTCGTCGTGCTGGCCGACCACACCAAGTGGGGGCAGGTCGGGCTGGCCAGCATCGCCCCCCTGGAGGCCGCCGACGTGCTCATCACCGACTCCGCGCTCGACCGCGACGCGTGTCGGCGGCTGCGCGAGCGAGTGGGCGAGCTGCGCGTGGTCGACGTCGACGAGGAGACGATGTGAACCTGAGCTCGGGACGACTCGCCGACGGACGCGAGATCCTCTTCTTCGACCGCGCCGACGTCGACCGGCCGATCGTCGACCGACGCGACCTGCCCCCGGTACAGACCTCGGCCGAGATTCGCTACGACGCTCTCGCGGGCGAGTGGGTCGCCGTGACCGCCCACCGCCAGACGCGGACGCACCTGCCGCCCGCCGAGCTGTGCCCGCTGTGCCCGTCCACCACCGACCGCCTCACCGAGGTGCCCGAGCCCGACTACGACGTGGTCGTGTTCGAGAACCGGTTCCCGAGCTTCGCCGAGCAGGCGGCGCAGGGCTGGCAGCCACCGGGCGACGACCCCCTCGACCTCCGCCGGCCCGCAGTGGGACGCTGCGAGGTCGTCTGCTTCACCTCGTCGCACCAGGGCTCCTTCGCGGGGCTCTCTGTCGACCAGGCCCGTCTCGTGGTCGACGCCTGGGCGCACCGCACTGCGGCGCTGTCGACCCTGCCCGACGTCGAGCAGGTGTTCTGCTTCGAGAACAGGGGACCCGAGATCGGCGTGACCCTGCACCATCCGCATGGGCAGATCTACGCCTACCCCTTCGTGACGCCGAAGTCGGAGCAGATGCTCGCCTCGGCGCGCGCCTACCGCGAACGCACCGGTGGCAACCTGTTCGCGGACGTCGTGGCCTGCGAGCTCAAGGCCGACGTCCGGGTCGTCCTGCAGTCCGAGCACTGGGTGGCGTTCGTGCCGGTCGCTGCCCGCTGGCCGGTGGAGGTGCACCTGTACCCCCGCCGCCAGGTACCCGACCTGGCCGCCCTGGCCGAGGACGAGCGTGACGACCTGGCGTCGAGCTACCTGCGCCTGCTGCGAGCGCTCGACGCGCTGTTCGGTGTGCCCCTGCCCTACATCGCCGCCTGGTACCAGGCACCGACACGTACCGACCGAGACCTCGCCTGGCTGCACCTGCGCGTCGTGTCGATCCGCCGCGCCCCGGACAAGCTGAAGTATCTTGCCGGCTCAGAGTCAGCCATGGGAGCGTTCATCAACGACATCACGCCCGAGGACATGGCCGAACGGCTGCGCTCGGCCATGGGCGCCGAGCCGCTGGCCAGCCACGGGTGACACCGCCGACGAAGGGACCTCTGTGAAGCTGCTCGTCACTGGCGGCGCGGGCTACATCGGCTCGGTCGTCGCCACCCAGCTGCTGGACGCCGGCCACGACGTCGTCGTGCTCGACAACCTCGACACCGGGCATGCCGACGCCGTCCCGAGCGCCGCGACGTTCGTGCGGGCCTCGATCGACCAGGCCGAGCACGTGCTCGCCGACGGCATCGAGGCTGTGCTGCACTTCGCGGCGAAGTCGCTGGTCGCCGAGTCGGTGGCCGTCCCCGAGCTGTACTGGCACAACAACGTCGAGGGAAGCCTCGCGCTGCTCGACGCCATGCGGCGTACCGGGGTGCGCCGCATCGTGTTCTCGTCGACCGCAGCCACCTACGGCGAGCCTTCGGTGAGCCCCATCACCGAGGACACCCCAGCCGTGCCCATCAACCCGTACGGGCAGAGCAAGCTCGCCGTCGACCACATGCTCACCGGTGAGGCCCACGCCCACGGGCTCGCCGCGGTGTCGTTGCGCTACTTCAACGTCGGCGGGGCCTTCGCCGGGCGCGGCGAACGGCACGTGCCCGAGACCCACCTGATCCCCAACGTGCTGGCGGTTGCTGCCGGCGAGCGCGAGCAGGTGGCGATCTTCGGCACCGACTACCCCACCCGGGACGGCACGGCCGTGCGTGACTACCTGCACGTCGAAGACCTCGGACGGGCCCACCTGCTGGCCCTGCAGAGCGCCACACCCGGTGAGCACCTGATCTGCAACTTGGGCACGGGAACCGGGTACACCGTCCGTGAGGTGGTGCAGGCGTGCCGTGACGTGACCGGCCACCCGATCCCCGCCGTCGAGCAGCCGCGGCGTGCCGGCGACCCGCCCGAGCTGGTGGCGTCGAACGTCCGAGCCGCGCAGCGGCTGGGCTGGACGACCGAGCACGGGCTCGAGCGCATCGTGGCCGACGCCTGGGCGTTCATGTCGACGGCCTGACCGCGATGCACGACCCACGAGCAGATGCCGCGACGCGGCTTCTCGCCGACCGGCTCGGGCGCGAGCCCGACGGGGTGTGGTTCGCTCCCGGACGGGTGAACCTGATCGGTGAGCACACCGACTACAACGACGGGTTCGTCCTGCCGCTGGCGCTGCCGCACGGCACGGCCGCAGCCGTCGCACGGCGTGGCGACATGCGCCTGCGCCTGGCGTCGGCCAGCCGGCACGCGGTCGAGCAGACCGACCTGGCCGACCTCGACCCGGGTCGAGCCGAGGGCTGGACCGCCTACGTGGCGGGCACCGTCTGGGCCATGCGCGAGAGCGGGATCGACGTCCCCGGCCTCGACATCGCCGTCGTCGGCGACGTCCCGCTCGGGGCAGGGCTGTCGTCGTCCGCCTCGTTGGAGTGCGCGGTCGCGCTGGCGGTCAACGACCTCAGCCGGGCAGGCCTCGACCGCACGACGCTCGCCGGGCTGGCCCGCCACGCCGAGAACGACTACGTGGGCATGCCGTGCGGCGTGATGGACCAGATGGCGTCCATGCACGGTCTCGCTGACCACCTGGTGTTCCTCGACACGCGCAGCCTGGTCGTCGAGCACGTCCCCTTCGACCTGAGCACCAGCGGCCTGGTTCTCCTGGTGGTCGACACCCGCGCACCGCACCGGCTCACCGACGGCGCCTACGCGCAGCGGCGCGGTACGTGCGAGCGGTCGGCGGCCGCCCTCGGGCTCGCCGCCCTGCGAGACGTGACCGATCTCGACGCCGCGCTCGCCGCGTTGCCCGACGCCGTCCAGCGCCGACGGGTTCGCCACGTTGTGACGGAGAACCGGCGGGTGCTCGACGTGACGCAGCGGCTCTGCGACGGGTCCGACCCCCGGCGGATCGGTGACCTGCTGACCGCGTCGCACACCTCGCTGCGCGACGACTACGAGGTCAGCGTCCCCGAGCTCGACCTCGCCGTCGACACCGCGCTGGGCGCAGGCGCCTACGGAGCGCGGATGACCGGCGGTGGGTTCGGCGGCAGCGTCATCGCCCTGGTCGACTCCGACGCGGTGCTCGACGTCCAGGCAGCCGTCACCGACGCGTTCGCCGCCGCCGGGTTCGCCGAGCCGGCGCCGTTCACGGCGCGTCCTGCCGACGGAGCGCGGCGACTGGCCTGAGGTCCGCAGCGCGAGTCCCGCGTTCGGCTCGTAGGCTTGCCCGTCGTGCCCGAGCAACGACGAATACGCGTCGCAGACGGCGTCGACCTGGCCGTTCGCGAGCACCCACCGGTGCGCTCGATGGGCGAGGCACGCCCCGTCGTGGTGCTCGTGCACGGACTGGCGTCGACGTCCCGGCTGTGGGACGGGGTCGCCGCGTCCTTGGCGCGCGCGGGGCACCGCGTCGTCGCCGTCGACCTGCGGGGGCACGGCGAGTCCGACGCCCCCGGGCACGGCTACGACACCGCGACCGCCGCTGCCGACCTGATTGCGTTGATACCGCAGGTCAGCGACGAGCCCGTCCTGCTGGCCGGGCAGTCGTGGGGTGGCAACGTCGTGCTGCAGCTGGCTGCTCGTCGTCCCGACCTCGTCCACGGCCTGGCACTGGTCGACGGCGGCTGGATCAGCCTGCGCGGACGATTCGCGCGATGGGAGGACGCCCTGGCCGTGCTGACACCACCCGACATCGACGGAGTGCGCGTCGACGAGTTCGAGCGCATGGTCGCGCAGTCCCTCGCGGGCTTCCCGGACGGTGCAGTCGAGGCGGCGACGTCAGTGGTGCGCATCACCGACGAAGGGACGGTGCAGCGCCGACTCACCGTCGAGCGCCACCTGCAGATCCTCCGGTCGATGTGGGACGACGACCCCGCCGCCTGGTACACGGGGGTGCACGCGCCCACCGTGCTGATGCCCGCGGTGACCGGCGGGGACGTCCCCGCCGAGGTCACCACCGCCGCTGCCGCCCTCCCACAGGCCCGTCTGCGCGTGTACCGGGACGCCCACCACGACGTCCACCTGCAACGACCCGACGAGGTCGCCGACGACATCAGGAGCCTGCTGTGAGCCTGCTGGTCATCATGGGGTCCGGGGAGACCGCCCCGACGATGGTGAAGGTGCACCGACGCGTCTTCGAGGCCGTCGGCGAGGGGCCGTCCCTGCTGCTCGACACCCCGTACGGCTTCCAGGGCAACGCCGACGACCTCAGCGAGCGAGCGATGGCGTACTTCTCCGACGTCGCCGGTCGGACGGTGACCCCACTGCAGTGGCGGATGCCGGGCGACCGCACGGCGGCCGACCGCGCCGCGGCGGCTCTGCGGACGGCTCGGTGGGCGTTCGCCGGTCCGGGCTCCCCCACCTACGCGCTGCGCGTCTGGGCCGGCAGCGGCATCGACGCCGAGGTGGCCGACGTCGTCCACCGTGGCGGGGCCTGCGTGTTCGCCAGCGCCGCCGCTCTCACGCTCGGCTCGCACACCGTGCCCGTCTACGAGGTCTACAAGGTCGGTGAGGACCCCGCGTGGCGTCCCGGGCTCGGCGTCCTCGAGCGTCTCACCGGCATCCGCGCCGCGGTCGTGCCGCACTGGGACAACAACGAGGGCGGCAACCACGACACCCGCTTCTGCTACCTCGGCCAGCGCCGGCTCGAGATGCTCGAGAGCGCCCTGCCCGACGATGTCGGCGTGCTCGGGGTGGACGAGCACACCGCGCTGCTGATCGACCCCGACGCGGGCACCGCACTCGTCGACGGTCGCGGCACCGTCACGGCACGCCATCGGGGGCACGAGACCGTCTGGGCCACTGGGGCCACCGTCGACCTGAGCGATCTCACCGACGCGTTGGCGGGCCGGGCCATGCCGGGGGTGGTGCCGGCGGCCGAGCCCAGCGTTCGGACGGCCGGCGCGGCGCCGGTGCCGGCCCCGGCAGCCGACGTGGCCCCCCGCAACCTGCGCGAGGCGTCCCAGGCGGCACAGGCCTCGTTCGACGCCGCCGTCGACGAGGGTGACGCCGAGGCGGCCGCCCTCGCCGTGCTCGACCTGGAGCAGGCCATCGTCGACTGGTCGAGCGACACCGAGCAGAGCGACGACTACGACCACGCCCGCCGCACGTTGCGGTCGCTCGTGGTGCGGCTCGGCGTGCTGGCCCGCGAGGGCGTCACCGACCCCCGCGAGCGGGTCGGCCCCTACGTCGAGCTGCTGCTGCGACGGCGCGACGCAGCGCGCGACGCCCGGGACTGGCCAGCCGCCGACGCCGTCCGAGACGGGCTCGCGGCTCTGGGCGTCGAGGTCCGGGACACCCCGGACGGTACCGAGTGGCGCCTGGCGACGGGCTGAGGCGGGCATGACCGACCTGGTGGTCAACCCGTGCCGGCAGCAGTGCCGCTGGCGGCCGACCACGCACGTGCTGGCGGGCGAGCAGGTGTTCGGGTGCACCAGCTGCGGGTCGCAGTGGGTGGCCTCGCAGCCCTGGGCGCCGGTGGACGCCGACGGCACACGGCACCCGACGCTCACCGACGAGCTGGCCCGCGCCCGAACCCAGCCCAAGGGGGGCTGAAGGTCACGATTGGGTCTCGGATCGCCGCCAGGCCCGCCTCAGGGTGACCCCGTCCAGTGATCTTGCTACGGTCGAAAAGGTTCGTGCCGTGGGCTTGTTCCCGGCTGACCTTGCCCGGTGCCCCTCGTGTTGGCGCCACTGCGGTCGGCTGGTGCCGGTGTTTGCGCTGGTGGGAGTGCAGGTACGGACGTCCGTGTCCCCGATCCAGGAGTTGTGTTGTGACCTTCGCTCGTACCCGTGGCCTCGCTCCCGTGGCCCTGCTCGCAAGTGCCGGACTCGTTCTCGCCGCCTGTGGCGGCGACGACACCACCGACAGCGCTGACACCGACTCGGGCTCGGCGGTCGACGCCGCCGCCCTCGACGGGGTCAGCGTCACCGTCGGCTCGAAGGACTTCACCGAGAACATCCTTCTCGGTGAGATGCTCGCGCAGGCGCTGGCAGCCCAGGGCGCCGACGTGACGAACCAGACCAACCTGGGAGGCACGTCGGTGAACCGTGAGGCCCTGCTCTCCGGCGACATCGACGTGTACCCGGACTACAACGGCACCGGCTGGACGGTGCACCTGGGTAACGACGACCCCAGTGACGACCCCGAGGAGCTGTACACCGTCACGGCGGAGGCCGACCTGGAGCAGAACGCCATCCAGTGGGCCGGCCGGTCACCCTTCAACAACACCTACGGCTTCGCCTCCAACGGCGACCTCACCGCCGAGAACGGCGGCCCGTTCGACGTCCAGGGCATGTTCGACTACGTCGCGGACAACCCCGACGCCGTGGTCTGCATGGAGTCGGAGTTCCCCGACCGGCCTGACGGGCTGGTCCTGTTCGAGGACGCGACCGGCGTGACGATCCCGCAGGAGCAGATCCAGATTCTCGACACCGGGCTGATCTACACCGAGACGGCCAACGGGGCCTGCAGCTTCGGCGAGGTGTTCACCACTGATGGCCGCATCGCTGCCCTCGACATCGACCTGGTGGAGGACCCGGGCGTCTCGATCCTCTACAACGTCTCGTTCACCTGGAACGACGAGCACTTCCAGGCCAACGCCGAGACCTACACCGAGATCGTGGAGGCCATCCTCGAGCCGCTGGACAACGACACGATGGCGGCTCTCAACGCGCAGGTCGACGTGGATGGTGAGGACGTCGCCGACGTGGCCGCGGACTACCTCAGCGGGATCGGGCTCCTCTAGCCCGCATCACGCCCCCGAGGCTCGACGCGTCAGCCCCCGCCCACTG
>CAYNWB010000037.1:0-20679 GCA_964400785.1 uncultured Actinomycetes bacterium | reverse complement strand
CTCGGGCTGCGCCGCGGCGCACCACACCTCGCAAGCACCGGCTGTGGACGACACGCCGAGTCGAGCCGCGCTGTGGAAGCCTCCGTCGGCGCGTCGATGTGTGTCTCGAGGACGTATGTGTCCCCGAGACACACATGGATCATGGGCGCGTCCAGCGCGGGTGCGCCCGGCGGCCTGGCTGTCTAGCCTCGAGCCATGGCCTACGACGTCAGCAAGACCGAGGACGAGTGGCGAGCCGAGCTCTCCCCCGCGGAGTACCACGTGCTGCGTGAGGCGGGTACCGAGCGGCCGGGGTCGAGCCCGTACGAGCACGACCAGACTGTCGGCGTCTACCGCTGCCGTGCGTGCGGCACCGAGCTGTTCCGCAGCGAGCACAAGTTCGACGCGCACTGCGGCTGGCCCGCGTTCTACACCCCGCTGGCGCAGGACCGGGTGGAGCTGCGCAGGGACCGCACGCTGGGCATGGTGCGCACCGAGGTCCGCTGCGCCGCCTGCGGATCGCACCTGGGCCACGTCTTCGAGGGCGAGGGCTTCGACACCCCCACCGACCAGCGCTACTGCATCAACGGCGTCGCGCTCGAGCTTCAGCCCGAGTAGTCACCGCTGCCCTGCTGCTCGGCAGGCAGGACGGCGCGCAGCGCGTCCGCCGCTGCCATGGCGCGGTCGTGGTCCGCGGCCACGGCGGCGTACTCCGCAGGCACGGGCGCCCCGGCCCGGTACAGCGGAACCACCTGGTTGGCGAGATCGGTGAGCGCCGCCCGGTCGAAGCCGTCGCGCTCCAGGGCTGCGGCGTCGGCGGCCACCGCGCGGTAGTCGGAGACCTTGCCCGCCCAGCCGGGGTTGCGCATGCGATCGCTGTCGGCGGCGAGGCTGCGCGCCAGCGCGCGAAGCGCGTCGTCCAGCTCGATCAGCTGCTGGCTGCGGGCGGCGGTGTCGACGGGCGGCGGGGTGCCGTGGTCGTCCTCGGACTCAGCTGCATCTCGACGGCCGGCACGAAAGCGGTCCAGCAGACCCATGGCCCCGACCTTACGGCAGCGCTGCCACCAGGTCAGCGATCTCGCGGCGGGGCCCGGTGTAGAACGGGATCTCCTCGCGCACGTGCCGACGCGCGCTCGAGGCACGCAGGTGCCGCATGAGGTCGACGATGCGGTACAGCTCGTCGGCCTCGAACGCGAGGATCCACTCGTAGTCGCCGAGGGCGAACGACGCGACGGTGTTCGCCCGCACGTCCGGGTAGTCGCGCCCCATCTGGCCGTGCTCGACGAGCATCGCCCGGCGCTCCTCGTCCGGCAGCAGGTACCACTCGTAGGACCGCACGAACGGGTAGACGCAGACGTAGGCGCGAGCGTCCTCCTCGGCGAGAAACGCCGGCACGTGGCTCTTGTTGAACTCGGCGGGCCGGTGCAGGGCGACCTGCGACCACACCGGGCGCAGGTGGCGCCCGAGCCGGGTGCGCCGCAGGCGGTGGTAGGCCTGCTGCAGGTCGTCGCTCGACTCGGCGTGCCACCACACCATGAGGTCGGCGTCGGCACGCATGCCCGCCAGGTCGTAGAACCCGCGCAGCACGACGTCCTGGGCCTCGAGCTCGTCGACCAGGGTGGCCACCTCGTCGGCCACCTCGCCGCGATCATCGTCGCCGAGAAGCGGCTCGAGGGCGAACACCGACCACATCGTGTAGCGGATGACCTGGTTCAGGTCGCGGGCCTTGGGCTTGGCAGACGTCGACGCGGCACTCACCTGCTCATCGTCGCATCGCGGTCGAGGCCCTGCAGCACCTGCTCGGCCGCCCGGCGCGCCGAAGCGATGCAGGCGGGGATGCCGACCCCGTCCAGAGCCGCCCCGGCCAGCGCCAGTCCCGGCTGCGATGCCACCAGCTCGTGCACACGTCGGGCGCGCCCGACGTGCCCGACGGTGTACTGCGGCAGCGACCCTCCCCAGCGGAACACCGAGCCGGCGACCGGCGCCGCGGTGAGCCCGAGCACGTCGGCGGCGTCCTCCGAGGCCAGACGCAGCAGCCCCGCGTCGTCGTCGTGCAGGTGGTCGGACTCACCGAACCGGCCGATCGACATGCGCACCACCGTGAGGTCGGGCACTGCCTGCCGCACCCAGCGCCACTTGCCCGAGGAGTACGTCGCGGCCTTGACCACGCGGCCCTCACGAGGCGGCACGAGGTGCCCGGACCCCGGCAGCGACCCGGGCCGGACGTCGCGCGGGCGGTACCCCAGCGCCACCAACGCGATGCTCGCGTACTCGACGACATCGAGCAGGCCCGCCGCCGCCGGGACGAGACCCCGCAGCAGCCGTGCGGCCGCGACCGCGGGGACGGCGAGCACCACGGCGTCGGCGACGAGCGCCTGCGGCCGCGGCACCGGCCCGACCACCACCTGCCACCGACCGTCGGGCAGCCGCGACAGCTCCCGCGCGATGGTGCGCGGGCGGATCTCGACCTCGCCGCTGCTCACCAGCCGCCGGACGAGCTGGTCGGGCAATGTGAACAGCCCTCCGGCGAGGCCGACGAAGGGCGCCGAGCCGTCCGCGGTACCGCCCGAGGTCGACCGCAGGCGCGCCGCCGCCGCCGTCAGAGCCACACCGTCGGCGCGCGCCGCCGCGATCGTGGGCATCGTCGCCTCGAGGGACAGGCGCTGGGCCTGACCGGCGTAGACGCCCCCGAGCAGCGGCTCGACGAGACGCTCGGTCACCTGCCGGCCCATCCGAGCGGTCACGTAGCTGCCGACGGACACGTCACGATGCGCCGGTGCCGCAGGCAGCGCCCGCTCGGCCTGGACGCGGGCCAGGCCGCGCCACGTCAGCACCCGGCTCGCGGCGAGTGACCGCATGTCGCCCGGCACCCCGAGAACCGTGCCGGAGGGGAACGGGCGCAGCACCCCGTCCACCATGACCCGCGCCGCACTCGTGGACGGCGGCTCGAGCGCCGAGCCCAGCCCAACGTCTGTGACGAGGTCGACAGCCTCGGGGCGGCGCGCGAGCATCGACTCTGCGCCGGCGTCCACCGGGTGCCCGCCCAGCTCGCCACGACGCAGCTTGCCGCCCACCACGGAGCCGGCCTCGAGCACCGTCACGCTCGGCGGATGCTGAGCCCGACGCAGCAACCAGGCAACAGCCAGGCCGGTGATGCCGCCGCCGACCACGACCACGTGCCGTGGCGCGGCCCCGTCCTGCTGCACCCGATCACTGTGGCACACCGCAGATCGTGTCCTGACCGTGACCAAGGTGGGGGAACCATGGCCCTGTCCCGGCCGTCGTTACAGGCGTGAGCATCGAACGGGGTGATGGCATGACTCAGCGTGTGCGCAGGTATCGATCGGGAGCCCTGGCGGCGTTCGTCGCGGGCGTCCTGCTGCTGTCCGGGTGCAGCGGCGGTGGCAGCGACTCGGCCGACAGCGCCGGAGGCTTTCCCGGCGTGGAGGTGGCCCCCGAGTCGGGCGTCACCCAGGACGAGGCAGCCGAGCAGCGCGACGGCGACACCGCGGCCAGCTCCGTCGACGCACCGGCCCTCGCCGACCGCTCCGTCATCTACATGGTCGACCTGGTGATCGAGGTCGACGACATCTCCGCGGCCAGCGACAGCGCCGAGGCGGTCGCCACGCGCTTCGGCGGCTACGTGCAGAGCGAGTCGACCTACGGCATCGGGCCCGACCCGATCCCGGTCGATCCGTACGAGGGCCTGTCCGACATCGCGCCCTACCCGCCCGGCAACGAGCAGGCCGTGCTGGTGCTGCGGGTGCCGGCCGACCGGTACGACGCGGCCGTCGACGAGCTCGAGACCCTCGGGCAGACGGTGTCGCGCAACCGCAACGCCCAGGACGTCACCGACGAGGTCGTCGACGTCGAGACCCGCATCGAGACGCAGCAGGCCTCCATCGACCGGCTGCAGACGCTGCTGGGTGACGCGACCGAGATCAGCGACATCCTCGCCATCGAGACCGAGCTGACCAGGCGCATCGCCGAGCTGGAGTCGCTCAAGGCGCGGCAGGAGCAGCTGGCCGGTCTGACCGAGATGGCGACGGTGACCGTCACGTTCGTGCCGCCTGAGACGGTCGTGCAGCAGGGCACCGGGTTCGTGGCCGGGCTGCGGGCAGGGTGGGACGCGTTCGTCCGAACGATCGAGATCGGGCTCACCGCCCTCGGCGCGTCGCTGCCGTTCCTGGCTGCGGTGCTGATCGTGACCGTGCCGATCGTGGTGTGGCTCGTCGTGCGGCACCGGCGCGGCACCCGCCCGGCGCCCGTCGCGCCGGCCCAGCCCGAGGAGTCATCCGCCTCGGACGGGTGAGGAGTGCACCTGCTCGACGATCGCGGCCAGCACGTCGGGGTCGGCCCAGGGTGGCACGCCGTGCCCGAGGTTGAACACGTGCCCGGACGCCGAAGCACCCTCGGCCAGCACGGCGGGGTCGAGGTTGCCCTGCAGGCCCCGCCCAGCACGGACGCGGCGGGCGGCGACGTCGAGCGGGATGCGCCAGTCGACACCCACGACGTCGGCGCCCGCGTCCCCCATCAGGTCGAGCAGCTCGCCCGTGCCCACACCGAAGTGGATACGCGGCACCTCGAAGCCGGCACCCAGGACGGCACGGCTGTGCGGCAGCACGAACTCGGTGTAGTCGCGGCGTGACAGCACGCCGGCCCACGAGTCGAACAGCTGCACCGCCGCCGCCCCCGCGGCGACCTGCACCTGCAAGAACGACAGCGTGATCTCGGCGAGCCTGCCCAGCAGCTCGTGCCAGAGCTCGGGGTCGGTGCGCATGAAGGCGCGGGTGGTCGCATGGTCCTTCGACGGACCGCCCTCGACCAGGTAGCAGGCCAGCGTGAACGGGGCGCCGGCGAACCCGATCAGGGGGACGTCGCCGAGCTCGGCGACGAGCGAGCGGACGGCTTCGGTGACGAAGGGGACGTCGTCCGGCTCGAGAGGACGGAGCCGGTCGAGGTCGGCCCGTGTACGGATCGGGTCGTCGAGCACGGGACCGACGCCGGGCTTGATGTCGATGCCCAGTCCGATGGCGACCAGCGGCACCACGATGTCGGAGTAGAAGATCGCCGCGTCCGTCCCGTACCGGCGCACGGGCTGCAGCGTGATCTCGGTCACCAGGTCGGGCGTGCGGCACGACTCCAGCATGGGGACGCCCTGGCGGATCGCCCGGTACTCCGGCAGCGACCGACCGGCCTGGCGCATGAACCAGACCGGCGTGCGCGTGACGGGCTCGCCGCGGCAGGCGGCCAGAAAGGGGCTGTCGGGCGGTGGAGTCACACGGGTGATCGTCCCAGACGCCCCGGTGCCCCGCTGCCCCGCTGCTCGTGCTCAGCCCCCCGCGACCAGAACCACGCCGAGCACCGCCGCGAGCACGCCGGCATCCTGCACTCGCGTCATGCGCTCGTGGTGCAGCAGCCGGGCGAGCATCACGGTCACGGCCGGGTAGAGCGAGGCGAGCACCGACACCAGCGAGAGCAGGCCGGTCGTCGTGGCGATGGCGTAGGTGAGGTTCGCACCACCGTCCAGCATGCCGATCGTGGCGAGCAGCGGCAGGTCGCGGCGGTGCACTCCCCCGAGGCTGCGGACGGCCACGGCCGCCACGAGCAGCAGCCCGACCGACGTCGTCCGCATGCCCACCAGGGTGAGCAGCGGGCTGTCCTCGCTGCCCTTGGCGAGAAAGACCAGCACGAGACCGAAGCCGACCCCGGCGAGCAGGGCCAGCAGGACGGGTCGCCGCGAAGCGCCGCCGGCCAGCTCGGGCCCGGAGGCCAGCACGCCGCCGAGCACGCCCAGACCTGCTCCGGCCATCTGCACCGGGCTCGGCTGCTCACCGGCCAGCAGACCGACGGCCAGCGGGACGACGACGCCCAGCGCGGCCAGGGGGGCGACCACGCCCATCGTCCCGCTGGCCAGCGCGGCGTAGAACGAGACGAGCCCGACGAGCCCGGCGACGCCGGCGGCTGCCGACCAGGCCCACCCAGCCACAGGCATGCCAGCGTCGATCTCTCCGACTCCCCAGGCCACGAGGGCGAACGCGACCAGGGCGAGCACTTGCGACACGCCGACCACGGCAACGGCCGGGAGCCGCCTCGACAGGGTGCCACCCAAGAAGTCCCCGGCTCCCCACAGCAAGCTCGACGCCAGGGCGAGCAGGTACGGCACCCGCCCGAGGCTACGGACGCCGACGGCCAACACGTTCGTCGGCCGCGTCGCGCGTGACCGCGATCGGCAGCACGTGCGGCGTACTGTCGCCCTCATGGTGCTGGTCGACGGGTCGGATCGCGGCGCGTCCGCGGCCGCCGAACGGTTCGACCGCATCGCCGAGGCCGTCCGGACTGTTCCGACGCGACCCGAGGTGTCGCTGGACTCGGTTCCCGCGCCGACGCGGCTGGCCTCGTTCGGGGTGGCCCTGAGCGCGGACGTCCTCGACGGCGAGGACGAGATCGCCTCGGGACGCCTGGTGCTGCTGCACGAGCCGGGTGGGCACGAGGCGTGGGACGGCGAGTTCCGCTGCGTGACGTTCGTCCGGGCAGCCATCGAGACCGACGTGGCGTCCGACCCGATGCTGCCGGGAGTCGGCTGGAGCTGGCTGCTGGAGTCGCTCGAGGCCCAGGCCGTCGACTACACGGCCGTGGGCGGCACCGTCACGTCGGTGACGAACGAGTCGTTCGGCAGCATGGCGCACCAGCCGGGGGGTGCCGAGATCGAGATCCGGGCCTCGTGGACGCCGCTGCTGGCCCACGACAGGCACGGCGAGACCGAGGCGCGTCGGCACGCGCAGGCGTGGCTGGACCTCATGTGCACCGCAGCGGGCCTCGCCCCGCTGCCCGAGGGCGTCGTGGCCCTGCCACGACAGCGAGCTCGAGGGTGACCGAGCAGGTCCAGCAGACCGACGACGTCGAGCAGCCCTCGGCGCCGTTGCTGAGCGCTCCCGCCGACGGGCTGCCCGCGCTGACGGCGAGCGCGCACGACCTGGCCCGGGCGGTCGACCGCTTCGCGAGCGCGTCCGGGCCGGTCGCGCTCGACACCGAGCGTGCCGGTGGGTACCGCTACTCGCAGCGGGCCTACCTGGTGCAGCTGCGGCGCCGGGGCGCCGGCACCTGCCTGGTCGACCCCATCGCGTGCCCCGACCTCTCCGACCTCGCAGCGGTGCTGGCCGACTGCGAGTGGGTGCTGCACTCGGCAAGCCAAGACCTGGTGCCGATGGCCGAGATCGGCCTGTGCCCCGACGCGTTGTTCGACACCGAGCTCGCCGCCCGCCTGCTGGGGCGCCCCAAGGTGAGCCTGGCCGCCCTGGTGGAGTCGGAGCTGGGCGTGCGGCTGGCCAAGGAGCACTCCGCCGTCGACTGGTCGCGCAGGCCCCTGCCCGAGGAGTGGCTCACCTACGCCGCTCTCGACGTCGAGCTTCTGCTCGACCTGCGCGACATCCTGGCCGCCGAGCTGGTGCAGGCCGGCAAGCACGAGTGGGCGCGCCAGGAGTTCGCCGCCCTGGTGGCCGCACCCGCACCCGAGCCCCGCCGGGAGCCCTGGCGCCGCACGTCCGGGCTGCACAAGGTGCGCGGAGCACGCCGGCTGGCCCTCGTCCGCGCGCTGTGGGACGAACGCGACCGGCTCGCCGCCGAGCGCGACGTGACACCGTCGCGGCTGCTGCCGGACGCGGCGATCGTGCAGGCGGCCCTCGCCGGTCCGGTCTCGGCCGAGGAGCTCGGGGCGCTGCCCGGCTTTCGCGGTCGCGCCCGCCGGCAGCGTGGACGCAGCGACCTGCGTCGCTGGGCCGAGGTGCTGGCCGCGGCGAGCCGCCTCGACGACGCGCACCTGCCGTCCGTGGCCGCGCAGTACGACGGGCCGCCGCCGGCCCGAGCCTGGGCAGACCGCGACCCGGCGGCTGCGGCACGACTCGCCGCGGCACGCACCGTGCTGGCGCAGATCGCCGAGGGCTACACGGTGCCCGTCGAGAACCTGCTCACCCCGGACGTGCTGCGCCGACTTCTCTGGGAGCCGCCCGAGAACACCTCGACGGCGGCGGTGGCCGCCCGCCTGACCGAGCTGGGGGCGCGTGCCTGGCAGGTCGACCTGGTCGCCGAGGGCCTGAGTGTGATCCTCAGCGAGGCTGTTCCCACTCTTGTTACTGACGAGTAGCATGGGGTCGTCCCCATCCGAGGAACCCCCGAGGAGTACCTGTGCGTCGCACTGTGCGCGACGTCGTCTTCGTCGACGGCGTACGAACCCCGTTCGGTAAGGCCGGCCCCAAGAGCCAGTACGCGGAGACCCGCGCCGACGACCTGGTCGTGGCGCTCATCCGTGAGCTGCTGCGTCGCAACCCCCAGCTGCCGCCAGAGCGCGTCGGCGAGGTCGCCATGGCGGCGACCACCCAGATGGGCGACCAGGGCCTGACCCTGGGCCGCACCGCCGCGATCCTGGCCGGGCTGCCCCGATCGGTGCCCGGCTACTCGATCGACCGCATGTGCGCGGGCGCGATGACCGCAACCACCAACGTGATGGCCGCCATCGCGTTCGGCAGCGCCGACGTCGCCATCGCCGGTGGAGTCGAGCACATGACCCACCACCCGATGGGTGAGGGCTTCGACCCCAACCCGCGGATCATCTCCGAGAAGCTGGTCGACCCTGCCGCCCTGAACATGGGTGTGACCGCGGAGAACCTGCACGACCGGTTCCCCCAGCTCACGCGCGAGCGCGCCGACGCCTACGGCGTGGCCAGCCAGGAGAAGTACGCCAAGGCCCTGGCCGACGGCAAGATCCAGCAAGACATGGTGCCGATCGCCGTGTGGAGCAACGACAAGGGCTGGGGTCTGGCCACGGCCGACGAGCCCCCGCGTCCCGGCACCACCATGGAGGGCATCGCCAACCTCAAGACGCCGTTCCGTCCGCACGGACGGGTGACGGCGGCCAACGCCTCCCCGCTCACCGACGGCGCCACCGCCTGCATCGTCGCGGCCGCCGACGTGGCCGACGAGCTGGGCCTGCAGCCCAAGATGCGTCTGGTCTCCTACGCCTTCGCCGGCGTCGACCCCGAGTTCATGGGCGTCGGGCCGATCCCGGCCACCGAGAAGGCCCTCGCCTCGGCCGGCCTGTCGATCGACGACATCGGCCTGTTCGAGCTCAACGAGGCCTTCTCCGTCCAGGTGCTGGCCCTGCTCGACCACTACGGCATCGCCGACGACGACCCCCGGGTCAACCCGTGGGGCGGCGCCATCGCCATCGGCCACCCGCTGGCCAGCTCCGGCGTCCGGCTGTTCAGCCAGCTGGCCCGGCACTTCGAGAACCACCCCGAGGTGCGCTACGGCATGACCAGCATGTGCGTGGGTCTGGGCCAGGGCGGAACCGTCATCTGGGAGAACCCCAACCACGCCGACTACGGCAAGGAGGACGCCGCGTGAGCGAGGCATACACCGAGGTCGTCACGCACTCGAAGATCCGTGAGGTCGAGCTGCCCCAGGGCGCCGGCACCATGGCCCTGATCACCCTGCACAACGGGTTCGACTACAACAAGCCGAACACACTCGGGCCGCAGACCCTGGGCCTGCTCGACGCGGCGCTCGACGAGGCGTTCGCGGTGCCGGGCGTCGTGGCCGTCGGCCTCATCGGCAAGCCGTTCATCTTCGCCGCCGGCGCCGACCTCAAGGGCGTCACGTCGGTCACCGAGCACGCCCAGGCGCGCGACATCGCCGAGCTGGGCCACCGCGTGCTGGGTCGGCTCTCGACCGGTCCGGTACCGGTGTTCACCTTCTTCAACGGCCTCGCCCTCGGCGGCGGCATGGAGATCGGGCTGAACAGCACCTACCGGACGGCGTCGCGGGCCGCGGCTGGGCTGGCACTGCCGGAGTGCGCGATCGGGCTGCTGCCCGGCTGGGGCGGCAACTGGCTCACGCCGAACCTGATCGGTGCCGACAAGGCCGTCACCGTCATCGTGGAGAACCCGCTGAACAACTCGCGCATGCTCAAGGCCGACCAGGCGCTCGCGCTCGGCGTGGTCGACGCGGTGTTCGACGGCGCCGACTTCTTGGAGCAGTCGCTGCTGTGGGCGGCGAAGGTGCTGCGAGGCGACATCGTCGTGGAGCGTCCCGAGATCGACCGGTCGGAGCAGACCTGGGGCGCCGCTGTGGCGCGTGCCCGTGGCCTCGCCGCGACCAAGGGCCGTGGGGCGTACCCGAACGTCGACAAGGCCATCGAGCTGATCGAGGCGGCGCGCACCACCACGCGTGAGCAGGGATTCGCCGCCGAGGACCAGGCGCTGGCCGACCTCATCATGAGCGACACCACCAGGTCGAACCTGTACGCGTTCGACCTGGTGCAGCGTCGGGCCAAGAAGCCCGCCGGTGCGCCGGACAAGAGCCTGGCGCGCCCGGTCACCAAGGTGGGCGTCGTCGGCGCCGGGCTCATGGCCAGCCAGCTGGCCCTGCTGTTCGCCCGCCAGATGAAGGTTCCGGTGGTCATGACCGACCTCGACCAGGAGCGCGTCGACAAGGGTGTGGCCTACGTGCACGGCGAGGTCGACAAGCTCGTCGGCAAGGGCCGCATGAACACCGACACCGCCAACCGGGTCAAGGCTCTGGTGACGGGCACGACCGACAAGGCGCACTTCAGCGACGCCGAGTTCGTCATCGAGGCCGTGTTCGAGAAGATGGAGGTCAAGCAGCAGGTCTTCGGCGAGCTCGAGGGCTACGTCAAGCCCGACTGCGTGCTCGCCAGCAACACCTCGTCGCTGTCGGTGGCAGAGATGGCCAAGGATCTGCAGTACCCCGAGCGGGTCGTGGGCTTCCACTTCTTCACGCCGGTGGCACTCATGCCGACCCTGGAGATCGCGCCGACCGACAAGACCGACGAGGCGACCCTTGCCACGGCGTTCGCCGTCGGCAAGGGCATCAAGAAGAACTGCGTCTGGAGCAAGGACACGACGGCGTTCATCGTCAACCGCCTGCTGCTGCGCGGCCTGGGTGAAGCGATCAAGACCGTCGACGAGGGAACGCCGTTCCAGGTCGCCGACCAGGGAGTGCTCAAGGTCGGCTTCCCGATGGGCGCGTTCATCGTGCTGGCCCTGTCCGGCTTGGGCGTGAGCCTGCACACCGCCGAGAGCCTGGCGGCTGCCTTCCCCGACAGGTTCGGCACCTCGCCCGGGTTGGAGAAGCTGGTGGAGGCCGGCAAGACCGCCATCTACCAGTGGGACGAGCAGGGCAACCAGTCGGTCGACCCCGAGGTCGCCGCGCTGTGGCCGCAGGGTGACTCGCCGAGCACCGCCGACGAGGTCGCGCAGCGAGTCAAGGAGGCGCTCGCCGACGAGGCCCGCCGGATGCTCGACGAGGGCGTTGCCCAGGCACCGCAGGACATCGACCTCGCGCTCATCGGTGGTGCGGGTCTGCCGCTGCCCAATGGTGGGCTGCTGCCGATGCTCGACCGTGAGGGCATCTCGGAGCAGGTCACCGGCCGGCGGTTCCTGCCGCTCGGGGTTGCCAGCGTCGCGCGCTGACACCGCACCCGATCGGGCGGCCTCCTGTCGTACGCGACGGGGGGCCGCCCGTCTCGGTGTCGGGGCTAGTCGGCGGCGTCGGCCGGCGCGTCGGCCGGCACGTCGGACTGGGCGTGGGAGGCCTGGGCGTCGGAGGCCTGGACCGTGGCCGGGGCCTCGGCGTCGAGACGCGCGATCTCCTCGACGGCCAGGCGGGCCAGGCTCTGGCCGGTGAGCCCGATCTCGGTCAGGATCGCCGCTCGCTTGGCGTGGTCGAGAAACTCCTGCGGTATCCCCGCCTCGCGCAGCGGCGTCCGGACGCCTGCGTCGCGCAGCGCTTGGGCGATGCGCGAGCCGACGCCTCCGACCCGGCCGTTGTCCTCGATCGTCAGCACGAACCGGTGCCGGCGGGCCAGGTCGACGACGGACGGGTCGACCGGTGCGACCCATCGGGGGTCGACGACCGTCACCCCGATGCCGTGGTCGGCCAGGCGGGTCGCCACCTCCAGCCCCACCGGGGCCATGGCACCCACGCTGACGACGAGCACGTCCTCGTGGCCGTCCCGGACGAGCACGTCCGTGGCGCCGAGGCGCTGGATCGCCGGGATGTCGGGCAGCACGGCGCCCTTGGGGAAACGCACCACGCTGGGGCCGTCGCTGATGTCGACGGCCTCACCGAGCTGCTGACGTAGCTGCCGGCCGTCCCTCGGAGCGGCGATGCGGATGCCGGGGACGAGCTGCAGCAGCGACAGGTCCCACATGCCGTTGTGCGACGCGCCGTCGTCACCGGTGACGCCGGCGCGGTCGAGCACGATCGTGACGGGCAGCCGGTGCAGGGCGATGTCCATGAGCACCTGGTCGAAGGCGCGGTTCACGAAGGTCGCGTACACCGCCACCACCGGGTGCAGGCCGGCCATGGCCAGCCCCGCTGCCGACGTCATGGCGTGCTGCTCGGCGATACCGACGTCGTAGCAGCGGGTCGGGAAGCGATCGGCGAAGGCCTTGAGCCCGGTCGGCTGCAGCATGGCCGCCGTGATGGCGACGATGTCGGAGCGGCGCGTGCCCAGCGCCACGAGCTCCTCGGAGAAGATCGACGTCCAGGTGGTCGCCGGAGTCGCGGTCGGCTTGCCGGTGGCCGGGTCGAAGGGCCCCGGACCGTGCATGAGGTCGGCCTCGTCCTGCTCGGCCCGGTCGTAGCCTCGTCCCTTCTCGGTGAGCACGTGCACGATCACCGGGCCCGGGTACTGCCGGGCGGCACGCAGCGCGTGCTCGACGGCGGGACGGTCGTGCCCGTCGATGGGGCCGACGTACTTCAGACCGAGGTCTTCGAACATGCCCTGCGGCGCCAGCACGTCCTTGATGCCCTGCTTGACCCCGTGCAGGGCGGTGAACGCCGTCGGCCCCACGACAGGGGTTCGGGTGAGCACCGACTTCGCCATGCCGAGCGCCCACTCGTAGCGGGGGTTCGTGCGCAGCGAGTCGAGGTACTGGGCCAGCCCGCCGACGGTCGGCGAGTACGAGCGGCCGTTGTCGTTGACGACGATGACGAGCGGTAGGTCAGGTTGGCCGGCGATGTTGTTGAGGGCCTCCCAGGCCATGCCGCCCGTCAGGGCGCCGTCACCGATCACCGCGACGACGCGGCGGTCGGTGTCGCCCTTGAGCCGGTACCCCTTGGCGAGGCCCTCGGCGTAGGACAGCGCGGTCGAGGCGTGGGAGTTCTCGACCCAGTCGTGCTCGCTCTCGGTTCGCGACGGGTAGCCCGACAGCCCTCCCTGCTGGCGCAGGGTGTCGAAGCGCGCACGCCGTCCGGTGACCATCTTGTGCACGTACGACTGGTGACCGGTGTCGAAGACGATGGGGTCTCGAGGCGAGTCGAAGACCCGGTGCAACGCGAGCGTGAGCTCGACGACTCCCAGGTTGGGGCCGAGGTGCCCGCCGGTGCGCGAGACAGCCGCGACGAGCGCGGTGCGGACCTCAGCCGCGAGGGTCTCGAGCTCGGCGTCGCTCAGCCGGCGCAGGTCGCGCGGACTGGAGACGCGGTCGAGCACAGGCACCTGGTCAGTGTACGGGCGGAGGGTCATCCGTGCGCGGGTGCGCCGAGCGCTCGGAGCGCCCCGGTGTCGCTCCCGCGGCCGTGGGCAGCCGACGAGCCAGCGCCCGCCAGCGTCGCTGCCGCACCCGGTAGAACACCTGCGCCCACACCGCGATGACCGGGGTGAGGACGCCGGCCTCCATCTCGACGAGGTCGCGGTAGCGGGTACGGCCGGCGTCCAGGGACGACACCTCGATCGTGTGGTCCCAGCGACGAACAGCCCCGCCGGACTCCTCGGTGCGCAGCACCCCGCGAGCGAGGTCTGCCTCGACGACCCGGATCGTGTGCCGCCACCCGACCGGCAGGTGGAACGGCCGGATGCGCAGCATCACCGGCGTGCCGTCCACGGGCCACAGGGCCGGGAGCGGGTGGGCGCGGTCCGCTGGGTCGATCGCCAGCATGCCGCGGGTGAGGGTGCGCAGGGTGTGGACGCGGCGCAGCGCGGCCGTGACCGAGGCCTTCGGAGCCGCAAGATCGGTGGTCAGGTCGACCCGCGCCGTCATGACGTCCAGGCTGCCACAGCACCTAGCGGGTCACAGACGCGGACGGTGGCGGCGTCCGGTCAGCGCCTCCTCGATCGCTCGCACGGCAGGCAGCAACGCAACCAGGCGCTGGCGCTCCCGCTCCAGGGCGACGACGGCCGCTTCCACGGCCTCGGGAGCCACGTGCTCGGACAGCTCCGCACGGACGAGGCCGAGGGCTCGCTGGTGCCCATCGATGCCCGCCGCCACGTGCCACCGGGTGAAGCGGGCCAGCACCAGCGGGTGCCGGCGCAGCACCTCGTGCAGCCGGTACTCGGGCGGGCAGTGGTCGAGCAGCCAGTTGGTGGCGGACCGCTGCCAGCCGGGCGCGTCAGGGGGCGGCAGCCCGTCCGGCCACGCCGGCGGCGTCCAGTCCTGGCTCATGCGCGCCCTTTGCGAGGCGTGTGGGTGCTTCGCACGGCGAATTGCCCGTGGGAAGCACCCACACGCCTACCGAACGTGATCATTCGCCAGGCGGACGGGGGTTCAGGACGCGATCAGCTGGCGCAGGACGAACGGCATGATGCCGCCGTTGCGGTAGTAGTCGGCCTCGCCGGGGGTGTCGATGCGCAGCAGCGCGTCGAACTGGGTCGTCGACCCGTCCTCGGCGGTGGCCACCACGTGCACGGTGGGCGGGGTCGTGCCCTCGTTCAGCGCGGTGACCCCACTGATCGCGAACGTCTCCTCTCCGGTCAGCCCGAGTGTGTCAGCGGTCTCACCGGCGGGGAACTGCAGCGGCAGCACGCCCATGCCGATCAGGTTCGAGCGGTGGATGCGCTCGTAGGACTCCGCGATCACCGCCCGCACCCCGAGCAGCGCGGTGCCCTTGGCCGCCCAGTCGCGCGACGACCCCGACCCGTACTCCTTGCCGGCCAGCACCACGAGCGGCACTCCGGCCGCGGCGTAGGCAACCGAGGCGTCGTAGATCGTCGTCACCGGGGCCTCTGCGGCACTGGCCCCCTGCGTGAAGTCGCGGGTGAAGCCGCCCTCGGTGCCCGGGGCCACCTGGTTGCGCAGCCGGATGTTGGCGAACGTGCCGCGGATCATCACCTCGTGGTTGCCTCGGCGCGAGCCGTAGGAGTTGAAGTCGCGACGATCCACACCGTGCGAGCGCAGGTAGTCACCGGCGGGGCTGTCGGCCTTGATGGCCCCGGCCGGCGAGATGTGGTCGGTCGTGACCGAGTCGCCGAGCTTGGCCAGCACCCGGGCCCCGTCGATGTCGGTGACCGGGGACGGCTGCAGGCCCATGCCCTCGAAGTACGGGGGCTTGCGCACGTAGGTCGACGCGTCGTCCCACTCGAAGATCTGCCCGGTGGGGGTCGGCAGCGTCTGCCAGCGCTCGTCGCCGGCGAACACCTCGGCGTAGCCGCGCACGAACATCTCGCTGGCGATCGAGGAGTCGATCACCTGCTGGATCTCGGCCGGGGTCGGCCAGACGTCACGCAGGTAGACGGGCTCGCCGTCGGCACCGGTGCCGAGCGGCTCGGTGGTGATGTCGAGCGCCATCGAGCCGGCGAGCGCGTACGCGACGACGAGTGGGGGGCTCGCCAGGTAGTTCATCTTCACGTCGGGGTTGATGCGACCCTCGAAGTTGCGGTTGCCCGACAGCACCGCCGCCACGGCAAGGTCGGCCTGCTGCACGGCGGCCGAGATCTCGGTCGGCAGCGGACCGGAGTTGCCGATGCAGGTCGTGCAGCCGTAGCCGACGAGGTTGAAGCCCAGCTTCTCCAGGTAGGGGGTGAGCCCGGCGCGGTCGTAGTAGTCCATGACGACCTTCGATCCCGGCGCCAGCGTCGTCTTGACCCAGGGACGGCGGGCCAGGCCCCGCTCCACGGCCTTCTTGGCCAGCAGCGCCGCACCGATCATCACCGACGGGTTCGACGTGTTGGTGCACGAGGTGATGGCGGCGATGACGACCGCCCCGTGGTCGAGCACGAACTCGGTGCCGTCCTCGAGCGTCACCGGGGTGGGCGACGACGGCCGGTTCTCGGCCGCCACGACCGCCGAGTGGTGGGGCAGCGCGCGCGGGGGCTCGGAGACGTCCACGGCGACCGGGTCGCTGGCGGGGAAGCTCTCCTCGATGCCCTCGTCCAGGGCCGACTCCGGCGCGGAGCCCTCGTGGTCGACGTAGTCGGGCAGAACCGCCGCGAACGCCGCGGCCGCCGACGAGAGCTCGATGCGGTCCTGGGGACGCTTCGGGCCGGCGATCGAGGGCACGACCGTCGACAGGTCGAGCTCGAGGTACTCCGAGTACACGGGCTCCACCGTCGGGTCGTGCCACAGGCCCTGCTCGCGGGCGTACGCCTCGACCAGGGCGACCTGCTGCTCGGTTCGACCGGTCAGGCGCAGGTAGCGGGTGGTCTCCTCGTCGATCGGGAACACCGCGATCGTGGAGCCGTACTCGGGGCTCATGTTGCCGATCGTGGCTCGGTTGGCCAGCGGCACGGCCCCGACGCCCGGACCGTAGAACTCCACGAACTTGCCGACGACGCCGTGCTCACGCAGCATCTCGGTGATGGTGAGCACCAGGTCGGTCGCGGTCGCGCCATCCGGCAGCGAGCCGGACAGCTTGAAGCCGACCACGCGCGGGATAAGCATGCTCACCGGCTGCCCGAGCATGGCCGCCTCGGCCTCGATGCCGCCGACGCCCCAGCCCACGACCCCGAGGCCGTTGACCATGGTGGTGTGCGAGTCGGTACCCACGCAGGTGTCCGGGTAGGCCCAGCTCACCCCGTCACGGTCGCGCACCATCGTCACCCGGGCCAGGTGCTCGATGTTCACCTGGTGCACGATGCCGGTGCCCGGGGGTACCACCTTGAACTCGTCGAAGGCGGTCTGACCCCACCGCAGAAACTGGTAGCGCTCCCTGTTGCGCTCGTACTCGAGCTCCACGTTGCGGACGAAGGCGTCCGGGGTGCCGAACAGGTCGGCGATCACCGAGTGGTCGATCACCAGCTCGGCCGGGGCGAGCGGGTTGACCGACGCCGGGTCTCCCCCGAGCTCCGCGACCGCCTCGCGCATGGTGGCGAGGTCGACGACCGCGGGCACACCGGTGAAGTCCTGCATGATCACCCGGGCGGGCGTGAACTGGATCTCGATGGACGGAGCGGCCGTCGGGTCCCAGTCGACGATCGCGCGGATGTCGTCGGCGGTGATGTTCGCGCCGTCCTCGGTACGCAGCAGGTTCTCCAGCAGCACCTTGAGGCTGAACGGCAGCCGGGAGGTGTCCCCCGCAGCCGCCAGCCGAGCGATCGCGTAGGTCGCGTCCCCCACCTGCAGAGTGCCGTGCGATCCGAAGCTGTCCACGCTGTCTCCTGTTCCCTGAGGCGATTTATCTTGACGTCAAGATAAATCGAACACTACGCCGTCTCGGCCGTCTCGGCAACCATCCTGCCGCTCTCGTCGATCGGGTGCAGCGTCGCGACGCACTCGACATGGGCGGTGCGGGGAAAGATGTCGAAGGCCCGCAGCCCCACCATCCGGTAGCCGTGGTCGGCGAACGTGCGAAGGTCCCGGGCGAGCGCCGCCGGGTCGCACGCGACGTAGGCCACCGACCTCGGTCGACGCGCCGCGACCTGCGCCACCACCCGGCGGCCGGCACCGGAGCGGGGCGGGTCGAGCACCACGAGATCGGCCCGGCTCGGCGACTCGGGGGAGGCCAGGAACCGATCGACCCGCTCCCCCACCAGACGCACCTGCGGCAGGTCGTGCAGGTTGCGGCGGGCATCGGCCATCGCCGTCGGGTCGGACTCGACGGCCACGCTCGAACCGGCGGGCCCCAACGAGGCCGCCAACGCCCCGGCGAACAGGCCCACCCCGCTGTACAGGTCGAGCAGCGAGTCCCCCGGTCGCGGCCGAAGCGCCTCGTCCACCGCCTGCACGAGCACGTCGGCCGCACCCGGGTGCACCTGCCAGAAGCCCGCCCCGGTGACGCGCCAGCGGCGTCCTGCCGCCTGCTCGTGCCTCCGGGTGGGGCCCTCGACGTGCAGCACGGTGCCTGACTGCACGACCTGCACCGTCGGGGGCGAACCGTCCCCAGCAGTCACCAGGACGTCGGCACCGGCCGGCCACGGCCGGGCCAGCACCGCGGGCAGCTCGAGGTCGGGATGAGCCAGCGGGCAGTCGTCGAGCGCCACCACGTCGTGCGACCGGCTGCGGCGCAGCCCCGCACGAGCGTCGGGCCCCACGGCCAGACGAGTGCGCGTGCGCCAACCCAGCCCGTCGACGTCCCCCGCAACCGCCTCGACCACCACGTCGCCGTCGTCGACGGGCAGACCGGCGAGCCGCCGCAGCTGCTCGGCGACGACGCTCGCCTTGAGCCGGCGCTCGGCGACCCGGTCGACGTGCTGCCAGTCGCAGCCGCCGCACCCGCCCGGGCCTGCCGCGGGGCACCGCGTCGGCACCCGGTGCGGTGACGCCTCGATCACCTCGACGGCATCCGCACGCCAGAACCGCGCGGAGGGCTCGGCGTCGGTGAGCCGGGCGAGCACTCTCTCGCCGGGCAGGGTGTGCCGGACGAAGACGACGCGTCCGTCGTGGCGCGCCACGCAGTGGCCGCCGTGGGCGACCGGTCCCACGACCAGCTCGACGACCGGTCCGTCCGGCTGCGGACGAGTCACCGGCGACGCGGAGCGCGGCGCACGACCGGCTCGTCACGAAAGCGCGTGGGGTCTTCGTCCGCGCCCTGCCACGGCACGCTGGTGATCATCACGCCCCGCATGGTCGACAGCTGCTCGACGAGCTTGGCGGTGCTGGTGTTGTGCAGCAGCTTCTCCCACCAGTGCCGCACCACGTACTCCGGGACGAACACCGCGACCACGTCACGCGGGCTGGAGCGCTGGATGCCCCGCACGTACTCCAGCACCGGTCGGGTGATCTCGCGGTACGGCGAGTCGAGCACCCTCAGCGGGACCGGGATGTCGTAGCGGTCCCAGTCGTCCATGAGGGCCCGCGTCGAGGTCGGGTCGACGTCGACGGTGATGGCCTCCAGCACGTTGGGGTTCGCCGCCCGGGCGTAGGTCACGGCGCGAACCGAGGTTCGGTTCACGTGCGCGACCAGCACGATCGCGTGCACCCGCGAGGGCAGCGTCACCCGGCTGCTGGCCCCGTCGATGGCGACCTCGTCGGCGACCTCGTCGTAGTGGCGACGGATCAGGCTCATGCCCAGGTAGCTGGCCGCCATGAGGGCGACGGCGACCCAGGCGCCGAGGGCGAACTTGCTGACGAGCACCACGACCAGGACGACGGCACTGAGCACGAGGCCCACCATGGTCAGCAGCCGACGCCGGCGCAGCGACCGACGCTCGTCCGGGCGGCGCTCGGGTCGTAGGCGGCGCCCCCAGTGTCGAAGCATCGCCGCCTGGCTGACCGTGAACGACACGAACACCCCGACGATGTACATCTGGATCAGCTGGTTCAACGTGGCGTCCACAGCCACGAGCAGGATGGCAGCGACGACGCCCAGCGAGAGGATGCCGTTGGAGAAGGCGAGCCGGTCGCTGCGCGTGTGCAGCGACCGGGGCAGGTAGCCGTCGCGCGCGAGCTGCGAGCCGAGCACCGGAAAGCTCGTGAAGGCGACGTGCGCCGCCATCAGCAGGATCAGCACGGCGGCCACCTCGATGGCCACGAAGGCGAACGAGGCGTCGTCGAAGACAGCCCGGGCCAGCTGGCCGAGCACGGGAACCTGCTCGTAGTCGGCAGGCACTGGCAGACCGCCGGCGAGCAGCTGGGTCTGCGGGTTCTCGACGAACCGCACCTGCGCGACCCGGGCCAGCCCGACGAGCGCGACCAGCAGCACCGCCCCCAGCACACCGAGCAGCAGCACGGCCGAACCGGTGTTGCGCCCGCGGGGCTTGGCGAAGTACCCCGCGGCCGACACCGTCGTCTGCACCCCGGTGAGGCTGACCGACCCGACAGCGAACGCCCGGAGCACGAGCACACCGAGCGCGAACCCGGTGAGCGCCATGGATCCTTCGGCTCCCGTCACGATCTGCAGGTCAGCACTCTCGGCCACCGGTACGTCCCCGGCGACCGTGCGACCCCAGCCCCAGACGATGAGCACGCCGACCGCCAGCAAGAAGAAGTAGGTCGGCACAGCGGTCACCGGTCGCCACCGGCGTACGCCGCGAAGGTTGACCAGCACGAGCACCGCCGTGCCGACGAGCGCGGCGACGGTCTGCCGCCCCTGCAGCCACGGCCAGGCCGACGCGAGGTACTGGGCGGCCGAGGCCATCGAGACCGCGAGAACCAGCACGTAGTCGACCAGCATCGCCGAGCCGACCAGCAGGGCCGGTCGCTGGCCGAGGTTGCGCGCCGCCACCTCGTAGTCCCCGCCTCCGGACGGGTACTCCTGCACGGTCTGCCGGTACGAGGCCGACACCACGACGAGCACGAGGGCCACCGCGATCGCCACCGGCACCGAGTAGGCGAACGCTGCGACGCCCGCGGCGGCCAGCGTCAGCAAGAGCTCGTCCGGGGAGTACGCCAGCGACGACAGCCCGTCGGAGCCGAAGACGGGCACCGCCACCCGCTTGCGCAGGGTGCGGCGCGCCTCGGCGCTCGAACGCAGCTTGCGCCCCAGCACGACGCGCCTCGACAGCTCCGTCAGTCGGGACACACC
>CAYNWB010000036.1:3106-21362 GCA_964400785.1 uncultured Actinomycetes bacterium | reverse complement strand
ACGCCCAGTTGCCGTGATCATCGGGAGAAGGGGCGGGCGGACAGGCGGCGCGGGGGCTACTCGGGGGCGAGCGGGGGTGGGACGGGGCTGTCGGTGGCCGTCGCCCAGGTGCGGGCCATCGCTATGCGCTCCGGGGCCGTCGGATGCGAGGCGAACCACCAGTGCAGCAGCCTCGGCGGGTCGAGGTCGCTCAGCGCGGTGACGGCGAGCGTGCGCTGCATGCGGGCGAACGTCGCGGCATCGCCGGTGATCTCGAGCGCCACGGCATCAGCGCGGGCCTCGATGTGGCGGCTCACCGCTGACTCCCCCGGGGTCGACACGAAGCCCAGCAGGCTCACCAGAGCCAGCAGAAGCGGCACAGCGGCCGCCTGACCCAAAGGTGACCCGTCTCCGTCAGAACCGTCGTCCAGGCCCGCAGAACGCCGCACAGGGCCCCAGGAGCCCGCCAGGGCGATGACCACGACCGCCAGGGCCGCTCCCCCGGCCCCGAGCAGCGTGCCGCGCAGCACGTCGTTCTCGCGGGCGTGGGCCAGCTCGTGGGCGACGACGAGCTCGATCTCGTCGGTCGGAGCCGTCTGCAGCAGCGTGTCGTAGAGCACCACGCGCTTGGTCGGGCCGAGCCCGGACACGTACGCGTTCAGCGCCGTCGTCCGCCGGGACGCGTCGGCGACGAGCACGTCGCCGACGGCCACTCCCTGCTGCTCGGCCAAGGCCACCAGCGACGAGCGCAGCTCGTCGTCCGCCAGGGGCTCGAACCGGTTGAAGACCGGCTCGACCACGAGGGGATACGCCAGCGACGCCGCGACGACGAAGCCGGCTGCGCCGGGGGCGGCGATCATCCACCAGCGCTGGGGCCAGCGCCGGGCCAGCAGCACCAGCGCGAGCACGGCAAGCATCGTCAGGGTGGTCTGCACGCCGAAGCCCCGGGCGACGTCGGCGGCCCAGCCCCACCAGTCGCGGGTCGAGAGCCCGACGTCGCGGCGCACCGACTCCTGCCACGCCGACATCGGCAGCGTCAGCAGCCGGACGGCGAGCAGCACCGCGAATCCCCCGACGAGGGCCGGCACCAGGGTCGGGGCCCAGCGAGGGCTGGGCAGACGCCGGACGAGCCGCGCGCCGAGCGGGGTGAAGCCCACCGCGACGGTGGCCGCCAGGCCGACGGCCAGCGCGAGGTACGCCGGTGGGCGGACGGCGGCGTGGTAGGCGTCCTCGGCGGCCCGCTCGTCCGGGGTGAAGTCGTGGGCGGGGTCGGGCGGCACGACAGCGTCGGCCGGGACGTCCAGGGGCGTCCAGGGGCTCCACGGCGTGACGACCGCGACGGCCACCACGAGGCCGGCGGCCAGGGCGGCGCCCGTCCAGAGCAGCGGACGCAGGCTGCTGCCGGTGGCCACCCCGATCACCTTGCCCAGGGTAGGCCCCGGGCGGGGGAAACGGGCGGGACCGATCCGTCCTGCAGGGTTCCCCCGACGGCGTCGGGACGGGGGCACCAGAACAGCCACGACGCGCTGTGGGCGAGGTCACCTGGTCGGTCTCGCAGCAGGCTGGCACTCTGACGCCATGAAAACCGACCCCCGCAACGGCATGGAGATCCTCGACGAGGACGCTTGCTGGCAGCTGCTGCGCACCCACGTCGTGGGACGTCTCGGTGTCGCCGTGGCCGGGGAGGTCGAGATCTTTCCGCTCAACTACCTCGTGCACGAGGGGCAGATCGTGTTCAAGAGCGCCGCGGGCAGCAAGGTCGCCGCCATGGCCGCCAATGCCCGCGTGACCTTCGAGATCGACGGCTACGAGCCCGACTCGGGCGAGGCGTGGAGCGTGATCGTCAAGGGCGTCGCCCACGAGCTGCAGCGGTTCTCGGAGATCTACGCGGCCGAGGAGCTGCCGCTGTTCCCGTGGAACGCCTCACCCAAGGACTTCTTCGTCACCATCAGGCCCCGCCAGGTCGCGGGGCGACGCTTCACCGTCGTGGAGGACCAGCGCCCGGCGGGCTAGTGGGCCCACTCACCCCGGTAGAACTCGTAGACCCAGGCGAACAGCGCCGCGATCAGCAGCCCCAGCCCGATGAGGGCCAGCCACCAGCCGAACACCAGCCCCAGCACGAGCACGGACGAGCCGAGAGCGACGTACAGGGGGGTCCACGACTTGGGCGCGAAGAAGCCGAGCTCGCCGGCCCCCTCGTAGATCTCGCCGTCCGGACGGTCCTCCGGCGGGGTGCCGCCGAGCCGGTTCGCCACGAACATCAGGTAGAAGGCGAGCATCGCCGTCAGCCCGAACGTGAGCACCAGCGCGGTCGTCCCGGTCGGGTCGTTCGACAGCAGCCAGTAGATCGGCGTCACGACCCCGAAGAAGACCGTGAGCATGATGAAGATGATTCCGCTGGTGCGCATCAGACGTCCTCAGGACGGCCGGAGTGGCCCGTGTCGGACGCCCGCAGCTCGCTCTCGGTGACCGGTTCGCGGTCGGCCGGGCCCAGCGTCTTGGTGAGCATGCCCGCCCTGTCCTGCGCGAAGCCGTGCTCGGCGGCGGCGATCTCGGGGAACTTCAGGTCGAACGCCGGACGCTCCGAGCGGATGCGCGGGATCGACGTGAAGTTGTGCCGCGGCGGCGGGCACGACGTGGCCCACTCGAGCGAGGCTCCCCAGCCCCAGGGGTCGTCCACCTCGACCTTGGGGGCGTTGCGGGTGATCCAGACGTTCCAGAAGAAGAACAGCGTGGACCCCGCGAGGATGAACGCCCCGACCGTCGATATCTGGTTGAACAGGGTGAACCCGTCCTCGGGCAGGTAGTCGGCGTAGCGGCGCGGGAAGCCGATGGTGCCCAGCCAGTGCTGGATCAGGAACGTCGTGTGGAAGCCGACGAACAGCGTCCAGAAGTGCCACTTGCCGATGCGCTCGTTGAGCATGCGACCGGTGAACTTCGGCCACCAGAAGTAGAAGCCGGCGTACATCGCGAAGACGACGGTTCCGAAGATCACGTAGTGGAAGTGCGCCACGACGAAGTACGAGTCGGACGTGTGCCACGTCATGGTCGGCGAGGCCAGGATGATGCCGGTGAGCCCGCCGAACAAGAAGGTGATGAGGAACCCGACGGCCCAGAGCATGGGCGTCTCGAAGCTGACCGAGCCGCCCCACATAGTGCCGATCCAGTTGAAGAACTTCACGCCTGTCGGCACCGCGATGAGCATCGTCATGAAGGCGAAGAACGGCAGGTAGACCGCGCTCGTGGTGTACATGTGGTGCGCCCACACCGCCATCGACAGGGCCGCGATCGCGAGCGTGGCGCCCACCAGGCCCTTGTAGCCGAAGATCGGCTTGCGGCTGAACACCGGGATGACCTCGGAGATGATGCCGAAGAACGGCAGCGCCAGCACGTAGACCTCGGGGTGCCCGAAGAACCAGAACAGGTGCTGGTAGATGATCGCGCCGCCGGTGGACGGGTCGAAGATCTGCGTGCCCCAGTTGCGGTCGGCGTAGAGCGCCACGAAGGTCGCGGCCAGCACCGGGAAGACCATGAGCACGAGCACGCTGGTGACCAGCACGTTCCAGGTGAAGATCGGCATGCGGAAGAAGTTCATGCCGGGCGCGCGCATCGTGATGATCGTGGTGATGAAGTTGACCGCACCGAGAATCGTGCCGAGACCGGCGAAGGTCAGGCCGATGATGCCCAGGTCAGCACCCACCTGCGGGCTGTAGACCTCGGTCGAGAGCGGCACGTAGGCGTACCAGCCGAAGTCGGCCGCGCCGCCGGGGGTGAAGAACCCGGCCGCGGCGATGAGCCCGCCGAACAGGAACGTCCAGTAGCTGAACATGTTCAGCCGGGGGAACGCCACGTCGGGCGCGCCGATCTGCAGCGGCATGATCGCGTTGGCGAACCCGGCGAACAGCGGGGTGCCGAACAGCAGCAGCATGATCAGGCCGTGCATCGTGAACATCTGGTTGTAGACGGTGTCGCTCACGACCTGGGTGCCCGGGGCGAAGAGCTCCGCGCGGATGACCAGCGCCAGCAGCCCGCCGATCAGGAAGAACAGGAACGAGCTGGCCATGTACATGTTGCCGATCACCTTGTGATCGGTCGTGGTCATCCAGCTGAGCACCTTCTTGCCCAGCGCCGGCTGCGGCGGCGGTGGTGGTGCCGGCGACTCGAGGGCCGGTGGCTGCGCGTAGGTGGTCATTCGGCTGCTCCGCTCTCGCTACCGACAGTCTCAGGGCCGAGGCCCTCGTCCGCACCCGGGACGATCGCTCCACGCTCGGAGTCGTACGTACCCCGCAACGGCACCTCGACCAGGCCGGTCTGGCCCTTCGCCTCGAGCTCGTCCAGATGGTCCTGGTACTCCTGCTCGGAGACCACGACCACCTCGAACAGCATGCGCGAGTGGTAGGTGCCGCACAGCTCGGAGCAGCGACCGGCGAAGGTGCCCTCCTTGGTGGGGGTGATCTGGAAGGAGTTCGTGCGACCCGGGATCAGGTCCATCTTGAAGTAGAACGACGGCACCCAGAACGAGTGGATGACGTCCGGGGAGTTCAGCTGGAACTCCACGACGTTGTTCACCGGCAGGTACAGCTGCGGGATGGTCGCGGCCGTGCCCACGTCGTAGACGTCGTCGTCGATGTAGTTGAACGTCCACGACCACTGCTGGCCGATGACGCCGATCGTGACGTCGGGCTCGGTCTCCTTGGCCAGCACCTCGTTGGCGTTGACCACCGTCCAGTAGAACAGCACGCCGATGATGAACAGCGGCACGACGGTGTAGAGAGCCTCGATCGGGATGTTGTAGCGAACCTGCTCCGGGATGCCCTCGTCGGTGCTCTTGCGCCGGTAGGCGATGGACGCCCACGCGATCAGGCCCCAGACGAGGGCGCCGATCACCAGCGCGGCGATCCAGGTGCCGACCCAGAGGTTGCCGATCAGGGGGGCGCGGTCGGACGCGGCCTCGGGGAGGCCGGAGATCTCGAACGCCTGCTCCTGGGTGATGCCGCAGCCGGACAGCAGGCTTGCGGCGGCGACCGCGCCGGCGGCCGCGGCCGCGCGTCCCGCTCGTGACCAGGGTCGCCGGCTACGGCGACCGAGGTCGCCCGGGGTGGCTGGAGTACTCGCCTGTGTCGTCATGCCTCACTCGTCGATCGGGTGTGGGGTTGGCAGAGGTCGCGCTGTTCGGTGGGAGGGTAGCGTCCCGGTGCAGCAAAAACACACCCTCCCCACGGGTTTGGCGCGGTGAAAGGTGCGGATGTGACATATCTCGACGCCGCGTCCACCGAGCCGCTGCACCCCGCCGCCCGCGAAGTGCTGCTGGCAGCCCTGGACGAGGGCTGGGCCGACCCGGCGCGGCTCTACCGCGAGGCGCGCCGCGCGCGGCTGCTGCTCGACAACGCCCGCGAGGTGGTGGGGGCCGCGCTCGGCGCACGTGCGGACGAGGTGGTGTTCACCGGCTCGGGCACGCAGGCGGTGCACGCGGGCGTGCTCGGGGTGCTGGCCGGACGCCGCCGGGCGGGCGACAGACTCGTGACCTCGGCCGTCGAGCACTCGGCGGTGCTGCAGGCCGGGGCGTGGCACGTGCGGTCGGGGGGACGCCACGACGTCGTGGGGGTCGACCAGCTCGGCGTCGTCGACCTGGACGAGGTGTCGGACGCTCTGAAGGCCGGCTCGGTGGGGCTGCTGGCGGTGCAGTCGGCGAACCACGAGGTCGGCACGGTGCAGCCGCTGGAGCAGGTGGTCGAGCTGGCCCGGGCCGCCGAGGTGCCGCTGCTGGTCGACGCGGCGCAGTCGCTGGGGCGCATGGCGGTGCCGGCGGGGTGGTCGGTGCTGACGGGCAGCGCGCACAAGTGGGGGGGTCCGGCGGGAGTGGGGGTGCTCGCCGTTCGGCGGCGCACGCGGTTTCGCTCGGTGCTGCCCGAGGACGAGCGGGGCGCCGGGGTGGTGCCCGGGTTCGAGAACGTGCCTGGGGCGCTGGCGGCCGCGGCGGCGCTGCAGGCGCGGGTCGCGTCGTCCGGTGAGACGGACGCGCTGCACCGAGGGCTGGTCGACCGGCTGCGGGCCGAGGTCGTGCGGGTGGTGCCCGACGTGCAGGTCGTGGGACACCCGACGCAGCGGCTGCCCCACCTGGTGACGTTCTCGTGCCTGTACGTGGACGGCGAGGCGCTGCTGAGCGCCCTGGACCGCGAGGGCATCGCCGTGTCGAGCGGGTCGTCGTGCACGTCGAGCACCCTGCGGCCCAGCCACGTGCTCGAGGCGATGGGCGTGCTCACCCACGGCAACGTGCGGGTGTCGCTGGGCCTGTCGTCCACGGCCGCCGACGTAGACCGGCTGCTCGAGGTGCTGCCGCGCGTGGTCTCCGAGGTACGGGCCCAGCTGGGCGCCGACCGCCTGTAGAGGCCGCCCGCGGGGGAACTGATCACGTTAAGTACGCGTGTGGGTGGTTTGCGCGGGGAATTCGCCGTGCAAGGCACCCCCAGGCGTAGCAAGGGCCTGCGCGACGGGCCTGGGCGGTGCGTCCCCAGACACCGCGCGGTACCTGGGGGCCGATAGGCGCGCTCTCGCACCGCAGTCCGTCGCCGCCGCCGCTGGCGGCGCGTCCTCAGAGACCGCGCGGTACGTGGGGGCCGACAAGCGCACGCGCACACCGCGCGGTGCGCGGGGACGCTGGGTGCGGGACGCCGGACGCCGGGTGCCGGGCGCGGGGAACCCCCCACGAGCAGCCGGGCCTGCTCAACCCACCCGGCGCACCAGGTACGCGGGCACACCGTCCGGCTCGGCCACCTCGCCGACGTACTCGTGCCCCCGCATGCGGCACCACGCCGGGACGTCGCTGCGCGCCGCCGGGTCGTCCGCCACGACGGCGACCACCTCACCCACCGCGACGTCCCCGATGTGCCGGGCCAGCTCGATGACGGGCAGCGGACAGCGTCGGCCCCGACAGTCCAGACGGACTGCCGGGGCCGACGACGTCAAAGCGAGCGCGAGCCGACTAGTGGAACGAGTCGCCGCAGGCGCACGAGCCCGTGGCGTTCGGGTTGTCGATGGTGAAGCCCTGCCGCTCGATGGTGTCGACGAAGTCGATGGTGGCGCCACCCAGGTAGGGCGCGCTCATGCGGTCGACGACGACGCTGACGCCGCCGAAGTCGGTCACCACGTCGCCGTCCAGCTGGCGCTCGTCGAAGAACAGCTGGTAGCGCAGGCCGGAGCATCCGCCGGGCTGCACGGCCACGCGCAGGGCCAGGTCGTCGCGACCCTCCTGCTCGAGCAGGCTCTTGACCTTGCCGGCCGCGCCGTCGGTGAGCACGACGTTGGTGGTGGTCTCGTCCTGGATCGTCATATCTCTCCTCGAAGTGAGCCCTCGTCCTTGGCCGCCAATCGTGACACAGCACCGCGGCTGAGTCACGACGTCGCACGCCATAACGCGCCATCGCCCGCCTTGCTTCCCAGCACCGCCCAGCAGGGACGCGGCGCTGCGCGGGCGTCAGTGTCCCCAGGTGCGCGCCACCCGCTCCGACAGCACCGCCAGGGCGTCGGCCGGGCGCTCGAGGGCCTCGCGCGCCCCGACCGCGTCCACGACGCTGTAGGCACCGTCGACTCCCGCGGCGCGCAGCTCGCGCGACCCGACCTCGAGGCGTCCGGCCAGGGCGATGCACGGCACGCCGCGCTCCCCCGCCTTCTGCGCGACCCCGGCGACCACCTTGCCGGTGAAGGTCTGCGGGTCGAGGGTGCCCTCACCGGTGACCACCAGATCGGTCGAGGCCAACGCCTCGGCGAACCCCGACGCCTCGGTGACCAGGTCGATGCCGGCGACCTGGCGGGCCCCGAGCACGATGAGGGCGTAGCCGAGCCCCCCGGCCGCACCGGCGCCGGGTGCGTCGGCGGCCTCGCGGCCGACGAGGTGGGCGAAGGTGCTCAGCGCGCCGTCGACGGCGAAGAGGCGCTCCTTCGACAACCCCTTCTGGGGTCCGTAGACGTTCGTGGCCCCGCGCAGCCCGAGCAGCGGGTTCGTGACGTCGCTGGCGGCTACGAGGCGCCGCCCGGCCAGGCGGCGGTGCACGGGTGCGAGGTCGAGGCTCGTCAGGGTGGGCAGCGCCGAGGCACCGCGGATGAGCGCCTGAGCAGGGGTGGCGTCGGCGCCGAGGGCGGCGAGCAGCCCCGCGCCGCCGTCGTTGGTGCCCGAGCCGCCCAGGCCGACCACGACCTCGTCGGCTCCGGCGTCCAGGGCGGCCGACACCAGCTCGCCGACGCCGCGTGTGGTCGCGGCCTCGGCGACGTCGCGCTCGGGGCGCCCGCCGACGTCGCGCGGCAGCAGCGCCAGCCCGCACGCCTGGGCCGACTCGACGTAGGCGGTCGTCCCGGTTGGCGTGTGCACCAGCAGCAAGGTGGCCGGCGTCGGCTTGTCGAGCGGGCCGTGCACCGTCAGCGCGTGCAGCTCACCGCCGAGCGCGGCGTGCAGGGCGTCGACGAAGCCGGGACCCCCGTCCGACAACGGAGCCGCCACCACGTCGTCGTCCGGGCGACGGCGCAGCCACCCGCGACGGATCGCCTCGGCCGCCTCGACGGCAGTGAGCGTGCCGGCGAACTTGTCGGGGGCGACGAGCACACGCACGGGGGTTCTCCGGGGGTCGAGGTCGGGGACGCTCGGCAGGTTACGCGGCGCGGGCCTGCGGAGTACCGTGGCCGGTGAGGGGGTGCGTGATGGCGGAACCCGCGCGTACCGAGCGGTGGCCCCGCGTGCTGGGGGCCGTACTGGCTGGGTCGGCCCTGGTGGCCGTTGCCGCCGTGTCGTGGGCCGGGACGAGTGCGCCGGAGCCCAGCGATCTGCCCGAGGTGGCTGCCGAGCAGGCCGAGACCGCCCTCGAGCAGGCCGGGCCGCCCGAGGACGCCGGCAGGCCCGAGGACGCCGGCAAGCCCGACAAGGCCGAGAAGACCACCGGCAGGCCGGAGTGGGCCGGGCCCAAGCCCGGCAAGGGCCGCGACGTCGAGCCCGTGGCCTGCGAGGACGCACGCAACCACGGCCAGTACGTCTCGTCGATCGCTCGCTCGACCCCGCCGGGGCCGGACAAGGGCGCGATCGTGTCGGCCGCGGCCGAGTCTGACTGCCCGCCGGGGTTCCGCGACCGTCCCGACGACTGAGCGGCACGCCGGCGGCACCGGGCGGCACCGGACGACACCGCCGGACGGCGGCTACGCCCCCGGGCCGAGCTCGCCGGTGGCGCGGCGCAGGTCGTCCAGGGCCATGTCGACCTGCAGCCCCAGGCCCGAGTCGAGTCGCGGGTCGTTGGCGATGGCCCTGATCGACTGCTCGGCCGCGCCGATCGCTCGCTGCAGCCGGGCGTTCTCGGCCCGCAGGGCCGCCTCGGCGGCCTGGGCCCGCTCGAGCCGCCGCTGCGCGTTGAGGTAGATCGTGACGCCCACCAGCAGCACGGCGAGCGCGAGGATCGTCAACCCGGCAGCCATGGCGCGAGTCTGCCCCAGCCGGCCCCGCACCGCTGCACGTGCCCGACCAGGGGTGCTCGTGGGACGATGCGCGGACTATGACTGCAGACACCACCGCATCCGCCGCCGCGCTGCCGCTGCTGCTGCTCGGACGGGGCGCCGACCCGTTCAGCGAGCGTGGCGTGGAGTGCCCCGGCGACCTGCCGCCGGCGTCCGACCCCGACCTCGTCGACCGCGCGCGGCGGGCGAAGCAGGCCCTCGGCGACAAGCTGTTCGTGCTCGGTCACCACTACCAGCGCGACGAGGTGATCCAGTTCGCCGACGTCACCGGCGACTCGTTCAAGCTCGCCCGCGAGGCGGCGGCGCGTCCGGATGCCGAGTACATCGTGTTCTGCGGCGTGCACTTCATGGCCGAGAGCGCCGACATCCTGACGTCCGACACCCAGAAGGTGGTGCTGCCCGACCTGGCGGCGGGGTGCTCGATGGCCGACATGGCCCGCCTGCAGCAGGTCGAGGAGGCCTGGGAACGCCTCGAGGACGCCGGCGTCGCCGCCGACGTCGTGCCCATCACGTACATGAACTCCTCGGCCGACATCAAGGCGTTCTGCGGACGCCACGGCGGAGCCGTGTGCACGTCCAGCAACGCCGAGAGGTCGCTGACGTGGGCGTTCGACCAGCATCCGGAGGGTGAGGGCAAGGTGCTGTTCCTGCCCGACCAGCACCTCGGGCGCAACACCGCGGTGCTCGAGCTCGGGCTCTCGCTGGATGACTGCGTCGTGATCGACCCGCACAAGCCCGACTTCGGGGTGACCGACGCGCAGCTGCGTGACGCGCGGATGCTGCTGTGGCGCGGCCACTGCTCGGTGCACGGACGGTTCAGCGCGCAGTGCGTCGACGACGTGCGCGAGCGGGTGCCCGGGGTCAACGTCCTGGTGCACCCGGAGTGCACGCACGACGTGGTGACCAAGGCCGACTACGTGGGCTCGACGGAGTTCATCATCTCGACGATCGCCGCGGCGCCGGCCGGCTCGGCGTGGGCGGTGGGTACTGAGCTGAACCTGGTCAAGAGGCTGGCCGCGCAGTTCCCCGACAAGCGGGTCGTCTTCTTGGACGACACGGTGTGCTTCTGCGCGACGATGAACCGCATCGACCTGCCGCACCTGGTGTGGGCGATGGAGAACCTGGTCGAGGGCACGGTCGTCAACCGCATCGAGGTCGACTCGGACGTGGCGCACTGGGCGAGGGTGGCCCTCGACCGCATGCTGGCGCTGCCGGGCACGGTGGCCGCGAAGGACTGAGGGACTGGGGCTCGTGGGCGGCGTGCGCGCCCTCGCGACGTCGTGCTCGACGGTGCGAGTCGCGCTCGAGGGCCGGTCGTTCTCGGCCCTGCTGGTGCGGCCGGTGGGAGCGTGGTCGGACGGCTTTCCGGTGGTGGCGTTCGGGCACGGGTTCTTGCAGGGGCCGCAGAGGTATGCATCGACCATGACGGCGCTGGCCGCGAGGGGGTACGTCGTGGTGGCACCGCGTACCGAGCGCGGGCTGCCGCCTCGCCACGGCCGGCTGGCGGACGACTTGGTGGTTGCGATCCGGTGGACGCGGGCGCACGTGCCGTCCGCGCACCCGTCGCTGTGTGCCGTGGCCGGTCACTCGATGGGAGGCGGGGCGGCGCTGCTGGCCGCTGCGCGGGCTGCGGAGGTCGATGCGGTGGTGACGCTGGCGGCGGCGCAGACGTTTCCGTCCGCGGTGGCGGCGTCCCGGTCGATCTCGGCTCCGGCGCTGTTCGTGGTGGGGGCGCTCGACCGCATCGTGCGGCCGGCGACGACGTTCGCGATGTACGAGGCGGTGGTGGGTCCGGCCCGGTTCGTCAGCATCACCGGCGGATACCACTGCGGGTTCAACGACTCGACGACGTTTCGCGGGCTGGCGTGCGACGCAGGCACGATCAGCCGGGACGAGCAGCTCGCGCTGACTCAGCAGGTCGTGGGTGACTGGCTCGACGTGACCCTGCGGGGGGCCGAGGCGGGGCGCAGCCCGTCCGGAGTCGAGGTGCAGACTCGCGGGCACTGACGTGCCGGAGCTGGGGGGTTGGAGACGTCGGGCCGGTGCCCCTTGCGAGGCTTGTGGGTGCTTTGCGCGGCGGATTTGCCGTGTGAACCACTCACAGGCGTACCTAACGTGATCAGTTCCCCTGGGGCCGGGGACGGGGGGCGAGGCGCTCGAGGCCGTCGAGGATGAGGGCGAGCCCGAACCCGAACTCGTCCTCGCCGGAGCCGTCGAGGTGCTGCTGGACGTGCGCACGCATCAGCGGGAACTCACCGGCGGGCAGCCCCTCGATGAATGCGGCGGCGCCGTCCTGCAGGTCGTGCTCGTCGAAGGGCAGGGCCTGCTCCTGCAGGGCGAACCCCACGATGTGGTTGTTGACGGCGTGGAATCCGCTGTGTGCGACGTGCGCGGGCAACCCCGACCGCTCGAGCGCGGCGAGCAGGGCCTCGAGCCAGCGCAGCCGCGTCGGTCCGACGGGACGGGCCCACAGGGCACTGGCCCACGGGTGGCGACGCAGCATCTGGTGGGTCGAGACGGCGCCGGCTGTGATCGCGTCCTTCCATGCGACGTCGTCCCGCACGGGCTCCACCTCGGCGGCGACGACCTCGAGCATGCCGTCGAGCAGGTCGTCCTTGCTGGCCACGTGGTTGTACAGCGACATGGCCTCGAAGCCGAGGTGCTGGGCGAGCTTGCGCATGCTCAGCGCGGCTACTCCGTGGGCGTCGGCGAACGACACGGCCGCGGCCAGCACGCGCTCGCGGCTGAGCGCGACCCGATCTGCCGGCACGGAGGGGCGCTGCGGTGCCACGGCCGCTCCTCTCGGGTCGACGGGGTCGATGTGCCTTGCGTGACATACAGTGTACGTCTAACGTACGGTGTATGTCACGCAGCCGGGAGGCACACATGAGCACGATCGCAGCACTTACCTACGAGAGGTACGGCGACGCCGAGACGGTGCTGTCGCTGGCATCGGTCGACCGTCCGACGATCGCCGACGACGAGGTGCTCATCAGGGTGCGGGCGGCGGCGGTGAGCCCGGGCGACGCGTTCGCGCTGCGCGGGGAGCCCTACCTGCTGCGGCTGACGACCGGACTGCGCCGACCGAAGCACCCCGTGCTGGGCCTCGCCGTCGCCGGCACCGTCGAGCAGGCGGGCCCGGCTGTCGTCGGGCTGGACGTCGGGGCCGACGTCTGCGCGGAGGTTCCGCGAGGCGGCTTCGCCGAGTACGTGGCGGCTCCGGTGGGGGCAGTGGTGCGGATGCCGTCCGGGCTGGGCTTCGAGCAGGCAGCGGCCGTTCCCGTCGCCGGCGTGACGGCGCTGCAGGCGTTGCGCGACGTGGCCCACGTGCAGCCCGGCCAGCACGTTCTGGTCACAGGGGCGTCTGGGGGCGTCGGCACGTTCGCCGTCCAGATCGCTCGGATGCTGGGTGCGCAGGTGACGGCGGTGTGTGGCCCGGACGCGGCGACCTTGGTCGCCGGGCTCGGAGCGGATCACGTGATCGACTACACGCGGGACGGCCTGGCGGCCCAGCCGGGTGAGTACGACGTCGTCTTCGACAACGTGGGCGCCTGGCCCCTGCGCGACCTGCGACGGGCGCTGAAGCCGAGCGGCGTCCTGATGCCCAACAGCAACACGCACGGCGGACGATGGGTCGGGGGCTACCTGTGGCGCGCCGCGCAGGCTCTGGCTGTGTCGCCCTTCACCAGCCAGCGGCTGCGTCCCTTCGCCGCCCGCGCGGACGGGGAGCTGCTCGCCGAGGTGCTCGACCTTGTCGAGCAAGGGGCCGTGACGCCGGTGGTGGACCGCGTGTTCTCCCTTGCCGAGGCCCCGGCGGCGCTGGCGTACTACGGCCAGGGCCACGCCCACGGCAGGGTGGTCGTCACGGTGGCCGACAGCCGCACCTGAGCGACCGGGCCGCGACCCGGGCTGCGACCCCGTCCGGCTGCCCCTTGCGAGGCGTGTGGGTGCTTTGCGCGGGGAATTGCCCGCGTGAACCACCCACAGGCGTACCTAACGTGATCATTTCCCTCGGCGGGACGGGGCGGGACGGGGCGCGGGGGCGGGGCCGGGCTAGAAGACCGGGGCGTCCCAGACCGGGAACCAGCGGCCGAGGTCGGGCTCGATCGGCAGCTCGGCCCCGATCACGCTGCGCACCTGCAGCTCGAGCACGTTGTCGCGCGACTGCCCCGCCCCACCCTGCGGGGCGAACGGGTAGAAGGTGCCGCGCTTGGGCAGGTACACCAGCGCGAGCAGCCGGCCCTCGCCCGACCGGAACGGCACCAGGTCGCACAGGATGCTCGGGCCGAACCCCTCCGCCTGCAGCGACGTGGTCACCGCGTGCAGGTCGGTGACCAGCCCACCGAGGTCGGACGTGCCGTCCGGCGCGGTCAGCACGATCCACGAGTACCCGTGCGGGTCGCGCACCTGCTCGGGCTTGGACGCCTGCAGCATCGCGGTGATGTCGGCCTCGAGGCGGTCGAAGGCGGCGCCCTCGGGGTCGCGGTAGCAGATACCGACCTTGCCGGTGGAGGTCAGGCCCGACGACACCTCGAGGGTCAGCGCCGCGGACGGCACGGCGAACAGGGCGTCGAGGTCGGGGCCCTTGAGCTTGCGCCGACCCATGAGGGCGTCGAAGAACCCCACCTACATCGGCCGCCCGAGCTCGGCGGAGATCTTCGCCAGCTGGTCGAGCCGCTTCTCCAGCGGCGGGTGCGTCGAGAACAGCGAGGCGAGGTCGACGCCCTTGCTGGTGAAGGCCGGGAAGATGAAGAAGGCGTTGTACGGCTCGGCGGCGCGCAGGTCGCGCTCGGGGATGCGCGCCATGCTGCCGGAGATCTTGGTCAGCGCACTGGCCAGCGCTGCCGGCTGGCCGGTCATGATGGCACCGGCCCGGTCGGCGGCGAGCTCGCGGTAGCGCGAGAGCACGCGGGTGAGAAAGAAGCTCACCGCGTACACGACGATGCCGATGAGCATGAACAGCAGCACCACGGGCACGCCGTTCTGGTCACGGCGGCCCATCGACGACCACATCGCCGAGCGGATCATGAACCCGGCCAGCACCCCTACTGCCGATGCGACCGTCATCACGGTGACGTCGCGGTGCGCGACGTGGCTCAGCTCGTGGCTGAGCACGGCCTCCATCTCGCGCTCGTCCAGGCGCTTCATGAGCCCGGTGGTGACGGCGACCACGGCGCGGTCCTCGCTGCGTCCGGTGGCGAACGCATTCGGGACGTCGCTCACGCTGACGGCGACGCGGGGCTTCTTCATGTCGGCCAGCGCGCACAGGCGGTCGACGAGCGCGTGCAGCTCAGGCGCCTCGGCCGGACTCACCTCACGAGCACGCATGCCCTTCATCGCCAGCGTGTCGGAGTAGTACCACTGGGCCCAGAGCATGCCGATCGGGATCACGCCCCAGATCAAGAAGCCCGCTGAGTTGCCGAGAAACCAGTAGAGGGAGAAGGCCAGGACGCCGTACAGACCTAGCAGCAGCAGCATGGTGACGACCATGCGCGCCGTGAGCCCACGGTCGGGTTGAAAGCGAGAACGCGCCACGTCTACTGACAACTCCCCCGGTCTGCCGGACGTTCCCGGCAGCTGCCGGGTGGCGCGACTCAGCCCGGCAGCAGGCCTTCGTCGCTGAGCATCTGCTTGACGTCCTCGAGCGTGGCGTCGGCCGACGGCAGCACGAGGTCGCTCTCGACGAACACGTCGTCGGCGACAGGAGTGCCCTTCTCGTGCACCTCGGACAGCAGCCGCGTCAGCGCGTCCCGGAACTCGACCGTGTCGCCCACCGAGATCGCGTGCTCGACGGCCTGGTCGAGCTCGTTGAGGTCGGCCAGCTGGGCCGCGTCCACCTCGTACTGGCCCTCGCCAAGGATGCGGATGATCACGACTGACCTCCCTCGGGCCGCGGCTGGGCACTCTCGGAGGCGTCCGTCGCCCCGCCCGCCACGCCCGGCTCGCCGGCCTCGCCCACCTCGATGGCAGGGGTGCTCGCCGACGTGCCCGGCTCGAGCTGCGCCTTCATGCGGGTGAGCTCGAGCTCGACGTCGCTGGTCGAGGCCATGCGCTCGAGCTCGAGGGTGATGTCGTCCTTCGACGTGCCCGTCACGTCGTCCAGGGCGCCGGAGGCGAGCAGCTCGTCGACCGCACCGGCCCGGGCCTGCAGCTCGGCGGTCTTGTCCTCGGCCCGCTGGACGGCGAGGCCGACGTCGCCGAGCTCCTCGGAGATGCCCGACACGGCCTCGGTGATCTGGGTCTGCGCCTGGGCCGCGGTGTAGGTGGCCTTGATCGTCTCCTTCTTCGTGCGGAACGCCTCGACCCGGGCTTGGAGCCGCTGGGCCGCCAGCGTCAGCTTCTCCTCCTCGGCCTGCAGGGCCGCGTGCTGGGTCGCGAGGTCGCTGATCTGCTGCTCGAGACCGCTGCGCCGGGTGAGCGCCTCGCGGGCCAGGTCTTCTCGGCCCACCGCCAGCGCCTTCTGCGCCTGGGCGTGCAGCTTGTCCGACTCCTGCTTGATGCGCGCGATCTGCAGCTCCAGCCGCTTGCGGCTGGTCGCGACGTCCGCGACGCCCCGGCGCACCTTCTGCAGCAGCTCGAGCTGCTTGGAGTAGCTGTAGTCCAAGGTCTCGCGGGGATCCTCCATCTTGTCCATGGCCTTGTTGGCCTTGGACCGGAAGATCAGCGACATCCTGTTGAACACACCCATGCTGCCTACCCACGCTCCCTGTCTCGATGGCTGGTCGCCCGTGCGAGCCGTCGCGCGCACTCCAGGCGTCCTGCACGACGGAGTCCAGCCTATGCCGGGGGTGCGACAGACGTCACCACGACGGCGAGACCGGTTCGCGGCAGCACGTATCCTGGTGCGCGATGTTCCGCCGTCAGAGCTCTGCCGAGGCCGCCACACCCGCGGCGCCGTCCACCGACGCGTCCGAGGCCGGCCACACCGGGACGTCCGGCAAGGGCCGCCCGACGCCGTCCCGCAAGGAGGCGGAGGCCGCCCGTCGACAGCGACGCAAGCCGACGCTGAACAAGAAGGAGGCGCGCAAGCGCCAGCGGGAGACCGCGCGCGCCGAGCGCGACGCCACCTACAAGGCGATGCAGGTCGGCGACGAGAGCCACTACCCCCTGCGCGACCGCGGCCCCGTGCGTCGCTACGTCCGCGACATGGTGGACGGCCGACGGCTGCTCACCGAGTTCTTCCTGCCGGTCATGATCGTGATCCTGCTGCTGTCGCTGCTGCCGATCGCTGCTCTGGTGCAGACGATCACGCTGGTGTGGCTGGCGGCGATCGCCCTGGTGTTCGCCGAGCTCGGCTGGCTGGGCTACACGCTGCGCAAGAGCATCGCCAAGCGGTTCCCCGACGACACGAGCAAGGGCAACGTGATGTACGGGGTGATCCGGGCGACGCAGCTGCGCCGGCTACGCCTGCCCAAGCCGGCGGTTCGGCCGGGGCAGCCCCCGCGTCCCTGAGCCACGGCCCCTGCACCGACCGCGCGGTGTGAGAGTGCGCGAAAGCGCGTCCTGGCACCGCGCGGTGGGCGGACGCCCACCCGGGCGCCTCCGCCCCGGGCTAGGGTCGTGGCCATGCAGTTTCGATACCTCGGCCGCTCGGGCCTGAAGATCAGCGAGATCACCTACGGCAACTGGATCACCCACGGGGGCCAGGTCGACGACGGCACCGCGCAGGCCTGCGTGCAGGCCGCGCTCGACGCCGGCATCACCTCGTTCGACACCGCCGACGTGTACATGAACGGCGCGGCCGAGACCGTGCTGGGCAACGCGCTGTCCGGCGAGCGCCGCGAGTCGCTCGAGATCTTCACCAAGGTCTACTGGCCGACCGGTCCGGGAGGCCCCAACGACGTCGGGCTGAGCCGCAAGCACATCCGTGAGTCGATCGACGCCTCGCTCACCCGCCTGCGCACCGACTACGTCGACCTCTACCAGGCGCACCGCTACGACACCGAGACGCCGCTCGAGGAGACGATGCAGGCCTTCGCCGACGTCGTCCGGGCCGGCAAGGCCCTCTACATCGGCGTGTCGGAGTGGACCGCCGACCAGATCAGCGCCGGGGCCGCGCTGGCCCGCGAGCTCAAGGTTCCGCTGGTGTCGAGCCAGCCGCAGTACTCGATGCTGTGGCGCGTCATCGAGGACGAGGTCGTGCCCGCGTGCCGTGAGCACGGGCTCAGCCAGATCGTCTGGTCTCCGGTCGCCCAGGGTGTGCTCACCGGCAAGTACTCCCCCGGCCAGGAGCCGCCCGCCGGCTCGCGTGCGACCGACACCACCGGCGGGGGGGCCGAGTTCGTCAAGGGCTGGATGTCGGACGACGTGCTCACCCGGGTGCAGGGCCTGCGCATGATCGCCGAGCACGTCGGGCTCACCATGGCCCAGCTCGCCGTCGCGTGGGTGCTGCAGAACGACAACGTCGCCGCCGCGATCATCGGCGCGTCCCGCCCGGAGCAGGTCGCCGAGAACGTCAAGGCCGCCGGCGTGACGCTCGACGCCGACACCATGGCGGCGATCGACAACGCCCTGGGTGACGCCGTGATCCGCGACCCCGGCCTCACGGCAGCGCGGGCTCCGCAGAAGCGCCCCGTCTGACGGCACGGGCTGAGCGATTGCTGTCGCTCTCGCACCACTGACTGAGCGATTGCTGTCGCCCTGGCAGCACTGATCGCTCAGCGACGGCTCGATCTGCCGCACCAAGCGTTCAACCACCGGCGACGGCTGGCACGAATCGCTCACCCACCACGTGAACCTGGGGCGGCCCGGCGGCACCTACCCCGGCGGGTGCAGGCTCATCGGC
>CAYNWB010000036.1:0-3096 GCA_964400785.1 uncultured Actinomycetes bacterium | reverse complement strand
GGTGACGCCGTGATCCGCGACCCCGGCCTGACGGCGGCGCGGGCTCCGCAGAAGCGCCCCGTCTGACGGCACGGCCGGGCGGCCCGGCGGCACCTACCCCGGCGGGTGCAGGCTCATCGGCCCGTACACCTTGCGATCACCCTCGAACAGGCTCACCTGGTCGACCCCGGCGTCGAGCAGCTCGCGCCACGAGTCACCGATGAACGTCTCGGCGTCGGCCTGGCTGGGGAACGTGCCGGGCGCCGGCGCGGACTCCGGCGGCTCTCCCCCGTCCGCGCCCATGTACGACCACCGCCACACGCCGGTCGAGCCGCCACCCGTTGTTCGCGTCGTCGTCACGTGAGAAACGTAACGGCCGAAGGACCTTTGACGCAGCGTGGCAGCGCGTGACACTCTGCGCACAACCTCACGCCTCGTCAGGGGAAGTCGGTCGGAAGCCGACGCTGACCCGCAACCGTAGGCCGCCCACCAGCGCGCTGGTGGCCATCGCGGCAAGCCGGAGCACCGGTCGAGACGTCAGGCTCCACCGATGTCCCGTCGAGGTCTGCGGGACGGAGCCGGCCCGTCGGGCCGCCCGCTCACCCGGGCGCGTCGCCTCGGGACGTCCGTCACGCGGGACCAGCTGATTCGAGAGGAATCACATGGCCCGCTCCATCATGCGTCTGCTCGCCGTGCTGGCCGTCCTGGTCGCCGGCGCCGCGACCGCCCTACCGGCCCACGCCGAGGCGTTCCGGTACTGGGGCTACTTCACCTGGGACGGCACCGCCTGGGCCTTCGCCCAGGCCGGCCCGGCCGACACCGCACCTGCCGACGGCTCGGTCGAGGGGTGGCGGTTCGCCGTCACCGACGAGCAGTCGACCCGCCTGCCCCGCGCCGACGGCGACTTCGAGGCCCTGTGCGGCCAGACCGCCGCCGAGGACGGCTCGAAACGGGTGGGCGTCGTCATCGACTACGGCACGGCCGAGGACGCCCCCGAGGGCGAGGCTCCCCCGGCCGCACGGGGCACGTGCGTCGTCGTGCCCCCGGACGCCTCCGGCGCGGACGTGATGGCCGCAGCCGCCGAGCTGCGCCTCGGCGACGGCGGCTTCATCTGCGGCATCGACGGCTACCCGGCCCAGGGCTGCGGCGACCCCGTGGACGGGGCCGCGCCCTCCGCGGACGAGCAGCCGGTCGAGCTCGCGCTGACGGCCGAGACCAGCGAGGGCGCAGGCAGCTCGACCGCCATGATCGCCATCGGGGCCGGCGCCGTCGCCCTCGTCGCGACGGCAGCGATCGTCGTGGCCCGCCGCCGCAACCCGGACGACTCCGCCGGCGCGTGAGCATCAGCGGCCGAGTGCGGCAGGCGTGGGAACCGCGCCTGCTGCATCCGGCTGCCTGGTGGCTGTGGGCGCTGGGGCTGGTGGCGGCCGCCACGCGCACCACCAACCCGCTCGTGCTGCTCATGGTCGTCGCGGTCGCCGCACTCGTCGTGGCGGCCCGGCGCACCGCGTCGGCGTGGTCGGCCTCGTTCGTGGCCTTTCTCGGGCTGGGCGTGGTGCTGCTCGGGGTGCGGCTGGTGTTCACGGCGCTGTTCGTCGATGCGATCCCCGGCTCCACGGTGCTTCTCACGCTGCCCGAGGTCGGGCTGCCCGACGCGCTGACCGGCGTGCGAGTCGGCGGCTCGGTCACCGCCGAGAGCCTCGTCTTCGCGCTCTACCAGGGCCTGCAGCTGCTCGCCGTGCTGGCGGCCGTCGGTGCGGCCAACGCCCTCGCCGACCCCCGACGGCTGCTCAAGACGGTGCCCGGGGCTCTCTACGAGGTGGGCGTCGCCCTGGTCGTGGCCCTCACCTACGCGCCGCGGCTGGTGGAGGACGCTCTGCGCGTCCGCAAGGCCCAACGACTGCGAGGTCGGCCCCCTCGCGGGGTGCGCGGCGTCGCCCGGACCGCCGTGCCGGTGCTCGAGGGTGGCCTGGCCAGCTCGATCGACCTGGCTGCGGCCATGGACTCCCGGGGCTTCGCGCGGGCCGGCGCCGTACCGCCCCGCTGGCGTCGCGCCTCGGCGGCCCTGGTGCTGCTGGGTCTGGTCGGCGTGCTCATCGCGCTGTTCGCGCTGCTCGGCGGGGGGCTGCTGCCCCTGGCCGGGCTGCCCCTGCTGGCCGTGAGCGTGCTGGTCGCCGTCACCGGTGCCCTCATGGCCGGACGTCGCTCCCAGCGCACCCGCTACCGCCCCGACCCGTGGCTGGCCCCGGAGTGGCTGACCGCGCTGAGCGGCCTGGTCACGGCCGTCGGCGTCGCCGCAGCGGCGGCTGCCGACCCGGCCGCTCTCGACCCCATCGGCGTCATCCCGCTGGCCGTGCCCGCCGTGCCGGTGCTCGCCCTGGCGTGCGTGCTCGTCGCGGCCGCTCCGGCGCTGGTCACCCCGGTGCCGCCGGCTGCGGTCGCCGCTGCCACCCCCGTCCGTCCTCGCGCCAGCGAGGCGTCCCACGGTGAGAAGGTGCTCGCGTGATCCGCTTCGAGCAGGCCACCCTCACCTACCCGGGTGCCGACCGTCCCGCGTTGCGCGAGGTCGACCTGGCGGTGGACGAGGGCGAGATGTGCCTGGTCGTCGGCCCGACGGGCAGCGGCAAGTCGACCCTGCTGCGGGCCGTCAACGGTCTCGTCCCCCACTTCAGCGGCGGCACCCTGGCCGGCACCGTCACCGTCGACGGGCGCAGCACCCGCACGCACCGTCCGCGCGACCTCGCCGACGTGGTCGGCCTCGTGCTGCAGGACCCGGCGTCCGGGTTCGTCGCCGACGTCGTCGAGGACGAGCTCGCGTTCGGCATGGAGTGGCTCGGGCTCGCTCCTCCGGTCATGCGGCGACGGGTGGAGGAGACCCTCGACCTGCTCGGGCTCACCGACCTGCGGCACCGTCCGCTGCGCACGCTGTCGGGCGGGCAGCGCCAGCGCGTGGCGATCGGGGCGGCGCTGACGGTGCACCCACGCGTGCTCGTGCTCGACGAGCCCACCTCGGCGCTCGACCCCCAGGGTGCCGAGGACGTGCTGGCCGCGCTGCAGCGGCTCGTGCACGACCTGGGGCTCACCGTGCTCGTCGCCGAGCACCGGCTCGAGCGCGTC
>CAYNWB010000035.1:0-22690 GCA_964400785.1 uncultured Actinomycetes bacterium | reverse complement strand
AACCGGTCTCCAGCGAGAACGACCCGCCCCCGACCGGTGGCACGTCGGCGTTCGCGCTGATGCCGCCGCCCCCCACCGCCCCGTCGAACGCGAACCAGCCGTTGTTGAACGGGTCGCCGTGCTCCATGTCGTCGAAGACGACCGTGGTGGCCGCAGCGGCGCTGGCACCGATGGGTGCCCCCACCGCCAGACCCATCACCAGGGCGGAGGAAAGAACGGCGGCTAGTCGCTGACGAGTGGAGCGTCGCACGGTGTCCCCTTCTTGCGGCGGCCAGGTCGAGCCCGTCCCCCACTCACGACAGACACGCACAATCGTGAGACCGGTCTCAGATCGTCCAAACCTCCCGCCCCCCGACCTGTGGCGTCAACGACCGTTACCGAATCGTTATCGAATCCACCGCACCCGAGCAGCGCCCGATCCCGCCGCCATCACCACCGCCCGCGGCAGACGACTGTGATGCGCGGCACGACGGCCACGGGCATCGGCGCGCTGCCGCCGTCCCGACGACACTGACCCCGACGGGCAAGAACCCCGTCCGACCTGCGCTTTCTCAGCCGCAGTCGCTGCGAGAAGAGTCACAGCAACGGGTCAGAGGTCCCTGACTGCGCGCCCGTTATGCGCGGTACGTTGACCGCGACCTGGCTGGCTGACACGAAAGAGGCGGGCGGAGTGACAACGATCGACGTCGAGAAGATCCTCAACGACGCGGGACTCACCAACGAAGAGGTGCACAGCTACGTCCAGTACTGGGCCGACCTGACCGGCGCCGCACGCATCGAGGTGGTGAGCGCCGCTGACGACTCGCGGCTGGTGCAGGAGTCCCTGGACGCCGGGGAGATCTTGCCCGCCGGCGACGGTCTGTACTACTCGCGCAGCTACTCCAAGGACACCGCCCGCACCGAGGAGCGCACGGTTGTCGCCACGAACAACCCCGCCGACAAGGGCGTCTACAACAACTGGCGGCCGGCCGCCGAGATGAAGCCGCTGCTCGAAGACCGCATGCGCGGCGCCTCCGCCGGCAAGACCATGTACGTGATCCCCTACTTGATGGCCCCGCCCGGGTCGCCGCTCGAAGACTTCGCCGGCGGTGTGCAGCTCACCGACCACCGCACGGTCGTGCTGCACATGATCCGGATGGCCCGCGTTGGGCCGAAGCTCATCGCGAACCTGTCCCACCCCAGCCGCTTCGTCCGCGCGGTGCACGTCACCGGCGACCTCGAGAACCTCGGCCAGGGCACGCCGGACGACAAGCGCTACTTCGTGACGGTCGCCGACGAGCGCACGATCCTGCACTTCGGATCGTCCTACGGCGGCAACGCACTGCTCGGAAAGATCGCTCACGGCCTGCGCCAGGCCTGCTACGACGGTTGGGCGTCAGGTCAGTTTCTTGCCGAGCAGTTCATGCTCATCGGCATCGAAGACCGTGAGACCGGGCGCGTGTACCACATCTGCGGGGGCTTCCCCAGCGCCTCGGGCAAGACCAACCTCGCGATGATGCTGGCGCCTGACGCGCTCGGCAGCCGCTACCACGTCCGCTTCTACGGGGACGACATCGCCTGGCTCTGGGTCGACCCCCACGACGGCAAGCTCTACGGCATGAACCCGGAGTTCGGGGTCTTCGGCGTCGCCAAGGACACCAACGAGACGACGAACCCGACTGCGCTTCACTCCGTGGCCGAGGGCACCGGGGCGCTGTTCACCAACGTCGCCTACAACGAGGTCACCCACCAGGTGTGGTGGGAGGGCAAGACGCCCCAGCCGCCGGCGGACGTCACGGGCTGGCGCGACTGGAAGGGCGAGCTGATCAGCGAGCGTCCCGAGGGCAGCAAGGACCCCTGGGCCCACCCGAACAGCCGCTTCACCACGACGCTGGCGCACGTGCCCAACGTCGCGCCCGACTTCGACGACCCGGCCGGCGTCCCGATCGACGCGATCATCTTCGGCGGACGTACGCGCGACCGCGAGCCTCTGATCAGGGCGATGCACGACCTGGCCGAGGGCGTCTACGACGGGCTCACGCTGGGCGCCGAGGCGACGTTCGCCGCCGAGGGCAAGGAGGGCGAGCTGCGCTACGACCCCATGTCGATGCGGCCGTTCATGTCCTACAGCGAGGGTCAGTACGCCGCGCACTGGCTGAAGATCGTGGGCTCGGCGCAGAAGCAGCCGATCTTCGCGCACGTCAACTGGTTCCAGCGCAGTCCGCAGGACGGGCACTTCTTGTGGCCGGGGTACCGCGACAACCTGCGGCCCCTGCTGTGGCTGATGCAGCTGCGCAACGGCGAGGTGACGGGGCGCGACACCCCGGTCGGCATCATCCCCACGGCCGAGGAGCTCGACCTGAACGGCGTGGACATCACGCCGGACGACCTCGAGACGATCCTGTCGATCAAGGTCGACCGGTGGCTGCAGGAGATGGAGCACCGCGAGGTGCACCTCAAGCAGTTCCCCGACCTGCCCGAGCCGATCTGGGAGGCCCATCGTCGGGTCACCGACGCGCTGCACCAGCTCAGCGCCACGGAGTCGTCGACCCCTGACGTGTGAGCCGCGTTGACGTCAGCCTGCAGGCGCAGCCTCGGCTCGCGCCTTCAGCCTGAGCAGCGAGTCAGGTAGCTGGGCGGCCACGCGACCCCAGGTGGCCGCCAGCATCCGCTCACGCCCCGGGCGCGCCGCCAACCCCTGCCGGTACGTCACCCGCGTACCGCCGCGCACCGGCTCGAGCAGCACCGACTCCGCCAGCCGGTCGACCAGCGGTACCGATGACGAGACGACGGCGAAGGCGAAGTGGCGCTCGGGCTCCCACGCGGTGAACACCTCGTCCAGCCGCAGCGGGCCGGCGAGCACCCGACGGCGACCACCGACCCCAGACGCTCGGCCGGTGACCTGGACGCGTCGGACGCCAGCGAACCATTCAGGCCAGCCCGCGTGGTCGGTGACATGCGCCCAGACGGCTGCCGGATCGGCGGCGATCTCGACCGACTCCCGCACGGTGATGGGCGCGGACGGGATCCAGTCGGGCGGAGGCAGCGCGGACGTCGCCACCTGGGGAAGGTTCGGAGGCAGCCCGAGCGCCTCGGTCAGAAAGCCGAGCTGCGATGCCAGAAAGCGCTGGGACTCGGGTGGCGCCGTCACCGTGTCGAACCCGTGGGGGGCTCGCGGTACTTCGACCAGCTCGACGGGCACGCCGGCCGTGGACAGGCGGCTTGCGTACGTGCGCGCCTCGTCCAGAAAGAGGTCTGCCGTGCCGATGCCGACCCACGCCGGGGGCAGCCCAGCCAGGTTCGTGCGGCGCGCAGGTACCGCGTACTCGGGGGGCTCGACCATGCCGGCGCTGCTCCCGAGGTAGCACGCCCACCCGAACGCATTGCTCGCGTTGTTCCACACCGGGTGCTCGACCGGGTCCCGGTCACTGTGCAGTGCGGTGCGGTCGTCCAGCATCGGGTAGACGAGCAGCTGTGCGACCGGCCGGGGGCCTGACTCGTCGTGCAGCCGCTGCGCGAGGGCTGCCGCCAGGCCGGCTCCGGCACTTGCTCCGCCGATCGCGACCCTGTCCGGGTCAACCTCGAGCCGGGCGGCGTTGCGCTGGAGCCAGTACCAGGCCGCACGGCAGTCGTCGAGCCCCGCGGGAAACGGGTGCTCCGGCGCCAGCCGGTACCGCGCCGACACGACCGTGACGCCCAGCGCGGCCGCCAAGCCCGAGGCCCGCGCCTCGTCCTGCTCGGCCGCGCCCATCACCAGGCCCCCGCCATGCACCCAGAGCAGCGCGGCGGGCTGGCTCCCCCAGCCGGGCTGGTACACGCGAACGCAGGCGCCGTCCTGCTCGACGTCCCAGCTGCGCACTCCCCACACCGGGCGACTGACGCGCCCCGTCAGGTCGCCGACCCGCCTCAGCCACGGCAGGGACTGCGGCGTGATGCCGCGGGCCGGGGAGAGACGGGCCAGCCATCGATAGCTGGGGTCGACCTGCACAGCCACGACGAGTCCTCCCGGGGTCACAGGCCCTTGCGCTCGTGCGAGCGTAACGGCCGGCTCGTCGGTGTGGCTCAGGCGAGCACGGCCTCGGTGAAGTTGACGGCGAACGCTCGACACCAGATGACGACTCGCCAGCCGGGGCCGGCGTCGATGCCCTCAGGAATCACGTACTGCTGGTCGCCGATGTTGCCTCGCAGCGCCCCAAGGTCGACGAAGCCGTCGACGCTGTCCCCTGCGGCCGTGTCGGGAACGAGGTAGACAAGCAGGTCAGGACCGTTGTCGGTCTCGAAGTCAGTCAGCGTCAGCACCTGAGAGCCGTCCTCGACCTCGATCACGGTGGCCGTGCCTCGGCCGGGATGGCTGCGCGCCTCGAAGTCACCGGCCGCCACGGCGCGAGGCGATGCGTCGACGTCGGGGGCCGGGTCGCTCGAGGTGTCACCCCCACCTCCTGCCTCGGCCTGAGCCTCGTCACCGGCTGGCGTCGCCTCGCCTGGCGCGCCATCGCCCGACTCGACCCTGATCACCTGCTCGTCCACCACGTCATCGGTCACGAGCGGAAGCCCGAGCAGCACACCAGCCACCCCGGCGACCACCGCGAAGGTGCCACCGAGCGGCAGCAGAAGCGTCCGGTTCGCTCGCACCACCCAGAGCACGACGCCGCCGACAACGGCGAAGAAGCCGGTGGTCAGCACCATCGCCACCACATCACTGGGTGCCAGACGACCCAGCACGAGCACGCCCGCGGCCATGACTGCGGCCAGTGCTGCGGCGGCCGCCAGTCGAGGGAACCACCCCCATCGCCGCTCGCTGGGGACCTCGATGACACCCGTCTGGGTCTGCTTCTCACTCATGGACGATCGAACCTGTCGTTCTCGAACCGGATTCCGCTTCTGCTGCCTGTCGGGGCTTACGGGGTGCTTACGGCGTCTGCGACCTGGCGGGGACGACTACCGCCGTCAGCCCACGCGGGTGATCTGGACGACGCCAACGGGACCTCTCCAGTCGTGCACCGGGTCGAGGTCACCTCGTCCGGTCACGGTGGTGTGCGGACGCACCTGCTTGGGGCGAGGCTCGAGCACCGTTCCGTCGTCCCGGTTGCCGTCGGGGTCGCCGGGCAGGGCGACGGGACCGATCGCCGAGCAGGGGTCGACGATGTCCTCCGAGCGCTGGGTGTTGCGCTCGACGCCGGCGTCGTACGCACCCAGGGCGTACGTGGCCGAGCCTTGCTCGGGGAGGGCCACGGAGTCGACACCCGTGAACCCGTCGTTGGTGCAGATGAGCATGGCAGCAAGCGACAGCACATCGCCTGGAGCCCCCTCGACCGTGACGGTCTGCACCGAGGGCGGGCCGACCTCGGCCAGAAGCGACCGCGACGGCGACCCGGTGATGGCACCGGTGACGGGCCCCCCGGGCTGGAGAAGCGGAGCAAGGGCCTGCTCGAGAGGTGCCGAGTTGCCTGCCTGGGCGATGGCCGCGATCGGCGCCGACGCGGGCTGGCCGACATCGAACAGGCTGATGGACGGGTCGTGCGCCACGACGACAGGCGGAGAGAACGGCTGGCCCAGCGTGCGGTTGGTGATCGTCACCTCGTAGGTGTGGGTCTGCGGCGCCGCCGAGGCGGAACCGCCGACGAGCAGCACCGGCAACGGAAGGGCGGCCACCCCGAGAGCCGTGACCAGGCGGCGGGAGGTCGACCGTGTGGGACTGGACATGAACACTCCTTCGAGACAGGGCCGACCCGGATGTCGACCGCTGCCGCGACGCTAGGAACGTCGCGCGCAGTCGCGGAAGCCGCGCAACCACCTGGTCAGCGGTCGGTAAGCACTCCACAACCTGCGTCCATCCCTGCGCGTGCCCGTAAGGGAATCGTCACGAGACGCGGCTGCTTCCACCGGCTGCCGGCGCCTACTCTCGGCAGGTGAGCTCCGTCCTGGTCGTCGACGACGACGCCACCGTGGCCGAGGTCGTGACGGGATACCTCACCCGCGCAGGCTTCGACACCGCGTGGGCGGGTGACGGTGCATCGGCGCTGTCGCTCGCCGAGTCGATGCACCCCGACCTGGTCGTGCTCGACGTCATGCTGCCGGGGGTCGACGGCCTCGAGGTCTGCCGCCGGCTGCGTTCGACGCGCCCCGGCCTGGCCGTGGTGATGCTCAGCGCGCTCGGAGACGAGGACGACCGTGTGCTCGGCCTGCAGGTCGGGGCGGACGACTACGTCGCCAAGCCCTTCAGCCCCCGAGAGCTCGTGCTGCGGGTTCAGTCGGTGCTTCGACGGGCTGAGACCTCGCAGGGTCGTGCTGCGCCAACCGCACCGGTGCGGGACGGCGACCTCGAGATCGACGTGGCGGGACGGCGGGCAACGAGGTCGGGCTCGCCCCTTGCCCTGACGACGCGGGAGTTCGACCTGCTGGTGTTCTTCGTGACCCACTCTGGCACCGCCTTCACACGTGAGCAGCTCATGGGCGACGTCTGGGGATGGGAGTTCGGTGACCGCTCGACCGTGACCGTGCACGTCCGTCGTCTGCGCGAGAAGGTCGAGGTCGACCCGTCGGCACCCTCCCGCCTGACGACGGTGTGGGGCCACGGCTATCGCTGGGACGCGACGGATCCGCTGTGACATCGGACGGACTTCCTGCCGCCGTCACGGCCGCCGCAGCCGCTGCCCTCGTCGGCCTGCTCGGCATGCTGCTGACCGGTGTGCTCGCGAAGCGATCGGTGGCCGCTGCCATGGTGGCGGCACCGGTCGTGGTCGTGGCGACCATCGCCTCCGGTGTGGTGGCGGCTGCGTGGGTGATGGCCCTGTCGACCGAGGACACGGTGCTCGTGCTGCTCGTCCTCGTGGTCAGCGCGGCGGTGTCGCTGCCGTTCGGAGTTCTGCTCGCACGGCGTGTCCGCGAGCTCGACCGGGCCGTCGCGCACCGCGAGGCTGAGCACGAGCTCGACCGCTCCCGGCGGCAGATGGTGGCCTGGGTGTCGCACGACCTGCGAACCCCTCTGGCGGGCATGGCGGCCATGACAGAGGCCCTGCAGGACGGGGTGGTGGACGACCCTGAGCGCTACCACCGTCAGCTTCGGCACAATGTCGCGCAGATGTCGGGCATGGTGGACGACCTGCTCTACCTCTCCCGCATCCAGGCGGGCACGCTCCGGCTGGCACTCGAGCGTGCGAGCCTCGCCGACCTGGTCTCTGACACGGTCGCCGGAGCGCGACCGCTCGCCGAGGCGCGTCAGGTTCGCCTCGACGGCGCTGCGCTCGGCGTGGCACCCGTTCGTGTCGACAGTCGGGAGATCAGCCGGGTCATCACGAACCTCGTGGTCAACGCAGTGCGACACACTCCACCGGACGGAACGGTGCACGTCGTGGCCGGTTGCGACGCCGACTCAGCCTGGCTGTCGGTCACCGACGCCTGTGGAGGCATCCCCGACGACGACCTGGGGCACGTGTTCGAGCCCGGCTGGCGTGCGTCCCACGCCCGGTCCCAGGCCGACGGCGAGGGAGCAGGCCTGGGCCTGGCGATCGTCCAGGGGCTGGTCGAGGCACACGGTGGCAGCGTCAGCGTGCGCAACGTCGACCAGGGATGCCGGTTCGAGGTGCGTCTGCCCGCTGCCTGAGCGGTGAGGCCGTCCCGTCCGCACACAAAGTGGTGTCGACCTCGGCGTGTCTGGTCTCGCCACGCGGGACGAATCGGACACCCCTTCACCACTATGTATGCGCACGCGCACGAGACGCTCGCGACGTGGGCGATCGCCGGCACCTTCTCTTGACTCGATCAAGAAAACAGGTGAGACTGCGGCCGTGTCGCCGTCGCCGGAGCTCGCCGCGGCCCTCCGCGCGGCCAACCTGCGGGTGACGCGGCCAAGGGTCGCCGTTCTCGCGGCGGTGGCCACTCATCCGCACGCCGACACCGGGTCGATCATCCGAGCCGTCCGGGACGAGGTCGGCGAGGTCTCCCACCAGGCCGTGTACGACGTGCTCAAGACGCTCACCCAGGCCGGCCTGCTACGTCAGATCCAGCCGGCAGGCTCGGTGGCGCGGTACGAGTCACGCACCGGCGACAACCACCACCACGTCGTCTGCCGCTCGTGCGGAGCGGTCGCGGACGTCGACTGCGCTGTCGGCCACGCACCCTGCCTCACCGCCTCGCGAGACCATGGCTTCGTCATCGACGAGGCCGAGGTCATCTACTGGGGCCGATGCCCCAGCTGCACGCCTGCACACCTGCCCTCGAGCACCCCCACCCCGAAAGGAACGTCATGACCGAGCACCACGCGGCTGTCAGCGAGATGAACACCGACGAGGGCGAGGCTCGATGCCCGGTCGCGCACGCGGTGCACCCCACCGAGGGTGCCGGCAACCGCACGTGGTGGCCCCAGCAGCTGAACCTGACGATCCTGCGCAAGCACCCGCCCGCGGCCAACCCCATGGACGACGACTTCGACTACGCCAGCGAGTTCCTCTCGCTCGACCTCGAGGCTCTCAAGCGTGACGTCATCGACGCTCTGACCACGTCGCAGGACTGGTGGCCCGCCGACTACGGCCACTACGGCCCGCTGATCATCCGCATGGCCTGGCACAGCGCCGGCACCTACCGCATCAGCGACGGACGCGGCGGAGCCGGCGCCGGTATGCAGCGCTTCGCCCCGCTGAACAGCTGGCCCGACAACGCCAACCTCGACAAGGCACGCCGACTGCTCTGGCCGGTCAAGCAGAAGTACGGCAAGAAGATCTCGTGGGCCGACCTGATGATCTTCGCCGGCAACTGCGCCTTGGAGTCGATGGGCTTCGAGACCTTCGGGTTCGCCGGCGGTCGCGAGGACGTGTGGGAGCCGGACGAGGACGTCTACTGGGGGCCCGAGGACACCTGGCTGGGCGACGAGCGCTACAGCGGCGACCGTGAGCTCGAGAGCCCGCTGGCCGCCGTGCAGATGGGGCTGATCTACGTCAACCCGGAGGGCCCGAGCAGCAACCCCGACCCGCTGGCCTCGGCGCGCGACATCCGCGAGACGTTCCGGCGCATGGCGATGAACGACGAGGAGACGGTGGCCCTCACCGCGGGAGGCCACACCTTCGGCAAGACCCACGGCGCCGCCGACCCGAACCGGTACGTGGGTCCGGAACCCGAGGCGGCGTCCCTGGCCGAGCAGGGTCTGGGCTGGACGAACAGCTACGGCACCGGCGCCGGTGACGACACGATCACCAGCGGTCTCGAGGGTGCGTGGACGCCCACGCCCATCACCTGGGACAACAGCTACTTCGAGACGCTGTTCGGCTACGAGTGGGAGCTGACGAAGAGCCCCGCCGGTGCCTGGCAGTGGCAGCCGGCAGGTGGCGCCGGGGCCGACGCCGTGCCGGACGCGGCCGACCCATCCGTGCGGCACGCGCCGATGATGTCGACCGCCGACATGGCCATGCGTGTCGACCCGGTCTACGAGCAGATCTCGCGGCGCTTCATGGCCAACCCCGACGAGTTCGCCGATGCGTTCGCCCGCGCGTGGTTCAAGCTCACCCACCGCGACATGGGGCCGCTCGCGCGCTACCTCGGACCGCTCGTGCCCCAGCAGACGTTGATCTGGCAAGACCCGATTCCCGCCGTCGACCACGACCTCGTCGATGCCGACGACGTCGCTGCGCTCAAGCAGCAGGTGCTGGCGTCAGGGCTCTCGGTGTCGGAGCTCGTGCGCACAGCCTGGGCATCGGCGGCGACGTTCCGCGGCAGCGACAAGCGGGGTGGGGCCAACGGTGCACGCATCCGTCTCGAGCCGCAGCGGGGGTGGCAGGTCAACGAGCCCGACGACCTGGCCCCTGTGCTGAGCACCCTCGAGGGCATCCAGCAGAGCTTCAACGCAGCCCGGACGGATGGGACGAGAATCTCGCTGGCCGACCTCATCGTTCTCGCCGGATGCGCTGCAGTCGAGCAGGCGGCGCGCGACGCAGGCTTCGACATCGAGGTTCCCTTCACCCCCGGCCGCATGGACGCGAGCCAGGAGCAGACGGACGTCGAGTCGTTCGCCGCTCTCGAACCGACGGCTGACGGGTTCCGCAACTACCTGGGCAAGGGCAATCGGCTGCCGGCAGAGTACCTGCTGGTCGACCGGGCGAACCTGCTCACGTTGAGCGCCCCTGAGATGACCGTGCTCGTGGGCGGGCTGCGCGTGCTCGGCACCAACCACGGCGGCACCTCGCACGGCGTCCTCACCGATCGACCTGGGTTGCTCACCAACGACTTCTTCGTGAACCTGCTCGATCTGGGGACGCAGTGGTCGGCGACATCGGAGGCGGAAGAGACCTTCGAGGGTCGCGACGGCGCCACGGGCAAGGTGCGCTGGACGGGGACGCGCGCCGATCTCGTGTTCGGCTCGAACTCCGAGCTGCGGGCTCTGGCCGAGGTGTATGCGAGCGACGACGCCCAGCACAAGTTCGTCCGCGACTTCGTGGCGGCGTGGGACAAGGTGATGAACCTCGATCGGTTCGAGCTCGGTCGCGGCTGACGCCGGCCTCTCGCACCGCGCGGTCAGCGAGCGCGCTTAACCGCCCTCCGCGACCGCGCGGTGTGGGGACGCGGGGGTACGTCACACCCGGACGCACACCTTGCCCCGCACCCGACCGGCCTCGAGGTCACGCATCGCATCAGCCACTCCGTCGAGGTCAACCACCCGGTCGACCTGCGGGACGACAGCTGCGTCGGCCATCAGCGCGGCGAGCCGCTCGAGCGGCTCGTGGTGCTCCTTGCTGATGAAGGCGGTCAGGCGCTGCGGTACGAACGCAGACAGCAGAACGGCGCGCGCCTGCCGCTCGACGCCGCCGGTCAGCCTGTTGCCCCCCTCGCCACCGACGATGACGAGGGTGCCGCTACGCGTCAGGACCCGTCGCAGACGGCGCACCGGTGTGAGCCCACCCGTGTCGACGACGAGGTCGTAGGCCGAGCGTGAGTCCGTGGGGTCGTCCTGCGTGTAGTCGATCACCGCGTCGGCGCCCAGGGAGCGCACGAAGTCGAGCTTCGCCGTGCTCGCAACACCGGTCACGGTCGCGCCCCATGCCTTGGCGATCTGGACGGCGTAGGAACCGACGCCGCCGGAGGCACCCATCACCAGCACCGACTGCCCGGGCTCGAGACGCCCCACGTCGGTCAGCGCCTGCAGCGCCGTCATGCCGGAGATCGCCGCGACACCTGCCTGCTCCCACGACAGATTCGACGGCTTGTGCGCCAGCTTGTCGGCTTCGGCAGCTGCGTACTCGGCGAAGGAGCCGATCGCGACCCCGAACACCTCGTCCCCGACCGAGAACCGGTCGACGTCGGACCCCACCTCGACCACCCGGCCGGCGACGTCCAGGCCCGGGATCGGCTGCTTTGGTGCCCGCAGCCCGAAGCCGGCGGCCCGCACCATCATCGGGTGGCCCAGCATGAGGTGCCAGGTACCCCGGTCGATACCGCCCGACTCGACGTCGATGAGCACCTGGGACGGCTCGATGCTCGGGCGGGTCGTGGTCTGCACCTCGAGCACGTCGGCGGACCCGTAGCGGTGCTGCACCACGGCGCGCATCAGGTCGGCAGGGGTCGGCGCGACCTCGGACGCGGTCGGTACGGGGGTGGTCGTGGACTGTCCGGGCATGGGTGGCTCCTTCGGGGTGTGACGAGCCTCGCGCTCGTCGTACTAAGTACGGGTTCGCAAACCATAGCCGTACTTAGTACGATGAGGCAAGTGCGTCACGAGACGCCAAAGAGAGGTGACCGCCGATGACCGCCAGAACGGCAGCCAGCTCCAGGCCGCGCCCGGCACTCACCCGCGAACGGGTGCTGCGCGGCGCCGTCGACCTGGCCGACCGGATCGGGGTCGAGGCCCTCACGATTCGCCGCTTGGCCGACGACCTCGGCGTCAGCCCGATGACGATCTACCACCATGTGCCGAGCAAGGACGCGATCGTCGACGGCATGGTCGACCTCGTCTTCGCGCAGATCGACCTGCCGCCGCGAGACGAGCACTGGAAGTCTGCTGCACGCAGGCGGTGCGTGTCGGCCCGCGCGGTGCTGAACCGGCACCCCTGGGCCCCTGCTCTCATGGAGTCACGCACCAGCCCCGGGCCGGCGACGCTACGGCACCACGAGGAGATGCTGGCCTGCTTTCGTCGCGGGGGGCTGTCGCTGCAGATGACCGCCCACGCCGGGGCGCTGCTGGACTCCTACGTCTACGGGTTCGCGTTGCAGGAGGCGAGCCTGCCGTTCGGCGGCAGCGAGCAGATCGGCGACATCGCCGAGCAGGTGATCGCCGCGATGCCCGAGGGCGAGTACCCCACGATGGTGGAGTTCACCCGCGACCACGTCCTGCAGCCGGGCTACAGCTTCGGGGCGTCGTTCGAGTTCGGCCTCGACATGCTTCTGGACGGGCTCGAAGCAGCGGGTGCTGGCTAGACGCGTCCCGATCGGGAGGTGCCTGCCACGATGGGGTGATGCGCCCCAGAGCAGTGGTCAACATCGTTCGCGCTGACAGCGACTCCCTCATCGGCGGCACGACGGTCGCGCGCCGCATGCACGAGGTGGCCGACCAGCGTGGGGTCGGTGTCGAGGTGTTCATCTTCGCCGGAGCCGCGCGGGAGGCCTACCTGCGCTACGCGGCCGAGGGTGCAACCGTCGTCAGTATCTGAGTGGGTGAGGAGCAGCGATGAAGGGCGACAGAACTGACGCGGCGTCCGCGCGCGACCTGACGGCCTTGATTCGTGGCATGAGGCCCGACCGCCTACCAGGTCGGTTCGTGTTCGTGACGGCACCGGGCGTGCCCGCCGGCGTCGACCCCGTGGCGTGCGTGCACGAGGACGAGGGGTTGTCGCTCATCCTGACCCAGGCCGACGCCGATCGTCTCGAGCTCGACTACGAGCTCGTCGCAGCGATGATCACGCTGAGGGTGCACTCCGCGCTGGACGCGGTCGGGCTCACAGCAGCAGTCGCCACGACGCTCACCGAGGCCGGGATCAGCTGCAACATGGTGGCCGGCCGCTTCCACGACCATCTGTTCGTCCCCGTCGAGCGTGCTGATGAGGCCTTGGAGCGGCTGCTGGCTCTGTCCGCGGACTCGTCCTGACGTGGTGTAGGACTGGTGTCGTGCGCCGTGGGCGCGAGAAGGGACGGGTCATGCCTCGGTGGAGTCGTCTCAGCGGGGTGCTCGCCCTTTCCGCGGCGTGCACCCTCGCCGCCTGTGCAACGTCGCAGCCGCAGCAGCAGGCAACGCCGAGCGCTGATCAGGTGGCGCTCCAGCAGGTCGCGCCCGGGGTCGCCGCCAACGTCGTCCAGCCCACGGCCGATCCGTCCGGCGTCATCGTCCTGCTGGTGCCCGGTGGGGGCTGGGTGTCGGCCGACCCTTCGGGTCTCGCTCCGCTGGCGGCCTACCTGGCCGACCGAGGAGCGACGGTGGTGAGCATCTCGTACCGCACGTCGTCGGACGGGTTCTACTTTCCCGTCCCGGTGCAGGACGTGGGGTGCGGTCTCGCCTACGCGGCAACCCAGGCTGCTGGCGTGTCGACCGACGCGGTCACCCTCGCGGTGGTGGGGCACTCCGCCGGCGCGCACCTCGCGGCCGTGGCAGCACTCGACCCGGAGCAGGCCACGGGGCCGGACTGCCCCTTCCAGCCGCACGATGCCGACCGTCTCATCGGTCTGGCAGGGCCGTACGACGTCGTGGCTGCCGCGGGGCAGGCTCAGTTGCTCTTCGGGCCTGAGTCCCCGGACCCGACAGAGTGGGACGACGGCAACCCCCTGCGGATGGCCACGAACCGCCCGACGCTGCCGGTACTGCTGGTGCACGGTGCCGCCGACGACCTCGTCCCACTGTCGTTCAGCGAAGAGTTCGCTGCCGCACTCACGGCGGGTGGGCACCCGGTCGAGCTTGAGGTCGTCGACGCAGTCGACCACATGAGCGTCTTCGGCGAGGACGTCGCCGGACCCCTCATCGCCGACTGGCTGGGCCTGGCTGCTCCGTCACCGTGACGGCTCGCCGCCGGTCGTCGGGCCGCAACAATGGGGGCGTGACGGCCTGGAATCAGCTTCTGCGTGACCAGTTCGAGTGGCACTGGGAGCACCAGCTGCGTTCCCGCTTGGCGGGACTGTCCGACGAGGAGTACTTCTGGGAGCCGGTGTCGGGTGCGTGGAGTGTGCGTCCACGCGATACCGCCACCACGTCCATGGCGGCCGGCGCCGGCGACCTTGTGATCGACTGGGCGTATCCGGAGCCGACTCCGGCGCCCTTCACGACGATCGCGTGGAGGCTGGGCCATGTCATCGTCGGCGTCCTCGGCATGCGCAACGCTGCCCATTTCGGCCGCGACCCGGTCGACTACGCGTCCTACAGCTACGCCGCCACCGCTGGCGACGCGCTGGAGCAGCTGGAGCGCGAGGTCACGGTATGGCTCGACGGTGTTCGAGGGTTGGGCGAAGACGGGCTCGACCGGCCGTGCGGCCCCGCCGAAGGCCCCTTCGCCGAAGCACCGATCGCGGCTCTGGTGCTGCACATCCACCGCGAGCTGATCCACCATCTGGCTGAGGTGTCCCTGCTGAGGGACCTCTACGCGCACACCACCGATACGACGTGAGGAGGCACGAGCACCGGGGTCGGGCGAGGTCCTTGGACCGTGGTTGGCACGGCAGCGGCGGCCGAGTCTGAGGGAGGAGGTTCGGACGGTGACGGCGCTGGTGCGGCGGGCCATGCAGGTGCTCACGGTCATCGCCGTGCAAGGTGTCGTCCTGTTCGCCAGTGCCGGCACGATTCGGTGGGCGGCGGGGTGGCTCTACGTCGCGTTGTATGCCGCCTCGATTGCGGCTTCCGCAGCTCTGCTCGTCCCCAAGCACCGGACACTGGTGGAGGAGCGCAGCAAGGGGCGCGCCGGAGGGGTGTCCTGGGACCGCCACCTCACTGTGGCCCAGACGGTGCCGGCCCTGGGCATCGTGGCCGTCGCCGGGCTGGACGAGCGATGGGGCTGGGCGCCGCGGCTGCCGTCATGGCTGGTCGCCCTGGGTGTGGCGTTGTTCGTGCTGGGCTTCGCCGTCGTCGTGTGGGCCATGACCGCGAATCCCTTCTTCGCCCAGGTCGTGCGCATCCAGACCGAGCGAGGCCACACCGTGGTCTCGGCTGGGCCGTACCGCGTTGTTCGGCACCCGGGGTACGCCGGGTTGAGCGTGTCCGCCCTCGGCTCGGCGCTGCTGCTGGGCTCGGTCTGGGCGCTGCTGCCCTGGGCCGGATACGTCGCTCTCACCGTGCTGCGAACGTCGCTGGAGGACACGATGCTGGCCAGAGAGCTGGTCGGCTACCGCGAGTACCAGGCACGTACGCGCTACCGACTGCTGCCAGCCATCTGGTGAGGCTGGTCGACTGACGCACGGCGTGGTCTCGGCGCCGCTGGTTGCGGTCAGGGGATCCCGGGCAGGGGCCACATCTCACCGGTTCCGGTGTCTACGAGCGCAGCACTGGCGATCGTCAGCGTCGCGGGGAGCACGTCGGAGATAGCGGTCACCGCGACCGGCAGCAGGGCTCCGGGCGTCCGCGTCGCCACAGAGACGTGCGGGATCCACGACGCCGGACGGTAGTGCTTGTGCAGCTGCGAGCCTGCAGCCGTCAGCGCCGAGGTGACCTGGTGCTGGCGAAGCGCGACCGCCGCCGGGACGGCGACCGCGAGCGCGACGCGCCCCCGAGGGAAGACGACCGTTCCCTGCACATTTGCTGGGAAGGCACCGCCGTCCGGCAGGCGGGCGAGCGTGTCGCGGACGCGGTCGAGGTCCCACTCGAGCAGCACGGCATAGGAGAGGTGCGGGTGGTGGCGCCGGTGGGTGTGCGACGCCAGCGATCCGATTCCTGCGTCCTCCAGCCGAGCCCAGAGGCCGCGAATCAGGCGCTGCCCCGAAGCGTCGAAGAGCGCGCAGACAGCCAGGGCCACGAGCCCATGATGACGTCCCGCGAGACAGGTCGATACCGGGCCTCGGCCGTGAGGGATCGGAGGTGGGCGGCCCAGACGCGCGACATGTGTACGGGCGCATTCCCGTCCCCCGCTGGGACGTCGGTGGCAGGCTGGGCTCGTGGTGGCGGTCGAGCACGTGCGGCGGGTGTGCCTGTGCCTGCCCGGGGTCAGTGAGCGGGCGAGCTGGGGGCAGCCGGCCTGGTTCGCCCGCACCCAGGTGGCGCGGATGTGGGACGACGGGGTGCTCACGGTGAAGACCACTGAGCGGGACGCCTTGGCCGCCGAGCATCCTGACACCTACTTCTGGACCGCACACCACGACCGTTCCCCGATGCTGGTGCTGGTGCGGCTGGACCGCATCGACGAGCGGACCCTGCGGGAGCTGCTGGCTGAGTCCCACCGGCTCGCCTCGTGATGCGGTCGTCGGCAACGTGCTGGCTGCGCTCCGCCGTGCTGGGTAGGGGTGCGCGCAGTGGGGGTGCTGATGAGTGAGCACGGGTGGCAGGGATTCCTGGCCGCCGAGGGAGTCGCCGACTGGGTGGTGCTGCACGGCGGGGCGACCGCAGTGTTCTCCGTGTCCTCGCTGGGCGAGGCCGCGCGCCTGGCCGCGGCGGTCGCGGAAGTCCCCGGCGTCGACGACGCAGGGGTGCTGCTCACCCTGGCCAAGGACCGGGTGACGGTGCGGCTGACCCGCGACGTGTGGCAGCTCGAACCGCGCCACATCGATCTGGCACGCGCAGTCTCGGCGGTCGCGCGTCGGCAGGGCGCCGTGCCGGATCGGGGTCGCGTACACGAGGTGCAGCTGGCGATCGCCGCCCACCCTGCCGAGGTCGACCTCGAGTTCTGGCGGGCGGTCCTCGGCTACGACACCTCGGCCGACGACAGCGCCGTCGACCCGCTCGGCCACGGGTCGACGGTGTGGATGCAGGACCTGGACGAGACCAAGCCGTTGCGGCACGCGATGCACGTCGACGTGTCGGTGGCCCGCGAGCACGCCGAGGCCCGCCTGGACGCGGCGCTGGCCGCGGGAGGCCGGGTGGTCGACGACTCTCACGCCCCCGAGTTCTGGATACTGGCCGATCGCGCCGGCAACCGCGTCTGTATCGCTGCGTGGCCCGACGGCGCCTCCGCTGTCTCTGAGGCGGCCCCGGACACACCCTGAGCCCGGGGCGACGGGCAGGTGGCGCGACTGCTCCGGGGTGCGGGTGCGTGTCGGCGGCTGCCAGACCGGGATGGGCCGAGTGACTCTGGCCAGGCGACGCCCGGGAGTGCTGCATGAGAGGTGGAGTTGCCAGAGTCCGCGGAGAGGGGATGAGTGCTATGGCAACGCTGACACGGAGCATCACCATCGACGCGCCGGTCGACACGGTGTTCGACTACGCGATCGACATCAGGAACTTGTGGGTGATCCCCGACATCGGGATCGCCGACGTCGATCAGAAGCCCGAGGGCGTCGGGTCCACCGCCCGGATCTTCGCGCACTTCCTCGGCCTCCACTTCGAGATGAAGCTGGAGATCGTGGAGGTCGTGCGGCCGGACAAGATCGTCTTGAAGGTGACCAGCAACACCCCGGACCGCCCGCTGTGGACGTTGACGTTCGAGCCTGTGGAGGATGGCACGAAGTTGACGATGCTGGGCGAGTGGCACATCAACGTGCCAGGAGTCGGCGGGCCTCTGGAGGAGATGCAGGTCCGCAACCACAGGGCGGTCGTCGACGGGATCCTGGCCAACCTCAAGGAGAAGGTGGAGGCGCTGGTAGCCGCGTGACGACCACGCTCGCGCGCGAGGACGGCTCGCCAGTCAGCGCGTGAGCAGGGACCCGGTGCTGGCGAGGGCTTCGGTGCGGCTGTGCACGCCGAGGCGGGCGTAGACGTTCTCGAGGTGTTTGCGCACGGTGGCCTCGGACAGTCCCAGGTCGCGTGCGATCTGCCGGTTGGTGTCACCGATGGCGACCCGGCGAAGCAGCTGCAGCTGGCGTGGGGTGAGGGCCGGCGTGGTGCGCCGTTCGGCCTCGATGCGGTCGCGGATGCCGATGAGGTGCGGACGGAGCAGGGTGAGCAGCAGCCGGTCCCGCTCGCTGAACGGCTCGTCGTCCGCGGTCCGCGACAGCATCAGGCGCCGCTCCAGCCCACCGACGGGCGGCAGGCAGACCAGCAGTTCGTGCCAGATCCCGGCCCGACGGAAGTACTCGGCCATCAGCAGGCGTGAGTACTCCCGCTCGGTGTAGACGTCGCTCCACATGGTGACCTGCTCGTGGTCGCCGGTCAGCTCCGGAGCGCAGCAGCCGACGCAGTCCCAGTAGGCCTCGAAGAACATCGCGTCGGTCTCGGCATCCACAGTCGGGAACTCGATGAGGTCGAGCTCCTGCATGGCGTAGACCTGGCGCTTGCTCGTGTCCATGACGAAGAAGCTCACGCCGGCGCACGGGATCAGCTCGGTGAGTCCCCGCAGCACCTCCACGGGCATCTCCGGAGTCTCCGAGGCGACCAGGTCGGGGGACACCACGTCCAGCATCCGGCGCAGGTCCTGCTCACTGATGCTTGCCAGGGCCATGGGCCACCTCCAGGTCGTGCTCGTGACTGTAGGCGCCTTGGGCCGGCTCGGGGATACGACGAATGACGCATCCGTCCGTGCTTGCGACCAGCGCCTACGCGGTTCGTCGTATCGACCGGAGGGCGCCCGGACGGTCATCGTCGGAGCTACCCATCCGACCGAAGGAGCCGGCCATGAGCCAGCCAACTCGCACCCCACGCCAGCACCCCGGCCGCCGACCAGCCAGCCCCCTGGCGCGAGGTCGTCGACCGGTGGCTGCCGCGGTGATCCTGGCCGCTGCCAGCGCGCTCGGCACCGCCGTCCCGAGCTTCGCCCACTACCCCGGCGGCGGCAGCGACGCCGGGCGATCCTCGTGGACCGCGGCCACAGCGCCGGCCACGTCGACGCACACGGTGCTCGCGGTCGCCGTTGATGACCAGGTGATCGCCGGCACCATCACGCGCCGCTGGGAGGACCACGCGATCTCGCGCTCCGTCACCACCGGGGTGCTCAACAAGCTCGAAGGCCAACCGCAGACCTAGCCCACCAACACCGCGATGCGGGACGACAACCACGACCGATCCCCCTGAAGGAGAACCACCATGTCCATCACTTCCCGCCGCATCCTCGGCACGACCGCGGCAGCCGCCCTCGCCATCGGCGCATCGGCTCTGCCAGTGAACGCCGCCGCCACCGCCGAGAATCCCAGCGACGTCAGCCCACGCACCGTCGAGCGGCTGTACACCGCCTGCGTCGACGGCGCACCCACGACACCCGACACCCACGAACGCTGGGCCGCCGGCTGCAGTGAACGCGCCGCCACCGGGCTGAGCTAGTCAGCCAGCCCCCACAACGCGCCTGTGGTCAGGCCTCGATCGCTGCCTTGAGGTTGCTCAGCCAGATGCCGAGGTCGCGGTCGGGGTTCCAGACGACAGCGTCGGTCAGCTTGTCCAGGAAGGGCACCTTCGTGTCGAACTCGTACACGAGGGTCAGGGTGGTGCCGGTCTCGTCGGGTTCGAAGGTGAAGGTGATCCTCGGCCCGGTGGAGGAGCGGTCGACGAAACGCTTGTTGGGAACGTACTCCTCCCGGGTGTTGGTGCCGTGAATGGGCAGGAACAGCATGTGACCCTGCCACCTCCAGGTGGAGCCTGCGCCGGCGTCTGGTGCCATCTCCATCGCCGGAATGATCGGCTTCTCCTTCTGGTAGTAGGCGTCGAACTGATTCTGCGGGTCCTTGACGTGTTCGAAGACCTTCTCGACCGGGGCGTCGATGTGGATGCTGCTGGTGTGGGACGTCGTTGTCATCGTGCCGGCCCCCCTTCGTGAGCGTCCCACCCGGTCGTGGCCGGCGACCTGCTGCTCCTGCGACTGTGTGCCGCGGGCACCCTCTGTCTGACAGTCCTGCTGGTCGTGGTGCGCGACGAGTGCCCAAGGTCCCGTCCCGTGTCGACGGCCTAGCGAGCGTCGGCGGCCAGGAAGAACCCCAGGGCGAGGTTCGCCGTGGTGGCGGACGTGGCGGTGCGGCCGTGTCCCCAGTCGGGGTAGATGTGCACCCGGCCGTCCTTGACCCCGGCGGCGGTCTGCTCGAACAGCTCGCGGGTGTAGAAGACGTCCTTGGCCCCGCCGATCACCAGGGTGGGTGCGGTGATCCGGTGCAGCTGCTCGCCGACGTCGAACGCGTCCTCGGCGTCAAGGGTGACCAGCATGTCGCTCGGATCGTCCGGCGCCATCGACCGTGCCATCACCCGGGCCAACGGGCGCAGCGGGCGCTGCAGCGGTGCCGGCATCATCGCGGTCATGAACCCGGCCCATCCACTGGCGGGATCCCCGGCCCTGGTCAGCCGGGCCAGGTCCTGCTGCACCTGCCGGCCGCGCGGCCCGAGCCGGTGCGCCGAGCACACCACCACCAACGCGCGCACCAGGTCCGGCCGGTCCACCGCCAGCTGCAGCGCGACGGACCCGCCGGTGCTCGTGCCGGTCAGGAACACCGGCCCACCGAGCTGCTGCTCGATGGCCGTCGCCAGGTGCCCGGCGATGTCCGACATCGACTCACCCGGCTGCAGACCCTGCTTGCGGTTCACCACGTAGACCCGGAAGTGCCCGGTCCACGGCTTCGTCGTCGACAGCGCCGTGCGCCGTTCCATCCCCGTGGGGACCTCATGGGTTGATGTCAGCATCTGCGCCTTCACCAGCGGCGGACCCTCACCGACCGCCAGGTACGGGATCCCCCCGCTGAGCATCCCCGTCGAGACTTGAGCCATCACACGCACCGTCCCCTCGTGTCTGCACCTACGACATCGGCCATGGGTGAGCCACCGTGACGCCCTCGTAGCAGAACTGGCCCGCGGGCCGAGGCTGGCTACTTGGTGTCGGAGTCCGACGAGCCCAGCGACCGGTCGGCGCTACGTACCACCGTGCGCAGGAACTCGTACTGCGTCGTGGTCAGCCTGTCGGCCATCTCCAGTGCCGCGTCGACCACCTTCTCGCGCCGGGACGGGCGTTCCCCCAGCGCCGGGAGAGCCTCGTCGACGGTCTCGAGAAATCGGTGCACCGCGTCGATGGCGGCACGCTGCCCCGACTCCACCGCCTGGAGGATGTCGTCGGAGAGCTCGGCTGTGGAGTCGACCGCGCCCTTCGCTGCTGCAGCCGCGCCCTTCTTGGCTGGCGCGCTCTGCTTGGCTGGCGCGCTCTGCTTGGCCGGCGCCTTCTTCGCGGCGGAGGTCTTGCTCGCCCCAGATGCCGGTGTTGCCTTCGCCTTGGTCTGAGCCATCCTGCTCTCCTCGCTCGCCTCACGGCCGCCGCAATCGCCGCGGCCTCCAGGCACCACGCGCAGCCACTGCGACTCTGCGCGGCGTCCCCCTCAGAAGAGCACGCCGTGTCGACGGAGTACAGGGGACTCCGACCCCTCCCCGATGGGTGCGCTCGCTGCTGCCGCTACCAGCGCACGCTGATGTGCGGGTGGGGCGAGGGCAGTGACCGCGCAGGGCTACTCCGAAACGGTCAGACCGCCCGGCTGCGCCACGAAGACCCCCGGTGGAGGTTCATCAGCGATGAGGATGAGGCACACGAGCGCGTGCTGCCCGCCCATCAGCGTGAAGGTGTCCGAACCGGTCTGACCTGGCTCGGCCGGCACCGAACCGATCGGGGTGGCGAAGTCCGGCGAGTCCACGATCTCGGGCTCCGGCTGGTAGAAGGCGACGAAGTCGTCGAACGTGCTGCCCTCGTCGATGCGGGCAATCCCGACCTCGGTGTAGACATCGCTGCTGTTGACCGCCTCGATCGTCGTGACACCGCCACCGATCTCGCTGGGCCCGTCGTAGGAGCAGCTGGTGCCATCGAATGTGACGGTGAGAACCGACTGCTCTTGCTCGCCGCCGCTCCCGCACGCAGCGAGCACAAGACTGAGCAAGCCGGCCAACGCGACCGGCGTTGCGGCAGACTGGCGTGCCTTCACGGTGACCCCCGCTGCTCGATCGGTTTTCTGGGACGGTAGCGCACTTCGCCACGGTCGCGCGCTGGAGCCGACCCCCCGCGGCAGGTGGTGGCCATGACCTGCCCGCGGACGACGGCTCAGGCGCGGCGGCCAAGGGCGGCGAGAAGCCGGGTCTGCGCGTCGGCGTCATCGGGAACGTCGAGTCGGGCCGCGAAGACTCCAGGGATCCCATCCGGCTTGAGCCAGGGCTCGACCAAGGTCCCACGTATGGATGAGCGTGTCGGCACCCACCTCGTCGCAGTAGCGCTGGACGCTCGTCGGGCCGCCAGACAGCTCGACCTCTACCGACAACGAGGGCAGAGCTTGCAGCGTGGCACGCGTGTCAGCGGCTGCCCGGGCGTACGCCGCGACAGGGTCGTCGCCGAGCAGGTCACCGTCCAGGCTCGATCCGACCTGGGCCATGCTCTGCCCTCCCACCAGGGCCGCTAGCCAGCGCTGCTCGCCGCACACGTGGTTGGTCAGCGCCCGCACGTCCCACTCGGTGCACGGAGTTGGTGCCGACCACATGTCGTCGCTGACCGCGTCCAAGGTGCGTTGGAAGCCCGCCACCGCCGCGTCGAAACGCTCCAGCACGTCACGGTCGGCTTTGCTCGCAGGCATGGTGACACCCTGCCCTACCCCGTCATCGAGCACCAGGGTGATGTGGCGCTGGACCCCCCGAGGCCGCTCGCACGGCACATCGTCGGTGTTGACCCTAGGGGCTGGTTGGCCCTGCCCCGAACAGCCGCAGGCGTCCTACGGTCCAGGCGTGACCGAA
>CAYNWB010000034.1:0-22885 GCA_964400785.1 uncultured Actinomycetes bacterium | reverse complement strand
GAGCGACGCCGAACGCGGCGAGCACAGCCTCGACGTGCTGCGGCTCGGTGGTCTCGTCGCAGGCGATGCGGACGTGGTCGGCGTCAGCCAGCCCGAGGTTGATGCCGTCGGCCGCTGCGTCGGCCACCACCTGCGCGGCACGGTCGGGAACGCGGGCGAGCACCGTGTCGAGGAACGCGTCGTGGACGACCTCGACGCCGCCGGCGCGCAACGAGGCTGCCAGACGGCGGGCGTGCCGGGCGGCGTGCTCGGCGATGGCGGTGAGGCCCTCGGGGCCGTGCCAGACGGCGAACATCGAGGCGACGACGGCCAGCAGCACCTGGGCGGTGCAGATGTTGCTGGTGGCGCGGTCACGGCGGATGTGCTGCTCGCGGGTCTGCAGAGCCAGGCGGTAGGCCGGCGCGCCGTCGGCGTCGACCGAGACACCGACGAGGCGGCCCGGCAGCTGGCGCTCCAGGCCCCGCTGCACGGCCATGTAGGCGGCGTGGGGGCCCCCGTAGCCCAACGGCACACCGAGACGCTGCGTGCTGCCGACGACGACGTCCGCCCCGATCTCTCCGGGAGGACGCAGCAGGGTGAGGCCCAGCAGGTCGGCCGCGACCGTGACCCGAGCGCCCCGGTCGTGCGCCGCCCGCACGAGCGACTCGTGGTCGCGCACGGCACCGGAGGCCCCCGGGTACTGCAGCACGAGCCCGAAGAAGTCGACGTCGGGAAGGGTGCCCTCGGGGTCGATGTCGACGAGCTCGATGTCGAGAGGCTCGGCCCGGGTCGCCAGCACGGCACGCGTCTGCGGCAGCACGTCGCCGTCGACCAGCAGCCGCCGGCTCTGTGCCACCGGTCCACGGGCCACGCGGTGCATGAGGGTCATCGCCTCGGCGACCGCGGTGGCCTCGTCGAGCAGGCTGGCGTTGGCGATGGGCAGGCCGGTGAGGTCTTCGACCATCGTCTGGAAGTTCAGCAGCGCCTCGAGCCGGCCCTGGGAGATCTCGGGCTGGTACGGGGTGTAGGCCGTGTACCAGCCGGGGCTCTCCAGCAGGCGCCGTACCACCACCGGTGGGGTCACCGTGTCGTGGTACCCCAGCCCGATCATCGACACCAGGCGGTCGTTGCGACGCGACAGCTCCCGAAGCTCGTCGAGCGTCTGCCGCTCGTCGCGCGCCGCGGGCAGGTCGAGCGACGACAGCAGCCGGATCGCACCGGGCACGGCGGCGTCGGTGAGATCGTCCAGGCTCGTGTACCCGACCCGAGCGAGCATCGTCTCGATCTCGGCGTCGCGGGGACCGATGTGTCGGTCGACGAAGGGCGCCATCTGGCTCTCCGGTGGTGGCGGCGGCACGGGCGCGGCTGCGCCGGCGCCCCGACTGTCGCCACGAACGACCCGGCTCCAGCGAGGTCTCGACCGAACGGTCCGGCTGCCTGAGAGGTTCCGGGGTTGTTGCCCCTTCGGCGACCCGCGCTGCGGGTTCTCTCCCGTGCGATCTGTGACGACCTCGACGCGAAGGCTACCCGGTCTCGGCCACTCGACGCGCTCGGCGGGCCGCGAGCTCGTCCGCGGCGTTCGCCGCCGAGTCGGGGGACTCGGCGGGCAGCCGGACAAGGTCGGCCTCGACCTCGCGCCAGACGCGGCCGACGGCGATGCCGAACACTCCCTGACCACCCTGCACCAGGTCGACGACCTCGTCCGAGGAGTGGCACTCGTACACGCTGGCGCCGTCGCTCATCAGCGTGATGGCGGCGAGGTCCTCCACCCCACGCTCGCGCAGGTGGGCGACGGCCGAGCGGATCTGCTGCAGCGACACCCCCGTGTCGAGCAGACGCTTGACGACCTTCAGCACCAGCACGTCACGGAACGAGTAGAGCCGTTGGCTGCCCGACCCCGTTGCGTTGCGGATCGTCGGCTCGACGAGTCCGGTGCGCGCCCAGTAGTCCAGCTGCCGGTAGGTGATGCCGGCCGCGCTGCAGGCCACGGGACCGCGGTAGCCGACGTCCTCAGGCAGCGGGGTCACCGGCTCCTCGAAGAGCAGGCCCTGCTCGGTCGCCGCCGACCGCGCCGCGGTCGAGGAGTGCACCTCCGGGCTCGTCGCCATCGCCTGCCCCTTCGTGAGTCACAGTGGTGGAACTACATCCACGTCGGCGACGGTAGGGAACGCGACCCCCTCGGGTCAACGCAACACGCCAACATCTCAACCTGACGTCGAGGTTCAGGTCTGGGTCTCCCCCGGCTCCTCGCCCGACTCGAAGTCTTCAGGTGAGACCTGGTCGAGAAACTCGCGGAACTTCTCCACCTCGTCCTCGTCCTCGCTGGGCAGGTTCAGCCCGGCCTCGTCGAGCACCGACTCGGCGCCCACGACGTCGGTGCCCGTGCGCAGGGCGAGAGCGATCGCGTCGGAGGGCCGGGCGCTGACCTCCACACCGTTGTCGAACACCAGCACCGCGTAGAAGACGCCGTCGGCCAGGTCGGTGATCTGCACCTGCGCCAGCGACGCTCCCAGGGCACCGATGACGTCACGCATGAGGTCGTGGGTGAGCGGGCGGGCGGGCGTCACACCCTGCTGGGCGAAGGCGATCGCCGACGCCTCGGGGGCGCCGATCCAGATCGGCAGGTATCTCTCCCCATCGGCCTCACGAAGCAGCACGATCGGCTGGTTCGACGGCATCTCGACCCGCACGCCGATGACCTCGAGGGGGATCACGTCTCTCAGACTAGCGCTGCAGGACTCGGCGTACTCCCGCACGCACCAGAGCGGTGCGCAGCTGCAGGGACAGCGCGGCGATCTCACGGGCGGCGTCCTCGGCCCGGCTCGGCCCGTCGTCGCTGCGCCGCCGGAGCAAGGGACCGATCGCCTGCTCGACGAGGTCGATCTCACGGTCGGCCGCGGTGCGGAAGGGTCGCAGGTGCCGCGGCTCCAGGCCGAAGCCGGCCAGGTCGACGCAGATGCGGGTCACGGCCAGCGCGTCGCTGTCGTAGTGCCCCGACCGGGTCGGCTGCACCAGGCCGTGGCTCTCCAGCGCCGCCAGCACCTTCTCGGTCGCCCCGGATGCCTCGAGCAGCTCCTCCCGCGTGAGCGTCACGTCCGTCCCGTCGCGGGACAGCTCCTCCGGGCGGGGCCCCTCGACGGTTCCCACGTCGCGGGGTACGCCCGGCCGCCGCAACGGGATCGGCGGGCTCAGCCCACGATCGATCGCGTCGAGGTGCTCGCGGATCACCTTCAGCGGCAGGTAGTGGTCGCGCTGGGCACCGAGGACGTAGCGCAGCCGCTCGACGTCGTGCGGGGTGAACCGGCGGTAGCCCGAGGGCGCGCGTTGCGGCTCGACCAGTCCCTCGGACTCCAGGAACCTGATCTTGGAGATCGTGACGTCCGGGAAGTCCTCGCGCAACGACGCCAGCACCTGGCCGATCGACATCGTGCTGCCACGGCTCGCCGCGGCCGACGGCATGGCCGTCATGCGGGCTCGTCGACAGCCGCGTAGTACACCAGCCTGTACTTGCCCACCTGCACCTCGTCCCCGTTGCTCAGGGTGACCTCGTCGACCCGGTCGCGGTTGACGTAGGTGCCGTTGAGGCTGCCCACGTCACGGACGACGTATCCGTCGGCGGACCGCCGGAACTCCGCGTGCCGGCGCGAGACCGTCACGTCGTCGAGAAAGACGTCCGAGTCGGGGTGCCGGCCTGCGGTGACCATGTCCGCGTCCAGCAGGAACCGTGACCCGGCGTTGGGCCCCCGCTGCACCACGAGCATGGCCGACCCCGTCGGCAGCGCGTCGACCGCCGCCTTCGCCTCGGCGTCCAGGGCGTCGGGTGCGTCACGGGCCTCGTCGTGCTCCGACGCCGGCGCCGGAGCGTCCCCCTGGTGCGACGGGAGCGCGAACGTCGTGGTGCTGTCGACGAGGTCGGCCGCCGGACGCTGCAGTCGCGCCCCGCAGAAGGGGCAGAACCGGGCGCCCTCCGCCAGGTCAGGGGGGATGTCCCGGCCGCATTGCGGGCAGGTGGTCACGAAGCCTCCCAGGCAGCACCCGTGCGTGGCAGCAGGTACCTCGATACGAAGTTGAGGGTGAGACTCTTCACGCTAGAGAGCGTGGGCGTGGTCGGTCAAGGCGTCAGCCCGTCTCGACCTCGTACTCGCTCGCACCGAGCAGGTCGTCGTACTCGGTCGGGTCGGCGACGTCGATCTCGATCATCCAGCCGGCGCCGTACGGGTCGCTGTTGACGAGCTCGGGGCTGGAGTCCAGGTCGTCGTTGCGCGCCACGACCGTGCCCGCCACCGGCGCGTAGAGGTCGCTGACGCTCTTGGTCGACTCGACCTCGCCGAAGGTGGCGTCTGCCGTCACCGACGCCCCGACGTCGGGCAACGTCACGTAGACCACGTCGCCCAGCTGCTCCTGCGCGAAGTGGGTGATGCCCACCCGCACCCGCGTCGGGTCGCCGGGCGCCTGCTGCACCCACTCGTGCTGGGCGGTGTATCGACGGTCGTCGGGAACCATGGGCCTCTCCTCAGCCGGCGTCCTGCTCCTCGGGCAGGGCGGGCCGAGCGTAGGAGGGTTGCCCCGGCTCGTGCAACGCGTCCACGAGCAGCTCCGCCGACTCCCGGATCGACACCGCTGCCCCTCGGCTCTCGATCGTCGCGACCGCCCCGCCGGGGATGCCGAGAGCGGTGGCCAGCGTCGCGGGGTCACCGAGGGCGGTGATCGTGTAGGGCGGCAACAGGTTCACGCCACCGACCAGCACGCCGCCCGTCGCCGAGTCGGTGAAGGCTGTGCTGGCCACGACCCGCACCTGCCGATCAGGGGTGCCGTCGATCTGCAGCGCCTCCGCCCCGGCGTCGCGCAGCTCCTGCACCGTGCTGAGCATGCTGGAGGCGTCGACCTGCCGGTCGGGGTCGGAGACGGAGATCGCCACGCCTGGTCCGGCGGCCGGCAGTGTGCCGGCCAGGATGCCGAGGGTCTGCAGCCGCGCCTCGGCCTCGGCGAGGGCAGCCTCGCTGTCCCCCGCGCCCGCGAGCAGGTCGGAGCGCGCCTGCTCCAGCCGGGCGATCTCGTCCTCGAGCTGGTCGGCCCGCGTCCCCAGCCCGTCGAGGATCTGCACGAGGTCGGCGCGACTGGCCCGGTCGAGCACGTCGTCGGGGGTGGCGAACTGCACGGCGGCCACGAAACCGAGCAGCACGAACAGCACGGTCGTGATCGCGGTGGCAGGTCGAGAGCGCCAGCCCAGCACCGAGCGCAGCCGCGCCCGTGCCTGGGCCGTCGTGGGTGTGTCCACCGACACCTCAGGCCCCCAGCAGCAGGCGCCGCATCGCGGCGGCGTTGGTGAAGATGCGGATGCCGAGCACCACGATCACGGCCGTGGTCAGCTGCGCGCCCACGCCGAGCTGGTTGCCGAGAAAGACGATCAGGGTCGCGAGCAGCACGTTCGAGATGAACGACACGACGAAGACCCGGTCGTTGAACACGCCCTCGAGCGTGGCCCGTCCGGCACCGAGCAGGGCGTCGAGGGCCGCGATGACCGCGATCGGAAGGTAGGGCTCCAACGCGGTCGGGACGGACACGTCGAGCGTCACACCCAGGACGATGCCGACGAGCAGCCCGATCACCGGGATCATGGCGCCTCCTGCCCTTGCACCGGGGCGGGCACCGCGAAGCGGAGCTGGCCCGCCGGCTCACCACGCATCTGCAGGTCGTCGGTGACCGCGTCGATGCCGAACTGGATGCCCGCCGACAGGCTCACCGCCTGCAGCCACTCCCCTCCGCTGGAGCGGAGGAAGCCTGTCGCCAGGGTGCGGGGGTCACCGATCGCGGTGACCTCGTACGGGGCCACCACGGGGGTGTAGTTGACCAGGATCACCTGCTGCACCGACCGGATCGCCGTCAAGGTGCCGACCCGTTGTCCGTTGACCGCCACTGCCTCTGCCCCCGCCTCCCACAGTCCGTTCACCACCTGTTGCACGTCGATGTCCAGCACCCTCGCCAGCGCGGGGTCTCCGCCTCCCAACGCCGCGTCCCCGTCGTCGAGGACGACACGGGCACCCGGTCCGGCGACCGGGGCAACGCCGGCGCTGATGGCCAGTGACTGGATCTGCTCGGCCCGCTCGGCGCCCATGGCCTCCGACCCGAGGGCCGCCTCGCGCAGGCTGCGCACCTCGGCTGCCAGCGTGTCGACGCGCTCGTCCAGCGCTGCGACCTCCACCCGCGCCCGCTGGGCCAGCTCGACGAGCTCGGCCCGCTCCGAGCTCACACCGGAGGCACGCTCACGGGCGGCGACCACGAGGACACCGACGAGCAGGCCCACGACGAGGATCGTCGCCATCGTGACGACCACGCCCTGCCGTGTCCGGTCCTGCGAGCGGTAGGCAGGGTTGAGCGCCTCCGCGGCGATGCGGTCGACCATGGTGACCGACGGATCGGCCGACCGGGACGGAGACTGCACGGACACCCGGCCATGGTTCCACCGCCGTGCCGCAATCAGCGAATGGCGCGCTCGATGACCCGGCACCAGTGCCGGAGCAGGGCATCGGACTCGACCAGGGTCGCGGCCTCGGCCCACACGCGCATCAACGCCTCGACCGGGTCGGGAAGCATGAGGAACCACGACCCGTCAGGGTCGATCACCTTGATGCCGTCGGTCAGGTCCAGCGTGGTACCCGGACGCGCGCGGGCAACTGCGGCGACCTCGCGCATGACGGCTCCCTTGGCTGCCCATGGGGTCCTGACCCCGGTGTGCACGACCGTGCTGCGAGGTATCCGCTCGTCGATCTCGCCCAGGGTGAGCCTGGTGCCCGCCACCAGCGACACGAGACGTGAGAAGGCCGCCAGACCGTCCGGCGTCGGTGCGACCGCGGGCACGGCGAACGAGCCCGCCCCGTCCCCGGCCAGCAGCAGACCGGGGATCGTGGACGCCTCATGGTCGAACACACCGGCGCCCACGAGCGTCCGTCGGATCGTCGCGCCGTGGAAGGCCGCCACCTGCTCCGCCACCCGGGTCGCCGACACGGGCATCGCCACCACACCACCGGACGCCTCGGCTGTCACCAGGTCGAGCATGATGAGCAGCGCACGGTCGTCGTCGACGACCTGCCCCCGGTCGTCGACGAGCCAGAGTCGCTCGGCCACGGAGTCGAAGCGCACGCCGAACGCGGAGCCGGACGAGACGACCAGGTCACCGAGCCGGCCCATCGCCGCCTCGACGTCGCCTGGACGGTCGGCCGGTACTGCCGCGCGCAGCGCTGAGTTGACCACGTACGCGTCCGCCCCGAGCACGCCGAGCAGGCTGGGCAGGGCCAGTGCGGCGGCTCCGCCGCCGGCGTCCACCACGACGCGTACGGGAGGGCGGTCCGGCTCGGGAAGAGCCAGCGTGCGTGCCACGTGGGCCACGTAGTCGCTGACCGCGCGACCGAGGAAGGACAGGCCGCCGATCTCGGTCGGGAAGGCGCGCCTGAAGTCCTGCCGCACGTACCCCCGGTCGACCGCCCGGCGCGTCGGCTCGTCGATGTCGACACCGGTGCCGTCCAGCAGCAGCACGTCCATGCTCTCCGGCTCGCCCGGGGTCGTGCGCACCACGATGCCGGCATCCCCGATGGCCGACGTGACGTGACGCGCGACGGGCAGCGGGGTCAGCTCCAGGTCCACGACCTCCAGGGCCGAGGCGGTGAGCGCTGCGCTGACCGCGCGCTTGAGCGCCCGCGCGCCGCGCGAGAGGTCGCGAGCGATGACCACCGTCGAGCCCTTGGGCATGGTGGAGGCGAAAGCACTGGTCAGGCGCACGACCAGCTCCGGGGTGATCTCGACGTTGAGGATCCCGGTGACCCCGCGCGCACCGAACAGCGACCGACGGCCCCGCGCCTCCCAGATGACGCTCTGCCGTACGACCGCTCCGGCCTCGATCGTCTTCGCCGGGAACACCCGCACGTCGGTGCCGAGCACGGCCTCCTCCTCGATGACGCAGTCGTTGCCCACGACCACGCCCTCCTCGAGTCGGGCCGAGCGACCGGCCTCCACGTTGCGCCCGACGAGGCAGCCGTGCAGTGCCGCCCGTTCGCCGATGTAGGCGTTCTCCTGCACCACGCACCGCTGCAGCACGGCCCCGGCCCGCACCAGCGTGTTGTCGCCCAGCACGGTCGGGCCACGCACGACCGCTCCGGCCTCGAGCTTGACGTTGCGACCCAGCAGCACCGGTGCCGCCACCGTCGCGTCCGGGTCGACCTCGGCGCCCTCCGACATCCACACCCCCGCCGACACCTCGAACCCGGGGATGTCGAGGCGCACCCGACCCGTCAGGGCGTCGGACTGGACCGATCGGTAGCGCTCGAGCGTCCCCACGTCCTCCCAGTAGGCCGTCGAGACGAATCCGTCCACGCGGCGACCGCGGGCGAGCAGGTCCGGGATGACGTCGGCAGACCAGTCCAGACGCGTGCCGGCGGGCAGGTCCGCGAGCACCTCGGGCTCCATCACGTAGATGCCGGTGTTGACCACGTCGGACACCACCCGGCCCCAGCCGGGCTTCTCGACCAGCCGAACCACGCGACCGTCGTCGTCGAGAACCACGCCTCCGTACTCGACCGGGTCGCTCACGTGGGCCAGGCCGACCGTGACGACCGAACCCCTGCTGCGGTGCTGCTCGATCATGGCCGTCAGGTCGATGTCGGTGATCGCGTCCCCGGAGAGCACGAGGAACGGCCCGCCGGACAGTGAGGCCTCCGCGTTCTTGACGCTGCCGGCGGTGCCGAGGGGCTCGTCCTCGGTCGCGTACCGCAGCCGCATGCCCAGGTCGCTGCCGTCACCGGTGTAGGAGCGCACCAGCGGGGCCAGGAAGGCGACCGTGATGACGACCTCGGTCACCTCGTGGCGGCGCAGCAGACGCAGCACGTGCTCGAGCATCGGGCGGTTGAGCACCGGGAGCAGCGGCTTGGGCAGGCTGGTCGTCAGTGGCCGCAGACGGGTGCCCTCTCCCCCGGCCATGACGACCGCGGGGATCATGGCCCGTCGCTGCCCGTCGTCACGGCCCGCTGGAGCCGGATCTGCCGCCGCGCCTGGTCGAGGTACAGCCCGGCGGCCACCCAGTACAGCCCAGCGCCCCAGATGGCGAAGGCCCAGCCGAACACCAGCGCCACCATGCCCAGACCGCCCTCGAACTGGCCGAGCAGCAGCAGCGGGAGCGCGTAGAGCAGGTTGAACGTCGCAGCCTTGCCGAGGAAGTGCACGGGCAGCGGGCCCAGCCCGTACCGGCGCAGCACGGGGATGACCAGGGCCAGCACGAGGTCGCGCAGCACGATGAGGGCGGCGAACCACCACGGGATGATGTCGCGGACGACGAACGCGACCACCGTGGCGACGATGTAGAGACGGTCGGCGACCGGGTCCAGCAGCTGTCCGACACGGCTGATCTGGTTCCACCGGCGCGCGAGGTAGCCGTCCAACCAGTCCGTGAACGCCGACAGGCCGAGGATGAACAGCGCCAGCAGGTCGGCCCACGTCTCTCGAGGACCCAGCAGCAGCCAGAGGAACAGCGGGACGAGGGCGATCCGGGCGAACGACAGAAGGTTGGGGATCGTCAGCACGCGGTCGGTGGTGATGTCGTACCGCTCGAGGTCGAGCTCGCGACGGGACGGCTCGTGCGGGGCGGTCACGTCGCAACGGTAACGGCTTTGACCGGGCCTGGTCCCGGGGCGCAAGGTTGGGTCGTGGCTGTGCCGGTGCCGTACGTGCCGATCGACGGGCGACCGATGCGGATGAGCCTCGGGCTGCGCCCCCTCGACCTCGACCGTTGGCTCGAGGTCGACGACGCCTACGCCGCGGACCTCGACGAGAAGGGCAGGCTGCTGCGGCACCGCCACGACGAGGTCGTCGCCCACCTACCTGCGGGGTGGCAGGCCTCGGTCGAGACCTACGAGCTCGTGCGGAGCTGGATGGCCGAGCACCACCCGACGCTCGCCGCCATCGTGCCCACCGGCCTGCATCCCGTCGACGCTGCCGGTCGGCTGGTGCAGGAGGACCTGTGCGTGCTGACCCGCGACAGCGGTCAGTGGGTGCTGACGGCTGCCTCGGTGTGCGCGCCGTCCCGGTGGCGTCTGGCGCAGAAGCTGGGGGCGACCGTCGCCGAGATCCATGCTCCGGTGCCCGGGTACGAGCCCACCATCTCGACCGTGGTCGACCGCAGCCTCGACCGGCTGGCCGTGCAGCGGCCGCTCTGGCGACTCAACTGGACCCTGCTCGACGACCCGGCGCTGTTCCAGCCCGACGCCCCCGACGGGCCTCGCTCAGACCTCGACGCCGGCCTCGAGCAGCTCACCCTGCGGGTGGAGCGACAGACCCTGCGCCGCCTGCCGCGGACCGACGCTGTGCTCTTCACGATCCGTACGTACCGGGCCAACCTGGCCGAGGTGGCTGCCGACCCGACGCTCGCTCGCGACCTCGCCGCCACCCTGCGGACGTGCCCGGCTGACCTCGCCGCCTACAAGGGGTGGCAGGGCATGCTCGGGTGGCTGGTCGACACGCTCGAGCACCACCCGGACTTGAGGGGCGTGGCGGGATAGGTTCGGACCAGCCGAGAAGGGGCCCCCGATGACGACGTCCACGCAGCCGAGCCGATACGTGCCGCTGAACCCGAGCGAGGGCATCTGGGACGCCTTCTACACCCTCGCACCGTTGGTACTTGTGGGGACGATCGAGCCCGACGGCTCCCCCGACATCGCGCCCAAGCACCAGGCGATGCCCCTCGGGCACGGGTCGCTGTTCGGCTTCGTCTGCTCGAACCAGCACGCGACCTACCGCAACGCCGTCGCCCGAGGCTCGTTCACGGTCGGCTTCCCCTCGCCGGAGATGGTGGTGCAGACGAGCCTGGCAGCGGCGCCGCGCGACGCTCACGGCGACAAGCCCACCCTCGACCTGATGAGCCTGTCACCGGCGCACGTCATCGACGGCGTGCTGGTGGACGGCTGCCGCGTGCACCTGGAGTGCGGCCTCGACCGCGTCGTCGACGACCTCGACGGCAGCAGTCTCGTGGTCGGTCGGGTGCTGGCCGCCTACGCCTCGGAGCGGGTGCTGCGCGACCGCGCCGACGACGGGCTCGACGGTGCCCAGACCTCGCCGCTGCTCGCCTACGTGCACCCTGGGCGTGTCGCCGCCGTGCACCAGACCAAGGAGTTCCCCTACCACCGCGGATTCCACGACTGAGGGCTGTCCAGGGCAGCTAGGACGTCGCGCCGGCCGGCCGTCTCGCGGCGGCCACCAGCCCTGTGCCGGAGCCGGAGGAGGCGGCGGACACCCTGAACGCGCCCGGGTCTGGCGCTCCCGGGTCGCTGCGCCGACGGCCGAGCTGGTTCATCCGGTACGACAGCTCGTGAGCCACCCTCGGCAGGCCGTCCTCGACGGCACCCCACAGTCGGTTGGCGACAGGGACGCCGACCCGGCCCAGGGTCGACAGGCTGAAGCCGGGTCCGTCGATCCGTAGCACCTGGACGTCCCACCCCGGCAGCTGGTCGTGCAGCAATCCCCCGAGTGCGTCGGCATCGAGCGTTGAGATGTGCGGGGGGTAACCCGACCAGCCGCCCCAGTAGCCGGACTCGTCCGGGGTCGACATGACGAGCACTCCCCCGGGGTGCACCAGGCTCGCCACGTCGGCGATGAAGGCCGGCTGGCGCTCACGCCGTACGTGCTCGATCACCTCCATGGCCAGCACTACCGGCGCTGGTGCCAGCCCCGCGGTCGATGCGTGCACGGCGACGTCGGGGAAGGCGCGTGCGGCAAGGTCTCGGTGTCCGGCGTCCTGGTCCACGATCACCAGGGCGCGATCCAGCGCCCGGGCCGCCCAGACCGAGAACCCCCCCGCCCCGGCCCCGACGTCGATGAGGGGGCCGGGGTCGCGCACGGTGGACGCCAGGTGCACCGCGACGGCGTAGTTCACCGCGTGCCGCACCACCAGTCCGTGGTCCCACTGGTGGCCCGCGTCTCCCCCGTCGAAGTTGCGGTGCGCCCGGTCCCGGACGTCGTGCAGCCGGCCCTGGGCTGCCACCAGCGACTGCCACGAGGCAGCCAGCACACCCACCGCGTCCGCGGCCTCGCTCACCGGTCCCCCTTCGTCGACGTGTGTCGCGAACAGTAGCGCCGCCTGCCGCGGCAGCCCGTGACGCGGTTTACCGGTCAGTATCGTGTCGAAGGTCCCACGACGCGAGGGACTATGGCGACGCATGGGGTGCTGCTGGTTGTCTAGCGTTCACCTCAGTCCCATCCCGAGCCGGAAGGTCACCGCACGCCCATGAAGATCGCTGTGCTCGTCAAGTACGTCCCCGAACCGACGGCGACTTGGACCTACGCCGACGACCTGACCCTGGACCGGGCCGGCGTCGAGGGTCGGCTGTCCGAGCTCGACGAGTACGCCGTCGAGCAGGCGCTCCAGCTCACCGAGAAGGGCCTGGACGCCGAGATCGTCTACGTCACGATGGGTCCGGCCAAGGCGGTGGACGGGCTGCGCAAGGCCCTGGCGATGGGTGGGACGAGCGGGGTGCACGTGTTCGACGATGCCCTGCACGGCTCGGACGCCATGGCCACGTCGCTCGTGCTGGCCGCGGCGATCGAGACCATCGGCGATGTCGACCTGGTGCTGACGGGCATGGCGTCCACGGACGCGGAGATGTCGGTCGTGCCGTCGATGCTGGCAGCACGCCTGGGCGTGCCTCAGGTCACGTTCGCCGCCGCGTTGGAGGTCGACGGCTCGACCGTACGCATCCGACGCGACTCCGACACCGGGTCGCAGGACGTGGAGGCGACACTGCCCGCCGTCGTGTCGGTCACCGACCAGACGGGCGAGGCCCGGTACCCGTCGTTCAAAGGAATCATGGCCGGCAAGAAGAAGCCGGTCACGACCTACAAGCTCGCCGACCTCGGCCTCGACGCAGCGGTGGTCGGCTCGGGTGCCGCGAAGTCGGTGACCCGTTCGGCCGCCGTCCGTCCTGCCAAGCAGGCCGGCACCGTGGTGACAGACGAAGGGGACGGAGCGGTCCAGATCGCCGACTTCCTGGCAGCCAGCAAGTTCATCTGATCGAAAGGCAGTCCTCGTGGCAGCAGTACTCGTCCTGGTCGAGCGGACGGACGGCACGGTCCGCAAGCCCACCCTCGAGCTTCTCACCCTTGCCCGTCGCCTCGGCGAGCCTGTAGCCGTCGTGCTCGGAGCAGCTGATGACGCCACCGTCGCGACTCTCGGCGAGTACGGCGCCGGTGACGTCCGCGTCGTCGACGCGGCCGAGCTCGACGACTACCTCGTCGTGCCTGCCGCCGAGGCGGTCACCGAGGTCGCGCGACAGGTCGATCCTGTCGCCGTGCTCGTCACCTCCGGACCCGACGGCAAGGAGATCGCCGGCCGGGTCGCCGTCGCCCTCGACTCGGGCATCATCACCGACGCCGTCGACATCACACCCGGCGACGCCGGACCCGTGGTGACCCAGTCGGTCTTCTCCGGCACCTGGCTGGCCGACAGCGTGGTCACCTCGGGCACCCCGGTGATCACCGTGCGTCCGAACTCCGCCACCCCCGAGCCGGCCCCGACCGATCCAGTGGCCCAGACCGTCGAGGTCGCCTTCAGCGACCTTGCCCGTGCGGCGAAGGTCACGGGCCGTACGGCCAAGCAGAGCAGCGGGCGTCCGGACCTGACCGATGCCGCCATCGTGGTGGCCGGAGGCCGAGGCATGGGGTCGGAGGAGTCGTTCGCCGTCCTCGAGCAGGTGGCCGACGCGCTCGGTGCGGCGGTCGCCGCGTCGCGGGCCGCCACCGACATGGGCTGGTACGGGCACGAGTTCCAGGTGGGGCAGACCGGCAAGACGGTCGCCCCCCAGCTCTACCTCGCCGTCGGCATCTCCGGGGCCATCCAGCACCGCGCCGGCATGCAAGGCAGCAAGACCATCGTCGCCGTCAACAAGGATCCGAAGGCGCCCATCTTCGAGATCGCCGACTTCGGTCTGGTCGGCGACCTGCACACTGTCCTGCCCGCGCTTGCCGAGGAGCTCGGCAAGCGCTGACCGCCGTCCGGCGATCACCCCGCACGTCCACAGGTCAGCACCGACGAAGGAGGAGAGTCCCAGGTGGCAGTTCGCACGACCATCGGCGTGTTGATGATCGTCCTCGCCCTCGGCATCGCCGGAAATCGAGTCTGGTACCTGTACCGGCTGGCGATGTCGGGCCAGAAGGTGAGCCCCGAGCGCACCAGCGACCACAAGGCCGCTGCGACGTCGGTGCTCAAGGAGGTCTTCGGACAGACCCGGCTGCTGCAGTTCACCGTGCCGGGGGTCGCGCACGTCCTCACGTTCTGGGGCTTCCTCCTGCTCGTCCCGACGGTGATCGAGGGGTTCGGGGCGCTGTTCGACCAGGACTTCCACATCCCGCTCATCGGCAAGCAGCCATGGCTGGGGTTCATCGAAGACCTCGCCGTCGTCGGCGTGCTCATCGGCATCGTGACCTTCGCGATCATCCGACTGGTCACCTCCCCCAAGCGCGAGGGGCGGCGATCCCGGTTCTTCGGCTCGCACCTGAGCACCGCCTGGGTCGTGCTGTTCATGATCAGCATGGTGCTGCTGAGCCTGCTGCTGTACCGCGGTGCGCAGTACAACCTCGGCGTCTTCCCGTTCATGGACGGAGGAGCCTTCGCCTCCGAGTGGGTGGCCGGGCTGCTCGAGCCGCTCGGCGAGGAGACCAACGAGATCCTGGAGCACGTCTTCGTGCTGTTCGCCGTCGGTGTGCTGCTCGGCTTCCTCGTGCTGGTCGTCTACTCCAAGCACCTGCACATCTTCACCTCCGAGCCCAACGTGGCCTTCAAGCGTCAGCCCATCGCCCTCGGCGCCCTCGAGCCCATCCGCATCAACGGCCAGGACGTCGACTTCGAGAACATCGACGAGCTCGACGAGGACGCCGCTCTGGGCATCGGCAAGGTCGAGGACTTCACCTGGAAGGGCATGCTCGACTTCATGGCCTGCACCGAGTGCGGCCGATGCCAGTCGCAGTGCCCGGCGTGGAACACCGACAAGCCCCTGAGCCCGAAGCTGCTGATCATGGGCCTGCGCGACCACGCGTTCGCCAAGGGCCCGTACCTGATCGCAGACAGCGACGAGAAGCGCGAGGCCGTCAGCGACGCCGTCAAGGCCGAGGTGGCGCGTCCGTTGATCGGTGCGAACGAGAACGGCTACGCCCACGCCGGCGACAACGGCGTCGGCGGCGTCATCGACCCCGACGTCCTGTGGTCGTGCACCACCTGTGGAGCCTGCGTCCAGCAGTGCCCCGTCGACATCGAGCACGTCGACCACATCCTCAACATGCGCCGCTACCAGGTGCTCATGGAGTCGGAGTTCCCGACCGAGGCCGGCGTGATGCTCAACAACCTCGACCACGCCGGAGACCCGTGGGGTGCCGGGGCGCGCGCCCGCACGACGTGGATCGGCGAGATGGACTTCGACGTCCGCGTGTTCGGCGCCGACGGCGAGGACCGCATCCCCGACGACGTCGAGTACCTGTTCTGGGTCGGCTGCGCAGGCGCGGTGGACGACAAGGCCAAGCGCACGACCAAGGCCGTGGCGACGCTGCTGCACGAGGCCGGTGTGCAGTTCATGGTGCTCGGCGACGGGGAGACCTGCACGGGCGACCCTGCTCGCCGCCTCGGCAACGAGTTCTCGTTCCAGATGCTGGCACAGCAGAACGTCGGCACCCTCAACGAGATCGGCGCTCGCAAGATCGTCGCCACCTGCGCGCACTGCTTCAACACCCTCGCCAACGAGTACCCCCAGCTCGGCGGCAACTACGAGGTCGTCCACCACACCCAGCTGCTCAACCAGCTCGTGGCCGACGGTCGGCTCACGCCGGTGACGCCGCTGGACACGACGATCACCTACCACGACCCCTGCTACCTCGGCCGGCACAACCAGGTCTTCTCCCCGCCCCGAGAGATCCTCGAGGCACTGCCCGGGGCCACGTTCAAGGAGATGCCGCGCAACTCCGAGCGGTCGTTCTGCTGCGGTGCCGGTGGAGCCCGCATGTGGATGGAGGAGAGCATCGGGTCGCGGGTGAACGAGAACCGGTCGGCCGAGGCCCTCGACCTCGAGCCGGACGTCGTCGCGGCCGCCTGCCCGTTCTGCATCGTGATGCTGTCGGACGGCACGACTGCGGTGCAGGCATCACGCAACGGTGACGGCGGAACGCCGGTCGAGGTCACCGACATCTCCGAGCTGCTGCTGCGCTCGGTACGAACCCCTGTCAGCGAAACCTAGGAGGACACCGTATGACCGCCACCGCTGAGACCGCTTCGGGCCACATCGGTGGCGGCGGGCTCGATCTCGAGACGCTGAACCTCATGCTCGAGGCTCTGACCGACTTCGTGTCCGCCGGCATGGACGACGAGAAGATGCTGGCGCTCGACCACGAGGACGTGTGCCCGGAGGACCTCGTCCGGGCCATGCAGAGTGACGAGCTCGGCGTCCAGCTGGTCTTCCTGCCCGAGGAATACGGCGGCATGGGCGGCGGCGCGTTCGACATCTACCGCGTGTGCGAACGCATGGGGCGCATCGACATCGGTCTGGCGACCTCGGTGCTGGCGACGTTCCTCGGTTCTGACCCCATCCTGGTCGGCGCGACCGAGGAGCAGCGTGCCCTCTGGCTCGGCAAGATCGCCGAGGAGGGCATCCTCTTCGCCTACGGCGCCACAGAGCCGGAGGCCGGGAGCGACCTCGGATCGCTCACCACGACGGCCGTCCCGAAGCGGGACGACGACGGCACGATCACCGGCTACGTGATCAACGGCCGCAAGCAGTGGATCAGCAACGGCGGCATCGCCGACGCCTCCACGATCCTCGCCCTCACCGAGGGCGGGCCCACCTGGTTCGTCGTGGAGCGGGGCACACCGGGCTTCGAGGCTGCACCGCACGAGGACAAGCACGGCATCAGGCTCTCCAACACGTGCGCGTTGTTCCTCGACGACGTCGAGGTACCGGTGGAGAACCTCATCGGTGGAGTCGAGGGCCAGGGCCTCGTGCAGGCCCAGCAGGTGTTCGGGTACACGCGTCTGATGGTGGCTGCGTTCGGGCTCGGCGGCGGCTGGGCCGCCGTCGACCGTGCCATCACCTACTCGCTCAACCGCATCCAGGGCGGGGCGCCGCTGTCACAGAAGCAGGGGCTGACCCACAAGCTGATCGTGCCGCACGTCGTGCGCCTCGAGGCCGCCCGTGCCTACATCGAGGAGACCGCGACCCGCATCGACGCCGGCGAGGGCGAGAACGGAGCGCTCAACACCGAGGGAGCCATCGCCAAGTACCTGGCGACCGAGTCGGGCAACGCTGCGGCCGAGGCGGCCATCCAGGTGCACGGAGGCTATGGGTACACCCGTCCGTACATCGTGGAGAAGATCAAGCGCGACGTGCGCATCACCACGATCTACGAGGGCACGTCCGAGATCATGGAGATGACCATCGGCCGGGACCGTTGGCAGCACCACCTCAAGAGCAAGGGCGACCACTACCACGTCCAGGCTGCCGAGCTGCGGCACCTGCACGCCGCGCACCCGACCATCGGGGCAGACGTCGCTGCGTTGGCCACCGACGCGCTCGCCGGCGTCTTCGCCGCAGCCCAGACCGGCCGGCTCACGCGCAACCAGCACATCCTGTTCCGGCTCGGTGAGCTCGCCGCAGTGGTCGAGGCCGCCGCAGCCCTGTGCCGTCGAGCGGCGGCCAAGGCCGACGAGACCATCTCCCCCAAGGCCGACAAGCGCTTCTCCGCGCAGACGCTGGCCACGATCAGCAGGGTCTATGCCCGCGAGGCGGCCCTCAAGGTGGCCGACGACGGCGTCCGCTGGGTTGCCGGAGGCAGCGCCGTCGCGGGCGTCGACAGCGCCGAGCTCGCACGTGAGCTTGCCGCCACGCTGCGCCTGGACGAGGTGCGGGCCGCCCAGGCCGGTCTGATCGCCGACATGGACGCGCTCGCGGCTGCTCTCTACGACAACGCCTGAGGTCGACATGACTGACTACCCGTTCCAGCCCATCGCCGTCGTCGGAGTCGGGGCGGTGATGCCCGACGCGCCGAACGCCGACGCCTTCTGGCACAACATCCGCACCGGGCGCTACAGCATCAGCGAGACACCGCCGCAGCGCTGGGACCCCGCGCTCTACTACGACCCCGACCCGTCGGCGCCCGACAAGACCTACAGCACCATCGGCGGCTGGGTGCGGGAGTTCGACTGGAACCCGATGGCGTGGCGCCTGCCGATCCCGCCCAAGGTGTCCGACCAGCTCGACATCGGGCAGCAGTGGTCGGTCGCCGGGTCTCGCATGGCCCTCATGGACGCGGGGTGGCCCGACTGGTCTGTCGACTCCGAGCGCGTGGCCGTCATCATCGGCAACGCGATCGGTGGCGAGAAGCACTACGAGTCGAACCTGCGCATCGAGCTCCCGGAGTTCATCAAGGCGCTGGCGGCCACCGAGACGGTGCGAGCGATGCCGGCGGCAGCCCAGCAGGCCCTGCTCCAGCAGGCACGAGAGGCCTTTCTGGCCGGCCGTTCGCCGATCAACGAGGACACGATGCCGGGTGAGCTCGCGAACATCATCGCGGGCCGGGTGGCCGCCCTGTTCAACTTCCGCGGCCCCAACTTCACCACCGACGCCGCCTGCGCCTCCGGGTTGGCGGGCATGTCGGCCGCCGTGCAGGGCCTGCAGTCCCACGCCTACGACGCCGTCGTCACCGGCGGCGTCGACCGCAACATGGGCATCTCGGCGTTCGTGAAGTTCTGCAAGATCGGGGCCCTCTCGGCCACCGGCACCCGCCCGTTCGACGCGGGAGCCGACGGGTTCGTCATGGGTGAGGGCGCGGCGCTGTTCGTGCTGCGCCGCCTCGCCGACGCCGAGCGGGACGGTCAGCACGTGTACGGCGTCATCCGCGGTCTCGCCGGATCGTCCGACGGTAGGGGCAAGGGCATCACGGCGCCGAACCCTGTCGGGCAGAAGCTCGCTGTGGAACGTGCCTGGGCCACGGCAGGTCTCGACCCGACCAGTGCCGGGTACATCGAGGCGCACGGCACCTCGACACGCGTGGGCGACGCGGCCGAGCTCACGACCCTCAACGAGGTGTTCCTCAAGGCCGGCGCTGCACCCGGCACGATCGCGCTGGGATCGGTCAAGTCCAACATCGGGCATCTGAAGGCTGCTGCCGGCACGGCCGGGTTCTTCAAGGCGATCCGCTGCCTGGACGAGAAGGTGCTCGTCCCCAGCCTCAACTTCAACGACCCCAACCCGAGGGTCGACTGGGACGCCACCCCGTTCCGGGTCAACACCGAGCTGCGTGAGTGGCCGGCGTCGCCGGAGGGTGCTCGACGCGCCGGTGTCAGTGCCTTCGGCTTCGGTGGCACGAACTTCCACGTCGTGGTCGAGGAGTACGTGCCCGGGCGACTGCGGGAGGAGTCTGCCCCGCGGTCGTTCGCCTCCGCAGACGTGCCCCAGGCCGCACCCGCACCCGCACCCGTCGCCGCCACCAAGCCGCCGCTGCGCGGCGCCCTCGTCCTCGGTGGCTCCGACGACGCCGAGGTCGTCGCCCAGCTACGTACTGTCGCCGCGGATGCTGCCGCCGGCACCGCTCCCCCGGTGGCGCCTCCGGACCCCGCCCTGGCCGACGCCGCCGTTCGCCTCGCGATCGACTACGCCGATGCCGACGACCTCGCGAAGAAGGCGGACAAGGCCCTCAAGGCCTTCGCCGCCAACAACGCCGCCATGTGGAAGATGCTTCGCGCGCAAGGCGTCTTCGTCGGACGGGGACCTGCGCCCAAGGTCGCGTTCCTCTACACCGGCCAGGGGTCTCAGTACGTCAACATGCTCCACGAGCTGCGCCGCCACGAGCCGATCGTGGCCGACACGTTCGTCGAGGCCGACACGGTGATGACGCCGATCCTGGGGCGTCCGCTGTCGTCCTACATCTTCATCGACACCGACGACCCGGCAGCCGTCAAGCAGCTCGAGCAGCAGCTGCTGCAGACAGAGATCACGCAGCCGGCCGTGCTCGCCACCGACCTGTCGATGACGCGGATGCTCAACGCCTACGGCGTGTGGCCCGACATGTGCATGGGCCACAGCCTCGGTGAGTACGGGGCTCTCGTGGCAGCCGGCTCGTTGTCGTTCGCCGCGGCCCTGGAGGCTGTGGCCGCTCGTGGCCACGAGATGGCGAGCCTGGACGTCGGCGACAACGGCGCGATGGCCGCGGTGTTCGGTCCGCTGGACGAGATCTCGAGGATCGTCGAGGCCACCGACGGCTACGTCGTCGTGGCGAACATCAACAGCTTCAGCCAGGCCGTGGTCGGAGGCAGCACCGAGGCCGTCGAGCGTGCCATGGCCGCCTTCGGTGCGGCAGGCATCACGGCCGCGCGCATCCCGGTCAGCCACGCCTTCCACACCTCGATCGTCGCTCCGTCGAGCGAACCGCTGCGCCGGGTGCTGCGCCGCCTCGACGTCAGGCCGCCGGTGCGTCCGATCGTGGCCAACGTCACCGGAGAGTTCTACCCGCAGGGAGCCACCGTCGACACGATGGTCGACATCCTCGGCCAGCAGGTCGCCTCCCCGGTGCAGTTCGTCAAGGGACTGCAGACGTTGTACGACGCCGGCGCCCGGGTGTTCGTCGAGGTGGGCCCGAAGAAGGCACTGCACGGCTTCGTCGAGGACGTCCTCGGCAGTCGGCACGACGACGTCCTGGCCCTGTTCACCAACCACCCGAAGCAGGGTGACCTCGTCTCGTTCAACCAGGCGCTGTGCGGCCTGTACGCCTCGGGCCTCGCCCTGACCGGCCCCTCGGCCGTCCCCGACCAATCGTCAGCCCCCTCGACTGCGCGTCCCCAGGAGACCACCACGTCCGCCAGCCCGCCCCCCGCACCTGCGCAGCCACCGTTCGGCGCGATCGCCGACAAGGTGACCGAGATCGGTCAGATCTTCGCCGACGCCGTCGAACGTGGACTGGCCGCCCTGGCCGGCCCGCAGGCTGCTCCGACGCCCGCCGCGGGCGGATCCCCGGCCACCGGTGAGCCGGTCGTCATCACCGGCGCCTCCGTCGGGCTTCCCGGCACCGAGCGCGTCTTCGACGACGCGAACGTCGCCCGCATCCTGTCCGGCGAGCAGTTCATCGATGCCATCCCGATGCGTATCCGCCGCGAGATGGTCGACCGCCACATCACCCGACTGGTCAAGCGTGAGCTCGGCGAAGCGACGTTCGAGACCATCGCGGACGAGTCCGAGGTGATCAAGCTCGCCGGCCGGGCTGCCCCGCTCGATGTCGTCACCGAGTTCGGGGTGGACGCCGCTCGTGACGCCGCCCTCGACGACACGACCCGTCTGTCCATCGGGGCCGGCATCGATGCCCTGCGTGACGCCGGCATCCCCCTGGTCATGCGCTACCGCACCACCACTCTCGGCACACAGCTGCCCGACAGGTGGGGTCTGCCCGACGCACTGCGCGACGAGACCGGAGTCATCTTCGCCTCGGCCTTCCCCGGCTACGACCAGTTCGCCGAAGACCTGCAGCGCTACTACACCGACCGTGGTCGTCGGGAACAGCTCCTGGCGCTCGAAGCGGTGCGTGCGCGGTTGACCGGAGCGGAGCCGGCGGCCGCAGAGGTGGACCGCCGCATCACCGAGCTGCGCCGGCTGCTGCAGGACGAGCCGTTCATGTTCGACCGCCGCTTCATCTTCCGAGCCCTCTCGATGGGTCACTCGCAGTTCGCCGAGCTGATCGGGGCTCGCGGCCCGAACACGCAGGTCAACGCCGCCTGTGCGAGCACCACGCAGGCCATCGCCATCGCCGAGGACTGGATCGCCACCGGACGCTGCCGGCGCGTGGTCATCGTGTCGGCCGACGACGTGTCGTCCGACGTGCTGCTGCCGTGGGTGGGGTCGGGATTCCTGGCAACGGGTGCTGCCGCCACCGACGCCAACGTCGAGGATGCGGCCACCCCGTTCGACCGCCGTCGGCACGGCATGATCGTCGGCATGGGGGCTGCCGCCCTCGTGGTCGAGGCTCCGGAGGCCGCGCGTGAGCGCGGCATCCAGCCGATCTGCGACGTCCTGGCCACCGTGACGCTGAACAGTGCCTTCCACGGCACGCGCCTCGACGTCTCGCACGTCGCCAGCACGATGGAGCAGCTGGTCGCCAAGGCCGAACGCCGCGGCATCCGCCGCGCGGACATCGCCGCCGAGACGATGTTCATGTCGCACGAGACCTACACGCCGGCCCGGGGAGGCAGTGCCGCTGCCGAGATCACCGCCCTGCGCCACGTGTTCGGAGAGCTCGCCGACACGATCGTGATCACGAACACCAAGGGCTTCACCGGCCACGCCATGGGCGCCGGCGTCGAGGACGTCGTCGCCGTCAAGGCGCTCGAGACCGGGATCGTGCCCCCTGTCCCCAACTACCGCGAGCCCGACCCCGACCTCGGGCAGCTCAACCTGTCGCGCGGCGGCTCCTACCCCGTGGGCTACGCGCTGAGGCTGGCCGCAGGCTTCGGCTCGCAGATCGCCATGGCGCTGCTGCGGTGGACGCCCATGCCCAGCGGGCAGCGCACCCCCGTCGACCGGCTGGGATATGCCTCGCGGATCGTCGACGCGAACGCGTGGCAGCAGTGGCTCGACCTCATCAGCGGCAAGTCCGGGTCACGCGTGGAGGTCGTGGACCGTCGACTGCGCGTCGTCGACGCCGCTGCGTCTGCTGCTGCGCCCCCCGTTCCGGCACCCCCGGTCGCCGCACCGGCTCCCGTTCCGACCCCCACGCCGGTTGCCCCACCTCCCCCGCCGCCCATGCCGGCCGCTCCGCCGGCACCGGCCCCGGAGCCCGTTGCGGCGAGCGATCCCGTCGTGGACAAGGTGGTGGCGATCGTCTCGGAGATGACCGGCTACCCGCCGGA
>CAYNWB010000033.1:5031-23914 GCA_964400785.1 uncultured Actinomycetes bacterium | reverse complement strand
GCGTCCCGGCCTACGTCGTGCTGCACGACTCGACCCTGCGGGCTCTGGCCCGGTCTCGACCTCGGGACCACCAGCAGCTGCTGCGCACCCCGGGCATCGGCCAGACCAAGGCTGCGGCCTACGGCGACCGGTTGCTGGCCGTCATCGCCGATCACTAGGCGGGTGCCGGCCGGGTAGGCTGTGAGACCACACCCGTCGTCACGGAATCGAGTGCATGTCGCTGCAGCACGCTGAGCCGGCGGCTCTCGACGTCCCGAAGCAGGCCCGTCGGCGTCGCACCTTCGCCGTCATCAGCCACCCCGACGCCGGCAAGTCGACGCTCACCGAGGCCCTCGCGCTGCACGCCCGCGTGATCGGGCAGGCCGGCGCCGTCCACGGCAAGGCCGGACGCAAGGGTGTCGTGTCCGACTGGATGGCCATGGAGAAGGACCGGGGCATCTCCATCACCTCAGCCGCCCTGTCGTTCACCTACGGCGACACGGTGGTGAACCTGGTCGACACCCCGGGGCACTCCGACTTCTCCGAGGACACCTACCGCGTCCTCACCGCCGTGGACTGTGCCGTGATGCTGCTGGACGCCGCCAAGGGCCTCGAGCCGCAGACGCTGAAGCTGTTCGACGTGTGCCGCCATCGCGGGATCCCGGTGATCACCCTGGTGAACAAGTGGGACCGTCCCGGCAAGCATGCGTTGGAGCTCTGCGACGAGATCGAGACGCGGATCGGGCTGCGAGCCACGCCGCTCACGTGGCCGGTCGGTGAGGCCGGCTTCATGGAGGGCCTACTCGACCGGCGCACGGGGCAGATGCTGCGCTTCGCTCGCACGGCCGGCGGGGCGACGGTCGCCGCCACCGAGACCCTCTCCCCCGACCAGGCCGCCGCCGAGCACGGCGAGGCCTGGCAGACCGCCGTCGAGGAGTCCGCGCTTCTCGACGAGCTGGACGAGCCGTCGTTCCGGGCGGGACGCTCCACCCCGATGCTGTTCGGCGCGGCCGTGCTCAACATCGGCATCCGCCAGCTGCTCGACACCCTCGTCGAGCTCGCCCCGGCACCGGACGCCCGTGTCGATGTCGAGGGCGTCGCCCGTCCGCTCGACGCGCCGTTCTCGGGCGTGGTGTTCAAGGTGCAGGCCGGCATGGACACCTCCCACCGTGACCGCGTGGCGTTCGTCCGGGTCTGCTCGGGTCGCTTCGAGCGCGGCATGGTCGTCACACACGCAGCGACGGGACGTCCGTTCGCCACCAAGTACGCCCAGGCCATGTTCGGCCGCGACCGAGAGACGATCGAGGTGGCCTACCCCGGCGACGTGATCGGTCTGGTGAACGCGACCGCGCTCACGGCCGGTGACACGCTGCATGCCGACGGCGCCCCGGTGCGTTTCCCCCCGATGCCGTCCTTCGCGCCGGAGCACTTCGCCGTCGCCCGGTCGGCCGATGCGAGCAAGGGCAAGCAGTTTCGCCGCGGCATCGAGCAGATCACCGGCGAGGGGGTGGTGCAGGTGCTGCGCTCCGACCTGCGCGGGGATTCGGCGCCGGTGCTGGCAGCCGTCGGTCCGCTGCAGTTCGACGTGGCCAGCCACCGGATGCGGCACGAGTTCAGCGCCCCCGTGCGCCTGGAGCGCCTGCCCTACTCGACAGCCAGGCTCACGCGCGCCGCTGATGCTGCCGTGCTGGACTCCGAGCGTGAGGTCGAGGTGCTGCGTCGCACGGACGGCGCCTACCTCGCCCTGTTCCCCGACCGCTGGCGCGCCGACAGCGTGGCGCGCCGCCACCCCGACGTGCTGCTCGAACCCCTCGTTGCCAACCCCACCTGACCCGTACCGGAGGCCGTCGTGAGTCATCCCCATCCCGAGCTGGGCGCACCGCCGCCCCTGCCCACGGGCGGCCTGCGCATCGTGCCCCTCGGCGGCCTCGGCGAGATCGGTCGCAACATGGCCGTGTTCGAGCACGAGGGCCGGTTGCTCGTCGTCGACTGCGGCGTGCTCTTCCCGGGCGAGCACCAGCCAGGGGTCGACCTGATCCTGCCCGACTTCTCGTGGATCGCCGACAGGCTCGACACGATCGATGCGCTCGTGCTGACCCACGGTCACGAAGACCACATCGGCGCCGTGCCGTACCTGCTACGCCTGCGCGCCGACATCCCCGTCGTGGGGTCGCGCCTGACGCTGGCGCTGCTGGCCGCCAAGCTCAAGGAGCATCGCATCACCCCCACCCTGGTCGAGGTGGGCGAGGGCCAGCGGCACTCGTTCGGCCCCTTCGACTGCGAGTTCTCCGCGGTCAACCACTCGATCCCGGACGGGCTGGCGGTGGCGATCCGCACCGCTGCCGGCCTGGTGCTGCACACAGGCGACTTCAAGATGGACCAGTTCCCGCTCGACGGGCGCATCACCGACCTGCGCGCCTTCGCACGCTACGGCGAGGAGGGCGTCACGCTGCTGATGGCCGACTCCACCAACGCCGACGTCCCGGGTTTCACGATCTCCGAGCGCGACCTCACGCCGGCCATCGACGAGGTGTTCCGCACCGCGCCGCGGCGCATCATCGTGTCGAGCTTTGCCAGCCACGTGCACCGCATCCAGCAGGTGATCGACGCCGCCGCCGAGCACAAGCGCAAGGTCGCCTTCGTGGGGCGGTCGATGGTGCGCAACATGGGCATCGCGCGTGACCTCGGGTACCTCACGGTGCCTCGCGGGCTGGTGGTCGACCTCAAGCAGATCGAGAAGCTGCCCGACGACAGGATCACGCTGGTCTGCACGGGCTCGCAGGGCGAACCCATGGCAGCCCTGGCTCGCATGGCCAACCGCGACCACCAGATCCGCATCGGTCCCGGCGACACCGTCCTCATGGCGAGCTCGCTGATCCCCGGCAACGAGAACGCCATCTACGACGTCATCAACGGCCTGACCCGGTGGGGTGCCCGGGTCGTGCACAAGGGAACCGCCAAGGTGCACGTCTCCGGCCACGCCAGCGCGGGAGAGCTGGCCTACTGCTACAACCTCATGGCCCCCGCCAACGTGCTGCCGGTGCACGGCGAGTGGCGACACATGCAGGCCAACGCAGCCGTGGCGATCCGCACGGGAGTGCCTGCCGAGAACGTCGTCATCGCCGAGGACGGCGTGGTGGTCGACCTCGTCGACGGGCGCGCGTCGATCACCGGCAAGGTGCCGGCGGGGTACGTCTACGTCGAGGGCGCGTCCGTCGGAGACGTCACCGAGGCCTCGCTCAAGGACCGCCGCACGCTGGCCGAGGAGGGCGTGATCACCGTCGTCGTGCTCGTCGACGCCGACACCGGAGAGCTGGCCGAGCCCCCGGACTTCCTCGCGCGCGGCTTCATCCACGACGAGCACACGTTCGACGACGTCATCCCCCTGATCGAGGGGGCCCTGGCCACAGCGGCGAAGGAAGGCATCGGGGACGCCAGCCAGCTCGAACGCCTCATCCAGCAGGCCGTCTCACGCTGGACTCACCGCACCTTCCGCAGCAGCCCGATCGTCATCCCGGTCATCATCGACGCATGAGCGGGTCCGGTCCGTCCCGCCGGTTCGAGGAGCTGGACTGGGCGCCCACGCCGATGGGCGACATCAGCCTGCGGCGACGTCACGACCCCGTGATGGCGCAGCACCTGCTGGAGGTGCGGCTGGGCGAGGAGTTCCTGATGTCGAGTGCGTTCACGGTTGCCGAGACGGCGCTGGCGACGCTGAGCCTGAAGCAGCTCGGCACGTCCAACGCCTGCGACGTCGTGGTCGGCGGGCTCGGGCTCGGCTACACCGCCGTCGCCGCACTGGCCGACCCCCGAGTGCGCAGCCTGGTGGTCGTCGAGGCACTCCCCCAGGTGATCGGCTGGCATCGCGACGGGCTGCTGCCGGACGCTGCACCGCTGCGCCTCGACCCGCGCGTCCGCCTGCTGCACGGCGACTTCTTCGCCCTCGCCGCGGGCGAGACCGGGTTCGACCCGCAGGCACCGGGCACGAAGGTGGACGCCGTGCTGCTCGACGTCGACCACAGCCCCCGCCACCTGCTGCACCCGAGCCACGAGGCGTTCTACAGTCGCGCCGGGTTGTTGGCTCTGGCCAGGCACCTGCACCCGCACGGAGTCTTCGGGCTGTGGTCCGACGACCCGCCCGACGCCGCGTGGACCGGCCAGCTGCGAGGGGTGTTCCACGACGTCGAGGCGCACGTGGTGGAGTTCGACAACCCCTATACCGGTACACCGTCGGCCAACACCGTCTACGTCGCGTCCGGCGTACGGGATGCCGCTGTGCTGAGTCGGGTTGCCGGGGTGCTGCCCCGTCAGTCAGGAGATAGCCCTGCGAGCCCGAAAGGCGTCCGACCGTGAGCGATGCGTTCTCCGACCTGCGCGCGTGCTTCGTCAACTGCACGCTCAAGCCGTCCCCCGCTGTGTCACACACCGATGGCCTGATGCAGGTCAGCGTCGCGATCATGCGGTCCCAGGGAGTACAGGTCGACGAGATCCGTCTGGTCGACCACGACGTGGCGCCCGGGGTGTACCCCGACATGACCCAGCCACCAGCGGGTCTGCCCGCCGCCGCTCGCGACGACTGGCCCGCGCTGTGGCCTCGCGTCGAGTCCGCAGACATCCTCGTCGTGGGTAGCCCGATCTGGCTCGGGGAGAAGTCGAGCGTCGCGAGCCGACTGATCGAACGGCTCTACGCCATGTCCGGCATGCTGAACGACGCCGGCCAGTACCACTACTACGGCCGCGTCGGCGGCGTGATCGTCACGGGCAACGAGGACGGGGTGAAGCACGTGGCCATGAGCGTGCTCTACTCGCTCCAGCACCTCGGGTACACGATCCCGCCTCAGGCCGACGCCGGCTGGATCGGTGAGGCAGGTCCGGGGCCGTCCTACCTCGACGAGAGCTCCGGCGGCCCGCAGAACGACTTCACCCAGCGCAACACGACGTTCATGACGTGGAACCTCATGCACGTGGCAGCCATGCTCAAGCGTGCAGGCGGCATCCCGGCCCACGGCAACCAGCGCTCCGCCTGGGACGCCGGCGCCAGGTTCGACCACCCGAACCCCGAGTACCGCTGAGCCCCGCTGGTCAGCAGCGCCTCAGAGGCCGGTCGGATCCACGCCGGCGGTCTCGCTGACCCAGCGCCACAGCTGTTCGCGGCGCTCAGGCGTGTCGGTGCGGCGCGTGGTCGGCAGACGGTGCAGGGCGCGTCGGCGCCGGTCGAGCCAGAACGCCCCGTTGGTGCGCAAAGGTTCCCCGTCGTCGGCGGCGAGCCACACCATGGTGTCGGCACCCTGCTCCGGGGTCCGTAGCAGTGGTCCGGTGAGCAGGTGGAACCTGGGCAGCGACCCGCGCACCCCGGGGGTGTCGGCCCATCCCGGGTGCACGGCGTGGAAGACCAGGTCGGGCCCTCCGAGGCGTTCTGCCCACATCTCGTTGAGGGTCACCTGAGCCCGCTTGGCCCGGGCGTACTGCTCGGCGCCGCGGTACTCATCGTCGCTCATCTGCAGGTTCGCCACCGTCAGCCCGGAGGCGTACATGCCCCCGGACGCCATGGTGATCACACGGCCGGGCGAGGCCGTCCGCAGCGACTCGAGCAGCAGGGTGGTCAGCAGGAACGGTCCCACCACCTGGCTGGCCACCGTGGCCTCGATGCCGTCCGGGTTGGCACGCCGGTCGGCTGTCAGCGCCCCGGCGTTGTGCAGCAGCGCATCGATGCTCGGGTGCAGGTCACGGATCTGCTCCGCGGCGTCGCGGACAGTGCTCAGGTCGGCCAGGTCGGCCACCGCGACGTGGTGGTCCGCACCCGCGCGCAGGCCGGCGAGCCGGTCGCGGACGGCCTCGGTGCGTCCACGGTCACGACCGACGAGCACGAGGGTGGCCCCGCACCGCGCGAGCTGCTCCGCGGCCGCCAGCCCGAGGCCTGACGTCGGACCGGTCAGCACGATGGTGCGCCCGGTCAGGTCGTAGGAGTCCAGCGGCGTCCAGCGGTCCAGCCGTGAGCGCACCGCGGGACCGACCCGGGTGAAGCTCGGAGCGACGGGCAGCTCGAGAAGCCCGTCGACGACGTCCGCGGGTCCAGGAGTCACGCGGGCACCGAGGTGCCGCTCAGCGCCGTGCGCATCCCGGACTCCGCCCGCCCGGCAACCCAGCCGAACACCAGCCGTAGCCCGGGGTCGCCGAGGCGCAGCGGGCCGGTCAGGCGAAGGTCGGCGTCGTACACCACGAGCGACCCGCCCGGGGCTGACCGCACGGTGATCCGGTCGGTCGAGCTGAAGAGCACATTCGTGGCCACGTGCAGAACCTCGTGCGGCTCGCTCGTCGCGGCCGGCACGTGGTACTCCTGCGTCACGTAGCGCAGGGTCACCAGGGGCGGCAGGGCAAGCTGCAGGTCGTAGGTCGAGCCCACCCCCGGGCCCTCGCCCACGACCTGCACCGATCGGGTGAGTCCGGGGTCCCACGTCGCGTAGGTGCGCATGTCGGCCATGAGCGCGAAGGCTTCGGTCACCGGCATGGGCGTGTGGACACGAGCGACGTAGCGGGCCATTTCTTCACTGTAAGCAGGCCCTGCGAAGGCGGCGACCGGTGCCGGTGTGACGCTGGGCACCGGTCCCTCACGTCCCTGGCTAGCCGCCCGCCTTGCGCCTGAACTGGCGCTTGCCTCCCGACCGACCGTGGGTGTCGTGCAGCGCCGAGTCGCCCTCAGGGTGCAGGTGCTCGTTCTTGTGCCGTCCCTGCTTGCGGTCGAGCGCCTGCTTGAACCGCGCCTTGACGTCGTCGGCGGAGTCCTTCGCGGGTGGCTCTTCGGGTGTCGCGGCCGCGTCGCTCATGGAGTCATCCTGCATGATCCATGTGTGGGACGGGGACGCTGGTGTCCTCGAGACGCACATCGACCGGGCTGGACTCCCCGGTTGCGGGCGCGCGTGGCGCTGCACTCGAGAACTACAGTTCCCCCGTGCCGACGCCTGCGCCTGCGCTGCCCGGGGAATCGCGATGACGGCCGACGGGGTTCCCCCGGACGTGACACCCGCCGTGGCCGCTCATGCCGACCGCGACGCGGCCTTCCAGACCTACGTGGTGCCCGAGATCGAGGTGCTCTACCGGGTCGCGGTCACGCTGACCCGCAACCCCACGGACGCCGAGGACCTCGTCCAGGACACGCTGCTGCGCGCGTACCGGGCCATCGAGTCGTTCGACGGCGCGCACCCCCGCGCATGGATGCTGACGATCCTGCGCAACACCCACATCAACCGGGCACGCAAGCGCCAGCCGCTGCTGCTGCCCGACGGGGAGTCTGCCCAACGGGTGCTCGAGCAGACGGGCCCGCCCTCTCCCTCGAGCGAAGAGGTCGCCCTCAGCGAGCAGTTCGAGCCGGTCGTGGTGCGTGCCCTGCGTGAGCTGCCCGCCGACTTCCGCGCCGTGATCGAGCTGGTCGACCTGCAGGGGCTGAGCTACGCGCAAGCAGCCGACCGCCTCGGCATCCCGAAGGGCACCGTGATGAGCCGCCTGCACCGTGGCCGGCAACGCATCCGGACGTCCCTCGACGAGGCGGGACTCGTCCCGCGAGCCGGCAGGAGATGAGCATGCTCGAGCGACTGACGAGGCGACGCTGCCACCAGGTGGCCAAGGTGCTGCAGGCCTACCTCGACGGTGAGGCCGACCCGGCGACGGCCCACATGGTGCACGACCACCTGGAGGTGTGCCGCCGCTGTGGACTCGAGGCCAGCACCTACCGCGCGATCAAGGCGGCCATCCCGACCGCTGCGGCCCTCGACGCACCGGTTGCCGTGGACCCGTACGCCGTCGAGCGCCTGCGCCAGTTCGCCGTCGGCCTCGGCCATGACGAGCCCACCGAGGTCTAGCCGGCCAGATGGTGCCTACGACGGCGTGACGGGTCGATGCCAGTGGTCGCGGCCCAGCAGCACGTCCGCCTCAGGCGGACCCCAGGAGCCCCGCGGGTAGGTGTGCACCGGTCCGGGGTCGTCGAGGGCCGGTTGCACGACGCGCCAGGCCTGCAGCACACCGTCCTCGCGGGCGAACCTGCCGGCGTTGCCGTCCAGCGCGTCGTCGAGCAGCCGCTCGTAGGGCTCGCTGCGGTCGCCGAAGGTCGACTCGAAGTCGACCGAGAGGTCGACCGGATGGGTGAGCAGCTGCTGGCCGGGACGCTTGGCCTGCACCGTCATCGTCACACCGTCGTTCGCACCGAGCCTGAACCGGATGACGTTCTCATGCGGCTCGGGCAGCGACGCGTCGGCGAACAGCATCCGCGGCGGCGGCTTCAGCTCGACGAGAGCCTCCAGCGCGGTGTCGGCCATCGCCTTGCCGGTGCGGACGTAGAACGGCACACCGGACCAGCGCCAGGAGTCGATCTGCACGCGCGCCGCGACGTACGTCTCGACCGTCGAGTCGGGTGCGACGCCGGGCTCGTCCCGGTAGCCCTCGTACTGTCCGCGCACCATCGAGGTCGCATCGAGCGGACGCATCGCCGCGAACACCTTGACCTTCTCGTCGCGCAGCGCGTCCGCGTCCGGGGTGACCGGTGGCTCCATCGCCAGCAGGGCGATCACCTGCAGCAGGTGGTTCTGCAGCACGTCGCGCAGGGCGCCGACGCCGTCGTAGAAGCCGCCCCGACCCTCCACCCCGAACGACTCGGCCATGGTGACCTGCACGCTGGCGACGTAGTTGCGGTTCCACACCGGCTCCAGCAGCGTGTTGGCGAACCGGAACACCAGCAGGCCCTCGACGGCCTCCTTGCCCAGGTAGTGGTCGATGCGAAAGATGTCGCGCTCGGCGAAGGACTCGCGTAGCACGGCGTTCAGCTCGCGCGCCGAGCCCAGGTCACGTCCGAAGGGCTTCTCCACCACGATGCGCCCGCACCGGTGCAGCCCGACCTCGGCCAGGCCGCGCGTGACGGTCGGGAACAGCCCCGGCGGTATCGCGAGGTAGATGGCGGGATGCTCAGCCCCCAGCCGGTCCAGGTGCTCGCGCAGCCGCGTGAACGTGTCGGCCTGCGCGTAGTCGCCCCCGACGAGGCTCAACCGGTCGGCCAGCCGGGTGAGCACGTCCGGGCTCAGGTCGTCGACCGTGGCACGCACCGCGGTGCGAACGTGCTCGCGAAACCGCTCGTCGTCCCAGTCCGAGCGGGCGACCCCGACCACCGGCAGGTCCAGGCGACCACGTGACTCGAGCCGGTACAGAGACGAGAACAGCTTCTTGCGAGCGAGGTCGCCGGTGGCCCCGAACAGCACCAGGGCGTCCGAGCGACCCGCCTCCCGGACGGACACGGTGGGCTCAGGGCTGCTTCTCATCGTGCCCCCCGAACTGCATGCGCATCGCCGAGAGAACCTTGTTCGACAGCTCGGCCTGCCCTTGCGAGGAGAACCGCGCGTGCAGGGCGGCCGCCAGTACTGGCGTCGGAACGCCCTCGTCGATCGCCGCCTGCAGGGTCCAGCGTCCCTCGCCCGAGTCGGAGACCCTGCCGTCGAAGCCTGCCAGCTGCGGGTCACGGTGCACCGCGTCGGCGGTCAGGTCGAGCAGCCAGGACGACACGACGCTGCCGCGTCGCCACACCTCGGTGACCGCAGCGAGGTCGATGTCGTACCGGTACGCCGCCGGGTCGCGCAGCGGCGCGGTCTCGGCGTCGTGCGCCTGGTCGAGCGACCCGACGTCGGCACGATCGAGCACGGCCAGCCCCTCGGCGTAGGCGGCCATGAGCCCGTACTCGATGCCGTTGTGCACCATCTTCACGAAGTGGCCAGCCCCGCTCGGACCGCAGTGCAGGTAGCCGCGCTCGGCAGGGCTCGGGTCACCTGTGCGGCTCGAGGTGCGGGGCGCGGCGTCGACCCCGGGCGCGAGCGAGGCGAACACCGGCTCCAGGCGCGCAACCGCGTCTGTGCCCCCGCCGATCATCAGGCAGTAGCCACGCTCCAGCCCGAGCACGCCTCCGCTGGTGCCGACGTCGACGAAGTGCAGTCCGCGTTCGGCGAGCGCGGTGGACCGCTCGATCGCGTCCCGATAGTGGCTGTTGCCCCCGTCGATGATCACGTCTCCGGGGTCCAGCATCGGCGCGAGGTCGTCCACGACGACACCCACGACTCCGGCCGGCACCATCACCCAGACAGCCCGGGGGCGGTCCAGCGCAGCCACGAGCTCGGTGAGGTCGGCGACGCCGGTGACGCCCGGGACGTCGGCCAGGGCAGCGACCGCGGCCACGTCCGGGTCGAGCACCACGCAGGCGTGACCGTCCGATGCCAGCCGGCGCGCGATGTTCGCGCCCATCCGACCCAGCCCCACGATGGCAATCTGCATGCTCGGTACTCCTTGTCGCCCGCGACGTGTCCAGCGCTACTGTCGAGACGATGCTCCAGACGACGGGACTGCGCCACTCCTTCGGCGATCGCCGGGCGTTGGACGGCGTCGACATGCAGGTGGAGCCCGGTGTGCTCACCGGTCTGCTCGGGCCCAACGGGGCCGGCAAGACCACGCTGATGCGGGTGCTGCTCGGTGTGATCAGCCCCGATGCCGGCACGGTGACAGTCGACGGTCACGCCGTGACCTTCGCCGATCGACGGCGGTGGGGGTACATGCCCCAGGAGCGTGGCCTGTACCCGACCATGACCGCGGGCGACCAGATGGTCTACGTGGCACGCCTGCACGGCCTGAGCAAGCGCGACGCCGTCGACCGGGCACGCAGGCTTCTCGACGAGCTGGGCCTCGCCGACCGCTGGGACGAGCGCACCGAACGACTGTCCGGAGGTATGCAACAGCGGCTTCAGCTGGGCACGGCCCTCGTCCACGACCCCGACCTCGTCGTGCTGGACGAGCCGTTCAGCGGTCTCGACCCGGTGGCCGTCGACGACCTGTCGCAGACCCTGATCGCCAGGGTGGCGGCCGGCCGAACGGTGCTGGTGTCGAGCCACCAGCTCGACCTCGTGCAAGACCTGTGCGAGCAGATCGTGATGGTCGACCAGGGCCGAGTCGTGCTGGCCGGCCAGGTCGCTGCGCTGCGGGCATCGAGCGGACGGCGACGCCTGCGGCTGGGGCTGGCGCCGGGCTTCCCGCGTGCCTGGCTCGAGCGGTTCCCGGCCGTGACGGTTGTCGAGGAGCACGCCGATGAGGTGCGCCTCGAGATCCCTCCCGGCTGCGACCCCCTCGACGTGCTGGACGCGGCCCGCGCCGCTGGTCCGGTAACCGACTTCGGCCTGGACCTGCCGACCCTGTCCGAGCTCTTCCTCGCTGCCGCGGGCACGACCGTCGGGGAGCGGGAGGCGGCGACATGAGCGACCAGGGCTGGTGGACGGGCACCCGGCTGGTCGCCGGCCGGGCCCTGGGCGACGGGTTCTCGTCCCGGTCGTGGCGCATCGTGACCGGCGTGCTGCTGCTGCTCGGGCTGGCGATCATCATCGTCCCGCGCCTGCTCGGCGACCAGGCGGTGAGCTACCGGCTGGCCTACGTCGACGACCTGTCCGACGTCGTGCGCGCCCAGCTCGACACGGCGGCCGAGCTCGGCGACTTCGAGGTGTCCTACCTCGCCGTGGACGACCCCGAGCAGGCCGTCCGCACCGGGGAGGCCAACGTTGCGCTCGACCCGAGCGCCAGCACGTTGTACGTCGACTCCACGCTCACGCCGGTGTTCCCCGCCCTGGTCTCCCAGGCCGTGCTCGCGCAGGCCACCACCGATGCCCTGCAGCAGGCGGGACTCGATCCGGCCCAGATCGCGCAGATCGCCGCCACGAGCCCGCCGGAGCAGGTGCCCGTCGGCAGGGTCGCGAACGAGGAACGTGCCGGCGTCGGCTTCGCGGTCGGCATCGTGCTGTACATGGCGCTCATCCTTACCGGCACCAGCATCGCGACGGCGGTGGCGACGGAGAAGACGACGCGTATCTCCGAGGTGCTGCTGGCCGTGCTGCGCCCGACCCAGCTGCTCGTCGGCACCGTGCTCGGCGTCGGGCTGCTGGGTCTCGTGCAGATCTCCGCGCTCGCCGTGCCCGCGGTCGTCGGGCTCTCGACCAACGACGTGCTCGCCGTACCCGCCTCGGCCACTGCCGACGTCGCCATCGGCGTGGTGTGGTTCGTGCTGGGCATGCTGCTCTACGCCTTCGTGTTCGCCGCGCTGGCGACCCTGGTCGAGAAGGTCAGCGAGGTCGGTACCGCGACGATGCCCGTGAACATCCTGCTCATCGGGTCGTACCTGGTCGCGGTCACCGTGACCGTGGCGAACCCGAGCTCCTGGGGGTCGGTGACCGCGTCCCTGTTCCCCCTCAGCGCGCCCCTCGTGATGCCGGTGCGGTGGGCGTCCGGACTCGTCCCGGTGTGGCAGCTCGTGCTGAGCATGCTGCTGACGGCAGCGGCAGCAGCCCTGCTGGCGGTGCTCGCCTCCCGCGTCTACGCCCGCGGGCTGGCGCGCACGGGTCGCCGTGCGCGGCTGCGCGACGTGCTCGCCGACTGAGGCCCGAGCAGACGGGCGATCGCCTCCGCGATCGGCTGGCCCGTGCTCAGCTCGTAGTAGGAGAACCCCGGGGACGGGTTGACCTCGAAGCAGACCGGCGATGCCGACGAGCTCAGGCGCAGGCGTGCCACTGCTTGACACACCCAGGCCTGGGGCCCAGGGTGGACGAGCACGGACCCGCCCCTCAGGAGTCTCCGCGAGCTCGCGGTGGCGCTGGGCGACCTGTACCGCAGGATCGGTGCGCCGAACCGGACGGCAGCCGTGGCTGCCGCAACGAGATGGGGTATCGGCTGACATGACTGCCTTTGCGGACGGCACGATCGAGGTCTACCTCGGCCCGACCGAGCTGGGGGCCCCCGACGACCTGGAGCAGGTGATCATCGCGTTCATCGAGGGCGCGACGACGTCGCTCGACATCGCGGTGCAAGAGCTCGACAACCCTAGGATCGCCGAGGCCCTGACCGACGCGCGGTGGCGAGGTGTGAGCATCGAGCTCTTCCTCGAGCAGGACTACCTGCGCACCCCCCTGCGCGGTCGCCCCCCACGCCCTCCGACTCCGAAGGCCGGCGAGACTCCAGAGCAGGCACTGCACCGCGTCGCGTGGCTCGAGGACACCACCGCCCTCGCCGAGAACCGCCGCATCCTCGCTGCGCTGCTGCGCTCGGACATCCAGGTGCGCGGCGACTTCAACCCGGCCATCTTCCACCAGAAGTTCATCCTTCGGGACTACCGCGGCAAGGCCTCCCCCACCTCGGCACTGCTGACGGGATCGGCCAACTTCACCGTGACCGACACGCACACCAACCTCAACAACGTCGTCGTCTTCCACAACGCGTCGGTGTGCCGGCAGTACGCGGACGAGGTGGCGCAGCTGCGCTCGGGCACCTTCGGACGCGGCCGGCACGGCAAGGTGCCGAACGTGTACGACCTCGGCGGTGTGCCCGTCAAGGTGCTGTTCGCACCCGACCACACCCCGGAGCTCGAGATCATGAAGCAGATGCTCACGGGCGCCTCGGAGGTCGTCTTCGCCATCTTCACCTTCGCCGGCTCGTCCGGCATCGACGACGCCATGCTGGCCCTGGCCCGCGGGGGCGTCACGATCAAGGGCGTGCTCGATCCCGGCCAGGCGAACCAGAAGTGGGCGGCACCGCGGTGGCTGCGCCATCCCAACATCGAGATGTTCGTCCCCCGCCGCGCCGGTGCGCTCGCCGACCTGCGCAAGGTGCACCACAAGGTGATGGTCATCGACGAGCAGGTCGTGGTGGCCGGCAGCTTCAACTACACGGCCCCGGCGAACGAGTACAACGACGAGAACATCTTCGTGATCGGCTCGGTGCACGCCGAGGTGGACGGGCGCGCTGTCGACGCCGACGCCTGTCGCGAGATCGCCCGCCACGTCAAGGCCGAGATCGTCCGCGTGATCGACGGCAGCGACCGATTCGAGCCGGGATAGCCGTCAGTCTCGGCGACGCACCAGCATGTCCACGGCGCGACGTCCAGCCTCGGAGTACCGGCCGTTCGTCGCGGCGAGCAGGGCGTCCACGAGCGGCCACCGGATCGTGCCCCGCGAGAAGATGGCGGCGCTGCGAAGGGGCAGCTCGTCGAGGCCCCGCTCGAGCATGAGCATCTCGGTCGGGTCGTCGCGGGTGGCGTCGTCCACCGGCGCCGCCCGCCACAGCACCGCCTTGAGCAGCGCCCCGATCCGGGTCTGGGCCAGCTCGCCGATCGTCGAGTTTCGGGTGAACGGGCGCACCGGCCTCGGCTGGGGCACCGGGTGGCCCAGCCGTGCAGCGAACTGCTGGTCGGTGCGGGCGATGGGCTGGGCACCCGCTGGCTCGGGTGCGGTGTCGACGCCGCCGGAGAGGGTCACCTCGGCCGTCGCGACGACGTCCGTGCTCGAACGCGCGACCTCGACGACGACACGTCCGTTCGGGGCTCGCCAGTCGGCGGCCTGCACGTCGTAGAACTGGAACGCCCGGGCCGGCACGTGCACCTGCACGGTGCGCTGCTCGGCCGGCTGCAGCCGTACCTTCGCGAACCCGGCCAGCTCGCGCAGCGGCCGCAGCACCACGCCCGACTCGTCGCGCAGGTAGACCTGTACGACGTCCGAACCGGCGCGCCCGCCGGTGTTCGTCACCGTCACGCTGACCGTCAGCGCGTCACCCGGCGTGAGGCTGGCTCGGTCGATGCTCACGTCCGTCCACTCGAGGCGGCTGTAGCCGAGGCCGTGCCCGAACGGGAACGCCGGCTCGATGCCGGCGCTCACGTGGTGCCGGTATCCGACGAACAGGCCCTCGCGGTACTCGACCTGGTGTGGGTGCCCGGGGAACCACGGGTCGGCTGCCACGTCGTCGAGGGTGGACGGAAACGTCTCGGCCAGCCGTCCCGCCGGCTCGACGTCGCCGTAGAGCACGTCGACCAGGGCAGCTCCGCCGGCCTGCCCGCCGAGGTAGCTCTCGAGCACCGCTGCAGGCTCGTCGCGCCACGGCAGGCGCACCGGCGCCCCGTTCGACAGCGCGACCACCGTGCGCGGGTTTGCCGCGCACACGGCTCGGACGAGCTCGTTGTGCTGCGCCGGCAAGTCGAGGGTGCTGCGGTCGAACCCTTCGCTCTCGAAGGCGGCCGGCAGCCCGACCATCACGACCGCGACGTCGGCCGTGCGTGCGGCCTCGACCGCCTCGTCGACCAGGCGCTGGTCGCGCCCCGAGTGCACCGGGTCGTACCCGCGCGCGTAGGTCACCCGCACCCCACGGCTGCGCAGCGCGTCCAGCGCCGGCGTCAGTCGGGTCGGCGTCACCAACGAGCTGCCGGCGCCCTGGTAGCGCGGCGTCTCGGCGAAGGCTCCGACCAGTGCCACCGATGCCTCGGCCGACAGCGGCAGCAGGCCGTCGTTGGACAGCAGCACCGTGGCCTCGGCGGCGACTCTGCGCGCGAGCGCGTCGTGCTCGTCGACGGGCAGGGGTGCCGGCTCGGACCGCGGGGATCGTGCGACGAGGTCGAGCACGCGTTGGGCACTCGTCGTGACCGCCTCGGCGGCGAGCCTGCCGTCACGCACCGCGCCGAGCACGTCGGCGTCGAACAAGCCGGCGCTGGAGGGCATCTCGAGGTCCAGGCCGGCTGCGACACCGGCAACCCGGTCGCTCACCGCCCCCCAGTCGCTCATGACCAGTCCGTCGAAGCCCCACTCGTCGCGCAGGATCGTCGTGAGAAGGCGGTGGTGCGCGGTGGCGTGGTGGCCGTTGACCAGGTTGTAGGCCGCCATCACCGTCCAGGGCCGGCTCGTGGTGATCGCGTGCTCGAAGCCGGCCAGGTAGATCTCACGCATCGTGCGCTCGTCGACGACGGCGTCGACGACGAACCGGTGCGACTCCTGGTTGTTGACGGCGAAGTGCTTGAGGCAGGCGCCCACCCCCGCCGACTGGATGCCCTCGACCACGGCCGCCGCCAGGCGCCCGCTCAGGCGCGGGTCCTCGGAGAAGTACTCGAAGTTGCGACCGCACAGCGGATGACGCTTGATGTTGAGCCCGGGGCCCAGCACCACGTCCACCCCGAGGGCCCGGGCTTCGACGCCGACGGCACGACCGACCTCGGCTGCCAGAGCCTCGTCCCACGTGCTCGCCAGGGTCGCGGCGGGTGGGAAGCAGGTCGCGGGCTCGCTCGACCCGGAGCCCAGGTTGTCGCCGTCCGCCCCCTGGAACCGCAACCCGTGCGGGCCGTCGCTGAGCACGGCCGACGGCACATCGGCCTCGGGCAGCGACTGCGTGCGCCAGAAGGTCTCTCCGGACAGCAGGGCCACCTGCTGCTCGAGGGTGAGGGACGAGGCGTCGGGAAGGCGGGACATGGCTCAAGCATGTCGCAGCGCACGTTCGGCTCGCACCGTCTCGGTCGTGCTGTGACCATGGAGCAGTGACGGCACGCTCGGTGGCACTGCTCGCCGGCATGTGCCTGGTGCTCACGGGGTGCACCGGCGCACCGGTCGAGCCGCAGGCTGCCCCGACCACCACGCCGACACCGACGGCGCCCGCCAGCCCGACCGCCACCGCGACCGCTACCGCCACTGCGACCCCGACAGCCACCCCGACGGCGACCGTCACCGCTGACCCCGCCCCTCATCCGGTCTCGCTGCCTGCGCTCATGACCCGCGACTACGACGGTCGCGACCTGCGCCTCGGGCCGGTGCTCGCGCAGAACGACGCCTACACCAAGCATGCCGTCACCTACCGAAGCGGCGACCTCACGGTGTCCGGGGTGCTGTACCTGCCCCGCGGGTCTGGGCCGTTCCCGGCCCTCGTCCTCAACCACGGCTACATCGACCCCGACGTCTACGTCACGGGTCAGGGTCTGCAGATCGAGCAGGACTACCTCGCTCGGTCGGGCTTCGTCGTGCTGCACACCGACTACCGCAACCACGCCGCGTCAGATTCCGACCCGACCAACGACCGACGCCTGAGGCTCGGCTACACCGAGGACACGATCAACGCCGTGCTGGCGCTGCGCCGATCCGGCATCACCGCTGTCGACCCCGACCGCGTCGGCATGCTGGGCCGCTCGATGGGGGGCGGGGTCACGCTCAACGCCCTGGTCGTACGGCCCGACATCGTCGATGCTGCCGTGATCTACGCATCGGTGAGCTCCGACACCGTCGACAACCACCAGAAGTGGACCCGCGGTGAACGGCCCGAGGTCGCAGACGAGATCGAGAGCGAGTACGGCAGCCCCGAGGGCAATCCGCAGTTCTGGGCCGACGTGTCGCCGCGGACGTTCGTCGACCGGGTCGAGGTGCCCGTGCTGGTGCACCACGGCACGGCCGACGAGACCTGCCCGATCGAGTGGGCCGATGCGACAGTTGCCGCCATGCAGGGGGCTGGTGTCGACGTCACCTACCTGCGCTACCCCGGCGAGGGCCACGCGTTCTCAGCGGCATGGGCCGACTCGATGCAGGCCAGCGTCGAGTTCTTCCGCGAGCACCTGTAGCGGGCCTCAGGACCCGAGGCGGCCACCGAGCGTCGCACCCCAGGCCCGTGCCCGGTCCTGCTCCCCCGGCTCGAGGGGGCCCTTCATGTCGGCCACCCGAAAGTGCTCGGCCTCGGCGAGAGGCTCTGCCCCGAGCTTGGCCAGCCGCTTCTCGATGCTGGCCGACGCATGGTCGAAGCGGACGACGGCCTTCGGGTGCGAGCCACGGGTGTCGTAGGCGGCGCTGCGCACACCGGCAGCCACGGTGGCCTGGTCGAGCCACTCACGCACCCCGATGCCCTGGCTCACCAAGGGGCCGTCCGCCTTCTTCGCAGCATCCTCCCGGCTCGAGGGGCGCGGCATGCTCCAGGCGTGGTTCGGCGAGCCGACCACCACGAGGTCGACGCCCGCCTCGATCGCGGTGGGAGCCTTGCCGACCTCCACAGCCTCAGCCTGTACCCCGGCAGTGGTCAGACCCTCCGCGATGGCGTGGGCCACCATCTGGTTGTCGCCGAACATCGACTCGTAGATCACCAGTGCGCGCACGGCTCGACGCTAGCGGCGTCGGTGCTCGGCGGCACCGGGTCGTTGGTCACGCGGGCGGCTCGATCCAGCGCACTCCGGCGAAACGGGAGAAGTCGTTGTCGAACGACACGAGCTCGCACCGGTGCTCGATCGACAACGCCGCCAGGTGGGCGTCGTTGACGAGGTTGCCCGCCGTCGGCAGCGGCGCCAGCAACGCGCGCATCACTCGGGTGTGGTCGAGCGTCGGCTGCACGAGCACGGCCGGCGGGGCGGCGAGCCAGGCGTCGACGCGGTCCATTGCTGCGTCGAGGGTCAACGGCGCCGGGAAGAGCCCGGGCCGGGTCGAGAGTCGGACGAACGCGAGCAGCGCGACCCAGGCGAACGCCACCGTGTCGCCGCCCGAGAGCGACCGGTCGAGCCATGATCGCGCCCGCTCGTGGTGGTGAGCGTCGCGGTTGACCGCGTAGAGCAGCACGTTCGCGTCGACGAGCCTCACGAGCCGAGGCCCATGCGACGTACCAGCTCCTCGTCCTCGAGCTCACCGGCCACCGTCAGCGCGCGGTCGAGGTCGAGCGCCGCCTGGCCCATCGACGCGGTCTCGGTGCGGAACTCGCGTGGGTCGTTCGCCTGCGCACCACGACGGATCGCGTCGTTGAGCGCCTGCTTGAACGAGACTCCGCGCCGGGCCATCTGCTGTCGGACGATCTGCTCGGTGTCGGCGTCGAGCGTGACCGTCGTGCGCATGATGCATCATAGCATCACTTCTGTTGATGCTATGATGTCTGCTACAGAAGTGGCCAATGGTCCTAGCGGCGTCGGCCGACATCGGGTGGGGTGGAGCTGTCACGTCCCCCGAACGAGAGGTACACCGTGAACCAACAGCAGTTCGACAAGGTCAAGAACGCCGACGGCTTCATCGCAGCGCTCGACCAGAGCGGCGGCAGCACCCCCAAGGCACTGCGCCTGTACGGCATCGAGCAGAGC
>CAYNWB010000033.1:947-4963 GCA_964400785.1 uncultured Actinomycetes bacterium | reverse complement strand
GTCGTCCCGTTCGTCAAGGTCGACAAGGGCCTGGCCGACGAGGCCGACGGCGCACAGGTCATGAAGCCGATGCCGGAGCTCGACGCGCTGCTCGCGCGGGCCACCACACACGGCGTGTTCGGCACGAAGATGCGCTCGGTCATCAAGATGGGCAACGCCGCCGGCGTCGACGCTGTCGTGAAGCAGCAGTTCGAGGTCGGGCGCCAGATTCTGGGCGCCGGCCTGGTACCGATCATCGAGCCCGAGATCGACATCCACAGCCCCGAGAAGGCCGCCGCCGAAGAGCTGCTGCGGGCCGCGATCCTCGCCGAGCTCGATGCGCTGGGCGACGACCAGCACATCATGCTCAAGCTCACCCTGCCCGAGCAGGACGACTTCTACATGCCGCTGGTGGAGCACCCACGCGTGCTGCGCGTCGTGGCCCTGTCCGGTGGGTACACCCGCGACGAGGCCAACGCCAGGCTCGCCCGCAACCACAAGGTGGTCGCGAGCTTCTCGCGCGCCCTCACCGAGGGTCTGAGCGCGCAGCAGAGCCAGGACGAGTTCGACGCGGCGCTCGACGCCTCGATCGGCAGCATCTTCGAGGCCTCGATCACCTGATCAGGGGGCACGTCCTCAGGGTGGGCCGGTGCGTGCCCTGCCGCGATCACTCAGTGCGCGGGAGGGGTCACGGATGAGCGTGGCGATCCGGTCGGCGTGGCGAAACCGAAGGGCTGAGAAGTCCTCGTCGACGGCGACCTGACGCACCGGCTCGAACCCGAGGTTGCCCAGAGCCTGCCAGGAGTCGTCGCGGCCCACGTCGGACCGGTACCGCCGCGACGACTTCTTCGGATAGGCGAACCACAGCACGGCATCGTCGGCCAGTGCCGCCACGGTCGGCGCTGCCGTCGCCTCGATGTCGGCGCGCGACATCACGAAGCGCAGCACGAACGCCTCGTCCCCCGCGAGGCTGGTGCGCACCCGTACCTCACGCGCCCACTCCTCCAGCACCGGCTCCATCTGCTCGGGGGCGGACAGCACGACGACGTCACCGCTCTTGTGCTGGAGCTTGTGCAGCAGCGGATGCATGTCGGCAGGCTAGTTCGGTGAAGGCCGCGTCGTCTGCTCAGCGCCCGGGATCGGCAGGGCGATCGGTGAGTCAGCGCCGGCGGGCGACGACAACCGTCCCGGCGGCAGCCACCAGGACCAGCGCCAGCACGGCCAGCAACACCCCGCTGACCGAGGACGCGGTCCGCGCTGCGGAGCCTGGTGAGGATGCCGAGGTCTGCTCCTCGGACTGCGCCTGATCCTCGGATTCCGCCTGATCCTCGGTTCCCCCCTGGTCCTCGGACTCCGGCTGCTCGTCGGGCGCAGACTCCTGCACGCCGGTCTGCGCTGCCGGGTCGACCTGGACGAGCGTGCTTGGCCGCCCCTGGTCGTCGGACGTCCTCGTCGAAGGGTCTGGGTCGATCCTCTCGGCGACCGGGACGAGCACGTCGGCCGCGTCCGAGCCCCTGGAGTCGGCGGGCGTCTGGGACGGTGAGACTTCGGACGCCCCCGGGCCGCTGGGTGCCGGCGCAGGCGGAGGCACCCCAACGGACCCTTCCGCGCCCGAGTCACCCTCGGCGGGGCCATCGACGTCGTCTCCATCATCAGTGGAAGTGTCAGCGACGACGACGTCGAAGGTCACCGAGTTGTCCTGCGGGGTGGCCTCGATCATCAGCTCGTCGCCGACGGAGGCCCGCACCGTCACCGTGCCGGCAGCCGTCGTCGGCACCGGCACCGGCACGGTCTGGCGGGCCCCGGGCGCGAGCTCAGCGAGGTCGACCGACGTCGGGCCGGTCGCGCCGTCGACGGCCAGACGGGCGCCGGCACTGTGCACGCCGCCCACGTTGCTCACCGTCACGGGCACGGTGAGCGTGGTACCGACGGTGACCGGGTCGTCGGTGGCGCCGGCCTCCAGTGTCAGGTCGATCGTACGGTCGAGGCGCCGCAGCTGCTCGATCTCGTCGTCGGTCGGCAGGTCCTGGTCGTCGGAGGGCTCGAGGGCGGCGTCGGCGGCGTCCCCCGAACGCTGGAACGCCAGCCGGACGGTGGCCCAGTCGTCGTGGTCACGGTGCGTCTGGATGAACGGCAGCCCGCCAGCGATGGCTTGGGTGCAGGAGCCGGGCAGGTCGGCGAGCTTGGCGTCCACGCCGGGGTGGGGCACCCGCTGCGTCGTGCCGGGATCGGACGGGAACAGCTCGAAGGGGTCAGTAGCGGCGATCACCGCAAGCTGGCAGTCACGAGAGGCGTAGCGGATGGTGTGGTCACGATCGGCGCCGAGCACCTGACCCTGGGGTGGTGCCACCTCGGCGAAGTCGGGGAGCAGCCCAGGGCGGGGCACGGCGACGCCTGTACTCGACGGAGCGACGGGCGGCGAGAAGTCGAGGTACCCCACCCCACCGGCTCGGCGCAGCGTGAAGCTGTACCGGTAGTTCATCAGGCTGACGTAGTTGGGCTTGCGGTTACGGTTCTCGAAACCTCCGTGACGCAGGCCGAGGGTGTGACCGAGCTCGTGCATGAAGGTCTCGCCACCCGGAAAGAGCACCCGTCCGGTGTCCGGGTCGCGGTCGACGTTGTCGGTGTTCAGCACGACGAAGTCGTTGCCACCGATCTCGGCCTGCCCACCGCTGGTGCACTCGCCGTCGTTGGACTCCTTGAGCGCGTAGCGAAAGACCCAGCGTCGCTCGGGGTCGAAGTTGGCCCGTTTCACCTGGTAGAAGCCGTCGTCCACGCCGCACACCGACGGCGTGCTCACGAACTGCCCCTCGTTGCTCCCGGGCAGGCGGATCACGGCGGGAGAGTCGATCCACAGCCTGATGCCAGGCCTGCCATCGGGGTTGGGCGTCCCGCCGGCGTCGGCGGGTGCGCGCAGGAAGGCCCGTTGGACGGCGATCAGTCCGTCGGTCACGTCGCTGTCGAACTGCGCGTCGTCCTCGACGTCGTACTCCACGAAGAGATCCTTGTGGTCCGGCGTCGCCCCCCAGCCGGGCAGGTCGAGCTCGATGTCCGGGTCGGTGTCCATGCTGAGGCCGACCTGCTCCCAGTAGTCGAGCAGGCCGTCGCCGTCGAGATCACCGCTGGTCGACAGCGTCGACACCGAGAAGCACATCTGGCCCGACAACGTCTCGGAGTCAGGACTGTCCACTGAGTCCACGCAGGAGACAGGTGCGGTCACCGAGCCGTCGAGGTTGCGCCACTGTCCCGTCGCCAGGTCGACACGCAGCACGAGACCTTGGTCGGACGAGGCGGGGTTGAGGTCAATCAGGCGCTCGACACCAAACTGGTTCTGCGCACCAGCCTCGATGCGCACCAGGGCTTCTCCTGAACCGGTGACGATGGTCTCGCCATGCGTGCCGAACGGCTCGATCACGCCGCGCCGAAACTGGAAGTCCTGGGCGTCGGGGTCGTCGCGGGTGTCGTAGTCCCACCGTCCCGGCTGGGGCAGCCCTCCGTCTCCGGGGATGGCCCAGACCCTCGCGAACACCTGCCCGAGCAGCGGGGACACGAAGCCTGTCGTCTCCGCCACCCGGGTGATGGTGACCGCCAGTGGGGTCGCCGTCGACGAGACGTCCACCGTGGTGCATGACGGCTGCTCGGTGACGTTGCCCCGACCGTCGATGGCTCGCACGCAGATCTCCGAACGGCCACTGCCGAGGCCGTCGATGCCGAGCCGAGCCTGCTCGGTCTCCTCGTCGAAGTCGCCATCGGCGGGTTGCATGGGCTGCCACGCCCCGCTGTCGACGCTGAGCTCGACCGAGGCGATGATGGCGCCGCCTCGAGACGCGTCGCTTGCCTCAGCCGACACCTGCAGGGGCTGCTGCGCGATCGGCGCGTCCGGCTCGACGACCACAGCGCTGACGACGGGCCCGAGCAGGTCGCCACGGTCGCGCACGAACACGTCGCGCTGGCCGTCGGTGTCACCGGCGACGACGTTGTCAGCACTCGTCCAGAAGCCGACGATGCGCCCGTCGTTGCTGATGCCGGGGCCGCCG
>CAYNWB010000033.1:0-853 GCA_964400785.1 uncultured Actinomycetes bacterium | reverse complement strand
ACTTGCGACCTGGTCCCCCGACAGCGACCTGGCTGCCGGTCACCCGGTCGACGACGTACTGGGTGAAGCTTGTGGAGTAGGCCACGTATCTGCCGTCTCCGCTGATGGCGGGGCGACCAGCCTGGACGCTGGACGCCCCGGGCACCACGCTCGTCACGTCGGCCACCGTGTCCCGCACGTAGAGGTAGGCGAACGGCGGACCGGGGACCAGTGGCGTGGCGAACGTCTGGAAGACGACGTAGCGACCGTCCGAGGAGACCGAGGGGTTCGTCGCGGAGCGGTCGGCCGGTCCGTTGGGCCCCCGGCTGACCAGCTCGGTCTCGCCAGAGTCGAGATGGTGGATGTAGACCTGTGCGACCCCGTCCGGCACACCGGGCACCAGGTCGGTCGCGCCGGAGACGAAGACCACGTGCCGGCCGTCGGCGGAGATCTCGGCTCGCTGGCTGCCCCCGTTGCCTGACGTTCCGTCCGGTGCCGCACTCACGAGGACGGTGCGTCCAGCCGCGCGGTCGCGCACGAACACGTCGGGCTGCCCGTTGTCATCGCCTGCCACCAGGTTCGAGGAGCTGGACTCGAAGGCCACCCGGGTTCCGTCGCCGGAGATGGTGGGGCGCAGGCTGGTGGTCGAGCCCGACTGCCCGGTGTTGCTCACGCTGACGATCTCGGTGACCCCGCGAGCCCTGTCCCGCACGTAGAGGTCGAACGTGCTCGTGCCACCCGGCACCAGCGTCGAGGAGTTCGACCCGAACGCCGCGACACTGCCGTCCGCGGACAGGTCGATGCTGTGGCTTGTCGCACCCGCAGGCTGACCACCCGTGGCGACGCTGACGCGCTCGGTACCCGCGTCGGCGGG
>CAYNWB010000032.1:22122-24525 GCA_964400785.1 uncultured Actinomycetes bacterium | reverse complement strand
TTCAATCTCTAAATCGGGATTAATCCTAACAAATCGAGCAGCTCCTCCAACAGTCCTCTGGCCTCGGTCAGATCGCCCGTCTCCAGGCAGTACTGGGCCAGCCTCGCCAGCACATCGTTCCGAGCGCGGGCCAACGCGTCGCGCCGAGCCGCGTACCACTCGTCGTAGCGGTCATCAGCCAGCAGCTCCCCCCGGTACAAGGCCAAGCCCGCACGCAGATCCTCCACTTCGTTGCTGCGGCTCAGCGCCTCGAAGGCCTCCACGTCGACCCACACGCCTGACTCGGGGTCGAGCATCACCCACTCATCCTTCAGACGTATGAAGCCGTGCCCATCACCACCCGCTGCCGCGATAGCTCGCCGAACGGCCGACAGCGCCTGGTACAGATTGTTCGCCGCCGAACGAGGCTCCCGATCCGGCCACAACAGCTCAATCAACTCGTCACGGTGCAACCGGTGCCGCGGCTCCAAGGCCAGCAACTTCACGATGTGCTGCGCCTTCGACAGCCGCCACGCGCTCGAGCCCACCGGGGTGCCGGACACCGTCACGGAGAACGTGCCCAACAGCCAGACCTCCACACCAACCCCGGCGGGGGAGGGTGGGTGCGTCGACGCGATCACCCAACCAGTATCGAACGGCGACCCACCGGCCACAGGCGACAGCCGAAACCGGGCCTGGAGACCCAGTAAACACTCGATAACCCGAAGCGGCGCAGCGAGCTGCCAGATCTGCCACATGTAGTGCGCTTCTGCTTGCGCGCGGAGTGGTGTCCAGCGGACTACGGAACAGCCTTGGCTACGGCCTTCACCACTATGTGTGAGGGGACGATGGGGTATCCCGTCAGTTCTTCGCGATGCGGCTGCCTATGCGAGGGAGGGTCGCGTCCCGTCGAGTGGTGTAGTTCCCGGTCCCGCTCGTCGTGTTGACCGCGACGGTGAGGGCCATCGTGCGACGGTCAGTGAGACCGGACTAGGGAACTCACGGAAGGACTCATCGCACGATGGCCATGAACCCAGTCTGCCTTGCTCGAGGTGCTCGAGGGGACGTACCTACGCCGACCAGCGCACACCCGCTGCCTTCACGCTCATTCGGGACACCACGACGGCGAACTGAGGCTGTGGCCTCGACGTCTGCGCGTCGGCGGACGGCGACGCGGATTCGGAGACGGGGGCGGTGCGGATCGACCGGAGTCCCTCGCCGGCGATTCGCTACGCGCGCCCAGAACACCCGCCACGACCGGTGCAGAGCCGAGTCCTTTGCGCAGCTGGAGCACGGTCATGCCGTCGACTAGGGTGGCGGCGCGACGCTCCTTTGGGGGATCAGATCACAGGGAGCGGATCTTCCGCAGGGCCAGCCCAGCTCGCTCGTCGCCGACTGACTCGGATCTGATGGCCGCCTCTTCGAATTCCTCACTGAGGTCGGGAGCAGCCTTCTTCATGAACTCAACAGCGGAGAGCTCCCCCCGCTTGAGCTTCTCCACCAGTGCGGAAACCTCGGCCGCTTCTGCAGGCTTCATTGCTTGTCCTCCGTGCCTCCGCCCAGGAGACCGCGCATTAGGCCACGCACGGCCTCAACGACCTGGTCGACTTGCGGCTCCAGGCTACCTCCGTGCGTCGCGCCAGCAAGCGTGACCGCTGACGAGGGGGCTGGCGCTTGCGTCTCACTCGCTACCGTCCCGGTGGATTTCGACCCCGGCTCCGAATCCGGCTGTTGTCCTGCAACTGCAGTAGAGAGAGCCAGTACCGCATTGCTCATTTCTCGTGCACTCTGGTGGAGACGGTACTCCGAGGACGTGCGGAGTTGAGCGAACTGCTCGTTGTATGCGCTGGCCACCTCTTCCACCTCTTTGGCCGAGGCGTTCTTGACCTCCGCAGTGCGCTGCCGAAGCCCGACGGCTTGCACTACACCCGTCCATCCAAAGCCGATTAGCAGTGCCTGAAGCAGGTTGGTCGCGAAGGCGCTGGCCACCACGCCGCCGAGGATGATGTAGAGCGGGATGCCGGCGGCAAGCCGCATCCGGCGTACGCGCGCGATGGCGGCCAACTTCTCTTGGACTCGGCTGTCGTAGGACTTGGTGAGCGCGTCGAGCCCAACGAGGCGCTCGTTGTCCACCGGGCTCTCGGCGAGCAGGCGCTGCCGGGTCTCCGCGATCCCTGCTCTCTTGCGCTCGAGTTCCCCCAACTCTGTCTCGAGGTCGTTCAGCCGGGTCAGGCCACCCATTCCGGGTAGCGCTTCATCGAAGGCGAAGTAGACGAACACGAGTGCCCCGATGATCCCCACCGCAGCGTAGACCAGCCCGACCGCCCAGTCGGCCTGGAATCCGTTCTCAAAGGAGATCCAAGCAAAGAACGCCGACTCCGATGGATCGGTCGTCGTCTGGTCCTGCCTGACCCAATTCGCAGC
>CAYNWB010000032.1:0-22112 GCA_964400785.1 uncultured Actinomycetes bacterium | reverse complement strand
CCTGTCGAGCAGACGCATTCTGATACACCAGAGGCCCCTTGGCTACACCCTCCTTTGCGAAGAGCCCAATTGCCCTTATGTGACCCGCGCGTCTGCATAGTCAAGCTGGGCCCATTGCCCATCAGACTCCTCGACGGCAGCGGCCTGGAGCGTGGTTGGGCGGTTGCGCAGCCGCCAGATCGGCCACTTCTTCAGTTGGTCCACCCGTTCTGCCGGGCCGCGCCGACGTCGTCCATCAACGTTCACGTTCATCCGTTGTCGTCCACCCACGTCTTAGGGTCCCGAATAGGGTCCCGAATAGGGTCCCGAAACGAGCAAGAGGGTCGAGCCTTAGCGGCTGCGACCCTCTGATCTGCTGATACTTGGTCGGGACGGCGGGATTTGAACCCACGACCCCTTGACCCCCAGTCAAGTGCGCTACCAAACTGCGCCACGTCCCGCTCGCTCCGAAGAACGAACGGGAGCAGCGTACCTGAGCCGGCGTGCGGTCCGATCGACGCCAGGGCGGCCGATCGGCGCAGCCTGCTAGGCAGGAGCCTGGAGAGGCTCCCCGGTCTCGAGCAGGGTCTTGAGCCCGTCGAGGATGAGACTCCACCCGCCCGACACGGCGGTGTAGGTGGCATTCTCGCCGTCGAAGCCGTCGTGGACGAGGGTCAGCTTCGTCAGCTGTGCACCCATCTCCTCCAGCTCGTAGGTCACTCGACTGGGGGCGTCCCCCTCGAACGACTCGTCCCATCGGGCCGTGAACGTCATCACGAGCCGCGCGCCGGGCTCGGCCTCGACGACCTCGCCGACGATGGCGACCGAGCCGTCGGGACCTCGGTACTCGTACCCGGAGCCGGGGTCGACCGAGTCGGCCACCAGCGCGAACCCGTAGTAGTAGCGGGTGGTGAAGGCCGGGTCGACGAGGGCTCGCCATACCTTCTCGCGGGGGGCCTTGATGTGGATGCTCTGCACGAACATGGGTGGTGTCGCGGTCATGGCTGCCTCTCGATTCTCGAGGTCGTCGCGCAGGTCGACCAGCATCCGGGAGAACGGCGCCCTGTAGCGGTCGATCCAGCGGTCGGCGATGTCTTGGATGGGGACGGCGTTGAGGTAGTGATGCTTGGACCGGCCCACCTTGCGTGTGACGACGAGGCCGGCGTCTTCGAGCACCCCGAGGTGCTTGGCCACGCCGAACCTCGTCAGGTTCGGCAGCACCTCGCACAGCTGGCCGAGTGTGCGTCCGTCTCTCTCGCGCAGCGCGTCGAGCAAGTCCCGACGGCCGGGATCTGCGAGAGCACGGAACACGGGGTCCACGGGAACAAGTTAGGTGACCAATTGGTCACCTGTCAACAGGTGGTTCGTGTCACGAATCGGTTACGAACCGATTCCACTGCATCTGTTGAGGCCATCGGGTGCGAAGTAGGGGTAACTCATCCCTGAGTTTCCCGACTGGAGGAACCAATGAACATTCGTCTTGCTGGCGCTGCGGCTGTCACCGCGGCGCTCGTCCTGACCGGCTGCACGAGCGGCTCGGACGACGCAGAGACCACCACCGACACCGAGGCGACAGCCGAGGCCACCGAAGAGGCGGCCGAGGAGGAGTCGACCGACGACGAGGCCGCGGCTGAGGAGCCGGGCACCATCGTCGACATCGCCGCGAGCGACGAGAACTTCAGCACCCTCGTCGCAGCCGTCGACGCCGCCGGGCTCGTCGAGACGCTGAGTGGCGAAGGCCCCTTCACGGTGTTCGCGCCGACCAACGACGCCTTCGACGCCCTGCCCGAGGGAGTGCTCGACGCCCTGCTGCTGCCGGAGAACGAGGCCGTGCTCACCAGCATCCTCACCTACCACGTCGTTGCCGGCGAGGTGACCTCCGACCAGATCACCGACGGCGACGTCGCCACGGTCGAGGGTCAGAACGTGACGCTGAGCACCGAGGGTGGCGTGACCGTCAACGACGCCAACGTCACCACGGCCGACATCGACGCGTCCAACGGAGTCATCCACGTGATCGACGCCGTGCTGCTGCCGCCGGACGTCGACCCGGCTGCTCTGGTCGGCTGAGCACTCTCAGCCAGACACGAGCGCATCACCCCGTGAGAGGGGCGTCGGTCATCCGGCGCCCCTCTTGCGCTTCTCGCGTACCCGCATCGCCACGTCGATCGGGGTTCCGGTGAAGCCGAACTCCTCGCGCAGCCGCCGCTCGATGAAACGCCGGTACCCGGCCTCGAGAAACCCCGTCGTGAACAGCACGAACCGGGGCGGGCGAACGTCGGCCTGCGTCCCGAACATGATGCGCGGCTGCTTGCCACCCCGCATCGGGTGCGGGTGCTCGGCGACGAGCCGCCCGAGAAAGGCGTTGAGCTGACCCGTCGTCACGCGCGTCTCCCAGCCGTCGAGGGCCTGGTCGAGCGCCGGGACGAGGCGCTCGACGGCCCGTCCGGTCTTGGCCGAGACGTTCACCCGCGGGGCCCACCCGTAGCGCGCGAGCTGGCGGTCGATCTCGCGCTCGAGGTCGTAGCGGCGGTCCTCGTCGAGCAGGTCCCACTTGTTGAAGGCCACGACCATCGCCCGACCGGCCTCCTCCACCATGGTCAGCAGCCGCAGGTCCTGCTCCGTCAACGGCTCGGACGCGTCGATGAGGACGACGACAACCTCGGCTCGGTCGATCGCAGTGGACGTGCGCAGCGTCGCGAAGTACTCAGCGCCCGAGGCCTCCCTCGCTCGACGGCGGATACCGGCGGTGTCGATGAACCGCCACTGCTGCCCGCCGAGCTCCACCAGCTCGTCGATCGGGTCGACCGTGGTTCCGGCGACGGAGTCGACCACGGCACGCTGCTGGCCGGTGAGCTTGTTCAGCAGGCTCGACTTGCCGACGTTCGGACGCCCGACGAGGGCAACCCGCCGAGGCCCTCGCTGCACCTCGAACGACTCCACCGGCGCGTCGGGCAGCACGTCGAGGATGGCGTCGAGCAGGTCACCACTCCCCCGACCGTGCAGCGCCGACACCGCGAACGGCTCGCCCAGGCCCAGGTTCCACAGCGCCGCGGCATCGGCCTCGGCCGCCGGCCCGTCCACCTTGTTCGCCGCGAGGACGACCGGCTTGCCCGACGCCCGCAGCACCCGGACGACGGCCTCGTCGGCGTCCGTGGCGCCGACGGTGGCGTCCACGACGAACATGACGACGTCGGCGAGCTGCACGGCCACCTCGGCCTGGGCGGCGATCTGGGCCGCCATCCCCTGGGCGTCGGGGTCCCAGCCGCCGGTGTCGACGAGGGTGAAGCGTCGTCCCGCCCAGACCGCGTCGTAGGCGACCCGGTCGCGGGTCACGCCGGGCACGTCCTCCACGACGGCCTCGCGGCGCCCGATGATGCGGTTGACCAACGTCGACTTGCCGACGTTCGGGCGGCCGACGACGGCGACGACCGGGGCGGGTCCCTCGGGCTCGTGGGCGTCGTCCCCGCCCGCGACCTCGTCGAGCACCTCGTCGCTCATCGCACACCCTCCGGCAGCAGCGCGAGCACCGCGTCGACGGTCTGCTCGACGGTCAGGTCGGAGGAGTCGATCACCTCGACCCCAGGAGCGGCCTGCGTGAACGCGGCGACGGTCGAGTCCTGGGCGTCCCGTCGCACCACCTGGTCGCGGGTCGCGGCGACCGACGACTCGTCGGCGACGCCGTGCACGTCGATGGCCCGCCGGGCCAGACGGGCGTCCTCGCGGGCCAGCAGCAGCACCCGGACGTCGGCGTCAGGGGCGACCACTGTGGTGATGTCTCGACCCTCGGCCACCCACCCGCCGTCGGCGACGATCGCCTGCTGGCGCCGCACCATCTCAGCACGCACGTCGAGGTTGGTGGCCACGGCACTGACGCTCTCGGAGATCTCGGTCGTGCGGATCGCCTGCGACACGTCGACCCCGTCGACGGCGAACGTCGGCGCCTCGGGGTCGGTGCCGACCTGCAGCGGCAGCTCTCGCGCGGCCTGCGCCACTGCCTCGGTGTCGGCCAGGTCGATGCCCCGCGAGCGCACCCACCACGTCAGCGCGCGGTACATGGCGCCGGTGTCGAGGTAGCCCAGCCCGAGACGGGCGGCAACGGCCCGGGCGACGGTGCTCTTGCCCGAGCCGGAAGGGCCGTCGATGGCTATCACTGGGGGCCGGGTCACTGCAGAAGGGTACGGGCAACGCGCCACCCAGCCCGCTACGCCCCGTGCACCGTCCAGCCCCGCAGCCGCAGCCCGTCGACCAGGGCCTGCTCGGCCTCGGGCCGCACCGACAGCTCGACCAGGCCGACGGGTTCGCCGGGCACGTGCTCGATGCGGACGTCCTCGACGTTGACCCCGACCTCGCCGACGTCGGAGAACAGCTCGGCGAGCTGGCCCGGACGGTCGGCGAGCTCCACCGGCACGCCGGTGTACTCGGCGTGCTCGGTGCCGTGCTTGCCGGGCAGGCGCCCGCGTCCGACCACGCCGGCGCGCAGCAGCGACTCGACGCGGGCGAGGTCGGGCTCCCCCGCCGACCCCAACGCGGCGATGGCTGTGTCGAGGTCGTCGCGCAGGGCCTGCAGCACGTCTCGCACGGCCACGGCGTTGGCGGCGAGGATCTCGCGCCACAGCCCCGGATCGCTCGCGGCGACCCGGGTGATGTCGCGCACTCCCCCACCGGCCAGGCGTACCTGCTGTCCCCCGGCCTGCTGCAGGCGACCGGCGACCAGCGCGGACACCAGGTGCGGGGCGTGGCTGACCACCGCGACGGCGGCGTCGTGCTCGGTCGGGCTCATGCGCACCGGCATGGCTCCGGCCAGCAGGGCGAGCTGGGTGACGAGCTCGACGGCTGCCCCGCCGTTGGTCGCGGGCGGGCAGATCACCCACGGACGTCCGCGGAACAGGTCGTGGTGGGCGCCACCCGGCCCGGACACCTCGCGCCCGGCCATCGGGTGCCCACCGACGTACCGGGACGCTGCGGGGTGTGCCGCGACCGCCGCCGCCAGAGGTGCCTTGACGCTGGTGACGTCGGTCACGGCGCCCACGCCGGCGTCGTCGAGCAGGCCTGTCACGACGGCAGCGGCACGATCGGGCGGCACCGCGACGACGGCCAGGTCGACCGCACCGCGCTCGCCGTCCGGCAGCCCCGCCCCTCGCTCGACGGCCAGGGCGACCGCGTCGCGGTCGTTGTCGCGCAGGTACACCTCGACGCCGCGGGCACGCAGGGCCATACCGATCGACGCGCCGATCAGGCCGGTGCCGACGACGAGCACCGAGCGCAGCTCCGGTGCGCTCACGGCACGTCGGGGTCGTCGTGGCGCAGGTCGGTACGCAGGGCCCGCGCGCCGTGCAGGTAGACGTGCTGCACCGCGTCGCGCCCCAGGTCGGTCTCGACGTGGGCGAGCATGCGCACCACGCGGGGCATCGCGCCGGCGACGTCGAGCTCGCGCGCGCACAGCAGCGGCACGTCGGTGATGCCGATCTGGCGGGCGGCGTAGGCGGGGAACTCGGACACGAGGTCGGGTGTCGCGGTGAAGATGATGCTGATCAGGTTCTGCTCGGTGATCCCGTTGCGGTCGAGCACCGCCTGCACCATCTCGCTCGTGCGCTCGAGAAGGTGCTCGCGCTCGTCCCGCTCGAGCTGCGTCGCCCCCCGCACCGCACGCACTGCCACAGGCCGCATGCTAGGCGGCGTCGGCTACATGCCGACGGACTGGTAGAGCCGCCCGATCTCCTGGCTGTTCAACGGTCGGGTCTTGCCCGGGCGCAGCTCCCCCAGCTGCACCGGGCCGACGCCGGTGCGCACCAGGCGCTGGACGGGGTGCCCGGCGGCCTCCATCAGCCGTCGCACCAGGCGGTTGCGGCCCTCGTGCAGCACGAGCTCGACCATCACCCGGTTGCCCGCGGCGCCGACCACCCTGAAGCCGTCCACCGTTGCCGGGCCGTCGTCGAGCTCGAGCCCGGCTCGCAGCCGTTTGCCGAGGTCGCGCGGCACAGGCGCGAGTATCTCGGCCACGTACGTCTTGGGCACCTCGTAGGACGGATGGGTCAGCCGGTGGGCGAGCTCCCCGTCGTTGGTGAGCAGCAGCAGCCCCTCGGTGTCGGAGTCCAGGCGCCCCACGTGGAACAGCCGCGCCCCGCCCTCGCGCACCCGGTCGGGCAGCAGGTCGGTGAGCGTCATGCGTCCGCGGTCGTCGCTCATCGAGCTCAGCACGCCGACCGGCTTGTTCAACGCCAGGTAGACCTGCTCGGCCTCGGGGGTGCTGATGCGCATGCCGTCCACCTTGATGACGACCCTGGCCGGGTCGACCCGGGTGCCCTGCTCGCGCACCACGCGCCCGTCCACCTCGACCCGCCCCGCGGCGATGAGGGCCTCGCAGGCCCGCCGCGAGCCGACACCTGCGGCTGCCATCACCTTCTGCAGCCGAACCCCCTGAGAGTCAGCCTCGGGCACCGGAGTCCTCCACGTCCTCGGCAGCGGGGAGCAGCGGGGCCAGCGGCGGCAGCTCGTCCAACGACGTCAGCCCCAGGCGCTCCAAGAAGTACGAGGTGGTGCCGAACAGGGTCGCCTGCGACTCGTGCTCGACGCCGACCTGCTCGATCAGCCCCCGGGTGTGCAGTGTGCGCACGACGCCGTCGCAGCTCACGCCCCGGATCGCAGACAGCCGTGCCCGCGTCACCGGCTGCTGGTAGGCCACGATCGCGAGGGTCTCCAGAGCCGCTTGGGTGAGCCGCGCCTGCTGGCCGTCGATGACGAAGCGCTCCACGACCGCAGCGCAGGACGGATGGCTGTAGAAGCGCCAGCCACCCGCCACGCTGCGCAGCTCGAAGCCTCGTCCCTGCTCGGCGTACTCACCCGCCAGTGTCCGCAGGGTCTGCTCGACGTCGTCGACGTCGTGGTCGAGCACGGCGGCGAGCCGGTCGACGCCTATCGGCTCGTCGGCCACCATCAGCACGGCCTCCAGCTGCGCACGCAGCTCGGCGTCACCCACCGCTGCTCCCCTCGTCGTCTGCTGCGGCGTCCCCGCCGTCGAACTCGTCGTGGATGTCGACCTCGCCGGCGCCGTCGCCCGTCCAGCGCACCGACAGGTCACCCAGCGGCGTGACCTGCTCGAACGACACCTGGCCCTCGCGGTACAGCTCGAGCAGCCCGAGAAACCGGGCCACGACGTGGTGGCGGGTCTCGCAGTCGGCCGTGAGCGCGCGAAACGAGGCAACCCGTGCGGCGCGCAGCCGCTGCACCACCAGCGCCGCCTGCTCCCGGACGCTGACGGCTGGGGCGTGGACGTGGTCGAGGGAGATGACCGGCTGCGGCTTGGGCGTCAGCGCGGCGGCGGCGAGCACCGCCAGGTCGTTCGGGCCCACGGCCATCACGACCTCGGGCAGCAGCTGGGCGAACGGCTGCTCCAGGGCGACGGCCCGCGGGTACCGCTCGGACTCCGTGGCCATCCAGTCGGCCAGCAGGGTGGCGGCCTCACGGTAGGCGCGGTACTGCAGCAGCCTGGCGAACAGCAGGTCGCGCGCCTCGAGCACCGCCAGGTCGTCGGCGTCCTCCACCTCACCGGCCGGCAGCAGCCGGGCAGCCTTCAGGTCGAGCAGCGTCGAGGCGATCACCAGAAACTGCGAGGTGATGTCGAGGTCCCACTCGGGGCTGCGGGCCTTGATGTAGGCGACGAAGTCGTCGGTCACCCGGGCCAGCGCCACCTCGGTGATGTCGAGCGACTTCTTCGCGATGAGGCTGAGCAGCACGTCGAACGGGCCGCTGAACACGTCGAGGCTGACGTCGAACCCGGGAGCGGCGCCCTCGGTGGGGTCACCCGACGCCGCAGCGTCCGCGCGCGCCGTGCGGGCGTCGCGACGGGCGGCTACTGCCCGTCCCACCGCGCCAGCACCTCCAGCGCCAGCTGGCGGTAGGCCCGTGAACCCGGCGAGCGTGGGGCGTACTCGATGATCGGCACCCCACCCGTCGTGGCCTCGGGAAAGCGGACGGTGCGCGGGATCACCGTGTGGTAGACGGTGTCGCCGAACACCTCGACGAGCCGGTGCAGCACCTCACGGCGGTGCACGGTCTGCGCGTCGTAGCGGGTGGCGAGCAGCCCGTCGAGCTCGAGACGCTCGTTGAGCCGTTCCTGCACCTTGGCGATCGTGTCCTGCAGCAGCGCGACCCCGCGCAGCGCGAAGTACTCGCACTCCAGAGGCACCAGCACGCCGTGCGCGGCGGTCAGCGCGTTCACGGTCAGCAGCCCGAGGGCAGGCTGGCAGTCGATGAGGACGATGTCGTAGTCGGACAGCACCGGGGCGATCGATCGTGCCAGCGTCTGCTCGCGGGCCACCTCGTTGACCAGCTGCAGCTCGGCTGCCGAGAGCACGATGTTGCTCGGCACGAGGTCCATGCCCTCGACAGCGGTGCGTTCGAGCACCTCGGTGACGTGGGTGCTGCCCAGCAGCACGTCGTAGATCGACTTCTCGAGGTTGTGCGCGTCCATGCCCAGGCCCACCGACAGCGACCCCTGCGGGTCGAAGTCGACCAGCAGCACCCGCCGTCCGTGCGCGGCCAGCGCTGCGCCCAGGTTGATCGTCGTGGTGGTCTTGCCCACCCCGCCCTTCTGGTTGCACACGGCCACCACCCGTGCGGGCCCGTGCTCGACCAGCAGCGACGGCACCGGAAACTGCGGCATCGGACGGCCCGTGGGGCCGTCCACCTCAGGGGTCGAGCTGTCGGACGGCACGAGGTGAACTCTAATGCCCGCGTCCGGAGTGCCCGGCCAGCGCACGCGGGTGCGCCGCGGCGTAGACCTCGCGCAGCTTCTCGACAGTGACCAGTGTGTACACCTGCGTGGTGGCGACAGAGGCGTGGCCGAGCAGCTCCTGGACGACGCGGACGTCGGCGCCGCCGTCGAGCAGGTGGGTGGCGAAGGAGTGCCGCAGCGTGTGCGGGGAGATGTGGTCGTCGAGGTGGGCGCGTTGCGCCGCCGCGCGCAGCACCGTCCACGCGCTCTGCCGGCTCAGCCGGCCGCCGCGGGCGTTGAGGAACAGGGCCGCGTTGCCGGTGCCCGCAGCGGCCAGGGCGGGTCGGCCACGCACGAGGTAGGCCTCGACCGCCGCGCGTGCGTACGAGCCCATCGGCACGAGGCGCTCCTTGCTGCCCTTGCCCCGCAGCCGCACGACCGAGGCGATGCCCGACCCCTGCTCGGCCTGGTCGCTCTCGCCGAGCAGCAGGTCGTCGACGTCGAGCCCGACGGCCTCGGAGATGCGGGCCCCCGTGCCGTAGAGCACCTCCAGCAGCGCGCGGTCACGCAGCGCTCGCGGGCCGTCGTCGCTGCCCGCCGCGCCGAGCAGCTTCTCGACCTCGGCGATGCCGATCGCCTTGGGCAGCCGCTTGGGCACCGTCGGCGGGTGGACGTCACGTGCGGGGTCGTGCGGGCACACACCCTCGGCCAGCATGAACCGGTGCCACCCCCGCACCGCCACGACGGTGCGCGCCGCCGAGGTGGCGGAGAGGGCCGGGTGCGTGGCGCTGCCCTCGCGCAGGTCGCGCAGAAAGGCCGTGACGTCGTCCTCGGTGATGGTCGTGACGTCGTCGCGACCGCGCGCGGTCAGGAACTGCGCGTAGCGGGTCAGGTCGCGCCGGTAGGCCGCCAGCGTGTTCATGGCGAGCCCCCGCTCCACCGCGAGGTGGTCGAGGTAGCGACCGACGTTGCGGTCGACCCCGGACGTGGTCGGAGCGGTCACGCCGAGTCGAGCACGTCTGCCAACGAGCGCGCCGTCATGCCGTGGGCAGCCGCGACGGGGGCGTTCACGAGCTCGCCGTCGTAGGTGTTGAGGCCGAGGGCGAGGGGGGCGTCTCGGCGCAGGGCCTCGCGCCAGCCGCGGTTGGCCAGGGCGACCGTGTAGGGCAGGGTCACGTTGGTCAGCGCGTAGGTCGAGGTGTTGGGCACGGCGCCGGGCATGTTGGCCACGCAGTAGTACAGGGTGTCGTGCACGGCGAACGTCGGGTCGGCGTGCGTGGTGGGCCGCGAGTGCTCGAAGCAGCCGCCCTGGTCGATGGCGATGTCGACGAGCACGCTGCCGGGCTTCATCGCGCGCACGACCTCGTCGCTCACCAGCGTCGGGGCCTTGGCCCCGGGCACCAGCACGGCGCCGATCACGAGGTCGGCGTCGATCACCGCACGCTCGACCTCGTAGGAGTTCGAGGTGACGGTCTGCATGTGTCCCTGGTAGACGCGGTCGACCCCGCGCAGCCGGCCCACGTTGATGTCGAGCAGCAGAACCTCGGCCTGCATGCCCAGTGCGATCGCCGCCGCGTTCATGCCGCTGACGCCGGCCCCGAGCACCACCACCTTGCCCGCGTAGACCCCCGACACCCCCCCGAGCAGCACGCCGCGACCGCCGTTCTCGCGCTGCAGCGTGGCTGCGCCCACCTGGGGCGCCATGCGTCCGGCCACCTCGCTCATCGGTGCCAGCAGCGGCAGCGACCCGTCCGGCAGCTGCACCGTCTCGTAGGCGATACCGGTCACCTTGCGCTCGAGCAGGGCGTCGGTGCACTCCCGCGACGCGGCCAGGTGCAGGTAGGTGAAGAGCACCTGCCCCTCGCGCATGCGGGGGTACTCCTGCGCGACCGGCTCCTTGACCTTGCAGATCAGGTCGCCCTCGCCCCAGACGTCCTCGGCGGTCGGCAGGATGCGCGCACCGGCCGCGGCGAACTCGGCGTCGGAGATGGACGAACCATCGCCGGCGCCGGCCTGCACGACCACCTCGTGGCCGTTGCGCACGAGCTCCACCACGCCGGCAGGAGTCATGGCCACCCGGTACTCGTGCGTCTTGACCTCGGTCGGAACTCCGATCATCACGGCGGTGACTCTAGCCCGCAAGCCCTGGTCAGGGCGACGGCCAGCGTGGGACGGCCTCTCGCGAGGGCCAGGGCACGTCCACCGGGCGCAGGGCGTCGAACCCGGCCCCGTGCAAGGCTGTCCATGCCGCCAGCACCCCGACGCACAGGGTGGGGTTGTGCAGGCGCCCGCCGAGCACACGCTGGACGAGCTCGTCGAGCGGCACCCAGGCCGTGGGCATGTCGGCCTCCTCGTCGTGCCCGGCGTGACGCTCGTGCTCGGCGACTGCCTCGATGCCTCGGGCCAGGTAGACCCGCAGCGTCTCGTTGGTCATGCCGGGCGAGGTGAAGTAGTCGACGAGCACACGCCAGTCGCGGGCGGTGACGTGCCCCTCCTCGTACAGCTCGCGCGCCGCCGCCTCGTGGTAGGGCTCCCCCGGCGCGTCCAGCAGGCCCGCTGGGGCCTCGACGAGCCGGTGACCGACCGGGTGCCGGTACTGGTGCACGACCAGAACACGGTGGCGCTCGTCGAGGGCGATCACCCCGACGGCTCCCGGGTGCTCGACGACGTCCCGCACGAAGGACTCACCACCGTGCGGCGGGGTCACGACATCGCGGCGCAGCGAGATCACCCGCCCACTGTCGAACACCGTCTCGCGGTCGGTGACCGGCCACCTTTCGGGGGTGTCGTGCACGTCGGCCGCGTCGTCGGACCCGGCCCCGGCCGCGGTCACGCCGGTACCGCGGGAAAGGCGCCGGTCGAGTCGACCGCGGGCAGCGGGTCGACCTCGACCAGGCGTGTCTCCTGCTGCCGCCGAACAGCGGCGTCGATGAGCCCCCGGAACAGCGGGTGCGCGCGCGTGGGACGCGAGCGGAACTCGGGATGGGCCTGCGTGGCCACGAAGTACGGGTGCACGTCGCGGGGCAGCTCGACGAACTCGACGAGCTCACCGCCGGGCGACGTGCCGCTGACCACCAGGCCGGCGTCGGTGAGCTGCGCGCGGTAGGCGTTGTTCACCTCGTAGCGGTGCCGGTGCCGCTCGGAGACCCGCGCGGCACCGTAGAGCTCGCGCACCAGGGTGCCGGGGGCGAGGTCGGCGTCGTAGGCCCCCAGCCGCATCGTCCCACCGAGGTCGCCGTCGCCGGAGACGATGCCCTTCTGCTCCTCCATGGTGGCGATCACGTGGTGGGGCGAGTCGGGTCCGAACTCGGCCGAGTTGGCGCCGGCGAGCCCGACGACGTTGCGTGCGTACTCGATCACGGCGCACTGCAGGCCCAGGCACAGCCCCAGCAACGGGACGCCGGCGGCGAAACCGCCCGCCGACAGCGCCTCGGTGACCGACAGGTAGGCGTCGTGCAGGTCGATGTACTTGCCGACGATGGCCACGGTCACCGCGTGTCGTGGATGGTGGACGCGGCGCAGCAGGTCGTCCCAGTTGCTCCAGTCGACGTCCCGGAACGGCAGGTTGAGCCGGCGCACGACGTAGGCGTCGAGGCCCTCGGAGTGCAGCACCTTCGGGATGTCGTAGATGGACGGGGCGTCGACGGCGTTCACGACAGCGTCGGCGTCCACGTCGCACATCAGCGAGATCTTGCGCTTGACCCCCTCGGGGATCAGCCGGTCGGCTCGGCACACGATGGCGTCAGGCTGGATGCCGACCTGCCGCAGCGCGGCGACCGAGTGCTGGGTCGGCTTGGTCTTGAGCTCCCCGGACGGGGCCAGGTAGGGCACGAGCGAGACGTGCAGAAAGAACGACTGGTCGCGGCCCACGTCGTGGCGCACCTGACGGGCGGCCTCGAGAAACGGCAGCGACTCGATGTCGCCGACGGTGCCGCCGATCTCGTGGATCACGACGTCGGGCACGCGGCCGTTCTTGTCCGGCTTGCCCATCGCGAGCATCCGGTCCTTGATCTCGTTCGTGATGTGCGGGATGACCTGCACGGTGTCACCCAGGTACTCCCCGCGGCGCTCCTTGGCGATGACGGTCGAGTAGACCTGGCCGGTGGTCACGTTCGCGTCCCGCGTCAGGTCGCGGTCGAGAAAGCGCTCGTAGTGGCCGATGTCGAGGTCGGTCTCCGCGCCGTCGTCGGTGACGAACACCTCGCCGTGCTGGAACGGGTTCATCGTGCCCGGGTCGACGTTGAGGTACGGGTCGAGCTTCTGCATGGTGACCCGCAGGCCACGGTGGCTCAGCAGGGTGCCGAGGCTGGAGGCGGTGAGGCCCTTGCCGAGAGAGGAGGCGACGCCTCCGGTGACGAACAGGTGCCGTGTGCTTCGACCGCTGACCACGGGCCTCCAGCGTACTGACGTCCAGGGGCCGCGATGACGCTCCCCGGGCGTGTCGTCGGCGTGTCTGGTTATCCGGCCGGCGCGGGGCCGTCGACCTGGCCCACGCCGCCGTAGTGCCCGACGCCACCCGCGGCCTGCTCGGCCAGCGCCAGGACGGCGCTCGTGCGTCCCGAGGACAGCTGCGCCATGTCGACGGTGGACACCGCGGCCGCGAGGTCGGCGTCGTCGCGCACGGCGGCGACGGGGCCCAGGCTCGTCGCGGACTCCGGCGGACCGGCCAGCACGGCGCCTGCTCCCTGGGAGTCGAACGCAGCCGCCAGCGAGGTCAGCGCGCCGAGGCGGCGTCCGGCCTCGCCGTCGTCGGAGACGGCGTCCCCGGCCACGACGACGGCGAGGTCGGCGACGCCTCGCAGCGGCTCGGACAGACGGATCAGCCCCGACTCGGCGTAGGCGGCCGGCGTCGACTCGAGGTCGCCCTGCGGGTCGGCGGCCGGCTCGGCGTCGGCGTCGCCCCCGGTGGGCTGCAGCACGGCCGCGGCCAGCACGACGGCGCCGCGCTCGTACCCGTCGGTCTCGGGCAGCGTGGCCCCGCTGGTGACGAGCTGGGCAGCGAGGGAGTCCAGCAGGGCCTCGGACGGTGCGTCGGTCCAGGTGGCGTCGATCTCGACGGTGCCGACGACGGCGGCGCCGGCTGCGGCCAGCGCCTCGCGCGTGCCCGCGAGAGTCTGGTCGTCGGCGCCCGGCAGCGCGACCACCACCACGGAGCGTCCGGCGAGGGTGTCGGTCACCTGCCCGCTCTGGGTGGCTGCCCCGAACGCGTCGGCGAAGTCGACCGTCGCCTCGGTGGCGGCGACCCGCTCACGCAGCAGCGCTGTCTCGGCCTGCAGGTCGACGACCTGGACGGCCGCTGCGGTGCCCGTCCCGGACGACAGCAGGCCCGAGCCGAGCACGAGTCCGACCGAGAGGGCGAACAGGACGGCGACGAGAGAGACGACGTGGTAGCGAAAGTTGATCATGGGGAAGGCTCTTCCGATGAGGTGCCGCGAAGGGTGTCGATCGCCTCGGAGACCGAGGCGGGCAGGCGGTCGGTGAGGTCGGTGACGACGTCCTGGCCCGTGGGAGTGAGCCAGGCAGCCGTGCCGAGTGCGAGCAGGGCGACGAGAAGCAGCAGCGTGAGCAGGCGCCCGGAGACGCGGGGCCGGTGCGTGGCCGCGATGGCCTGCGCGTCGACCAGGCGCGACCCGACGCGCAGCCTCGTGACGAAGTCGGCGGCAGCGGCGGTGCGGCCGCTGTCGAGCATCGAGACCAGGGTGCGGTCGGAGCCGGCGGTGATGATGACGCGGGCGCCGGCCTCGTCGGCCATCAGCAGCGCGAGGTCCTGGGGACGGGCGGTGGTGGTGACGACCGTGCGCGCCACTCCCATGCGGTCGACGCGTGCGAGTCCGGCGGTGCCGGCGTCACCGTCGAGGCACACGACGACGTCCTGGGCGTTGCGGATGGCCTCGTCGGAGACGGCCGAGAGGTCGCCGACCACGACGGTCGGCTTGAAGCCGAGCTCGCGGGCGGTGTCGGCGGCCTCGTCGACGGCGATGACGGCCGGCTTGTACTCCTTGGCGTAGGGGCGCAGCCGGGCCAGGTCGTCGCGGTGGTCGGGCCCCGGGGCGACGACGATGACGTCGCGACCCTCCAGCGCCGGACGCAGGGTGGGGATGGTTGCCGGTTCGAGCAGCAGCCGGTGCTCGCGCCGCAGGTACTCGGCAGCGGAGGCGGCGAAGGCGCTCATCTGGCTCGACAGCCCCGCCTCGGAGGCGGTGAGCGAGTCGGTGACCGTCGCGGGCGTCTGCCTCGTCCCGGTGGCGACGACGTCGTCCCCGCGCAGCAGCTGGTTGTCGACGAGTCGCACCGTCGCCCCGTCCCGCAGTGCTGTCAGGACGCCGGGGCCGACGCCGTCCAGCAGCTCGACGCCGGCGTCGACGAGCACGGTCGCGCCGAGGCTGGGGTAGCGGCCGCTGATGGTCGGGCTCGCGTTGACGACGGCGACGACACCCGTGGCGACGAGCTGGGTGGCGGTGGAGCGGTCGAGGTCGACCTGGTCGAGCACGGCGACGTCGCCGCGGCGCAGCCGTCCGAGGAGCACGCGGGGGTCGCGGTCGATACGGGCAGTACCGCTGACGCCGTCGGCCGAGGCGGAGCGTGAGCGGCGCAGCAGGGTCTTCACGCCGCACATGGTGCCAGTGTGACGGGTGTGACAGGTGGTGCGCCACGCGCACAGGGGCGGGCAGATCCGTCCGAGCACGGTGGCTCACGGAGGCCGCCGCGGAGCCCTTCGCGAGGCGTGCAGGTGCTTTGCACGGCGAATTGCCCGTGTGAGGCACGTGCACGCGTACCCAACGTGATCAGTTCTGGGGGGTGTCAGCGTTCGGTGGACGCGGAGTCCAGCAGCTCTCGGGCGTGCTGCAGCGCGACGTCACTGGCCTCGAGCCCCGCCATCATGCGCGCGAGCTCCGCGGCACGATCGGTGTGCTCGACGAGGCGCACGCCCGAGGCCGTCACCTGTCCGGACGTGTCGCGGTGCACGACGTAGTGGTGGTCGGCGAACGCGGCCACCTGAGGCAGATGGGTCACCACGAGCACCTGGGCGTGCCGGGCCAGGCGGGCCAGGCGTCGTCCGACCTCGACTGCGGCGCGGCCGCCGACGCCGGCGTCGACCTCGTCGAAGACCAGGGTCGGGACGGGGTCGGCGGCAGCGAGCACCACCTCGAGCGCCAGCATGGTGCGCGAGAGCTCACCTCCCGAGGCGCCCTTGCCCAGCGGACGCGGCGGGGCGGACGGGTGAGCCGAGAGGGTGAACTCCACCTGGTCGATCCCGGCGGCGGTGCACGCCACCGTCCGACCGTCGATCTCGAGCCCGTCGGGGTCGTCGCGCCGTCCGAGGGTGACCGCGAAGGTGGCGGTCGGCATCGCGAGCGAGTGCAGCTCGGCGGTCACCGCACTCGCGAGACGCTCGCCGGTGTCGCGGCGCGCCTGCGACAAGGCTGCGGCAGCCTGCGCCAGCGACGTGCGCAACGCCCGACGCTCGTCGTCCAGCGCGCGCAGCCGGCTCTCGTCGTCGTCGAGGGTGGCCAGTCGCTGCGCGGCCTGCTCGGCCCAGGCCAGCACTGCGGGGATGTCGTCGCCGTAGCGCCGGTACAGGTGGGCCAGCGCGGCTCGACGCTGCGAGACCGCCTCCAGCCGCGCCGGGTCGAGGTCGAGGTCGAGGTCGGCCACGTACCCGCTCAGGTCGGCGGCGACGTCGACCAGCGCGTACGACGCCGCGGCGAGACGGTCGGCCAGCTCGGCCAGAGCGGGGTCGAGGTCGCGTGCGGCGTCGATCGAGGCTCGTGCGGCGGCCACCCGCGACAGGGCGTCGTCGCCGGTGACATCGGACTCGTCGCCGGCCAGCGCCGTGCGGGCACGCGCGGTGGCCTCGCGCAGCCGGTCGACGTGGGCCAGCCGCGCCTGCTCCGCGGCCAGCTGCTCCTCCTCCCCCGGCTCGGGGGCGACCTGCTCGATCTCGGTCAGCCCGTGCCGCAGCAGGTCGGCCTCGCGGGCACGCTCACGACCGCGCGTACGCACGTCGTGCTGCTCGGCCTGCACCTGTGCCAGCCGCCCGTGCTGCCGGGCGACGTCGTCGGCCAGGGCGAGCAGGGACGGGCCACCGAAGGTGTCGAGCAGGGTGCGCTGTCGGTCGGCCCGCACGAGCGCCACCTGGGACGACTGCCCGTGGACGGCGACCAGGTCGTCCGCGAGCTCGACCAGCACCCCCGTCGGCACCGTGCGTCCGCCGAGGGTCGCCCGGGAGCGCCCGCCCGCCGACAGGGTGCGTGCGACCACCAGCCGCCCGTCCTCGACATGCGCGCCGGCCTCGACCGCGCGAGCCTGCACACCGTCCAGGCCACGCACGTCGAGCACGCCCTCGACCTCGGCCCGCTCGGCGTCGGTGCGCACGGTTGCCGCGTCGGCGCGCCCACCCATGAGCAGGCCCAGGGCCGTGAGCACCATCGTCTTGCCCGCGCCGGTCTCCCCGGTGAGCACCGTCAGGCCAGGGTGCAGCTCGAGCTCGGCATCCTCGATGACGCCGAGCCGGCGGATCCGCAGCTCGCTGAGCACGGGTCAGTCAGCGCCCGCAGGACGTCCACGCCAGCCCTCGACGGGCAGGGCGAACTTCGCGACGAGTCGGTCGGTGAACGGCGCCGAGTGCAGCCGGGCCAGCCTGATCGGCTCGGTGCCGCGCCGAACCTCGATGCGCGCACCCGGCGGCAGGTCGAACGTGCGGCGTCCGTCGCACCACAGCGCCCCGCTGCGGCTGACCACGTCGACGGCCAGCGTGGACGAGGGCGAGACCACCAGCGGACGTGCGAACAGCGCGTGCGCGCTCAGCGGGACGAGCAGCAGGGCCTCCACGTCGGGCCACACCACCGGCCCGCCTGCGCTGAAGGCGTAGGCCGTCGACCCGGTCGGGGTGGCGAACACGACGCCGTCCCCACCCCAGCGTGACAACGGCCGACCGTCGACCTCGACGACCAGCTCGAGCATCTTCTGCCGCGCGGTCTTCTCCACCGACGCCTCGTTGAGCGCCCACTGGCGCTGCACGACGTCACCGTCGTGGCTCACCTCGACGTCGAGGGTCATGCGGTGCTCGACCGTGTAGTCACGCGCCACGATGCGCGACACCGTGTCGGGCAGGGCGTCGGGCTCGGCCTCGGCGAGAAACCCGACGTGGCCCAGGTTCACCCCGAGCAGCGGGACGCCGGCAGCGCGCGCCATCTCGGTGCCGCGCAGGATCGTGCCGTCGCCACCGAGCACGACGACGAGCTCGACACCGTCGGCGGCCTCTTCGTCGCGCACGGGCACGACGTCGAGCCCCTCGAACACGTGGACGTCACCGACGGGCACCCGCGTCACGATGCCGGCGTCGAGCAGCAGGCGGGCGGTGCTGGCCGCGGCGTCGCGTGCGCCTTGCCGATGCACGTGCGGCACCACCAGCACCTCGCGGCGCGATTGGGCCTCGCCGGGCGCCGGTGCTGTGCTCATGCAGGTCCCTCGTCCAGTGCCGTCTGCAGGTCTGCGAGCTCGAGCGCGGCGGCGTCGGCCCGCAACCACAGGAAGTACTCGACGTTACCGCGCGGACCCGGCAGCGGGCTTGCAGTCACCCCGGCGACACCACGGCCGAGGCCGTGGGCCACCTCGGCGACGTCCGCGACGGCCCGGGCACGCAGCGCAGGGTCACGCACGACACCGCTCGAGCCGAGGTTGTGCCGGCCCACCTCGAACTGGGGCTTGACCATGACCAGCAGGTCGCCGTCCGGTCGGGTGCAGGCCACCAGTGCCGGCAGCACCAGCCGCAGCGAGATGAACGACAGGTCGGCCACCGTGAGGTCGACAGGGCCGTTGATGTCGTCGGGGGTGAGCGAGCGCACGTTGGTGCGGTCGAGCACCGTGACGCGGTCGTCGTTGCGCAGGCGCCAGTCGAGCTGGCCGTACCCGACGTCGACGGCGACGACGTGCTGGGCCCCGCGACGCAGCAGCACGTCGGTGAACCCTCCGGTGCTGGCTCCGGCGTCGAGGCAGCGTCGACCGCGCACCGACAGGGTGCCGAACGCCTCGAGCGCCCCGAGCAGCTTGTGCGCGCCGCGCGAGACGTAGTGCTCGGCGTGGCCGGTGTCGTCGGGCGCGACCGTGATGCCGGTCGACGTCTCCACGGCGGTGGCGGGCTTGACGCTGGGTCGTCCGGCGACACTGACCCGTCCGGACGTGACGAGCTCGGCGGCGTGGTCGCGCGAGCGGGCCAGGCCGCGGCGCACGAGCTCGGCATCGAGCCGTCGACGGGTCATGTCTTCAGTGCGGGTCGGACCGGCTGCCCGCTCGCTGCGCCGACTCGTCGTCATCGGGGGCACCCGTCGCCGCTGTCGTCGGCTGCTCGGCGAGCAGGGCCGCCAGCGCCGACTGGGCCTCGGCCAGCAGCGGGGCCTGCTCGGCCGGGTCGGCATCGGCGACACGCTCGACGTCGTGCAGTGCCTGCTCCGCCCGCTGCAGCGCGGGGCTGTCCGGGGGTCGCGGCGACTCTGCGGGCTGCTCGGTCATGGTGTCGGTCACCGTAGTACGCGGGCCAGCTCTCGGCGCACAGCAGCAGGGTCGAGTCGGCGGACCCCGTGGGTCCAGGCCGCTGCGCAGGCTGCGCGCACCGCGTCGAGCCGGTGGATCGCCGGACCCGACAGGTGAACCCGCAGCGTCCCGTCCACGACCTGTGCCGAGGCCGTCCCGCAGGTGAACTCGTTGCCGTCGACGTGTGTCGCCGGGTGTGCGTGGTGCAGGCCGCCCAGGTCGTCGGCGATGAACGCCGGTCGCAGGTCGTCGGTCGCCAGCACGACGTCGGCCTCGTCGGTCACGCCGGTGAACACGAGCAGGCTGGCCACCCCGGCCCGGTTCGCACCTTCGATGTCGGTGTCGAGACGGTCGCCCACGACCAGCGGGCGGCTCGACCCGGTGCGGGCCACCGCCTCGGCGTGCATCGGGGTCTCCGGCTTGCCGGCCACCACGGGTTCGCGTCCCGTGGCGCGGCGCAGCACCTCCACGAGGGTGCCGTTGCCCGGCGCACGACCGCGGGGGGTCGGGATCGTCAGGTCGGTGTTGGACGCGACCCACGGCACGCCCCGCTCGAGGGCGTAGGCACCCTCGGCGAGAAGCGCCCACCCGAGGTCGGGAGAGAACCCCTGGACGACGGCGACCGGCTCGTCGTCGGCCGAAGCGACCGGTTCGAGCCCGCGCTCGCGTAGCGCCGCGCGCAGGCCCTCGCCTCCGACGACGAGCACCGGCGAGCCTGGTGGGACGAGCTCTGCCGCCACGCGAGCCGCGGCCTGGGCGGACGTGACGACGTCGCCGTCCTGCGCCGGCATGCCCAGCTCGCGCAGGTGTGCGGCCACGACGTCGGGCGTGCGGGAGGCGTTGTTCGTCACGTACGCCAGCCGCATGCCCAGCGAACGTGCCTCGAGCAGGTGCTCCCGGGCGCCGGCCACGGCCGAGGGCCCCACGTAGACGACCCCGTCCAGGTCGAGCAGGGCCACGTCGTAGACGGCAGCGGGAGGCTCGGCGGTCGACTCGAGCATCGTCCGCACGGTGTGGGTCATGGCGTGAGCAGCTCGACGACCCGTACCCCTGCGTCCAGGCTCCCCTCGACGTCGCCGGCCTCGGCCGCAGCGAACGCTGAGACGGCGTCGTCCGTGCGCCCGAGCTCGGCGAGCAGGTCACCCAGGGCGTACTGCACCCTGGCGACCCATTGGTCGTGGGATACCCGGGACGGCAGCGTGCGCTGCAGCAGGGCCAGGGCCTCGTCGGAGCGGTCGAGGTCGCGCAGCGCTCCGGCGGTGACGATGGCGAGCTCGGCGCGCTGCTCGGCCGGGAGCCGGCTCGCTGCGTCGTCGGCCGCGAGCTCCAGCGCCTTGTGCGGCCGTCCGACGCCACGCTCGCAGTCGGCCATGACGGCCAAGAACTCGGCCCGGCCCGAGATGCGCCGCGCGGCCTTGAACTCGGTCAGTGCCACGTCGTAGTGCTCGGCGTTGTAGGCGGCGTAGCCGGCGGCCTCCCGCACCACGGCAACCCGGCCGGCCAGGCTGCGGGCGTGCTGGGCATGGCGGTGGGCCAGCTCGGGGTCGTCGTCCATGAGCCGCCCGGCCATCACCAGATGTCGTGCGACCGTGCCCGCGACCGGCCCCTCGAGCGTCGACAGCTCTTGGCGAACCTGCTTGTCGAGCTCGCGACCCGTGACGTCGTCGTCGATCACGGGCGCCGTCGATCGCGGCCGCTCGGGTCGCCGGCCGCCACGCTGCCCGCCGTCCTTCGTCATGGCACCCTTCCTACCCCGCACGTGCGACGAGGGCCAGCCGGTCCGGGATGCCCCTCGGTGAATGATGGCAGGCGAGGATCCACACTCGTACCCGGCTCCGCCGGGACGGATCGTGCGGTCGTCGATGTTGGCGCGTGCCGACAGCTCTTCGGCCGCGCGAGCTAGCGGGGCAGGACGGGGTGGCCGGCATGGCGCCGGCGCCGCGCCTCTCGGCTCGCCAGGGCGACGAGGGTCACGGCGACGAGGGGCAGCGTCAGCGACGCCATGATGGTCGTGAAGCCCTCCAGGGCGTCATGCTCAGCGGCAGCCAGCAGCAGGTAGGTGGTGTAGGCGGCATACAGAGCGAGGAACAGTGCGCCCTCCCAGCGGGCGATGGTCAGCCCGGTGAACGCCACGGGCAGCAGGGCGAGCGAGGCAGCGACCATCAGTGGGATGTCCAGAGCGACCACCGCGGGTGCCACGGGAACGCCGCCGGTGGAGACAGCGGCGGAGAGGCCCAGCACCGCACCGATGTTGAAGATGTTGCTCCCGACGATGTTGCCGATCGCCAGGTCGCGCTGCCCCCGACGTGCCGCGATGACCGATGTGGCCAGCTCCGGCAGAGAAGTGCCGACCGCCACGACGGTCAGCCCGATGACGAGGTTGGAGACCCCCAGCCCGGTCGCGATCGACACCGCCCCGTCGACCAGCTGCTGCGCACCCACGACCAGCAGGGCGACGCCTGCTCCGACGGCGGCGAGGTCGACCCACCATCCGCTTGCCCGGGCCGGACTCTCCTCTTGGCGCGTGTCATCAGGCTGTCGGCGCCCCTTGATCAGGGCCAGCGCGGTGTAGCCGACCAGCACCGCAAGCAGCAGGCCTCCGTCCTGAGGTGAGACCGTGCCGTCGCGCGCGAGCAGCAGGAAGAGCACCGAGATGGCCAGCAGGATCGGCAGGTCGATCCGAAGCAGCTGAGCCTTGACCGCAAGAGGGATCACGAGTGCCGACACACCCAGGATGAGCATGATGTTGACGATGTTGCTGCCGACCACGTTGCCTACGGCGAGGTCCGGCTGACCTGACGCAGTGGCCCCAAGGGTGACGGCCAGCTCCGGGGCCGACGTCGAGAACGCGACCACGGTGAGTCCGATGACCAACGACGACATG
>CAYNWB010000031.1:0-27677 GCA_964400785.1 uncultured Actinomycetes bacterium | reverse complement strand
GGTGCCGTTCAGCAGCGACCGGACGTAGTGCGAGCCGATGAAGCCTGCTCCGCCGGTCACCAGGTAGCGCACCAGCGCATCGTCCCACGCCGACGCGGTCCTCCGGTGCCTCTACTCTCGCTGCCGTGCGCGGCATCGTCTTGGCAGGGGGAACGGGGTCACGGCTGTGGCCAGTGACGCAGGCGGTGAGCAAGCAGCTCATGCCGGTCTACGACAAGCCGATGATCTACTACCCGCTGGTCACTCTGATGAACGCCGGCATCCGCGAGGTGCTCATCATCACCACGCCGCAGGACCAGCACGCGTTTCGGGCCCTTCTCGGCGACGGCTCGCGGTGGGGCATGCGCCTGGACTACGCCGCACAGCCTCGTCCCGAGGGGCTGGCGCAGGCGTTCGTGATCGGCGCCGACTTCGTGGGCGAGCAGTCGGTGTCGCTCGTGCTCGGCGACAACATCTTCTACGGCGTCGGGCTGGGCACGCAGCTGCGCTCGTCCACCGACGTCAGCGGCGGGCGTGTGTTCGCCTACCACGTGGCGAACCCGTCGGAGTACGGCGTCGTCGAGTTCGACTCATCGGGTGCGGTGCTCTCGATCGAGGAGAAGCCGGCACATCCGAAGAGCAGCTACGCCGTGCCCGGCCTGTACTTCTACGACAACGACGTGGTCGAGATCGCCCGGGCGGTGCGTCCCAGCGCCCGAGGAGAGCTCGAGATCACCGCGGTGCACGAGGAGTACCTGCGGCAGGGGCGACTGACCGTCACCGTGCTGCCGCGAGGCACGGCCTGGCTCGACACCGGCACGTTCGCCACCCTGGTGCAGGCCGCCGAGTTCGTGCGCGTGATCGAGGACCGGCAGGGCTACAAGATCGGCTGCCCCGAGGAGGTCGCCTGGCGCAACGGCTGGATCAGCGACTCCGAGCTCGAGGCGCTGGCGCAACCGCTGCTCAAGAGTGGATACGGCGACTACCTGGTGCGGCTGCTGAGCAGCCGGGGCCCAGGCCCGGCCTAGCGTTGGGTGCCATGCAGATACGTCCACTCGCGGTCGTCGACGCGTTCGAGGTCGTGCCGGTGCAGCACCGGGACGACCGAGGGACGTTCCTGGAGTGGTTCAAGCGCGAGCAGTTCGAGGACGCAACAGGGCACCGCCTCGACCTGGCGCAGGCCAACTGCTCCGTGTCGGCGCGCGGGGTCGTGCGCGGCATCCACTACGCCGACGTCCCGCCGGGTCAGTCGAAGTACGTCACCTGCTTCGCCGGCTCGGTTCTCGACGTGGTCGTCGACCTGCGGGTCGGCTCGCCGACGTTCGGGGTCGTCGACAGCGTGGTGCTCGACGCGGATGAGCGGAGGGCCGTCTTCATCGCCGAGGGGCTCGGGCACGCCTTCATGGCTCTCAGCGAGCAGGCGACGGTGGGGTACCTGTGCTCGCAGCCCTACGCGCCCGAGCGGGAGCACGGGCTGCACCCGCTGACCGACGGGCTCGACCTGCCCTGGCCGGCGGACGTCCCGCCGCTGCTGTCGCCGAAGGACGCTGCGGCCCCGTCGTTCGCGCAGGCGCAGACGCTCGGAGCGCTGCCCACGTACGCCGACTGCCGGGCCTGGTACGGGCGCGCCTGAACCTGTGTTGTGCGCGATGCCCACAAACGGCCGCTGATGCCCTACCCTGGTCACTGTCTCAAGCGCTTCTCGACGGTGTAACACCCGCACGAGCAAGACGCGGGTGTCAGCCCCGAACTGGGGCACCGCGGGGACCCCCCGCCCGGGGGATCGAGCCAAGGAAGGATCTATACATGGCTCAGGGCACCGTCAAGTGGTTCAACTCCGAGAAGGGGTACGGCTTCATCGAGCAGGAGGGTGGGCCCGACCTGTTCGTGCACTACTCCGCGATTCAGGGCTCCGGCTACCGCAGCCTTGAGGACGGCCAGGCCGTCGAGTTCGAGGTCACCCAGGGTCCGAAGGGCCCGCAGGCAGACCAGGTTCGCCGCATCTGACCTGACACGCCGGGTCGCGTCGCGACCCATTCCTACGACGAGGCCGTCCGGGCGACCGGGCGGCCTCGTCGTATGTCAGCAAGCATTCGAGGGTGCGAATGCCCAATGATTGCTGAGATTTCTAGCCTCTAGAGCGCGTCGTGGCTTGCGCTTGCTAGCAGAAGCAAGCATACTAGGAGACGTGAGCACATCCCGGGTCGCCTCTCTCGGCGAGTACCTGCGCGACCAGCGCAAGGGAGCAGAGCTCTCCCTGCGTCAGCTGGCCGAGCAGGCCGGGGTCAGCAACCCCTACCTGTCGCAGGTCGAGCGCGGGCTGCGCAAGCCGTCCGCCGAGGTGCTGAACAAGATCGCCGCGGCTCTGCAGATCTCGGCCGAGCACTTGTACGTGCAGGCCGGACTGCTCGACGAGGCGTCCGCACCAGTGGCGCAGACGTTGGCCGCCATCAAGGCCGACCCGGCGCTCACCGCTCGTCAACGTCAGACGCTGATCGACATCTACTCGGCCTTCGTCGAGCAGAACACGGCAGTGCAGGACGCGTCGGCGAACGCCGACGGCGAGCCATCGTCCGGCGCCGATCTCGGCGCACACCCCACCGACGTGCCCGCCGGGCACGTGAGCACGAAGGAGTAACCATGTCCGTGACCGACACTGTCACCACCCGTATCCCTGCCGAGCTGCCCGCCCCGCTGTACGCCGTCGTCGGTGTGGCCGACGCCGCCGTGCACGAGGCTCGCCACGTGCCGGCCCGCGTCGAGACCGTCTTCAAGGACGTCGAGACCAGCACCAACGCGATGCGCGACGACCTGCAGAAGCGGTTCGACAGCCTGCGCGACGAGTTCACGACCCGTGCGCACGACGCCCAGGAGAACGCCACCGAGCTGCCGACCGAGCTGCGCCAGAACGTGTCCGAGATGCTGTCCGACCTCGCGGCGCGCGTCGAGACGCTGCCCGCCGACGTCCGGGCCCGCTACCTCGAGCTCGTCGAGGACGCCAAGAAGGTCTACGGCGACTACACCGCTCGCGGTGAGAAGCTCGTGACCGAGATTCGTACCTCCGAGGCAACCGTCGAGGCCGAGAAGCAGGTCAAGGCCGCTGCCAGCAAGACCAAGGCCGCGCAGACCAGCGCGAAGAAGGCCACCGCGTCGGCGACCAAGGCCCGCAAGGCTGCGGCCACGTCGACCCGCAAGGCCGCCGAGGCCGTCGTCGAGGCCGTCGAAGAGGCCGCCGAGACCGTCGGCAAGTGAGCTGGGGGCCGGCGCGGGCCCGCTGACCCCCGCGCCGGCTACCCGATGAGCCCTGCCGCCTCTGGTAGGCGCTGACCCCTGGCGGGGGCGGCAGGCACATCTTGCAGCACATCGAGGCCCCCGGGAAGTCTCCCGGGGGCCTCGATGCGTCCTCGCCCGTACGCTGGTGCACATGCTTGAGCTCTTCGGGACGTTCCAGAGCCTCGTGTCGTGGGCTCTGCTCGCGGCGGGCCTCGGTCTCAAGGTGTTCGCCTTCGTGGACGCCCTGCGCACCGACTCGCAGGCGTTTCCCTACGCAGGCAAGCGCACCAAAGGCCTGTGGCTGGGCATCACCGGGGTGGCGCTCGCGGTGAACATCGTGGTGCTCAACCCACTGATGTTCCTGAACGTGATCGGGGTGGTCGCTGCGCTGGTGTACCTCGTGGACGTCCGTCCGGCGGTCAAGCAGTACCGGGCCGGCGGCTCGCAGCAGAACATGGGACCGTACGGGCCGTGGTAGGGCCCGTTGCGGGCGGTCGCCCACTGCCGCCGCACGACCGCCAGGGACGTACGCATCGGCTCGAGCTCGACGACCAGACCCTGCGCGAGTGGGACGCGGTCGTCCTGGACGTGTCGGAGGACGGCATCGTGCTCGACCGGTCGGCGTTCTACCCCGGAGGTGGGGGGCAGCCGCCGGACTCCGGGGTGCTGCTGTGGGGCGGGGTGGTCACCCGCATCGCCGGGGCGCGCAAGGACGACGACGTACGGCTGGTCCCTGTCGAGGGCGACCCGGTGCCGCCGGTGGGTACGTCCGTGCGAGGCGCGTTGGACGACGAGCGGCGCACGTGGCTGATGCGTACGCACTCGGCGCTGCACCTGCTGGGTGGGGTCGTCTTTCGTGACCTCGGGGCGCTGGTGACCGGGGGCAACATGGAGCCGGGGATCGCGCGCATGGACTTCAACCTCACCGAGGTGCCGTCCGGGCTGAAGGAGACGCTGACCGAGGCCTGCAACCGCGAGGTGGTGGCCGACCGCGCGATCGAGGTGTCGGTGCTGCCGCGGGACGAGGCGTACGCGATCCCGACGCTGCTGCGCACGGCGACCGACCTGCTGCCGCAGAACCTCGAGGTGGTGCGGCTGGTCGACATCGTGGGGCTCGACCTGCAGGCCGACGCGGGCACCCACGTCGCGTCCACGAAGCAGATCGGGCGCATCGAGGTGGTCAAGATCGAGAACAAGGGACGCGGCTTCCGCCGCGTCCGCCTACGCGTACACGACTGACCCGAAGGTCCGCCGCCCGCGTAGATGGAGTGGACGACCCCCCGCCCCACCCCGTCCCCCTGTACCCCCGATGATCACGGCAGGTGGGCGAAGGGGTCCCTGCCTAGGTGCAGATGCATCGGCAAGCTCAGGTTCACCTACCTGCCGTGATCATCGGGCGGAGGGCAGGTCGGCGGGCTGGGCTGGCTGCCGGCGGGCGGTGCCTTCCTACGACCAGTAGACGACGACCTTGTCGCCGATCCGCGCGGCGTCGAACAGGTAGCTCATGCCGTCCCAGCTGCGGGTGTTGACACATCCGTGGGACGAGCCGTTGTAGCCGTTGGCGACGAAGTCGGGCGAGTAGTGCACCGCCTGCCCGCCCGAGAAGTAGACGGCCAGGGGCATCGGCGCATTGTCGTAGATGCGCGAGTACTCGTCGCGCACCTTGCGCTGCACCGAGAACAGGCCCTCGCGCGTCGGCAGCAGCTCGGAGCCGAAACGGGCGTCCAGCGTCAGCAGCACATCACCGTTGACGACCCATCGGACGACGCTCTGCGACTTGTCCACGCAGATCGCCCGGCCGGTCGTGCACCGTGAGTCGAGGCCCGGGACCGCGGCGACGACCTTCTCGGGCTCCGGCTCGGGCGGCGGCGGGTACAGCTCGTCCTGGGTCGGCTCGAACGTCATCGAGACGATGCGGTCCCACGTGCGCTGGTCGACGTACCCCACGACGGGAAAGCCTCGCTTGGCCTGGAACCCCGACACCGCCGCCGCGGTGACGTCGCCGTAGTAGCCCGTCGGGTCCCGGTCGAACCACTGGATCTGCCGCAACCGCGCCTGCAGCGCGCGAACGTCGTCACCGGACGACCCGATGCCCCAGATGGGCGGGCCGGCGACGAGCTCAGGCTCAGGCTCGGGTTCTGGGCTCTCGGCGACCTGCTGGACGGCCGCGTCCGCGGGCTGCTCGGGCTCGGGGGTCGGCGACTCCGTCGGCCCTGGCTCCGCCGGCTCCGACGACTCCGAGGCCGAGGAGAGCACGTCGAGCGGCTCTGCCGACTCGGCCGGCTCAGCGGGCTCCTCGACCTGCGCCTCAGCCTCGACCGGGGCGCTCTCGTTCGTCGACAGGCCGGTCGTAGCCCAGTCCTGCACCGCGCCGCAGCCGCTCAGCAGTACGCCGAGCACCACCAGCAGCACGAGTCCGAGAGAACGCCTCACACCACCATGATCACGCATAGTGCGGCAGCAACCAAGTCACGAAGGCGCCCGTGACCTATTCGCAACCTCGGACGCGAACGCCTCGTACGCCTGCGAACCCCGCAGCACGAAGCGCGCCTCGTCCAGCCTGCTGTGCCGTCCGACCTGGTCGACCGTGGTCACCGCGATGCGTGCGGCGTCGTGCAGGGGCCAGCCGTAGATGCCCGCCGACACCGCCGGGAACGCGATCGTTCGCACCCCCAGCTCGTCGGCGAGCCGGATCGCTTCGCGGTAGCAGGACGCCAGCAGGTCGGGGTCGCGCTGACCGGCGCGGTGGTTGGGCCCCACGACGTGGATCACGTAGCGGGCCGGCAGGTCGCCTGCGGTCGTCCACCCGGCAGAACCCGTGGGCAGGCCGTGCGGGAACCGCGCGATGCAGTCGGCCAGGATCGCCGGCCCGCCGGCACGGTGGATCGCCCCGTCGACACCACCACCGCCCCGCATGGCCGCGCTCGCCGCGTTGACCACCGCGTCGACCTGCTGGGTCGTGATGTCGGCCTCGACCACCGTGATGCGCACGACGTCAGGGTGCCATCCCGCTGCCGTGTACCGATCCAGAGTTGCGGCACTCCTCGACCCGAGTCGTGCCGAGCACCGGAATGCGGCACACTCTCGCCCGGTTAGGGGCTGGTGCCGGCCGGAGTGACGAGGAGACCGCGATGACTGCACCTGGGACGCCGCACCGGCGTGACCTGCGGCCACGCCGGGTCGCCATGATCAGCATGCACACCTCGCCGCTGCACCAACCCGGCACCGGGGACGCCGGCGGCATGAACGTCTACGTGGTCGAGCTCGCCCGCCGGCTCGCCGCAGCAGGCACCGAGGTCGACATCTTCACCCGCACGACGTCGTCGGAGCTGCCGCCCGTGGTGGCCCTGGACGACGGGGTGCGCGTACGCCACGTCGACGCCGGGCCGTACCAGGGCCTGTCGAAGGACGAGCTTCCGGCCCAGATGTGCGCCTTCTCCGCAGGGGTGCTGCGCACCGAGGCGGAGCAGCTACCCGGCTGGTACGACCTCGTGCACTCCCACTACTGGCTGTCAGGGCAGGTCGGCTGGCTCGCGGCCGAGCGGTGGGGGGTGCCCCTGGTGCACTCCATGCACACGATGGCGAAGGTGAAGAACGCGTCCCTGGCGGTCGGCGACGCCGCCGAGCCGACGACGAGGGTGATCGGCGAGCAGCAGATCGTGCGGGTGGCCGACCGCCTCGTCGCCAACACCGACGTGGAGGCCGCCCAGCTGGTCGACCTCTACGACGCCGACGACCAGCACCTGCAGGTGGTGCACCCAGGCGTGGACCTGACCCGGTTCACCCCGGACGACCAGCTGCTGGCTCGAGACCGGGTGGGCGTACGCCGTGACGCGGTGCTGCTGCTGTTCGCCGGACGGATCCAGCCGTTGAAGTCCCCCGATCTGCTGCTCAGGGCGGCGGCCGTGCTGCTCGAGCAGCGTCCCGAGCTGCGCCGGCGCCTCGTCGTCGCGATCGTCGGTGGGCCGAGCGGCAGCGGGCTCGAGCACCCCGAGTCGCTCGACCTGCTCGCGCGTGACCTCGGCATCCGTGACGTCGTGCGCTTCGAGCCGCCGGTGGACGCGGCTCGTCTGGCCGACTGGTACCGGGCAGCCACCCTCGTGGCCATGCCGTCGCGCAGCGAGTCGTTCGGGCTCGTGGCCGTCGAGGCCCAGGCGTGCGGCACGCCCGTGGTTGCGGCGTCCGTGGGTGGGCTGCGTACCGCCGTGGCCCACGGGGCGTCCGGGCTGCTCGTCGGCGAGCACGACCCGGCCGCGTGGGCCCACGCGATCGGACGCCTCGCTCTCGACGAGAGCGAGCGCGCTCGCCTGGCCGCCGGTGCCGCTCTGCACGCTCGCCGATTCAGCTGGGACGCCACGGCGGCCTCGATGCTCGACTGCTACGCCGACGCCCGCGCCGCCGTGCAGTCGCACCGCTTCGCCGAGCTCGCGGTCGCGCGCTGATCGCGGTGGGCATGTCGAGCCGTCGTGAGCAGGCCGTCGCCACCGTGCAGGCGGCCCTGGACGCCACCGGGCTGGAGTGGCGCGCCGAGCGTCCCACGCGGTTCACCGTCGACCTGCCGGGAGAGCACAAGCGGCAGACCACGACGACGCTCGACGTGGGTGAGCACAGCCTGCAGGTGAGCGCGTTCGTGGTGCGGCATCCCGACGAGAACCACGCCGGCATGCACCGGTGGTTGCTCGAGCGCAACGCTCGGTTGGCCGGGGTCGCCTTCACCATCGACCCTGTGGGCGACGTCTACCTGCTCGGGCGCCTACCGCTGGCCTGCGTGAGCGAGGACGAGGTCGACGCCCTGCTCGGGCGCGTGCTCGACGCGGCCGACTCGTCGTTCAACACGTTGCTGGAGCTGGGGTTCTCCACCGCGATCCGCGCGGAGTGGCAGTGGCGGCTCTCGCGAGGAGAGCCCACCGACAACCTCGCCGCCTTCGAGCACCTGCGGCCCCAGTAGCGGCTGATCGAATCGCCGGACGCCGTCGCACCCTCTCACTACTCTCGAGGGCATGACTGAGGGCACCTACCGTCTGATCCTGCTGCGCCACGGCGAGAGCGAGTGGAACGCCAAGAACCTGTTCACCGGATGGGTCGACGTCGACCTCACCGAGAAGGGCCGCGCCGAGGCCGAGCGCGGCGGGCACCTGCTCGTCGAGCGGGGCGTGCTGCCCGACGTCGTGCACACCTCGGTGCTGCGTCGCGCGATCCGGACGACGGAGATGGCGCTGCACTCCGCCGACCGCCACTGGACCCCCGTACGCCGGCACTGGCGCCTCAACGAGCGGCACTACGGCGGGCTTCAGGGCAAGAACAAGAAGGAGACCCTCGAGCAGTTCGGCGAGGAGCAGTTCATGCTCTGGCGCCGCGCCTACGACACCCCGCCTCCGCCGATCGACCCCGACTCGGAGTTCAGCCAGTTCGCCGACCCGCGCTACGCCGGGCTGCCCACCGAGGTCCGCCCGCTCACCGAGTGCCTCAAGGACGTCGTCGTCCGCATGCTGCCGTACTGGTACGACGCGATCGTGCCCGACCTGCGTGCCGGTGCCACCGTGCTGGTCGGGGCGCACGGCAACTCGCTGCGCGCCCTCGTGAAGCACCTGGACGGCATCTCCGACGAGGACATCGTCGGGCTCAACATCCCCACCGGTATCCCGCTGCTGTACGAGCTGGACGACGACTTCAACCCGCTGCACCGCGGCGGGGAGTACCTCGACCCGGACGCCGCAGCCGATGCGATCAAGGCGGTCGCGAACCAGGGCCGCTAGAACCAGGCCGCCGGCGGGCTGTGCCCACCGGCTCAGCGCGAAGGGGCGCCGAGCCTCTCGTACGAGCCCGTGATCAGGTACCGCACGTGGCTCGCGATGAGCACCGCGTGGTCGCCGAAGCGCTCGTAGTAGCGCCCGAGCAGGGCGAGGTCGACGGCCTGCTCGGCTGTCCCGGGCCACGTGTGGTCGAGCACCACCAGAAACATCGAGCGGTGCAGGCGGTCGATCTCGTCGTCGTCCCGCTTGATCTGGTCGCAGAGCTCCACGTCATGCGACGCGAGCAGCAGCCCGGTCTTCTCCGCGATCGTCTGCGACTTCGAGCCGAGCCCGGCGAACGTCTCGACGAGGGAGTCCGGTACGGCCCGGTCGGGGTAGCGCCGGCGTGCCACCTTGGCCACGTGCGCTGCGAGGTCGCCCATGCGCTCGATGTCGGTGGTGATGCGCATCGCCGCCACGAGGCTGCGCATGTCGGTCGCGACGGGGTTCTGCCGCGTCATCAGGTCGATGATGCTCTCGTCCGTGGCGTCCTGAAGAATGTTGACCGCCTTGTCGGACGACACGCACGCCTCGGCTCGCTCGAGATCGGCGGTGAGCAGCGCGGCGGTGGCCTCTCCCATCATGTCGGCCACGAGTCCGCTCATCGTCACGAGGTGGTCGACCACGTGGGTCATGCGCTCGTGGAAGATGGTGCGCACGTCCTGGTCACCTCCGATCGTCGTGATCTTCAAGAATACGTGCGGTGCGTACCGACCTGCTCCTCGTGCGTGAACGCCAGGGCAAGTCTCGATGAACTCCCACGTCAGTGCCCCGGGTCATGATCGTCACGCGCGGAGTCTGTCGGTCGCCGGGCCTACCATCGTGGTGTGATGTCCGGGCTGGCAGCTGCGCTGGTGGCGGTCGCGGCGCTGGCCGTCGGTGTGCTGGCGGGACTGGTCGTCGCTCGCCGCCGCGTGGCGGCGACGAGCGCCCCCGAGCAGCAGCCGGCCGTCGAGGTGAGCTCGGTGCTGGCAGCCCTGCGCTCGAGCGCGGTGCTGCTCGACCCCCATCTCACCGTGGTCGAGGCGAGCCCGTCGGCCTACGCCTACCGCCTCGTGCGAGCGGGGTCGGTCGTCCATCCCGACCTTGTGCAGCTGGCGAAAGCCGTCCAGCGGTCGGGCCGGAACCAAGAGGCTCAGGTGCTGCTGGAGAAGGCGCGCAACGAGGCGCCCGTCGTGCTCGGGGTGCGAGCGGGCGAGCTGCCGGACGGGTGGGTGCTGCTGCTCGCCGAAGACCGCACTCAGGCGCAGCGTGCCGAGGAGGCCCGACGTGACTTCGTCGCCAACATCTCGCACGAGCTGAAGACGCCGATCGGGGCGATCGGGCTGCTTGCCGAGGCCATCGAGGACGCCGCGGACGACCCCGACTCGGTGCGTCGGTTCGCCGGGCGGCTGCAGCACGAGTCGTCCCGACTGGGCAAGCTGGTCAACGAGATCATCGACCTGTCGCGACTGCAGTTCGACAACCCGGTGGAGTCGGCCCGTGCCGTACGCGTCGACGCCGTGATCGCCGAGGCGATGGATCGCGTCCGTTCGGCCGCCGAGGTCAAGCACATCAGGCTCGTGCGCGGAGGTCCGCACGGCCTGCAGGTGATCGGGGACAAGGACCAGCTCGTGACGGCGGTGAACAACCTCGTCGACAACGCCATCTCGTACAGCCCGGAGCACACCCGGGTGGCCGTCGGCGTGCGCGAGCGGGAGGACGCGGTGGAGATCACCGTGACCGACCAGGGGATCGGCATCCCCGACGAAGAGCTCGACCGCATCTTCGAGCGCTTCTACCGCGTCGACCCGGCCCGCTCACGACAGACCGGAGGCACCGGTCTCGGCCTCGCGATCGTCAAGCACATCGCCGCCGCCCACCGAGGTGAGGTCACAGTCTGGAGCTCGCACGGCGCGGGGTCGACGTTCACCCTGCGCTTGCCACGGCATCCTGTCAGCCACACCACAGCAGACCCCGTGCGGCCCGCAGACCGCTCGGCCACCCACGTGACGGAGGGAACCCCGTGACCCACGTACTGGTTGTCGAGGACGAGGAGTCGATCAGCGACGCCCTGTCGTACCTGCTGCGCAAGGAGGGCTACACGGTCACCGTGGTGTCCGACGGAGACTCCGCCCTGAGCGAGTACGACCGCACCGGTCACGACCTGGTGCTGCTCGACCTGATGCTGCCCGGCATGTCGGGCACCGAGGTGTGCAAGGCACTGCGGGCCCGCTCGAACGTGCCCGTGATCATGGTGACCGCCAAGGACAGCGAGGTCGACAAGGTGGTCGGGCTCGAGCTCGGAGCGGACGACTACGTCACCAAGCCGTTCTCGTCGCGCGAGCTGGTGGCACGCGTGCGTGCCGTGCTGCGACGTGGGGGGGAGGACCTCGACGCCTCATCGTCGGTCGTCGAGGCGGGACCGGTGCGCATGGACATCGAGCGGCACGTCGTCACCGTCTCGGGTCGCGAGACCAAGCTGCCCCTGAAGGAGTTCGAGCTGCTCGAGCTTCTGCTGCGCAACGCCGGACGGGTGCTCACGCGCGGCCAGCTGATCGACCGGGTCTGGGGGGCCGACTACGTGGGCGACACCAAGACCCTGGACGTGCACGTCAAGCGCCTGCGCGCAAAGGTGGAGCCCGACCCTGCCGCCCCGTCCCACATCGTCACGGTGCGCGGCCTGGGCTACAAGTTCGAGCCCTGATCGGCTACTGCGGTCCTGACTGCTCGAACTCGCCGGCCGCAGACCGCACGACCGCGTTCAGCGTCTGCTTGGGCGCGGCCTCGAAGGTGACCTCGACGGTGGCCGTCGACCCGGGCTCGAGGTCTGCCCCGTCGACCTGAGCGCGGGCCTGCCCGGGTGGGCCGAGCCGGACGGACTGCCCGGGCTCGACGTCGAGGTCACCGGTGATGGTGGCGCTCTCGCCGGCCACGCTGATGCCGGTCACCCCGTCGGCGTCGTCGGAGGTGTTGACGAACGTGCCCACCACCGCGGCGTCCGTGCCGTCGGAGACCACGACGACCGACCGGACGGCCATGCCCTGCAGGCTCGACTCGGCGGAGCTGTTGGTGCCGTCCGTGGCGTCGTACCAGTCCTGGGTCTGGGCACCGATGTTGGTGCCGCACCCGGCCAGTGCCACAGCCGCTCCGGTCGCCACGACGAGGCTCGCCAGCCGGCGGGGTCGTGAGTGCATCAGGTGGGTCACGAGGCGCAAGCCTAATCGCCGCTCGTGCCCGGCGGGTCCAACCCTGCCGCCGCACGCGAGAGCGCCGACTGCAGCTGGATACCGTCGCTGGGGTTCTCCACGACCGTCTGGATGCGTCCGTCCGTGCCCACGACGACGATCGTCGTGTCGGCCTGGGGTGGCAGGCCGAGGCTGGTCGCGATCACCGACTGCCGATCGATCACCACCGGCACGAGCCCGACGCCGATGTCGTCCGACGTGCGTTCGAGCAGGGCCTGCCGCTCGGGGGGGCCGACCAGGCCGGTCGCGATGCCGTAGGCCTGCGACTGCAGGTACACCGCGTCCAGGAGCGACTGACTGGCGCCTGCGGCTGGGACGATCACCAGGGTCGCCGGTCGCAGGGCGCGGGTGGAGCGAGTGGCTCCGTCGACGTCGACGATGCCTGCCGGCAGCAGCCCGCCGACCTGACCGTCCGGGATGGACGGGGAGTCCAGCGGCGCCGGCGTCAGGCTGTCGACCGTGGCCGGGCGCACCGTGGTGGCGAGGCTCGCGAGAAAGGCCACGAGCAGCAACGAGCCCAGCAGCATCGGGACGACGCGACCCGCGACCCGCCAGGTGGTCGACCGCGGCTGTTGGGCGCCGGGACCACGGCGGTCGCGGCGCAGCTGCTCGGCTCGCCAGGCCCACGCCTCGGCCTCCAGGGCCGAGACGTCGTCCGGGATCACCACGCTGTCGGGGTCCGGGAGCGCGCCGGGACCCGGCCCGCGCTCCAGCTCTCCCGCCACGAGCCAAGCATGACGGTGAACGCTCGCGGAGGAAAGCCCGCAGTCGATCCGGACGCGCGCGTGCCACGAATTCTTGCGTTTGTCAACCCCCTGACCTGCAGAGATGTTCGAAGTTGGGGCAGACGAGACGTTTACCTCGTGTTAGGATTGGATCACCGAAAGGGGTCAGCACTCTATGGCTTTCAATGTCGGAGAGACCGTCGTCTACCCCCACCACGGGGCTGCGCTCATCGAGGCGATCGAGTCACGCGCCATCAAAGGCGTGGAGCGCACGTATCTCGTCCTCAAGGTCGCCCAAGGTGACCTCACCGTCCGTGTTCCGGCCGACAACGTCGACCTCGTCGGCGTTCGGGACGTGGTGAGCCGCGAAGGCCTCGACAAGGTCTTCGATGTTCTCCGCGAGCCGTACGTCGAGGAGCCGACCAACTGGTCGCGCCGGTACAAGGCCAACCTCGAGAAGCTCGCCTCGGGCGACGTCATCAAGGTGGCCGAGGTCGTACGTGACCTCACGCGGCGTGAAGGGGGACGCGGCCTGTCGGCCGGGGAGAAGCGCATGCTCGCCAAGGCTCGGCAGGTGCTGATCTCTGAGCTGGCCCTGGCCGAGAAGACCAACGAGGACAAGGCCGAGGCCGTGCTCGACGAGGTTCTCGCCAGCTGAGCACCGCGGCCATCGTCCCGGCCGCGGGTCGGGGCGAACGACTGGGGGCCGGCGGCCCCAAGGCCCTGCGTCACCTGCACGGGGACCCTCTCGTGGTGCACGCCGTGCGTGCCCTCGCGGCGTCCACAGCCGTGACCACCGTGGTGGTGGCTGCCCCTGCCGACGACGTCGACCACGTGTCGGGTCTGCTGGCGCCGCTGCGCCTGGACGCCGACGTGTCGGTCGTCGCCGGCGGATCGACGCGCTCCGCCTCTGTTCTGCGCGCGCTGCAGACTCTTGCTGACGACGTGACCGTGGTGCTCGTGCACGACGCGGCCCGTCCGCTGACCCCGGTCGCCCTCGTGGATGCGGTCGATGCCGCGGTACGGGCCGGTCATGTCGCCGTCGTCCCGGGGCTGCCGGTCGTCGACACGGTCAAGCACGTCAGCGTCGGCGAGGACGGGCTGCCCGAGGTGGTCGGCACGGTCGACCGCTCGAGCCTGCGCGCGGTGCAGACCCCGCAGGGCTTTCGGCGTGACGTGCTCGACGCCGCCTACGCAGCTGCTATCGCCGACGGCAGCCTGGACGCCACCGACGACGCGGGGCTTGTCGAGCGGCTCGGGCATGCCGTGGTCGTCGTCCCGGGCGAGCAGCTGGCGTTCAAGGTGACGCGTCCGATCGATCTCGTGCTCGCCGATGCGGTGCTCACGCAGCAGGCAGCCGCGCACGATGGCAGCGTGACGTGAGCGAGGCCGGGACGGGCGAGCTGTCCATGGGTGCACCGCGGGTGGGCATCGGCGTCGACGTCCACCCGCTGGAGGCGGGCCGCCCCTGCTGGGTGGCCGGGCTGCTGTGGGAGTCCGAGCCGGCCGGATGCTCCGGGCACTCCGACGGCGACGTGGCGGCTCACGCGGCCTGCGACGCACTGCTCTCGGCTGCTGGGCTCGGCGACCTGGGCGCCGTGGTCGGAGTCGACCGTCCCGAGTGGTCGGGTGCCAGCGGGGTGGCCTTGCTCAGCGAGGTGGCGCGGGTCGTGCGTGCGGCGGGCTTCGAGATCGGCAACGTGGCGGTGCAGGTGGTGGGCAACCGGCCGAAGATCGGCACGCGGCGCGACGAGGCGCAGGCCGTCCTCGGTGCCGCCATCGACGCTGCAGTGTCGGTGTCGGGCACGACGAGCGACGGACTCGGGCTCACCGGACGGGCAGAGGGGCTCGCAGCGGTCGCCACCGCCCTGGTGTGGTCGAGCACCCGGGTACAGGGTGAGCCGGCATGAGCACCGCCCTGCCCGAGCAGGCGCGGGCTGTGGTCGATGCGCTGAGCTTCGCCACGGTCGCCACGATCGAGCCGTCCGGCTCACCTCAGACGTCGGTGGTCTGGATCACCCGGGAGGACGACACCCTCGTGTTCTCGACGGTGCTGGGCCGCCGCAAGGCCGACAACATGCTGCGCGACCCGAGGGTGTCGGTGCTCGTCCTGAACCCCGACAACCCGTACAGCTACCTCGAGGTGCGCGGCCGGGTGTCGATGACCGAGCAGGGTGGGCGTGAGCTCATCGACGCGCTCGCCGCGAAGTACCGCGGGCTCGACCGCTACCCGTGGGACGACGGCACCGACAACGTCCGTGTGGTGTGCCGGGTGCAGGCCGACAAGGTGGTCTGGCACGGCTGAGCCCGGCCGTAGGCTGGTCAGGTGGCGCTGCACCTCTACGACACCGCGACGCGGACCGTCCGACCGTTCGAACCCCTCGAACCCGGCAAGGTCGGCATGTACCTGTGTGGTGCCACGGTGCAGGCGGCACCACACGTCGGGCACATCAGGTCGGGCCTCGTGTTCGACGTGCTGCAGCGGTGGCTGCAGCGCAGCGGGTACCAGGTGACCTTCATCCGCAACGTCACCGACATCGACGACAAGATCCTGGCCAAGTCGGCCCAGGCGGGCGTGCCCTGGTGGGCCTGGGCCACGCGCTACGAGCGGGCCTTCGCCGACGCCTACGACGTGCTCGGGTGCGTCGCTCCCACGCACGAGCCTCGGGCGACCGGTCACGCGACCGAGATGGTTGCGCTCATGTCCGAGCTGATCGACGCCGGGCACGCCTACGTGGCCGAGGACGGGTCCGGTGACGTCTACTTCGACGTCCGGTCGTGGCCGCGCTACGGCGAGCTGTCGGGGCAGCGGGTGGACGAGATGGAGCCGGCGGCCGACGCCGACCCCCGTGGCAAGCGCGACCCGCGCGACTTCGCGCTGTGGAAGGGATCGAAGCCGGACGAGCCCGCCACGGCGTCGTGGCCGACCCCGTGGGGGGTCGGCCGTCCCGGGTGGCACCTCGAGTGCTCGGCGATGGCGGGCAAGTACCTCGGCGACACGTTCGACATCCACGGCGGGGGGCTCGACCTGCGGTTTCCGCACCACGAGAACGAGCTTGCGCAGTCGGCTGCGGCCGGGCGTGGCTTCGCGCGCTACTGGGTGCACAACGCGTGGGTGACCACGTCGGGGGAGAAGATGAGCAAGTCGCTGGGCAACTCGCTGCTGGTCAGCGAGGTCGTGCAGCGGGTGCGGCCGATCGAGCTGCGCTACTACCTCGTCGCCCCTCACTACCGCAGCAACATCGAGTTCAGCGACGAGGCCCTGGCCGAGGCCGGTGTGGCCTTTCGACGCATCGAGGGGTTTCTTGAACGGGCGATCGAGATCACCGGCCCCGTGGAGCCCGGCATCGCGTGCGCCGACTTCGTGCAGGCGATGGACGACGACCTGGGGGTGCCGGCCGCGGTCGCGGCGCTGCACGAGGTGGTCCGGGAGGGCAACCTGCTGCTGGCCGGCGGTGACTCACTGGCGCTGCGCGGAACGGTCGGCAGCGTGCGAGCCATGCTCGACGTGCTCGGCGTCGACCCGTTCGGGCAGCCGTGGGCGTCGCGTGCCGGAGGCGAGGGGGACGCGCTGCGCGGGGTGGTCGACGGGCTCGTGTCGATGCTGCTCGACCAGCGGGCAGCCGCGCGGGCGGCGCGTGACTTCGCCACCGCGGACGGGATCCGGAACCGCTTGACCGACCTGGGCGTGGCCGTCGAGGACACACCGGCCGGGGCGCGCTGGACGATCGGAGTGGATCGCTGATGGCCGGCAACTCGCAACGCCCGGGGTCGCGGCGCAACCCGGGCACCAAGAAGGGCGCCACGGCAGGCACCGGGGGCAAGAACCGCCGGGGGCTGCAGGGCAAGGGTCCGACGCCCAAGGCCGAGGACCGTCCTGGGCACAAGGCGTACCGCCGGTCGGGGTCCGGTGGCTCGGGGTCGGGGCAGGGGTCGGGAGGCGCTGCGCGTAGCGGGTCGGGGGCTCGTCGTTCGGGAGGGTCGAAGGGCAAGCCCACCACCGAGGTGGTGGCCGGGCGCAACCCGGTCATCGAGGCTCTGCGCGAGGGCGTACCGGCATCGGCGCTGCTGGTGGCGGAGCGGATCGACGCCGACGACCGGGTGAAGGAGGCCCTCAAGATCGCGGCAGAGCGCAGCCTGCCCGTCCTGGAGGCGCCGCGGCGTGAGCTCGACAGGCTCACCGGGGACTCTCCGCACCAGGGACTGGCGCTGCAGGTTCCGCCGTACTCCTACGCGCACCCCAACGACCTGGTGTCGCGCGCGTTCGACGCCGACCAGACGCCGCTCATCGTGGCGCTGGACGGAGTGACCGACCCGCGCAACCTCGGAGCAGTCGTGCGCAGCGCTGCGGCCTTCGGGGCCCACGGCGTCGTCGTGCCCGAACGTCGGTCGGCAGGCATGACCGCCTCGGCGTGGAAGACCTCGGCCGGCGCGGCCGCCCGCGTCCCGGTGGCACGAGCGACGAACATGGCACGTGCGCTGGCCGGGTACCGCAAGGCCGGTCTGTTCGTCGTGGGGCTGGCGGGCGACGGTGACACCGAGATCGGCGCGCTGGAGCTGGCCACCGAGCCGCTCGTGCTCGTCACGGGGTCGGAGGGCAAGGGGCTCTCGCGTGTCGTGCGGGAGCAGTGCGACGTGGTGGCGTCGATCGCGATCACGAGCGAGATCGAGTCGCTCAACGCGTCCGTGGCGACGGGTATCGCGCTGTACGCCGTGGCTCGCGCCCGCAAGGGCTGACCGTTCGGGGCTGCGTGGCGCCGCGGCGGGGCTGGTCGCGCCTCGGAGGGCCCCTCGCGAGGCGTATGGGCGCTTTGCACGGCCAATTGCCCGTGTGAAGCGCCCACTGCCGTACCGAACGTGATCATTTCCCGCCGGGGTGGGGTGTGCGGGGGCTACTTCTCGTCGAGCTCGTCCCAGGTGAGGCGGAAGGGCTGGGTGTCCTCGAGGTCGAGGTCGAGCTCGACCTTCTCGCCGGGGCGCACCGCTGAGCCGAGCACGGCGGCCTCGTCCGGCTTGTGCGCCAGCACGTCGGAGAGGTAGCGCGACACGGCCTCGTCGAGAGGCACCTGCTCCCCACGCTGCTCGGAGAGATACCAGCGGTGCTCGAGCACCTCGTGGAACACCTCCGGCGGCTCGAGCTTGCCGCGCAGCTCACGCGGGACGGCCGTCACCACTGGTTGGTAGACCTGCGACACCCACTGGTGCGCGACGACGGGCTCCGACTCGGCCTGCTGGTCGGTCGCCGCCTTGTAGGCGTCGAGGTCGTTGAGCAGTCGACGGGCCTGGTTCTCCTCGGCATCGATGCCGGTCAGGCGCATCAGCCTGCGGGAGTGGTGCCCCGCGTCGACCACCTTGGGCTGGATGCGGACGGTACGTCCGCCGATGTCGGTGACGATGTTGAGCTCGTCGACATCGAACCCGAGCGCGTTGAGCCTCTCGATGCGCTGCGCCACCCGCCATCGCTCACCGATCTTGAACTGCTCGACACCGGTCAGCTCGGTCCACAGGTGCTCGTAGCGTGACGGCACCTCGGCGGCCAGATCGATGGGGTCGAGGTGCTCGTCGAGCACACCGCCGGCCTGCAGGTCCATCAGCTCACCGGCGATGTTGAGGTGGGCGGTCTCGATGTCGTGCTGGCGCTGGCCGTCGCTGAGCCCGCCGTGCAGCTCACCTGTCTCGGCGTCGACCAGGTAGGCGGCGAACGCCCCGGCGTCGCGGCGGAAGAGGGTGTTCGACAGCGAGCAGTCGTTCCACGCGAACCCGACCAGGTGCAGCCGCCCGATCAGCGCGACCAGAGCGTCGAGAAGGCGGTCGACGGTGTCGGGGCGCAGGTTGCCGGAGAACACCGCCCGGTAGGGCAGCGACCACGTGAGGTGGCGGGTGATGAGTATCGAGTCGAGTGGGGACCCGTCCGGGGCCTCACGTCCGGTGACGACCCCCACTGGTTCGACGGACGGGACACCGATGCGCTCGAGGGCCCGCAGCAGCCGGTACTCGCGCGTCGCGTACGACTCGACGATCTCCTTGAACGCGTAGACCTGCTGGTTGATGCGGACGAACCGGACGACGTGCCGAGAGATGCCGCGTGGCAGAGCCACGAGGTACCAGGACGGCCACTCCTCGAGCGGCATGTCCCACGGCAGGTCGATCAGGCCCACCTGCTCGTTGGGGTCCGCCAGGATGTTGAGCTCCACGAGCACCTCCACACGAGGGATCGGGGGACACCGCCCACAGGCCGACGGCGCCAGCCCCTCTCGAGACCGGCGCCGTCGAGCGCTGAGTGAGGTCGAGCCTACCGAGTGACCTCGACGAGCTCGCCGGACTCCTGGATCCGCTGACCGGTGGACGCCGAGAAGTAGTGCATGCCCTCGGTCTTCGGGCGCAGCCAGATCTTGTCGCCCTTGCGGGGAGCGTCGTGCGGGTCGATGCGCGCGATGATGTTGTCGCTACGCAGCGCGGTACCGGCGCCACCGGCGGGCTCTCCGTAGACGAAGGCGTCCGACCCCAGCTCCTCGACGATGTCGACGTCGACGGGGAACGCGTTCTCGGTGCCCTCGGACGACAGCTCCAGGCCCTCGGGGCGGAAGCCGACGGTGATCTTGCCGTCGGGCTGTGCGGTGCGTGCCACCGCGTCGGGCAGCGTGACCGCACCCATCGGGGCCTTCGCCTGGTTGCCCTCGACGCTGAACTCGCCGATGTTCATCGCAGGGGAGCCGATGAAGCCGGCGACGAAGACGTTGCCGGGTGTGTCGTAGAGGTTCAGCGGGCTGTCGACCTGCTGCAGCAGGCCGTCCTTGAGAACCGCGACGCGGTCACCCATCGTCATGGCCTCGATCTGGTCGTGGGTGACGTAGAGGGTGGTGATGCCCAGCCGGCGCTGCAGCGAGGCGATCTGGGTACGGGTCGAGACACGCAGCTTCGCGTCGAGGTTCGACAGCGGCTCGTCCATCAGGAACACCTGCGGCTGGCGGACGATGGCGCTGCCCACCCGACAGTGCCTTCGGCTTGCGCTCGAGGTACTGCTCGAGGTCGAGGATCTTGGCGGCCTCCTCGACGCGGGTACGGATCTCGTCCTTCGGGGTGCCCTTGATCTTCAGAGCGAAGCCCATGTTCTCGGCCACGGTCATGTGCGGGTACAGGGCGTAGTTCTGGAAGACCATGGCGATGTCACGGTCCTTGGGGGCCATGTGGGTGACGTCGCGGTCGCCGATCAGGATGCGCCCGCTGGTCACCTCCTCGAGCCCGGCGAGCATGCGCAGCGCCGTCGACTTGCCGCAGCCCGAGGGACCGACGACGACGAGGAACTCACCGTCCTCGATCTGCAGGTTGAGCTGGTTGACGGCGGGAGTGTCTCCTCCGGGGTAGAGGCGACTCGCGCTGTCGTACGTGACTGTTGCCATGGGGCACCTTGCCTTCCACCGGCAGGTACGTGCCGGACGATCCGAGTGGGAGGGACGTGTCTATCCTGCCGTAAACACTGTGTTAACAGCAATGGTTTCGGGCGCGTCGCATCAACCCTTCACGGCGCCGGCGAGCAGGCCGCTGGCGATGTAGCGCTGGGCGAAGAAGAAGATGATGGTCGGGGGGATGGCGCCGAGGATCGCGCCGGCGGCGAACGTGCCCCAGTCCTGCTCGAACTGCCGGGAGATGAACTCGTACAGCCCGACCGGCAGTGTCTGCACCTCGGGGTTGTCACCCAGCACCGTGCGCGCGATCAGGTAGTCGTTGGCCGTGGCGATGTAGGACAGCATGCCGACGACGGCGATGATCGGTGTGACCAGCGGCAGGATCAGCGTGAAGAAGGTGCGGGCGTGCCCGGCTCCGTCCACCTTGGCCGACTCGTCGATGTCGCGCGGGACGGTGTCGAAGAACCCCTTCATCAGCCAGGTGTTCACCCCGAGGGCGCCGCCCAGGTACACCAGGATCAGCCCGAGCAGCGTGCCCAGGCCGATGGCCGGGAAGTAGTCGCGGAACGACAGCAGCAGCGCGAAGATCGCGATGTAGGCCAGCAGCTGCGGGAACATCTGCACCAGCAGCAGCCCGAACAGGCCACCGCGGCGGCCCCGGAAGCGGAAGCGGCTGAACGCGTACGCCGCCAACGCGCACAGCATGGCGGTGAGCACGGCGGTGCTCAGCCCCACGATGAGGGAGTTGACCCACCAGTCGGTGTAGTTCGTCGTCGTGAGCAGCTCCTGGTAGTTGGCCGTCGTGACCGAGGCGAACAGGTCGTTCGAGCCCACCAGCGTTCCCGAGGAGTTCAGGGATGCGCTGACCAGGTAGACGATGGGGAACAGGGCGAAGACCACCAGGGCCAACGCGAACAGGTGACGCCATCCGGTGTCTCTGAACCAGCGCATGTCAGTCGATCTCCTCGAAGGTCTGAGTCCGCTTGAAGCCGATGTAGGAGATGGCGGCCACGATGATGAAGATCACCACGGCGATCGCCGAGGCGAAGCCGTACTGCCGGAACGAGCCCGAGAAGGCCAGCTTGTCGACGAAGGTGATGAGGATGTCGGTGGCTCCGTAGGAGATGCTCGCCGTCGTATCGGTGGGGCCACCGTCGGTCAAGAATCTGATCACGTTGTAGTTGTTGAAGTTGAACGCGAACGAGGCGATGAGCAGGGGAGCGACGGCGACCAGCAGCAGGGGCCACTTGACCCGCCAGAACGTCTGGGTCACCGACGCGCCGTCCACCTTGGCGGCCTCGAGGATGTCGTCGGGGATGGCCGTCAGTGCGCCGGTGCTGACGATCAGGAAGTACGGGAATCCCAGCCACAGCTGTACGAAGACCACCGACAGCCGTGCCAGCCACTCGTCGGTCAGCCAGGGGATGCTCGCGCCGTTCAGCAGCACTTGGTTGATGAAGCCGAACTGGGTGTTGAACATGCCCTGCCAGACGAGCGTGGTCAGGAACGCCGGGATCGCATAGGGCAGGATCAGGATCGACCGGTAGGCCCGCACCCCTCGCATCGTCTTGTGCTGCAGCGCCATGGCGCCGAGCAGCCCCAGCGCGAAGGGCAGCGTCACCGACAGCACGCCGAAGACGATGTTCCAGACGAACACCGAGATGAACGGCTCTCGGATGCGTTCGTCGGTGAGGATTCGCGTGTAGTTGTCGAATCCGACGAACACCTGCCAGCCGGGTCTGATGGCCCGGTTCGTCTCCTGGCTGACGAACACGCCGTTCTCGTCGTCGGCGACGAACACCTCGCCGGTCTCGACGTTGGTGAGGGTGTTCGCCTCCGCGTCGTAGGTCAGCAGAGGCTGGTTGACGAAGGCCGTCGACCCGTTGTCGGTGCGCAGGCTGCCGTCGGCGGGGTCGTCCGACAACGGCACGCGCAGGCTCGTGACCTCGCTCTGCACCGCGACGACCTCGCCGAAGGTCAGCGGGGTGAAGTCGTCGGCGTTCGCGGGGGCCAGGGGGCTCTCCTCGAACCCCACCAGTGTCTCGCCCGACTCGGGGTCAGCGGTCAGGAACCCGAGGCCCCCGCCGCCGAGGGCGCCACCCTCGCGCACGATCTGGATCTGGTAGGTCGGGGAGTCGGGCACCCGTCGCTCCTCGCGGAGCAGGATCGTCTCGATCGCGCCCTCTTTGGTGCCCTGGTTGCCGTCACCGAAGTTGGTGAACGAGAGCGTCAAGGTGTAGGCGACGACGAACACCTGGTAGATGAGCAGAAAGACGAGACCGGGAACCAGGTACTTGGCCGGGATCGCCCGGGGCGAGATGTAGGCCCAGTTGATCAGGACGGTGATGAGCACCAGGGCCGCGAGGTATCCCCACGCCTCGGCGCTCCACAGCGTGAGCACGCCGTAGATCGCCAGCGCGTCCACCAGGGCGAGGCCGACGATCTTGGCGACGAGGGCCGTGCCGGACGAGCCGCCGAACCACGGCATGCCGCGCGGCCGCTTGGCGTTCGGGGGAGCCTGGGTGCTGCTGGTGGTCTCGGTCTGCGACATGAACCCTCCACGACGTCCCGGTGCGCTACCTCGCGCGAGGCTGAGGCTAGTGGTGAAAGGGTGACGCGCGTAGGCAAAAGGGCCCGAACCGCGCGAAGCGGTCCGGGCCCTTCTGCTGTCTGACCGAGGTCAGCTGGCGGCGATGTTCTCGCGCACCTTGTCGGCCATGGTGGTCCACAGCTCGACGGGGTCACCACGCTGCAGGACGATGGCGCCCTGCGCGTTGCCCCACTCCTCCCACACCGCGGCCATGGCCGGGATGTTCGGGATGGGGCTGCCCTCGGCGCCGACGCTGCCGAAGCCGGCGATGATCGGGTCGCTGGAGACCTGGTCGAAGACCGAGGTCAGCGCCGGAGCGCGGCCACCGGCGTCGAACAGCTGCTGGGCGACGTCCTCGGTGCCCAGGTAGTTGACGACGAACTCGTTGGCCAGCAGCGTGTTCTCCGACAGCGCGGAGATCATGAAGCCCTGCACACCCACGAACGGGGCGGCCGTCTGGCCACCCGGGCCGGGGATCTCCTCAGCGACGAGGTTGATCCCCGCCTCCTGCGCACCGGCGACGTTCCACGGGCCCGTGATCCAGAACGGCACACGGCCCTCGTTGAACTCGGTGATGGCGATGTCGCCGCTGACGTCGGCCGACACGATGCCGTCCTGCGCCCACTGCGACAGGTCCTGGGCGAACTGCAGGCCGCCCTCGTTGTCGAGCTGGACGTCGTCAGGGTTCCATGTGCCGTCCTCGGTCTGGCCGAAGACGAAGGCGCCGTAGGAGGTCTGCAGCGGGTAGAAGTGGTAGGGGTCACCGGCCTCGCCGTTCATCTGGACGGCGAAGGGCAGGCTGGCGTCACCGGAGTCGACCAGGGCCTGGCCGGCGGCGATCATCTCGTCCCACGAGGCGGGCTGGTCGGGGGCAAGGTCGGTGTTGCGCAGCAGCGCGACGTTCTCGACCGCGTAGGGAAGGCCGTAGACCTGGCCCTCGAACGAGAACGCGTCCACGGCAACCTGCTGGAAGTCGCCGGCCTTGTCGCCGAGCTCGATCGGGGCGATGAGGCCGTTGGCGATGAAGTTGCCGATCCAGTCGTGGGCTCCGACGATGATGTCGGGGCCCTGGCCGGACGGGGCCTGGGTCTCGAAGTCGGCCCGCAGGTTCTCGTTGGCCTTCTCCACGACGTTGACGGTCACGCCGGTGTCGGTCGTGAACTGCTCGCCGATCTCGCTGATGATGCTGGCTCGGGTCTCGTCGGCCCAGACGAGAAGCTCGCCCTCGGCGGCGGCGCCGCCATCGCTCGTCGGTTCGGTTGTTGCCTCGGCCCCGGCGTCGGTGTCGCCCCCGCCGCATGCTGCGGCGAGAAGGCCAACCGTTGCCACGAGCGCAAGGCCACGCGCACGGAAGTGCATGGACTGCTCCCTGTGTGTGAAGACTCCGCACAACGGCGGACCGAACCTCGATGTTCGGCAGCACCAGAGTAGCAAGAGATTTCTGCACTGCTGTAGGTACTTGCATCGATTGCGATCAGAACGTTACATAGGACCATGACCGCACGCCTGTCTGACATCGCACGCCATGCGGGCGTGTCCGAAGCCACCGTCAGTCGCGTGCTCAACGACAAGCCCGGGGTCGCGGAGTCGACCCGGATCGCCGTGCTGACGGCGCTGGACGTGCTGGGCTACGAACGTCCCGAGCGGCTGCGACGACGCAGCGCCGGGCTCGTCGGCCTCATCACGCCCGAGCTGGAGAACCCGATCTTCCCGGCCTTCGCCCAGCACATCGAGTCGGTGCTGGCCCTGCGCTCGTTCACGCCGCTGCTGTGCACCCAGACCCCGGGCGGGGTGAGCGAGGACGAGTACGTCACGTCGCTGGTCGACCAGGGCGTGGCGGGCATCATCTTCGTCTCGGGGTTGCACGCCGACGTCGAGAACGACCATCGGCAGTACCGAGACCTGGTCGAGCGTGGGCTTCCCATCGTGTGCGTCAACGGCTTCGCAGCAGACGTGGAGGCTCCGTTCATCAGCGTTGACGACGTCGAGGCGATGCGCCTTGCCGTGACGCACCTGGCCCAGCTCGGACACAGCGCCATCGGTCTGGCCGTCGGGCAGCAGCGGTACCTGCCGTCCCGCCGCAAGGTCGAGGGATTCATCGACACGATGTCGTCGGTCGGCGTGCGTCGTCGAGCCGAGGCGAGGCGCTGGGTCGAGCACACCCTGTTCAGCGTCGAGGGGGGACGGGCGGCCGCCAACCGGCTGCTGGAGCGAGGCGCGACGGCGATCGTCTGCGGCTCGGACCTGATGGCGCTGGGTGCCGTCCGCGCCGTGAGACAGCAAGGGCTGCGGGTGCCCGAGGACGTGTCGGTCGTCGGCTTCGACGACAGCCCGCTGATCGCGTTCACGTCGCCGGCCCTGACGACGGTGCGTCAGCCGGTGCCGGCCATGGCCCAGGCCGCAGCACAGACGCTGCTCGATGCGATCGGTGGGTCGCCGATGCCGGCCACCGAGTACCTCTACTCGCCGGAGCTGATCGTGCGGGAGTCGACGGGGGCGGCGCCGGCGCGTCCGGTGGCGCTCACCGCTCGGTAACGGGTTGTTCTCGACTACCGGCACCGTCTTCCGCCGGTGGTGGCTGCTGCTCTACGGTTGGGCAGCGCCGCTGGGCAGCGGTGACGCCCTAGAGAAGGGGTAGCGCATGCACATCTCGGACGTTCTGCGCGGCAAGGGGCGAGACGTGGTGACCGTCCCGCCGGACACCACCGTGCGCGACCTGCTGGACGTGCTGTCCGAGTTCGGCATCGGTGCCACAGTCGTGTCGGCCGACGGTGAGAACGTCGACGGCATCGTGTCGGAGCGCGACGTGGTGCGTGCTCTGGCCACACGAGGCGCGGTCGTGCTGTCGGAGGACGTCTCGACCATCATGACGCGCGAGGTCGTGTGCACGGAGATGACCGAGCACGTCGACAGCGTCTTCGCCGTCATGACGCAGCAGCGCATCCGCCATCTGCCGGTGCTCATCGACGACCGGCTCGGCGGCCTCGTCAGCATCGGCGACCTGGTCAAGGCCCGTATGGGCGAGCTCGAGACCGAGCGCGACACGTTGGCCCAGTACATCAGCTCTGCCACGACCTGAGCGTTGCGCACGTCCGGGCGGCGCCGATGCGCCGGTGCTGACAGTCTGGTGCCGTGATCGACGACGCCGTGCGCGTGCTGCGCCATCCTCGCCAGTCGTTGGGGCGTGCGGTTCGTAGCGCCCAAGCCGCGCAGATCATCTCCGACCTCGACCGGCGGCTGTCGCACTACCGGCGCGACCGCAAGTTCGGGGCGGGCTCGTTTCGCGGCATGCACGTCGTGGTGCACCGCGGGTACGTGGTCGGCGACGAGGTGCGGGTGCACCTGCAGGTGCTGGAGGAACCGGCGATCCCCGAGGCCACCGCGGGGCTGCCGTTCCGGGACGTCGCCGAGCAGAATCTGCGCCGCTATGCCGCGCTGGGCCTGCCGCAAGTCGACGTCGCCATCCGGGTCGGGGATGTCGAGACCCAGGTGACAACGCAGCGGCGGGGCTATGCGGCTACGACGCTGACGGTGCCGGGGCTGGCCCCGGGCTGGCACCGCGTGCACGCAACGCTGGTGCCCGACAGCGTCGATGCCGAGGTGGTCAGCGGACGGGGCCGGGTGGTGGTGCCCGACCCTCAGGCTCCTTTCGCGGTGATCAGCGACATCGACGACACCATCCTGCGCAGCCGCGTGACCGAGGGCCTTCGCGCGATGCTCGTCACGCTGGTCGGCGATGCGCACAGCCGCGACGCGATCCCCGGCATGGCGTCGCTGTACCGGGGTCTCAACCGTGGTCCTGGGGGGACGGGGGAGGCCGTGGCTTCGCTGCCGTCCTTCTTCTACGTCTCCACGGGGTCGTGGGCGATGTACCCGCTGCTGACGAAGTTTCTGCAGGGGCGCGGGTTTCCGAAGGGCCCGCTGTTCCTCACTGACTGGGGGCCCAGCGACCGGTACATCGTCCGGTCGGGCAAGGAGCACAAGCGCAACGCGATCGGACGCCTGCTCAGCGGCTACCCCAACACGAGGTTCGCGCTGATCGGGGACTCCGGGCAGGGTGACCCCGAGGTGTACCTGGAGTTCGCCGGCAGCCACCCGGACCAGGTCGCCGCGATCGTGATCGTCGACGTGGGACCGCACATGGCCGAGCGGGCCCAGCAGCTCACCGCACGGGCGATCGAGGCGCAGGCTCACGGCGTGCAGTTCCACTTCGTCCCGGGCGCGATGCGCGCCGCCGAGGTGCTGTACGACCTCGGCTTCTGCGACGCGGCCACCCTGGACGAGGTGACCTTGGAGACCCAGGGCCGCTAGCCCCGCTCGCCGCGCAGCAGCACCGGTGCCCGGTGCGCGGGCCCTCGTAGACTGGTGAGCCATCGCCGGCGTGGCGCAACTGGCAGCGCACCTGTCTTGTAAACAGGTGGTTAGGGGTTCGAGTCCCCTCGCCGGCTCCAGCATCGGTGCAGGTCAGCGCCGCTTTTCTGGGTCATCGGGAGCATGTGGATCAGGCCGCCGCCTGGTCGACGAAGGGATCGACCCGTCGGTCGGGTCGGTTGGCGATGCGCTCGATAACGCGCTGGCCGAGACCACGGTCGGGTCGTTCAAGAACGAGCTGATCCGCCGCCAAGGCCCCTGGCGCGACGTCGACCACGTCGAGCTGGGCACAGCCGAATGGGTCGCCTGGTTCA
>CAYNWB010000030.1:26172-27932 GCA_964400785.1 uncultured Actinomycetes bacterium | reverse complement strand
GGGAGCATCGATGCGGGGCTGGTACACGCGGAACCCAGGCTCGGAGGCCACGCTGGTAACGGTTCTCGTCACCGTCTGCGACCCGGCCAGCTGACCCACACCGATCGACGGCAGGTTGAGGTCGACGGCGTCCGTCGGCACCCCGATCGACTCGAGGGACGAGCAGGTGGCGGCGGGGTTCGCGAAGACCTCTGGACCCGCGTCGCACAGGAACCCGAGGTAGTCGAGGAACCCGGCGTCGTAGGCCAGACCCGGCTGGAACATCGAGCCCTTGATGGTCTTGCCACCGGGGTTCATGTGCCCGGCGCCCATGTCGAACGGGTCGGCCGCCGTGCTGCCGTCCTCCTTGGTGACGTCCTGGTAGGCCGTCGTCATGAGGGCCGACTTGGCCATGGCCGGGGTCCAGTCCGGGTGGGCCTGCTTGAGCAGCGCGAACGCGCCGGCCACGTGCGGGCTCGACATCGAGGTACCCGCGATGGCCGCGAACAGCTCACCGGTCACCTCGCCCGGGTCGGGGAACGGCGACCAGCCGGCCAGGATCTGCGACCCCGGTCCGGTGATGTCAGGCTTGATGATGTCTTCGGCCACGGGGTTGGGGCCCCGCGACGAGAACGCTGCCATGGACGGTGCCGGCCTCGACGTCGCTCCGACCGCCACGATCTGGGCGGTGGCACTGGCACCCCCGCTGGCTATGTAGCTCTTGACCGTCGAACCGTCGGTGAAGTTCACGTGCACCGTCGGCACCGAGTGGGTGTCGGTGTCCAGGCTCTCGCCGTCGTTGGAGTTGTAGAGCACCATGCCCAGCCCGCCAGCCTTTGCGACAGCCTGGCTCTTCGCCACGCGGGCGATGGCACCGCGCTTGCAGAGGACGATCTTTCCGGTCACGACAGCCGGATCGAGGGCGTCGATGTTGCACAGCTCGTCGCCGGCGGCGGCTGCGTCCACGATGGGAAGCACGTCGGTACCCGGCGTGACCGAGGCACCGGAGTAGGTGCTGCCGTTGCCGAGAACCACGTCGCCCTGGAAGAACCGGTTCTGCGTGCTCGCGCCCACCGAGGTCAGCCACGGCACCGAGGCCGGGCCGCCGATGGTGCCCGGGTTCGGGCCGCTGTTGCCGGCCGAGGTGGCGACGAACACACCGGCATCGGCGGCGAACAGGAACGCGAGGTCGTCCGGCCCGGTCAGGCTGGCACCGCCGCCGACCGAGTAGTTGATGACGTCGACACCATCGGCAACGGCCTGGTCGACGGCTGCCGCCAGGTCAGAGCCGAACCCGCCGAGGTTGCCCAGACCCTTGTAGGCGATGACGCGGGCGCGTGGCGCCACACCTGAGACGGGGCCGAGTGGCACACCGAGGATCGAGGCCTCGACACCGGCGTTGCCGGCCGCGGTCGACGCGGTGTGCGTCCCGTGGCCGTTGTCGTCGCGCGCGGAGTCGAACTCGTCGGGGTCGGCTCCGATCACGGCGCGGTACGTCGCCAGCATCTGGCGCGCACCGAGCAGCTTGTCGTTGCACTCGAAGGGTGCGTCGTTCGGGTTGTGTGCGGTGTTGCCGAACTCGCACGGCACCCCGGCGTAGTCGGGCAGCGCTCCGTACGACCCATCGTCAGCGAAGCTGGGATGCTCCGGCCAGATGCCGTCGTCGATGACGCCGACCACGACGTTCTCACCGGTGAGCCCCGTCTGCCAAGGGCCGTTGACGACGTCGAGCTCGAGGAACTCCCCGGAGGAGTCTGTCGTGCGCTCCCGGAAGACATCCT
>CAYNWB010000030.1:2208-26162 GCA_964400785.1 uncultured Actinomycetes bacterium | reverse complement strand
CGAAGGGGAGATGGCTTGCGGCGAATTCGGCGCCGGACGGATGGCGCTCCCGGAAGACATCCTCGGCGACGAACGCGACCCCAGGCTGCTTGGCGACCTCATCGGCCTCGGCGTCGGTCAGCAGGGCCGAGAAGCCGTTGAGCGCCACCGTGTACTCGTTGACCTGACGGGCCGGGCTCACATCGGCGCCCGACAGCACCTTGCGGTGGCTGTCCTTGATCTTCTTCTCGAGGTTCTTCGCCTTGGGCGTGCCCAGGTCGTCCTGGCCGACCTCCCGCACCAGCGGGTCCGCGGCCATGATGACGACATAGGACTCCCGTGGTCCTCCCCCTTCCTGAGCGGCCGCGGGCACCCCCAGTGCCTAGACCCGCGGCAGAGACCGACGGAAGGGCCGAGTGGAGGCAATCTCACCCGCATCACTCGTGGAGCTGAGAGTGGAGCTGAGGGGACTCGAACCCCTGACCCCCTCCATGCCATGGAGGTGCGCTACCAGCTGCGCCACAGCCCCTAACGATCACCGAAACGGTGACGTCCAAGTGTACCCGACAGGCTCAGCCCTCTTCGATCGTCACGGGCTCGGGCAGCGTCCGGGCGTTGTGCTCCACCAGCACCCACTGGTGGGCACCCTCGCCCACTCGCTGCTCCAGCATCGTCCACGCGGTGTTGGAGATCACGCCGAGCGACCCGACCCGATCCAGGGGCAGCCCGATCAGCGATGCGACCGCGAGCCGGGCCGCACCACCGTGCGTCGCCAGCACGCAGAGGCCGTCACCCACGTCCTCGCCGGCACGCAGCACGGCGGCGAGCATCCGGGCTGCGACGTCCGTGCGCGACTCACCACCTCCGGGGTTGCGGTGGTGTGGGTCGCCGCTGGCCCAGGCCGCCCAGTCGGCGGGGTACCTCTGCCGGATCTCCGGTCCGGTCAGCCCCTGGAACCCGCCGCCGTTCGTCTCGCGAAGGTCGGGGTCGGTGCGCACCGGCAGACCCGTGACGTGCGCGAGTGCCATCGCAGTCGAGTGCGCCCGAGACAGGTCGCTGGAGACGATGCGCTGCGGCTGCAACCGGGCGAGCATCACCGCGGCTCGGCGGGCCTGCGCCTGTCCGACGTCGTCGAGCGGCACGTCGGTCTGGCCCTGGAACCGCCCCTCGGCGTTCCACGCGGTCTGACCGTGCCGCCACAGCACCACCCGCGCTCCGCGGCGGGTCGGGCCGGCGGTGGGGGTGGCCAGAGACCCACTCATGGCCCGGAGTCGCCGCCGACGGCAGCAGGAGCCACGTCGAGGACGGGACAGTCCTTCCAGAGCCGCTCGAGCGCGTAGTACTGACGGTCGTCGGGCTGCAGCACGTGCACGACGAGGTCGACGTAGTCGAGCAGCACCCACCGGGCCTCACGCTCGCCCTCCCGTCGCACGGGCCGTCCCACCCTGTCGCGCAGTGCCTGCTCGACGGCGTCGACGATCGCCTTGACCTGACGGTCGGTGGCACCCGAGCAGAGCAGAAAGACGTCGGCGATGCCGATCTGGTCGCTGACGTCGAACGCGATCACGTCCTGGGCGAGCTTGTCGTCGGCGGCGGCCGCCGCTGCGACGGCCAGGTCGATGGTGTCGGACGAGGCAGTCACGCGCTCGGGTCCTCCTGAGGGTCGGGTGCGGCGTACAGGCTGCGCTTCGAGACGTACTGGACGACGCCGTCGGGCACCAGGTACCAGATCGGTTCCCCGGCAGCGACACGCTGGCGGCAGTCGGTGGACGAGATCGCCAGCGCCGGCACCTCGACGAGCGTGACCCGGTCGGCCGGCAGCCCGCTGGTGGTGAGCTCGTGCCCCGGTCGAGTACAGCCCACGAAGTGGGCGAGGTCGAAGCAGGCGTCCGCGTCCTGCCAGGTGACGATCTTCGCCAGCGCGTCGGCGCCGGTGATGAAGTACAGGTCCCAGCCCTCTCCGCGCGCTGCACGGATGTCGCGCAGCGTGTCGACGGTGTAGGTGGGGCCCGGTCGGTCGATGTCGACACGCGACACCGAGAATCGAGGGTTCGACGCCGTGGCGATCACGGTCATCAGATAGCGGTCCTCGGCGTCGGTGACCGCACGCTCGTCCTTCTGCCAGGGCTGGCCGGTGGGCACGAAGACCACCTCGTCCAGGTCGAACCACGACCGCACCTCGCTGGCGGCCACGAGGTGGCCGTGATGGATCGGGTCGAAGGTGCCACCCATCACACCCAGGCGCTTGCGGGCCACGACGTCAGGCGTGAGGCCGTCCCTTGCCGAACACCAACGTCACCGCGAGCAGGGCCATGAGCAGGCCGAAGGCGGCCACCCCGAAGACCCATGGCTCGACGGGCAACTCGTTGACCACCTCGGACATCAGCATCAGCGACGCACTCCCTCGACTCGACTCGTCAGGACGCGGTCAGCGTAGCCGTAGCCGGGCGCATCACCCGCGCACGTGCCCGTCACCGGTGACCACCCAGGTGGTCGACGTGAGCGCCGACAGACCCATGGGCCCGCGTGCGTGCAGCTTCTGCGTCGAGATGCCGATCTCGGCCCCGAGCCCGAGCTGCTCCCCGTCGGTGAAGCGCGTGGAGGCGTTCACCATGACCGCCGCCGAGTCCACCCCGGCGACGAACCGACGCACGGCGTCCACGGAGTCGCTCACGATGGCCTCGGTGTGGCCGCTGGACCAGCGTCGGATGTGGGCCACAGCGTCCTCGAGGGTGTCGACGACTCCGGCTGCGATGTCGAGGGAGTAGTACTCGGCGGCCCAGTCGGCGTCGGTCACCGGCTCGGTCGCCACACCGGACGCCTGCGCGAGGGCGGACGTACGTTCGTCGGCGTGCACGGTCACCCCAGCCTGCGCCAGCGCGGGCAACGCACGAGCCAGGAACGACTCGGCGACGTCGGCGTGCACCAGCACCGTCTCGGCGGCGTTGCACACCGTGGGCCGCTGCACCTTCGCGTTGAGCAGGATCGCGACGGCCTTGTCGAGGTCGGCTGCGGCGTCGACGTAGATGTGCACGTTGCCGACGCCCGTCTCGATCACGGGCACCGTCGACTGCTCCACCACCGAGCTGATCAGGGCCGCCCCTCCACGGGGGATGAGCACGTCGACCAGGCCGCGGGCACGCATGAGGTGCTTGACCGAGTCGTGCGACATGCCCGGGACGAGCTGAACGGCATCGGCCACGACCCCCGCCGCCGTCAGCGCCTCGCGCATGACCTCGACGAGCACGCTGTTCGTCTCGTACGCCGACGACGAGCCGCGCAGCAGCACGGCGTTGCCCGACTTCAGGCACAACCCGGCGGCGTCGACGGTCACGTTGGGCCGGGCCTCGTAGATCATGCCGACGACACCGAGCGGCACACGCACCTGGTTGACCCGCAGGCCGTTGGCCAGTGCGTAGCCGGTGACGACCTCACCGACGGGGTCGGGCAGGACGGCCACCTGCCGCAGGCCGCCGGCGATACCTGCGATGCGTTCGGCGTCGAGGGTGAGCCGGTCGATCAGCCCCTGCGGGGTTGCAGCCGCACGGGCACGATCGAGGTCGGCAGCGTTGACGGCGACGATGCGCTCGACGGACGCCTCGAGGGCGTCGGCCATGGCCAGCAACGCGTCGTCCTTGGTCTGGCGAGTCAGCGGAGCAAGCTCGGCGGCGGCGGCGCGGGCACGGCGTGCCACCGACAGCACGTCGACCTCGTTGGCGTCGGCCGCGGGCACGGTCTGGTCGGTCATGGCACCAGGGTAGGCCGGTGCAGCAGCACCAAGTCGTCGGCGTGGACGACCTCGCGCTCGTACTCCGGCCCCAGCTGCGCGGCCAGCTCGCGGGTCGAGCGGCCCAGCAGCCGGGGCAGCTCGGACGCGGCGTAGTTCACCAGCCCACGGGCCACGGCTTGTCCGTCCGTGCCCACCATGTCGACGGGTTCCCCGGCCGAGAAGCTGCCCTCGACGCCGACGATGCCGGCAGGCAGCAGGGACGTGCGACGCTCCACCAAGGCCCGGACGGCCCCCTCGTCCAGGATGAGGCGACCACGCGACTCCGTGACGTGCTCGAGCCACAGCAGCCGGGTGGCCCGCCGCCGACGTCGGGGACGAAACCAGGTGCCCACCTGCTGCCCGGCGAGCGCCTGCCCGGCATGCTCGGCGTCGGTGAGCACCACACCGATGCCCGACTCGGTGGCGATCTCGGCCGCCTCGATCTTGGTCGCCATGCCACCGCTGCCCACGCCGGCCACCCCCACCTGGCCGGCGTCGACCCCGGCGAGGTCGGCAGCCGACGTCACCTCGGTGAGCAGCCGGGCTCCCGGGCGTCTCGGGTCGCCGTCGTAGAGGCCACCGACGTCGGAGAGCAGCACCAGCGTGTCGGCGTGCACGAGCTGTGCGACGAGGGCGGCGAGTCGGTCGTTGTCCCCGAACCTGATCTCGTGGGTGGCGACCGTGTCGTTCTCGTTCACAACCGGAAGCACACCCAGGTCGAGCAGCTTGTGAAAGGTGCGGTAGGCGTTGCGGTAGTGGGTGCGCCGGGTCACGTCGTCGACGGTGAGCAGAACCTGCCCGACGGTGATGCCTCGCCGCGCGAACGCCGCCGTGTACCGGGCCAGCAGCAGGCCCTGGCCCACGCTGGCCGCGGCCTGCTGCGTGGCAAGGTCGCGGGGACGTCGCGGCAGGTGCAACGGCGACAGGCCGGCCGCGATCGCCCCCGAGGAGACCAGAACGACCTCGACCCCCCGCTCCCGGGTGTCGGCGAGGGTGTCGACCAGCCGCTCGAGGGCGTCGGTGTCCAGACCCCCCGTGACGGTGGCGATCGATGACGAGCCGACCTTCACCACGATGCGGCGAGCGTCGCGGACGGCCTCGGGGCGGTGCAGGGCAGGTTCAGGGGCGGTCATCGACCCTCCAGGCGGGGATCGGTGCCGCGTGGCCCGAGCAGCTCGGCTCCCGTCCCGACCATCGGCTCCCAGTCGAACACGACCGCGTCGTCCGGCGGTCCGATGAGCACCTCGTCTCCGGCCACCGCCCCCTGCTCGACCAGCGCCTGCTCGACGCCGAGCCGCTCGAGGCGATCGGCGAGGTAGCCGACCGCCTCGTCGTTGCTGAAGTCGGTCTGGCGCACCCACCGCTCCGGGCGGTGCCCCCGCACGCGAAAGCGGTAGCCCTGCGCAGTCGTCTCGCGGGTCACCGAGAAGCCGGCCTCGTCGAGGGCCTGGGGGCGAAGGACGATGCGGGTCGGCACGGCGGCGGGCTCGGCGGCTCGCGCCTGCAGCACCACGTCGGCCATGGCGTAGGTCAGGGCGTCGAGCCCGGCGTGGGTGGCGGCCGAGACGGCGAACACCGGCCACCCCCGCGCCTGCAGGTCCGGCGTGACGAGCTCGGCCAGGTCGGCCGCCTCGGGAACGTCGGTCTTGTTCAGCGCCACCAGGCGCGGACGTCCCTCCAGCCCCCCGTACGCGGCGAGCTCGGCCTCGATCACCTCGATGTCGCTGATCGGGTCGCGGCCCGGGTCGGCCGTCGCGCAGTCGACCACGTGCACCAGCACCGAGCAGCGCTCGACATGACGCAAGAACTCGTGGCCGAGCCCGCGCCCGTCGCTGGCCCCCTCGATGAGCCCCGGCACATCCGCCACGGTGAACCGGGCCTCGCCTGCCTCCACGACGCCGAGGTTCGGCACGAGCGTGGTGAAGGGGTAGTCGGCGATCTTGGGACGCGCCGCCGACATGGCGGCGATCAGGCTCGACTTGCCGGCACTGGGAAAGCCGACGAGCGCCACGTCGGCCACGGCCTTCAGCTCGAGGGTGATGGTGCGGGTCTCGCCCGGCTCGCCGAGCAGGGCGAACCCTGGAGCCCTGCGCCGCGGGGAGGCCAGTGCGGCGTTGCCGAGGCCGCCGCGTCCACCCTGGCCGATGACGTAGCGGGTACCGGACCCGACGAGGTCGACGAGCTGCTCGCCGCGCTCGTCGAGCACGACGGTGCCCTGCGGGACGGGTAGGACGACGTCGTTGCCGTCGGCGCCGTGCTTGTTGTCGCCCTGGCCGGGGCGTCCGTTCGTGGCCTTGCGATGGGGCCGGCGCTGGTAGTCCAGCAGCGTCGTGACGCTGGGGTCGACCTCGAGGATCACGTCCCCGCCACGGCCACCGTTGCCACCGTCGGGGCCTCCGAGGGGCTTGAACTTCTCACGCCTGACCGACGCGCAACCCGCTCCGCCGTCTCCGGCGGACACGTGCAGCACCGCACGGTCGACGAACGTGGGGATGGCCACGGTGGTGACCCGGGGCGGGCTACTCCCCTGCGGGAGCGCTCGCCGCGATCTCGACCGGGAGGATCTCGACGGTGCGACGACCGCGGCGGCTGCCGAACTTGACCTCACCCTGCGCCAGAGCGAACAGGGTGTCGTCGGAACCGCGGCCGACGTTGGGTCCGGGGTGGAAGTGCGTGCCGCGCTGGCGAACGATGATCTCGCCGGCGTTGACGACCTGACCGCCGAAGCGCTTCACCCCGAGTCGCTGCGCGTTGGAGTCGCGACCGTTCTTGGACGACGAGGCGCCCTTCTTGTGTGCCATCTCGCGCTCCTTATGCCGTGATGCCGAGAACCTTGACCTGGGAGTAGCGCTGGCGGTGACCCTGCCGACGCTTGTACCCGGTCTTGTTCTTGTAGTGCTGGATGCGAATCTTGGGGCCCTTGACCTGACCGAGAACCTCTGCGGTGACGCTGGCCGATGCCAGCGCCTCGGCGTCGGTGGTCACGGTGTCGCCGTCGACGACCAGCACAGCCGGCAGCTGCACGGTCGACCCGACCTCGCCGGCAGCGTCGATCTCGATGACGTCGCCGACGGCAACCTTGGTCTGGCCACGGCCGTTACGCACGATCGCGTACACCGCACACTCTCCTTCTCGCCGGTGTCTCACCGCCGACGCTTGCAGGCTTCTCGTTGCGGATCGCAGGGTCGACGTCGTCGAACCGTTGCCGCTGCCTGGGTGCGTGACCGGTAGTCAGGGGCGTGAGCCCAGGCCGACCCACCATGGTACGGATCGGATCAGAGGTGGGTCAAACCAGCGGTCACGAGGACGTCTCCGCGCCCGTGGACGGTGCGTCCGCCGCCGGCTTCGACGCCTTCGAGCGCGCCGTCGACGCGCTCTTGCGGCTCTTGCCGCCCGATCGGCCGCGCCGCTCGTCCCCGTCCCGCTGCGGCACCGGCACCGGCTCGCTCGTCGTCGTCAGGCCCCGGCCACCGCAGCACTCGCAGGGCTTGCTGAAGGTCTCGAGCAGGCCCGTCCCGATGCGCTTGCGCGTCATCTGCACCAGGCCGAGCGAGGTCACCTCGGCGACCTGGTGCCGCGTGCGGTCGCGGGCCAGGCACTCGACCAGCCGACGAAGAACCAGGTCGCGGTTGCTCTCCAGCACCATGTCGATGAAGTCGACCACGATGATGCCGCCGATGTCGCGCAGCCGAAGCTGGCGTGCGACCTCCTCGGCCGCCTCGAGGTTGTTCTTGGTCACCGTCTCCTCGAGGTTGCCGCCACCACCGGTGAACTTGCCGGTGTTGACGTCGACCACGGTCATGGCCTCCGTGCGGTCGATCACGAGCGAACCGCCCGAGGGCAGCCACACCTTGCGGTCCAGCGCCTTGGCGATCTGCTCGTCCACGCGGTAGTGCTCGAAGACGTCCTCGGCCGACTCCCACCGCTGCAGGCGCTCGGTGAGCACGGGCGCGACGTGCCCCACGTAGGGCTCGATCGTGTCCCAGGCGTCGTCCCCGGCGACCACGAGCGACGCGAAGTCCTCGTTGAACAGGTCGCGGACGATCTTCAGCGTCAGGTCGGGCTCGGCGTACAACGTCGTGGGAGCCGACCCCGAGCCGGCCTTGCGCTCGATGTCCTCCCACTGCGCCTTGAGCCGCGCCACGTCGCGGCGAAGCTCCTCCTCGCCCGCGCCCTCGGCAGCGGTGCGGATGATCACCTCGGCCTCGTCCGGGACCACGTCCTTGAGGATCGTGCGGAGCCTGCTGCGCTCGGTGTCGGACAGCTTGCGGCTGATGCCGCTCATCGAGCCGCCCGGCACGTAGACGACGAACCGGCCGGGCAGGCTGATGCTGCTGGTCAGCCGAGCGCCCTTGTGACCCAGGGGATCCTTGGTGACCTGCACCAGGATGCTCTGGCCAGGGGTGAGGGCCTCCTCGATGCGCTTGGCCTTGCCCTCGCTCTGGCTCCAGTCGACCTCGCCGGCGTACAGCACGGCGTTGCGCCCGCGGCCGATGTCGACGAACGCCGCCTCCATGGCCGGCAGCACGTTCTGCACCTTGCCGAGGTAGATGTTGCCGATGATGGAGCGCTGGGTGCCCTGGTCGACGTAGTGCTCGACGAGCATGCCGTCCTCGAGCACAGCCAGCTGCGTGATGGCGTCGTCCCGCTCACCCTTCTGCCGCACGACCATGACGCGCTCGACCGACTCCCGTCGGGCCAAGAACTCCGACTCGCTCATGATCGTGGGACGGCGTCGTCCGGAGTCCCGGCCGTCGCGGCGCCGCTGACGCTTCGCCTCGACACGCGTCGACCCCTTGGTCGCGGTGATCTGGCTCTCGGCCTTGCGCGTCTCACGAACCCGGACGACCGTCTCCTCCGGGTCGTCGTTGCGCTGCTCGGCACCGGAGCCGTCGCTGGTGCGCCGACGGCGACGGCGGCGGCGGGAGGAGGAGCTGGTACCGGCGCCCCCCTGCTCACCCGGCTCGCTCTGCTCGGAGGTCTCGGCCTGCTCGGTCGGCTCGCCCTGCTCCGCCTTCCCCGACGTGCGCGGCTGCTCGGCCTGCTGGTCGGAGCCACCGGTCGAGGGCGCACCGGAGGCGTCCGGCTGCCCATCCGGCGTGGCGTCGCTGGCGCCCTCTGCGGCCTCGTCCCCCGTGGTCTTGCGTCGCCCGCGACCACCTCGTCGGCGTCGCTTGCGTGGGGTGCCCGGGGTGGACTCGTCGCCCTGCTCGCTGCTCCCGGGTGTGGCGGTCGACTCGTCCCCGTCGCTGTCGGGGGTCGGCGCGTCGGCAGCCTCGCTCGGCGCCGGCTCGGACGTCCGAGCCGGCTCGGGCGTCGGCTCGGCAGGGGCCGCCTGGGCGTCGGCGTCCTTCGTCGCCGACGCCTTGCGTCGGGGCGCGCGCTTCTTGGGCTCGGGCTTCGTGGTCTCGGGCTGCTGGAACAGCGGGGCGGTCGCGGCATCCGTGACGGCGGCAGCAGCGGCAGCCGGTGCCGCCGTACCGGCGTCCGGCTCGGGCGCTGCGAACGTGGCCGCGGGGGGGCCTGCCGGACGCTGAGCGGCGCGGCGCCGGCGCGCCGGTTTGGCGGCCGCGGCCGCTACGCCACCCTGGTCGGCGGGCGCCGGGGCGTCGGGGGTAGAGGTGTCGGGGGTGGGGGTGTCGTTGTCGGGCACCGGAGCATGTCTCCTCGTCGCCCGCTCGAGAGCGGGTGTGTCGCGAGCCGGCCCTGGGGCCGACCCGGAAAGCCTGCGGGTCGCGAGTCCACGATGGCCGGCTCGTCGTCGACGCCGCGGGATCGGGCCAGAGTGTGGCCGGGCGGTCGCGGTCTCCTACGACAAGGGATCGAGCACCGTGCCGGAATCCTCGTGAAGCGGGCCCTGCGCGAGCCGCGTGGCCACGGGTGGCAACGGCGGGGCGAGCCCGGCAACGTCTCGGAGTCCTGCGAGGACGTCGTCCGGTCGAACGGACGGGGTTCCGTGCCGCACGACCGTCTGCAGTATCGCACATGGTTGCTGACCTTCGGGATCATCGGCCACATCGGCGCTCACGAGCGCGGCGCGGACGTCGATCTCGGTACGCCCCGACTTGGTCGTGCGTGGCAGCACCAGGTGGTCACGCGCCAGCAGGGCGTCCACCGCCGTGCCCAGCTGTGCAGCGGTGATCCCGCTGAAGACGAACCTCCAGTGCGAGGCTGCACCGGGGCCTGTCAGCTGCTCTCCCAGGGAGGGTCCGGCCGCCTCGACCACGCAGACCACGTCGAGGCCGTCCGGCAGGGCCGCATCGAGGTCGCGGGCCAGCTGAGCCGGGTCGCGGTGCTCGGCCAGGGCGATCTCGACGTACTCGGCCTCGCTGGCCACACCTGTCGGCGCCGCGGGCAGGTAGGACACCTTGGGATGAGGGCTGAACCCCTGCGAGTAGGCGACAGGAACCTGGGCCCGCCGCAGAGCCCGCTCGAGAGCCCGCTGGAAGTCCCGCACGCTGGCAAAGCGCATGCGGCCACGCTTGGCGTAGCGCACGCGCACCCGAGTGACGACAGGCGGCTGCGGGTGCGGAGCTGCCTGGTTCACCCGTCCGCCCCGGCGACGGGCTCCAGCGGGAGCAGCCGCCGACCCGTGGGCCCGATCTCGATGCTGGACGACAGGCTCGGGCAGACACCGCAGAAGTAGCAAGGGTTCCACCGACAGTCCTCGACGTCGGCGACGTCCTCGCCATCGGCGGCGTCGAGGGCGTCCTGCCAGTCGTCCCACAGCCACTGCTTGTCCAGGCCCGAGTCGAGGTGGTCCCAGGGCAGCACCTCGTCGTGGTCGCGCTGCCTGGTCGTGTACCAGGCGACGTCCACGCCCGTACCGGCCAGCGCCGTCTCTGCCGCGGTCATCCACTTCTCGAACGAGAAGTGCTCGCTCCAGCCGTCGAACCGGGCGCCGTCCCGCCACACCTGCTCGATCACGGCACCGACGCGCCGGTCCCCGCGGGAGAGCAGGCCCTCGACGATGCCGGGCTTGCCGTCGTGGTAGCGCAGGCCGATGGCCTTGGCGTAGGAACGGTCGCGGCGCAGCTCGTCCCGCAGGGCGTGCAGCCGGGCGTCGGTCGACTCGTGGTCGAGCTGTGCGGCCCACTGGAACGGCGTGTGCGGCTTGGGCACGAACCCGCCGATCGAGACGGTGCAGCGAATGTCACGTCTGCCTGAAGAGTCTCGCCCGGTCTGTATCACCTGTCGGGCCAGCTCCGCGATCTCGAGCACGTCGTCGTCTGTCTCGGTGGGCAGGCCGCACATGAAGTAGAGCTTGACGTGCCGCCAGCCGCTGGAGTACGCGGTGGCGACCGTCCTGATCAGGTCGTCCGACGTGACCATCTTGTTGATCACCTTGCGGATGCGCTCCGAGCCTCCCTCGGGGGCGAACGTGAGGCCCGACCTGCGCCCGTTGCGCGACAGCTCGTCGGCGAGGGTCACGTTGAACGCGTCGACCCGGGTGCTGGGCAGAGACAGCGAGGTGTTGGTGCCCTCGTACCGATCGGCCAGGTCGGTGGCGATCTCGCCGATCTCGGAGTGGTCGGCGCTGGACAGGCTCAGCAGTCCCACCTCGGACAGGCCGGACGCCTTGAGCCCGGTGTCGACCATCGCCCCGACGGTGGTGATGCTGCGCTCACGGACGGGACGCGTGATCATGCCGGCCTGGCAGAAGCGACACCCGCGGGTGCAGCCGCGAAAGATCTCGACGCTGTAGCGCTCGTGGACGGTCTCGGCGAGGGGCACGAGCGGCGCGGCCGGGTAGGGCCACGAGTCCAGGTCGGCCACGGTGTGCTTGTGGACGCGGGCCGGCACGCCGGGGCGGTTCGCAGTGACGGAGTCCAGGCGTCCGTCCGCGGCGTACGAGACGTCGTAGAACCTGGGGACGTAGACCCCGCCCGATGCAGCCAGGCGTGCCAGCACCTCGTCGCGACCGCCGGGCCGTCCCTCGCGCTTCCATGCGCGCACGACGTCGCTGATCGCGGTGACGATCTGCTCGCCGTCACCGAGAACTGCCGCGTCGACGAAGTCGGCGACCGGCTCGGGGTTGAAGGCGGCGTGGCCGCCGGCGACGACGAGGGGTGCGTCGACGTCTCGGTCGGCGGCGCGTAGCGGGATGCCGGCCAGGTCGAGCGCGGTGAGCAGGTTCGTGTACCCGAGCTCGGTCGCGAACGACACCCCGAGCAGGTCGAACGCTGCCACGGGCCGGTGGGCGTCGACGGTCATCTGCGGCACGCCGTGCTCGCGCATGAGCGCCTCGAGGTCGGGCCACACGGCGTACGTGCGCTCGGCGAGCGTGTCAGGTGCGGCGTTGAGCACCTCGTACAGAATCTGGATGCCCTGGTTCGGCAGACCCACCTCGTAGGCGTCCGGGTACATCAGCGCCCACCGGACCGTGGCCGCGTCGTCCCCCCACGGCTTGACCACGGAGTTGAGCTCACCACCGACGTACTGCAACGGCTTGCGCACCCGGGGCAGCAGCGGCTCGAGCAGCGGGAAGAGGGAGTCCATGGGACAACCGAGGGTACGCGGCCCGGTCAGTCCAGGCCCGGGAACCAGAGGGCGAGCTCACGCACGGCCGACTCCGCAGAGTCGGAGGCGTGCACGAGGTTCTGCGACCCCGAGAGCGAGAAGTCGCCGCGGATCGTCCCCGGGGCGGCCGTGCGCCCGTCCGTCGATCCGATCAGTCCGCGCACGACCGTGATCGCCTGGTCACCCTCGACGACCATCGCGACCAGCGGACCCCCGGTGATGAACGCTCGCAGCTGCGGGTACCAGCCCTTCTCGACGTGCTCGACGTAGTGGGCGTCGGCGTGCTCGGCGCTGATCTGCTGCATCTGCATGGCGCGGATGGTCAGGCTCTTGCGTTCGAAGCGGGCGATGATCTCGCCCATCAGCCCGCGTCGCACGGCATCGGGCTTGAGCAGGACGAGCGAGCGCTCGGACACGGTGGCTCCTCGGGGGCTGATCGGGACGGCGGGGACCGAGGTCGACGCCAGAGCGTCGACCTCGGCGTCCATTGTCTCTCAGACGGGCGACCTGCTGGCACCGAGCGGTCGCACGGTGCGCGCAACCGCACCCTGGCACCGCGCGGCGCGAGGGGGCATAGGGCGAGGCTGCCCACTCGGCGTGATCACGCAGGGCTGGACGGGGCGCTTCCCCCGGTGGGGTCGCCGCGGGCCTCGACCTGGCGGGCGATCCGTAGCGCCGAGTACCAGAGCAGCGCGAAGATTCCGCCGAGCACGAACATGGACGGCACGACGAAGCCCAGCCCCACGGCCAGCGCCTGCACCACCCAACCCAGCGGGTACCCCCACCCTCGTCCGAGCCCGGCGATGGCCACGACGCACAGCGCGATCAGCGCCACGCCTGCGGTGATGCCCACCACGGGTTCGACCCCGAAGACGGTCACGGCGACGGGAACCACCAGAAGCAGCACGACCGCCTCGAGCCCCAGCACCCCGGACGCCAGACCACGCATGGCTACGAGCCTGCCAGCAGACGGCGCGCCTGGCCTGCTGTGATCACCGACCCGGTCACGACGACTCCTGCACCTCCGGGTGCTTGTGGGTTGTCGGCCAGGGCGATCGCGGTGTCGAGAGCGTCGAGCAGCGACGGGCGCTCGACCACCCGGTCCTCCCCGAACACCTCGATGGCGATAGCCGCCAGGTCGTCCGCAGGCAGCGCCCGCGGGGTCTGCGCCTGCGTGACGACCACCGTGTCGAGCACCGGCTCCAGGGCGCCGAGCAGGCCGGCGGCGTCCTTGTCGACCAGCACTCCGACCACGCCGACCAAGGTCTCGAAGGTGAACTCGTCCACCAGCGCAGCAGCCAGGGCCTGCGCACCGTGGGGGTTGTGCGCCGCGTCCAGCAGCACTGTGGGTGAGGACCGGACGACCTCGAGCCTGCCTGGAGAGGTCACGGTCGCGAGACCCTGCCTGACGACGTCGACGTCGATCATCCGCTCGCCCGCGCCGAAGAACACCTCGACGGCCGCCAGTGCCAGCGCGGCGTTGTGGGCCTGGTGCTCACCGTGCAGCGGCAGGAACACCTCGTCGTAGACACCGGACGGCGTCTGCAGGGCGAGCACCTGGCCGCCGACGGCGATGTCACGGTGGCGAACCCCGAACTCCAGGCCCTCTCGCAGCACACTCGCTGACACGTCGGCGGCGCGCGCCAGCAGCGCCTCGGCGGCGGCGAGCTGCTGCTGGGCGAGCACGGCCACCGCCCCTGGCTTGATGATCCCGGCCTTCTCCCCCGCGATCGTCTCGATGTCAGGCCCCAGGTAGTCGGTGTGGTCGAGGTCGATCGGTGTGATCACCGCGACGGCGCCGTCGGCCACGTTGGTGGCGTCCCACGTGCCTCCCATGCCCGTCTCGACGACAGCGACCCCGACGGGCGCGTCGGCGAAGGCGGCGAACGCCATCGCAGTGAGCACCTCGAAGTACGACATCGGGGTGTCCGGAAACTGTCGGTCGACCATGGACAGGTACGGCTCGATGTCGTCGTAGACCGCGACGAACCGCTCCCTGCTGACCGGCTCCCCGTCGAGCAGGATGCGCTCGCGCACGTCCACCAGATGAGGGCTGGTGGCCAGGCCCGTGCGCAGCCCGAACGCGCGCAGCATCGACTCGATCATGCGCGCCGTCGACGACTTGCCGTTGGTGCCAGCGATGTGAACCACGGGGTACGAGCGTTGGGGGGCGGCCAGCAGGTGCATCAGCGCGGCCATGCGGTCCAGGGACGGCTCGAGCCTCGACTCCGGCCACCGTCCCAGCAGAGCCGCCTGCACCTCGGCGAAGCGTTCGTCCTCGGCGTCGGGCGCCCCCGGTGCGGCCATGATCGGCCAGTCTAGGGGCGCCTAGAATCCGATCCATGCAGCCGAACGTGCCGGACAAGCCCGGGCTCGAGGGCCTCGAGGCCAGGTGGACGGCCGCGTGGGCCGAGCAGGGCACCTACCACTTCGACCGGTCCGCCCCGCGAGAGCAGGTGTACTCGATCGACACCCCGCCACCCACGGTGTCTGGCTCGCTGCACGTCGGCCACGTGTTCAGCTACACCCACACCGACCTGATTGCCCGCTACAAGCGCATGCGGGGCTACGAGGTCTTCTACCCGATGGGCTGGGACGACAACGGGCTGCCTACCGAACGACGGGTGCAGAACTTCTTCGGCGTGCGGTGCGACCCGTCCCAGCCCTACGACCCCGACCAGGCGCTGCCTGACAAGCCATCGGACAAGCCGGCCCAACAGCTGGCCGTGTCCCGCAAGCGATTCGTGGAGCTGTGCGAGCAGCTCACCGAACAGGACGAGAAGGCGTTCGAAGACCTGTGGCGTCGCCTGGGCCTCTCTGTCGACTGGCGACACACCTACCAGACGATCGACGACGCGTCACGGGCCACGAGCCAGCGGGCCTTCCTGCGCAACCTCGGCCGCGGCGAGGCCTACCAGGCTGAGGCACCCACCCTCTGGGACGTCACGTTTCGAACCGCCGTCGCCCAGGCCGAGCTCGAGGACCGCGAGCAACCCAGCGCCTACCACCGAGTGGCCTTCTACCAGGTCACCGGCACCGAGACCGACCACGGCGCCCCTGTGTGGATCGAGACCACCCGACCCGAGCTGATCCCGGCCTGCGTGGCGCTGGTCGCCCACCCCGACGACGAGCGCTACCAGCCGCTGTTCGGTTCCACCGTCCGCTCGCCGCTGTTCGACGTCGACCTGCCGGTGCTGGCCCACCGTCTCGCCGAGCCCGACAAGGGGTCGGGCATCGCGATGATCTGCACGTTCGGCGACGTCACCGACGTCACCTGGTGGCGCGAGCTGGCACTGCCCACACGTCCGATCATCGGCTGGGACGGCCGCCTGGCCCGCGAGACGCCCGACTGGATCACCACCGAGGACGGCCGGGCCGCGTACGCACAGCTGGCAGGCAAGACCCCGCACAGCGCCAAGGAGGCCATCGCCGCTCTGCTGCGCGACGGCGGCCACACCGAGGGTGATCCGCGGCCCATCACGCACCCAGTCAAGTTCTTCGAGAAGGGCGACAGGCCCCTCGAGATCGTCACGACGCGGCAGTGGTACATCACCAACGGCGGCCGCGAGCAGGCGTTGCGCGAGCAGCTGCTCGCCCGCGGAGCGCAGCTGGACTGGCACCCGGAGTACATGCGACACCGGTACGAGTCGTGGGTGGGTGGGCTCAACGGCGACTGGCTGATCAGCCGCCAGCGCTTCTTCGGCGTCCCGATCCCGCTGTGGTATCAGCTCGACGCCGACGGCAACCCTCTGTACGACGACCCGATCACACCGGCCGAGGCGCACCTTCCCGTCGACCCCCAGGCCGACGCCCCTCCCGGCTACACCGAGGACCAGCGCGGCCTTCCGGGCGGCTTCATCGGCGACCCGGACGTCATGGACACCTGGGCCACCTCGTCGCTGAGCCCCCAGATCGCCGGCGGCTGGGAACGCGATGCCGACCTGTTCGAGCGTGTCTACCCGATGGACCTGCGCCCTCAGGCACACGAGATCATCCGAACCTGGCTGTTCTCCTCCGTCGTGCGCGCCCATCTGGAGTTCGACGACCTGCCCTGGCGGCACGCCGCGATCAGCGGCTGGATCCTCGACCCCGACCGCAAGAAGATGTCGAAGTCGAAGGGCAACGTCGTCACCCCGCTCGGGCTGCTCGAGCAGCACGGCTCCGACGCGGTGCGCTACTGGGCTGCCAGCGGCCGGCCCGGCACCGACACCGCCTTCGACATCGGGCAGATGAAGATCGGCCGACGCCTGGCGATCAAGATGCTCAACGCGTCGAAGTTCGTCCTGGGTATCGGCGCGGCATCGGTCGGCGACCCCGCCGCGGTCACGAACCCGCTCGACCAGGCCATGCTCGCGGCGCTGGCCGAGGTGGTGCACCGAGCGACGGCGGCGTTCGAGGCCTACGACTACACCAGGGCGCTCGAGGCGACCGAGACCTTCTTCTGGACGTTCTGCGACGACTACCTCGAGCTGGTCAAGGACCGTGGGTACGGCGGACGAGGCGAGGCCGAGGCGGCCTCCGCCCACGCCGCGCTGGCGCTGGCGCTGTCGGTACAGCTGCGGCTGTTCGCGCCGTTCCTGCCCTTCGCGTCCGAAGAGGTCTGGTCGTGGTGGCAGACCGGCTCGGTGCACCGCGCACCGTGGCCCACCGTGGGTGAGCTGCGCGCGGCTGAGCACCAGGGCGACCCCGAGGTGCTCACAGCGGCGTCGGTGACGCTGTCGGCCCTGCGCAAGGTGAAGAGCGAGCGCAAGCTGTCGATGCGCTCGGAGCTGGCGTCGGTGGTCGTCCGGGGCCCGGAGTCAGAAGTGGGGCGTGCCCGGTCGGTCGTGGCCGACCTGCGCGCCGCCGGCCGAGTCGTCGGTGACTTCGAGTTCGTGCCCGACGGTGACGGCGTGCTCGTCGTCGACGTCGTCGTCCCCGAGCCTGCGGGCTGAGACGCATGCAGGTGCGCGTCCTGGACGACCCCGACTCGTTCGCCTCGCTCGCCGCACCTGTTCTCGAGAGCGACCCCGCAGCCAACACGGTGATCGGGACGGTGGCAGAGATGCACCGCGGGCGTGACGACGCGCCCCCTGCGTGGTGGTTCGTGGTGACGGACGAAGGCGCCCCGGTGGGCCTCGCCATGCTCGTCCCACCCTGGCCGGTCTACCTGGGGCCGATGCCCGCTCCTGGACCAACGCTCGTGGTCGATGCGATCGCCGAGCTGGGGCTGCCCGTGCCCGGCATCAACGGGGAGCAGGAGTCGGTGCGGGCCGCTGTCACCCGATGGCAGCAGCGCACACCCGACGTCCGGGTCGGTGCGACACGTCCGATGCGGCTGTTCCGGCTCGACCGGCTGGCACCACCCGACGTCCCCGGCTCGTCGCGGCTGGCGACGAGCGCCGACCTTGACGTGCTGCTGCCCTGGTACCGGGCGTTCTCCGCCGAGCTCGGCTCGGGTGGCCACGATATCGAGCAGAGCGTGCGGTATCGCCTGGAGGGCAACGGTGGCTTCGTGCTGTGGCACCACGGCGGCGTCCCGGTCTCGCTCGCGGGATTCACCCCGGCGGTCGCAGGTGTCGCCCGGGTCGGGCCGGTCTACACACCGCCGGAGCACCGCTGCCGCGGGTTCGGGGCGGCCGTGACCGCTGCCGCGTCGACCGCAGCCTCGACCGCAGAAGCCGAAGCTGTCGTGCTGTTCACCGACCTGGGCAACCCGACGTCGAACAAGATCTACTCGCAGATCGGCTACCGCCCCGTGCGCGACTACCTCGAGGTCGAGCTCGAGTAGGACGACGCGCCCCCGGTCGCAGCTCGGTACAAGGCGACGTTCTCGCGGCCGACGCTGGTCGCGGTCTACGCGAACGGGTTGACGACCTCGACGCCGCTGATCACCTGGCCGGCATTGAAGTCCTCTGTCAAGAGGGTGTCACAGCCAGCCAGCACAGCGGCTTCGACGATGAGGGCGTCCCACAACGCGAGCTGATGGCGCTCCGCGCTGCGCACAGCAGTCCGGACAAGCGCCGAGTCAGTCGCCACGACTCGTAGTTGGGCAAGAGCCTGGACGGCTGCGGCCGCGTCAACGTGCGACAGCGGTGGGGCCAGCCGTCGGGTCACCACCCAGTAGAACTCAGTCAGCACCTGCGCAGACAGAACCACCTCGATCTCGGGGTCTGCCAGCACGCTCTGGGCAACCTCCTGCTTGCTTCCCGAACCAGCGTCGAAGGCGTAGACGACGACGTTCGTGTCTACGAACGTGGCCATTGCGTGCGCTCGGTGTAGGCGTCGTCCCGCGTCCACGTCCGCACGGGCTCATCAGCCGCTGACCCCGCGGTCGATGCCCGTGCGAGAGCGAGGACGGCGCTCCTGGCTTCAGTGGCGCTGCCTGCCGCATAGGCGTCGAGGAACTCACGCACGACGGCGTTCACCGAGGTGCCCTGCTCGAGGGCACGGATCCGAGCACGACGCAGCGTGCCTGCGTCGAGACTCAGCGTCAGGTTGGACACAGGATCAGTGTAACGCGGATCCTGTGGCTACACCCGGGAGTCAGGCGGACTTGGGGGTGCGCCGCTTGCGCGGGGACTCCTTCTCGCGCGGCACGATCGTCGGCAGCACGTTCTGGTTCACCACGTCCGCGGTGATCACGACCTTCTCGACGTCCTCGCGGCTGGGAACCTCGTACATGACGTGCAGCAGCACCTCTTCCATGATGGCGCGAAGACCGCGTGCCCCCGTACCGCGCAGCATCGCCAGGTCGGCGATCGCGTCCACGGCGTCGTCGGAGAACTCGAGCTCGACACCGTCCATCTCGAACAGCCGCTGGTACTGCCTGACCAGGGCGTTGCGCGGCCGGGTGAGGATCTCGACGAGTGCGGCGCGGTCGAGCGGGCTGACCGTGGTGATGACGGGCAGTCGTCCGATGAACTCCGGGATCAGGCCGAACTTCAGCAGGTCTTCAGGCATGACCTGCGAGTAGAAGTCGGACTCGTCACGCTCGGCCTTGCCCCGTACCTCGGCGCCGAACCCGAGCCCCTTGCGACCCACCCGCTGCTCGACCATCTGCTCGAGGCCGGCGAAGGCCCCGCCCACGATGAACAGCACGTTGGTCGTGTCGATCTGGATGAACTCCTGGTGCGGGTGCTTGCGCCCTCCCTGCGGAGGCACACTCGCCGACGTTCCTTCGAGAATCTTCAGCAGCGCCTGCTGCACGCCCTCGCCGGAGACGTCGCGCGTGATGGACGGGTTCTCGCTCTTGCGCGCGACCTTGTCGATCTCGTCGATGTAGATGATGCCGGTCTCGGCCTTCTTGACGTCGTAGTCAGCGGCCTGGATGAGCTTGAGCAGGATGTTCTCGACGTCCTCGCCCACGTAGCCGGCCTCGGTGAGGGCGGTGGCGTCGGCGATCGCGAACGGCACGTTGAGCATCTTCGCCAGGGTCTGGGCGAGGTAGGTCTTGCCGCAGCCGGTGGGACCGATGAGCAGGATGTTCGACTTCGCAAGCTCGACGACGTCGTCCTTGACCTTGCCCGCCGCGCCCTGCTCGGACCGCACCCGCTTGTAGTGGTTGTAGACCGCGACCGACAGCGCCTTCTTCGCCAGCTCCTGCCCGATCACGTACTCCTGCAAGAACTCGTAGATCTCAGCAGGCTTCGGCAGGCGGTCAGGCGCGGCGTCGCTGGACTCGTGCAGCTCTTCTTCGATGATCTCGTTGCACAGGTCGATGCACTCGTCGCAGATGTAGACCCCAGGGCCCGCGATGAGCTTCTTGACCTGCTTCTGACTCTTGCCGCAGAACGAGCACTTGAGCAGGTCACCGCTCTCCCCGATTCGAGCCACCCGGCGCCCCTTTCGACACGGCAGTCGTCGTGCTCCGCGTCGGTGACGCGGCGATTCAGCACGGTACCCCGAACGTCGGACAATGGCACCGGCATACTCGCCAGAGCCCCGGCGTGTCTGCTCAGGCGGCCAGGCTCGACTTGCGCGACTCGATCACCGAGTCGACGAGCCCGTACTCGACGGCCTCGGCAGCGGTCAGGATCTTGTCGCGCTCGATGTCGTTGCGTACCTGCTCCACCGTCCGGTTGGAGTGCCGAGCGAGCAGCTCTTCGAGCAGGGCCCGCATGCGCAGGATCTCGTTGGCCTGGATCTCGAGGTCGGACGCCTGGCCGTACCCGCTCTCGGAGTACGGCTGGTGGATGAGGACGCGAGCGTTCGGCAGCGCGATGCGCTTGCCCGGTGCACCGGCAGCCAGCAGGACGGCAGCAGCCGACGCGGCCTGCCCCATGCAGACGGTGCGCACATCCGGCTTGACGTACTGCATGGTGTCGTAGATCGCCGTCAGCGCGGTGAACGACCCACCGGGGGAGTTGATGTAGATCTCGATGTCGCGGTCGGGATCCATCGACTCCAGGCAGATCAGCTGTGACATGACCGCATTCGCCACGTCGTCGCTGATCGGCGTGCCGAGAAAGATGATGCGCTCCTCGAACAGCTTCGCGTAGGGGTCGATCCGGCGGAAGCCGTAGGAGGTCCGCTCCTCCCACTGCGGGATGATGTAGTTCACTGCGCGCTCCCTTGGCTCTTGTTGGTGCCCTCGTCCACCTGCATCGCCGTCCTCACGACGTGGTCGACGAACCCGTACTCCTTGGCCTGCTCGGCAGTGAACCACCTGTCCCGGTCGGAGTCGCGCTCGATCTGCTCGACCGTCTGACCGGTGTGCTGCGCGATCAGCTCGGCCATCTGCTTCTTGATGAAGATCATCTGCTCGGCCTGGATCCTGATGTCGCTTGCCGAGCCGCCGAGGCCGCCGGACGGCTGGTGCATCATGATCCGCGAGTGCGGCAGCGCAAAGCGCTTGCCTGGAGCCCCGGCCGCGAGCAGGAACTGACCCATCGAGGCGGCCAGCCCCGTCGCCACCGTGGCCACGTCGTTGCTGACGAACTGCATCGTGTCGTAGATGGCCATGCCCGCCGTGACCGAGCCGCCCGGCGAGTTGATGTAGAGGTAGATGTCCTTGTCCGGGTCTTCGGCCGCCAGCAGCAGCATCTGCGCGCAGATGGCGTTGGCGTTCTCGTCCCGGACCTCCGAGCCCAGAAAGATGATCCGCTCACGCAGCAGCCGCTGGTAGACGTTGTCGTCGAAGCCGGACTGCGGTGGCGCGGGCGCTCGCATCTCGGTCGTCATGCAGGCTCTCCGATCGGCTCGTCGGGGTGTCATCAGATGTTGTCGACGACCCTAACCACCGCCGTGGGAGGTCTACTCCTCGACCTTGTCGGTGTTCGCCGTCGGCGCATCCTCGGCAGCGTCCACGACCTCGGCGAACTCGACGCCCGGCGTCACGCCGCTCGTGGTGGCCTCGTCGTCGGGCGACTCGTCGTCCGGAGCCTCGTCTGCGATCGTGCCGTCCTCCTGCAGTCGAGCCAGGTCGACCAGGTTGCCGGAGGCGTCGGTCACCGAGGCCTGCTCGACCATGATCGCCAGCGCCTTGCCCCGTGCCACGTCGGCGACGACCGCGTTGACGTTGCCCGCTCGAACCATCTGGTCGGCGAAGTCCTGAGGGCTCATGCCGGACTGCTGGGCGCGCTGGATGAGGTACTCCGTGAGCTCCTCCTGAGACACCTGCACCTGCGCGGCCTTGACGACCTCGTCCAGGATCAGCTGGGCCTTCAGGGAACGGATCGCCTGCTGCTCCACCTCGGCACGGTGCTCGTCGTCGCCGTGACCGTCGGAGAAGTGGTCCTCGAGCTGGGCGGCGATCAGTCCGTCGGGAACCGGTACCTCGACGGTCTCCAGCAGGTGCTCGAGCGCCTTGTCCCGGGCCTCGACGGCCTGCGACAGGCGGCCCGCACGTACGAGCTGCTCACGGATGTCGTCGCGCAGCTCGTCCAATGTGTCGAACTCGCTGGCCAGCAGGGCGAACTCGTCGTCGAGCTCGGGCAGCTCCTGCTCCTTCACCGCCGTGACGGTGACGTCGACCTGGGACTCCAGACCGTCGCCCTCGCCCATGAGCGTGGTGGTGAAGGTGGCTGACTCGCCGGCAGCCAGACCGGTCACGGCCTCGTCGAGGCCGTCGACCATCGTGCCCGAGCCCACCTCGTAGCTGAGCCCTGTCGCCTGGCCGTTCTCGATCAGCTCACCGTCCGCGTCACGCGCCGCGAGGTCGATCGTGACGTGGTCGCCTTCGGATGCCGCCCGTTCGACCGGCGTGAGGGTGCCGAAACGCTGACGCAGCTGCTCGAGCTGCTCGGTCACCGCATCCTCGTCGACCTCGATGTCGTCGACGGTCAGTGCGATGCCCTGCCACTCGGGCAGCTCGATCTGCGGGCGAACGTCGACCTCTGCGGTGAAGGTCAGCACCTCGCCGTCCTGCAGATCGGTGATCTCGACGTCCGGCGTACCCAGAGGGTTGATCTCGGCGTCGTCGACCGCTCGGGAGTAGAGCCCGGGCAAGGCCTCGTTGATCGCCTCCTCGAGCACCGCACCGCGACCGAACCGCTGGTCGATGATTCGTGCGGGAACCTTGCCCTTGCGGAAGCCCGGCACAGTGACCTGGCTGGCGATGCGCTTGTACGCCTCGTCCAGATTCGACTGCAGCTCGGAGAAGGGCACCTCCACCAGCAGCTTGACGCGGGTGGGCCCGAGAGTTTCGGCGACGCTCTTCACGGCAGGTACTTCTCCTGGTCGGTGGGATGGTCGAATGTTTGCTGGTCGGGGCGGGGAGACTCGAACTCCCGATCTCCTGCACCCAAAGCAGGCGCGCTAGCCACTGCGCTACGCCCCGCGACCAGGCTGAGTGTAGGCGACCGAGCAGGTACCCTCTGCGACGAGGTCACGGTGGTCACGTACGACCACGAGGCGTCCCGCGGGTGTAGCTCAATGGCAGAGCCCCAGCCTTCCAAGCTGGTCATGCCGGTTCGATCCCGGTCACCCGCTCTCGGAATCTTCCCAGGCCTGCTGCGATTCGAGGCCTCTGGCGCCGGGTTCGCGTGGGGTGTTCACTGGTAGGGCGGAGGTGGCGTCGTGCTGGTGGTCCTCGGGCTCATCGTCTTGGTGGCTGCGCTGGTCGTGGGTCTGGCCGGGGTCTTGGGGAATGCGGGGGCCGAGCATGCGCTCAATGGTGGCTTCGCGCTGTTCGGCATCGAGGTGAGTGGCTCGACGGGAACGGTGTTCTTGGTCGGCATCGTGGTGGGGGTGGCCGCCATGCTCGGTCTGGGCTTGCTGCTGGCCGGGGCTCGCCGCGCAGCGGTTCGGGGCAGAACCGCTCGGCGCGAGCTCGAGCAGTCTCGCCGCCAGACCGCGGCGATCAGCCAGGAGCGAGACGACTTGGTCGACCAGCGTTATGCGAACCGGTCGGACCAGGAGAAGTGAGGGGCTGCGCCTCAGGAGACATGGCGTCACGTCCACGGGCCTGGGTTCACGTCGAGCCGTGACGACCTGGCGAACCGGCATCGGGAGGCCCTCGACGACAGCGTCGGAACCCGGGGCCGGAGTGGGCGGCCCGACGCCTCGCCCGTTCGGTGGGCCTGGGGTCCGCTGACTGCGCCGGCGCCTGGTGGTGCACGAACGCCCTCAACTCAGCACGACCGGTCTGTCAGGAGCCGATCGAGATCCTCACCAAATGCGGCATGTTGGGGCGATCCATTGGCCACGCTTGGGGTCAGTCGGCTGGTTCTATGTAGCCGACCAGTTCGTATCGGCCCGTTTCTGG
>CAYNWB010000030.1:0-2198 GCA_964400785.1 uncultured Actinomycetes bacterium | reverse complement strand
CGCCCGGATCTGCCGCATGTAGGGCATAGCGTTCACGCTCATGCCGCGAGTCGGGCGTTCTTGGTCGTGCCGCGAGTAGCCCAACAGGCGGCGGTGTGACGCGCCCGGAAATTGGCCGGATCGCGGCTGATGTGAGCGACGGCCGTCGGGCGGGTGGGTAGGACGCTGCTAGCGGGATGGGGTGGCGGTAGCCGCGGTGGTGGTCACGGAGGTGGTCCGGTCGTCAAGCTGGAGGATGACCATGGTGGCGGCGGCGGTGCCGAAGTAGAGCCAGACGTTGGCGATGCCTTCGGTGGCTCCGATGAGTTGCTGGCCCCAGGCCAGCATCATGAACAGCACCAGGCCGAGGCCGATGCCGATCTTGGCCCATGCCTTCGGCCGGCCGGGCAGCCACTCCAGCAGCACGATGCTCACGAGCAGCACCAGCGCGGAGGAGGCTTCGACGACACCGGCGATGCGCCAGGACAGCTCGAGGCCGGGGAAGGAGGCCGCCCAGGTGTCGGCCCAACCGTCGAGGAAGAACTGGGGGACGTCCTTGGTGAGCTTGTCGATGGCGCCGCGGACGAAGATGGAGATGAACAGCAGATAGATGGCCACGTAGCGAATGATGTGGCCGATCAGGTTCAGAGCGGAGGACATCGGGTCTCCCAACGGACTGCGGGCGGGCTGCCATCGTGACTGTAGGCGGGTGGGGTGCGCGTCGCCGGAGAACTCCCATCGGCGTGTCTTGGCCCCCAACCGGTTCGTCGGCGGGAATCAGCGTCGCCACCCGAAGGTTGGCCGCTCGGGCTCGCGGCAGACCGCTGGGCGTCAACCCCCACGGGCCATGACCGAACCCCGCAGAACCGCCCGCCAACGAGGCACGACCATCGCGGGAGTGCCTGACAACCCCACCAACAGTGGCATGTCGCCCAGGCATGGACGAACACGGAGTTCACCGGCCGAACCCGAGACCCGTCCGCGCCCCATGCCTATGCCATAGCACCGGGCACCGGGCACCGGGCACCGGGCACCGGGCACCGGGCACCGGCAGCGAACAGGGCACAACGACTCGCCACCGGCCCAGTCCGCGCCGATCGGCACGACCACGCCGGCTCCCACGTGCCGGGCCACCAGCCGGCAGCCATTGCCTCCCACACCACCGCGAAGGACGCACCAACCAACGCCTGATCAAACGCCCGCTGGTGGTGCGTTGTGTCGCGCCCCGGGTCATCCGGTTGTCGGGCCGTGCGCCGGGTGCGCTGGCCCGACTGGGCCTACGCGATGCGGGTGGTCTGCTCGTCGAACTCCGCGTTGATGGTGATGTGCCCGCCGAGTGCGGCGATGTAGGCGTGCAGGGTGCCTATCTGGGAGTGGGTGAGGTCTCCGGACTCGATGGCCGAGACGCGGCGCTGGGAGACCCCCATGGCCTCGGCGACGGCTTGCTGGGTGAGTCCGCGGCTCTTGCGCAGCTCGGCAAGCTGGTGCCCGGCGATCTGCGCCTGCACCGCGGCCCGGGCAGCCGCCCGACGGGCGGGGCTGGTGGGCCGCTGGGCCTTGACGTCGTCCCACGTGGAGTACTGGGTCATCGGTCCTCCCTGTGCTGGGTGAGCCAGGCGTCGTAGCGGTCATCGGCGATCGGGACCGCGTGCCGGTACCACTGCGTCCACCGGCCACGCTTGTCCCCGGCCACCAGCAGCACCGCCGCCCGGGTCGGGTCGAAGGCGAACAGCACGCGGCAGGTGCCCACGCGTAGCTCCTTCATGTTCGCGTGGCGGCTGCCGGTAATCGAGTCCACCAGCGGTCGGCCCAGCCCGGGGCCGTGCTCGGCGAGCATGTCCACGGCGGCCTCCACTCGGGCGTAGGTCTCGTCGGGCAGGCTGAGGATCCAGTCCTACATCTCGGGGTCGAGGAACACCTCCCACCCGGATGCCACCACCCCCAGCGTAGAACACTCATGTTCTGAGAGGAAGACACTCCTGGGCCGGCCACGTCTACCGGATTTGCTGCTGGTCGGGCGCTTCCCGTATTCGGAACGAGCCACCACGGGACTGCCCGCTCACCCCAGCGGAAACCGCGGAAGAGCTTCCCGGGAGGCGCCAGTTGCGGGCGCTGGCTGAGACGAGCCGAGCAGGCGATACTGGGATGCATGGCGGTAGTCATCTCGCGCAGACACGGCTGGTCTCGACCAGTCGCACTGCCAGCATCGCTGGCCGATC
>CAYNWB010000029.1:0-28283 GCA_964400785.1 uncultured Actinomycetes bacterium | reverse complement strand
CGAGTCGTGGCACGAACGGCGAGCTGGCCGATGTCGCTCGGAACCGGCGACGTGAGGTCGGGCCGGGCGCGCAGCAGGGCGAGCAGGTCGTCGTCGGAGCGGGCCCGCAGCTCGTCGGCGAGCGAGCGAGCGGGCACACCGTCGGACATCCTGGTCACGGTACGCCGGTGGTGCCTAGCCCGCTGCCGGGCCGGCAGGGCCAGCAGGGCCAGCAGGGCCAGCAGGGCCACCGGTACCGGCAGCCTCGTCGAGACCGTCCCGGCGGCGGCGCAGTGCCACCACGACGACGGCGAGCAGAATCACGCCGAACCCGAGCGGAGCCAGCATCGCCACGACGTAGGCCCACGTGCCCGGGGTCGGTGACCCGGTGAGGTAGAGCCCCACGATCACCAGCGTGGTCACCAGCCCCACCGCGACGAGCACGCCGCCCACGCGCGTGGCGACCGACAGCCAGCGCTGCTCGTGTGCCGGGGCAGGCTCGTGCGCAGGCCCTGCGACTCCGGTCATGGGTGCAGCCTACGAAGACGCGCGACCGGGATTCGTCGCCAGGCCGGTCGGGGCCGTACGCTGCGGTGTTGCACATACGTCGGAGCCTGATCGAGCGGCTCCCCGAGCGATTCGCGTGAGGTCCCCACGTGCCTACCGGCAAGGTCAAGTGGTTCGACGTCGAGAAGGGCTTCGGCTTTCTCGCCAGCGACGAGGGCGGTGACGTCTTCGTGCATGCGTCCGCGCTCCCGGCGGGGGTCTCCGAGCTGAAGAACGGCCAGAGGGTCGAGTTCGGCATCGTGGACGGCCGACGCGGTGAGCAGGCGCTGTCGGTGCGGCTGCTCGACCCGGTGCCCTCGGTCGCTGCGTCGCTGCGCAAGCCGCCGGACCAGATGGCCGTCATCGTCGAAGACCTGATCAAGCTGTTGGACGGCATCTCGAACTCCTACCGACGCGGGCGCCACCCCGACAAGAAGTCGGGCGGCAAGGTTGCCGCCCTGCTGCGGGCCGTCGCCGACGACATCGAGTCCTGATGGCCACGCCCAAGCCCGACGCGGTCTGCCTGGCGGCCGTCGAGCAGGCGCGCGCCGCGGCCGTCGACGAGGCGGGCTCTGCGGACGCGGTGGGCGAGCCGGCGGGCCACGTCGCCGAGGGCGACCGGCTGCTCACGCACCTGTTCGAGTGCCGCCTGCCCGGCTATCGCGGCTGGCAGTGGGCTGTGACCCTGACGCGGGTTCCCCGGGCGCGCACGGCGACGGTCAACGACGTGGTGCTGATCGCCGGGCAGGGGGCCCTCGTCCCGCCCGAGTGGGTGCCTTGGTCGCAGCGCGTCGAGCCCGGAGACCTGGCTCCCGGAGCGATACTTCCCGCTGCGCCGGACGACCCGCGGCTGGTGCCCGGCTACTCCAGCGTGACCGACGCCGCCACGAGTCTGTCCGAGCCGAAGGAGGCGGTCGCCGACCTGGTCGGCGACCTGCTGCTGACCCGGGCCCGGCTGCTGTCGGTGGCGGGGCAGGACGAGGCCGCCGAGCGCTGGTACGCCTCGGACGCCGGTCCGCAGGCCGAGATCGCGGTCGCCGCGTCTCAGCACTGTCGAACCTGTGGGTTCGTGGTGGCGATGTCGGGCCCGCTCGCAGCGTCCTTCGGGGTCTGCGCGAACGGCATGGCCCCCGACGACGGCCGGGTCGTGGCCTTCGACCATGGCTGCGGCGCCCACTCGCAGATCGCTGCGCCGCAGGCTCGCCCCGCAGCCCGTCCGGTGCTCGTCTACGACACCGAGCCCGACCTGCTCTTCTAGGTCGACCCCGACGCGTCAGGCATCCGGGTGCTCGGCCTGGTACTCGCGCACGCGCAGGATGGCATCGCGGCGGCGACGCGTGTACTCGTAGCCGATCAGACCCAGGCCGACTCCTGCCAGGCACGTCCACAGCCACCACTCTCGGCCCGAGTCGGCGAGGTCGCCGCGCAGCACGAGCAGCACGACGAACGCGATGGCCCACAGCACGGTGCCGACGAGCACGGTGCGGACGCCGTCGACGTCGACGGGCTTGCTCGTGGGCTGGTCGTCGTCGGTCACGGCCGCCCACCCTAGTCGTGGCGGGCCCGCCGTCGGCTCGTCCAGACTGTCGGCGTGCGACTGTTCGTGGCCCTGCCCCTGCCCGACGCGGTGGTCGACCACCTGCGCTGCCGGGTTCGTCGGGGCAGCGCGGTCGACGAGTCGCTGCGGTGGGTTCCCGCCGACCAGTGGCACCTGACGCTGGCCTTCTACGGTGACGTCGACGCCGGCCGGGTCGACGACCTGGTCGAACGTCTCGCGCGGGCAACCGCCCGCACCCGCCCGTACACCCTGAGCCTCGGTGCACCGGGTCGGTTCGGGTCGGCGCGCAGGGCCCGGGTTGTCTGGCTCGGTCTGGGCGAGGGGGTCGAGCCAACCCGGCGCCTGGCCGCGTCCGCGCGAGCGGCCGGCCGGCGGGTGGGCCTGACCGGCGACGACCTGGACGCCCACGCGCCGTACCGGCCGCACATCACGCTGGCGCGTGCGGCGCCGCCGCGACCGGTGGACGACGCGCTGGCCGCCCTGGACTGCCCGCAGCACCCGGTCTGGCAGGCCGACCAGGCCCTGCTGGTGCACAGCGAGCTCGGTGCCGGTGCCGGCGGCCGGGCACGGCACAGCGTGCACTCCCGGCTCGCGTTCGCAGGCGACCGGCCTCAGTCGCGCCCGGGCTCGAGTGGCGCCGGGTGACGGCTGCCGGTGAGCCGCCCGGCCACCAGCAGGGCCGCTGCGAGACTGAGAAGGCCCGGCACCAGCAGGAACGCACCGACCACGCCCACGGCATCGGTCACGGCGCCGAGCACGAACGGGGCCAGGCCGATGGCCAGACCCGCGCCCAGGGCGATGCGACCGGACGCGACATCGGTCTGCCCCGCGGCCGCCTCGAGCGACCGCGCGACCCCCAACGGGAAGTGCAGTGCCATGCCGAGCCCGCTGATCGCCATGCCGGCCACGGCCTGGGGCAACGTCGTGGCCGTCCACAGCGTGGCCCAGCCGAGAACCGTCACGCCGATGGCCGCCATCAGCAAGATGCCTGGACGGATCCTCAGAGCCAGCCGGGCTCCCAGCACCCGGCCACCACCCAGGCACAGGATGAGCACCGTCAGCGTGCTGGTCGCGGTGCCCGCCGACGCACCGGTGCGCTCGGCCACGAGGGTGGGGGCCCAGACCGAGTAGCTGAACTCGACAGCGATCAGGGCGACGAGAACACTCCACGCCCACCAGTAGCGGTGCGGCAGCGACGCGGCCCGACCGCGGGCCGGCGGACCGGCCGTCGGTGACGCCAGGGGCGGCATCGCGACCACCAGCACACCGAGCAGCAGCACGACGAGAAGCAGCGACGGCTGCCAGCCTGCACCGATGCCGACCAGCACCCCCAGCGACACGGGAGCGAGGGCGCCGACCAGGGCGCCGAGCCCGTTGGCCTCGGTGATCGCGGCGCTTCCGGCTCGTTCGTGCCGCTCGCTCAGCGCCGCGTTGGCGACGTTGACCAGCAGCGTGCCCCCGGCACCGGCGAGCACCGCCCCGCCGAGCGTGCCCCACAGGGCGCCGCTGGCCACGACGAGAGCGACCCCGAGCACGACTCCCGTGGCCCCGACCCGGACGGTTCCGCGGCGGCCGAATCGGGCCACGAGCCGCGAGCTGACCAGCCCCGCCAGCACAGTGCCGCCGGCGAGCGCGGTGCCGTGCAGCCCGGCCACGGCGCTGCTGACGCCCAGGTCGTCGCCGATGAGGGGGACCGCCGGGTTGAACGCGTACAGGAACCAGCCCCAGACGGCGAACACCCCGTACAGCGACAGGGTGGTGCGGTCGCGTACCAGCCGCGGCGCAGGGTCGGGTCGCGTCGTCAGTGCAGCTGCCCGACGACGTAGTCGATGCAGCCGGTGAGGGCCTCGACGTCGGCCGGGTCGACAGCCGGGAACATCGCCACGCGCAGCTGGTTGCGTCCCAGCTTGCGGTAGGGCTCGGTGTCGACGATGCCGTTCGCGCGCAGGGTGGCGGCCACAGCGGCGGCATCGATCGACGCCTCGAAGTCGATCGTGCCGACAACCTGCGAGCGCGCGGCAGGGTCGGCGACGAACGGTGTGGTGACGTCGGTGCGCTCGGCCCATCCGTACAGCGCCTGCGAGGACGCGAGGGTGCGCGAGGTCGCGAACTCCAGGCCGCCGTTGCCGTTCATCCAGTCCAGCTGCTCGGCGAACAGGAACAGCGTCGCCACGGCCGGGGTGTTGTACGTCTGGTTCTTGCGTGAGTTGTCGATCGCGGTGGGCAGGCTGAAGAAGTCGGGCACCCAGCGACCCGAGGCGGCGATCTGCTCGACGCGCGCCAGCGCTGCGGGCGACATGATCGCGACCCACAGACCACCGTCGGAGGCAAAGCTCTTCTGCGGGGCGAAGTAGTAGACGTCGGCCTGGGTGATGTCGACCGGCAGGCCGCCGGCACCGCTGGTGGCGTCGACGAGCACGAGGGCATCGTCGTCGGCCCCGTCCACGCGGCGCACTGGCGCCATGACGCCCGTGGACGTCTCGTTGTGGGGCCAGGCGTAGGTGTCGACGCCGGCCTCGGCGACCGGCACGGGCAGGGTGCCCGGCTCTGCACGCACCACGCTGGAGTGCTGCAGGAACGGGGCTGCGTCGGTGACCTTCGCGAACTTCGCGGAGAACTCACCGAAGGCCAGGTGCTGCGCACGCTCGCGGACGAGCCCGAACGCGGCGATGTCCCAGAAGGCCGTCGCACCGCCGTTGCCCAGCACCACCTCGTAGCCGTCAGGCAGCGAGAACAGCGCCGACAGACCGTCCTGAACGCGCCGCACCAGGCTCTTCACGGGCGCCTGGCGGTGGCTGGTGCCCAGCACGTGCGCGCCGGTGGCGGCCAGGGCGTCGAGCGCCTCGGGTCGCACCTTCGACGGGCCGGAGCCGAACCGCCCGTCGGCCGGCTTGAGGTCGGATGGGATGACGATGCTGGCCGCAGGGGCAGCCTCAGGCATTGCAGCTCCAGGGAGGTCGGATGGGACGAGGCGCGGGTCGTCGTCGGTGACGGCGCCTCGTCACGCTGGCGATTGTGCCAGCAGCCGTCAGTACAGCGGAGAGGCCCACTCGTCGCGCCAGCCGGCGACCTCGTCCGGGCGGCGTTGGGACGGCCCGACGTAGCGCGCGGACGGGCGGATGAGTCGGCCGGTGCGCTTCTGCTCCATGATGTGCGCACTCCAGCCCGCGGTGCGGGCGCAGGTGAACATGGCCGTGAACATGTGGGCCGGTACCTCGGCGAAGTCGAGCACGATCGCGGCCCAGAACTCGACGTTCGTGGCCAGCACACGGTCGGGGTAGCGCTCGGTCAGCGCGGCCAGCGCCGCCTTCTCGAACGCCTCGGCGACGTGGTAGCGGGGTGCGTCGAGCTCGCGCGCGACGCGGCGCAGCGTGCGGGCCCGGGGGTCCTCGGCCCGGTAGACGCGGTGGCCGAAGCCCATGAGCCGTTCCTTGCGCTCGAGCACACTCGTGACGTACCCCTCCGGGTCGCCGCTGCGCTCGATCTCCTCGATCATCGCCAGCACGCGGGACGGGGCTCCACCGTGCAGCGGGCCGCTCATGGCCCCCACGGCGCCCGACAGGGCAGCGGCGACGTCGGCTCCGGTCGAGGCGATGACCCGGGCGGTGAACGTCGAGGCGTTCATCCCGTGCTCGGCGGCCGAGGCGAAGTAGGCGTCCACGGCCTGCGTGTGGCGCGGGTCAGGGTCGCCCCGCCACCGGATCATGAACCGCTCGACGATGCTGCCGGCCTTGTCGATCTCGCGCTGGGGAACCATCGGCAGCCCGATCCCCCGCGCGGACTGCGCCACGAACGACAGCGCCATGACGGCCGCGCGGGACAGGTCGTCGCGGGCCTGCTCCTCGGAGATGTCGAGCAGAGGGCGAAAGCCCCACGCCGGAGCGAGCATCGTCAGTGCGCTCTGCACGTCGACGCGGACGTCGCCGGAGTGCACCGGGATCGGGAACGGCTCGGCCGGCGGCAGCCCCGGCTCGTAGGCGCCGTCCACGAGAAGGCCCCAGACGTTCTCGAAGGGGATGTGGCCGACGATGGAGTCGATGTCGACGCCGCGGTAGCGCAGCGCGCTGCCCTCCTTGTCGGGCTCGGCGATCTCGGTGTCGAAGGCGATGACGCCCTCGAGGCCTGGCTTGACCTCGGTCACAGCTGCTCCGTCCTGGTGGTCGGCATGGGTGGCAGGACGATCGGTCGATCGCCGGTGCTGGGCCGTCATCTTGCCGCAGTCACCTCGCATGGTCACCTCGACGACGGTCGGGCAAGCCTGCCACGCTGGTGGGGTGTCCGACTTCGAGGTGCCCGCGCAACCGAGAGGCTCCCGTCTCGACCTGGCAGCGATGCGGGTGCGCTACGTCCCTGGCCCTCTGCTCGAGCACGACGTCGACGCCTCGCCGTTCGTGCAGTTTCGCCGCTGGCTGGCCGAGGCGGTGGCAGCCGGCCTGCCGGAGCCGAACGCCATGGTGCTCTCCACCGTCGACGCCGACGGCCGTCCGACCAGTCGGCACGTGCTGCTCAAGCAGCTCGACGACACCGGCTTCGTCTTCTACACCAACCTGGCCTCGACGAAGGCCCGGCACCTGGCCGAGAACCCGGGCGCCGCCCTGTGCTTCGGATGGTTCCCCATCTCGCGACAGGTCTGCGTCACCGGACGTGTCGAGCAGGTCGACCGGGTGGCCGCGGCGCAGTACTGGGCCGAGCGTCCACGGGAGTCGCAGCTCGGTGCCTGGGTGAGCGAGCAGTCGAGGCCGATCGCGTCCCGACAGGTGCTGCGCGACCGGCTGGCGGCGCTCGAGCAGGAGCTCCCGCCTGGTGCGCCCGTCCCGCTGCCCGACTTCTGGGGCGGGTACCGGCTGCTGCCCGACACCATCGAGCTGTGGCAGGGCCAGCCAGGACGCCTGCACGACCGGCTCGTGTACGAGCGCGCAGAGCGTGGCTGGAGCCTGAGCCGTCGCCAGCCCTAGCGGGGCCCGGTGGGCCTGGGCAGAGTGCGACCCGCGGGCGTCTTACCCGTCGCCGGGTGGGCGACGGTGCCCGAGTGGACGGCTCGGGGCCCGCGGGTCGGGTGACTACCTGGGAGTTCGCCAGCCGCTCGGCTGGGTGCGACGCCCTGTCAGGCAGTCGTCCGGGATGAACCGGGCGGCTATGCGGCAGCCACCTCACATGTCCAGCGAATACTCACTACCGGACCACCTCCTTCCCTGTGTACGACGAACGGTAGGACGCCTGCGGCGAGCACGCCAGGGGGTTTCGCCGACTGACTCGCTCGCAGCCTGCGAGATCCGCGTCAGCTGTCGGCCCACACCCGCAGCACCTGGGCGGCGGCCTGCTCGGCGGTCCAGCCGTACTCGGACGCGCGCTTGCGCAAGGCCTTGCGCACGGGTTTGGGCAGGTCGACCTGCAGCACCACCGTCTCGGTCGAGTCGGGCTCGGGCTTGTCGGCCTTCTTCTTCTTGCCCTTGCCGTTCTTGGTCGCCTTCGGGGTGGCCTGGCTGCTCGTGCTGCCACCGGGCGGCACGGTGACGGCCAACGAGCTCAGCACGGCCGAGGCTGGGTGAACGCTGCCGTCCGGTGCCTTGCGCAGCGCGGGGCGCGGAGGTGGGGTGGGGGGGTGGCTCATCCGCGCAGTCCTTTCGTCAGGGGCGCGTCCGGCCCGGCGGCCGACGCGACGACGGTGGTCAGGTGGGTGCTCAAGGCTCGGGCGATCTCGCGGGCGCCAGGCGAGGGCCAGCGTTGCACCGGCACGTGCGCCCCGGCTGCGGCCACGACGGCGGAGCGCTCCGGCAGCACCGGCTCGAGCACCAGCGGCCCGTAGGCCGCGACGAGCTCGTCGTGCCGGTAGCGGTGCTCGGCCGAACGCGCCCGGTACCGGTTGACGACGATGCCGGCGGCCCGCAGGCGCAGGTTGAAGCCCCCGCGCACGACGTCCACGGCGGTGAGCGCCTGCTGTGCACCGGTGAGCGCGAACGCCGTCGGCTCGGTCACGACCACGGCACGGTCGCTGGCAGCGAGGGCGTTCTTGGTGAGCTCACCGAGGCTCGGCGGGGTGTCGACCAGCACGAGGTCGAAGCCGGCCAGCCCCTGCATCGTGGTGCGCAGGCGGTGCTCGCCGCCGCGTCCCTGCACGGGGTGGTTGCGGTGCTCCAACGCCGTCTCGCTCGGCACGACGAGCAGCGCCTCGTCCCAGGCGGACGGGGTGACGGCCTGTGCCAGCACGCCCGCGCGGGCGTCGGCCAGCACGTCGTTGCTGGTGAACTGGGTCGACTGCGGGTCGAGGGCGAGAGAGGCATTGCCCTGGGGGTCGAGGTCGATGAGCAACGTGCGCAGCCCCCGAGCCACGGCCGCCCCGGCCAGGCCCAAGGCGACGCTGGTCTTTCCGACACCACCCTTGAGGCTGATGACGGTGACGGTGAGCACCCTGGCATCTTGCCCCATCGGCGGCGGGCTGGGGCCCGCTGACGCACGCCTAGCGACCGGTGAGCGCCTGGTACCGGCGAAGGGCCTCGCGTCGTTCCTCGGCATGGTCGACCACCCGCGGCGGGTAGCCGTGGGCGTAGCCGTCCTCGGCGTCCCATGGCTGGTGGGCGAGGGCGCCGGGCAGGTGGGCCAGCTCGGGCACGTACCGGCGCACGTAGGTGCCGTCGGGGTCGAAGCGCAGCCCCTGCGAGACGGGGTTGAACACGCGGAAGTACGGGGCCGCGTCGGTGCCACAGCCGGCGGCCCACTGCCACCCGTGCGAGTTCGACGCCAGGTCACCGTCACGCAGCCAGCGCATGAAGTGCCGGGCGCCGTGCTGCCACTCCAGGTGCAGGTCCTTGACCAGGAACGACGCGACCACCATGCGTACCCGGTTGTGCATCCAGCCCTCGGTGAGCAGCTGGCGCATGCCGGCGTCGACGAACGGGTACCCGGTGCGACCCTGCTGCCAGTCCCGCAGCACGCCGTCCGGCTCGTCGTAGACCATGCGGGCGTACTCGGGCCGGTAGTACTCGCGGGCGGTGTGCGGGTGGTGCCAGAGCACGTCGGCGTAGAACTCCCGCCACGCCAGCTCGCTGCGAAACGTCTCCGCGCCGTCGCCGGAGTGCTGCTCGAGGTCGGCCAGCAGGGTTCGGGGATGGATCTCGCCCCACTTCAGGTGGTGCGACAGGGTGCTGGTGCCGGCCAGGTCGGGACGGTCACGCCGCTGCGCATAGCCGTCCAGGCCGTGCTCGCCGGCGGAGCGGAACCGCTGCCACGTCGCCGACGCGGACTGCTCGCCGGCCGTCGGCAGAGCCAGACCGTGCAGGTCGGGGTCGGCGGGCAGCGGGTCGGGCCCGTCGTCGGGAGCCGCCCACGACACCCCGGACACGGGCGGTGCCGGGTCGGGCCAGCCGTGGTCGCGCCACGCGCGGCGAAACGGCGTGAACACCGAGTAGGGGGTGGCCTGCTTGGTACGCACCGTTCCCGGCGCCACGGCGTACGGGCACCCGGTGCGCACCAGGGCGATGCCCGCAGCACCCAGCGCTGCCTCGACGGCTGCGTCGCGCCGCCGTCCGTACGGTCCGGTGTCGGCGCTGACGTGGACGCTGGTCGCACCGGCGCTGCGCGCCACCGCGACCACCTGCTCGACCGGGTCGCCCCGCCGCAGGTGCAGGTGGCCGTCGAGCGAGCCGTCGAGGGCGCGCAGCGAGGCGCTCAGGTAGGCGCGCCGGACGGCACCGGCAGGCGTCCACAGGGCCGGGTCGAGCACGAACAGCGGCACCACCGACCCGTCCCCTGCCTCGGCCGCCCGCAGCAGCGCAGGGTTGTCGGCCAGTCGCAGGTCGCGTCGAAACCAGTGCACCGCGGTCACGCCCCGACCGTACGAGCGCGGACGGCTCTGCGCCTACCGGGCGCTACCCTGCCGGTCAACCGAGGGGAAGGCGTCACACGGGCGTGAGCGGCGATCTCATCGACACCACGGAGATGTACCTCCGAACGATCTACGAGCTGGTCGAGGAGGGTGTCGTCCCCCTGCGCGCCCGCATCGCCGAGCGGCTGCACCAGTCGGGCCCGACCGTGAGCCAGACCGTGGCCCGCATGGAGCGCGACGGTCTGCTGTCGGTCGGTGAGGACCGGCACCTCGAGCTGACCGAGGCCGGGCGCACCTACGCGACCCGGGTGATGCGCAAGCACCGGCTGGCCGAGCGTCTGCTCACAGACGTCATCGGTCTGGACTGGTCTCTGGTGCACGACGAGGCGTGCCGCTGGGAGCACGTGATCTCCGAGGACGTGGAGCGCCGCCTGGTGGCGATCCTGGCCTCACCGACCGAGTCGCCCTACGGCAACCCCATCCCGGGGCTGGCCGAGCTCGGGGTCGCCGGGGACGACGAGGCCGGTGATGACGACCTGCGCGCCCTGCCGCAGGTGCTGCTGCTGGGCGAGGCGGCCTCCGTCCGGCTGGTGCGCATCGCCGAGCCGCTGCAGGCCGAGCGCGACGTCATGACGGCACTGCGTCGGGCGGGTGCGATGCCGGGCACGGTCGTGACGGCCGAGCAGGTCGTCGGCGGGGTCGTGCTGAGCACCGCGCAGGCGCGCGTCCGGGTGGCCGACGAGCAGGCGGCGCACCTGTACGTCCGAGTCGTGGGGTGATACCCCAGGGGGTATCATTGGCGGTACTGCTCCCCAGGAGGCTCCCATGCAGGTCGACCCCGAGGTCTCGAAGGACGTCGTCACCCGGCTCCGCCGCGTGCGCGGTCAGCTCGACGGCGTCATCGCGATGATCGAGGACGGACGGGGCTGTGCGGACGTGGTGACGCAGATCGCAGCCGCGTCGCGAGCCCTCGACCGGGCCGGGTTCAAGGTCGTGGCCAGCGGACTCGTGCAGTGCGCAGCCGCGGAGGACCGGGGCGAGACACCCGACCTGTCGCGTCCGGAGCTCGAGAAGCTCTTCCTGTCGCTAGCCTGAGCAGTACCGGTCAGCGTTGCCCACGTCGCTCGATGTCAAGGAGTCCCAGGTGCATGTGACCGTGTCCGAGCTCAAGTCGGCGATGCAGGACGACGGCTGCGTCGTCGTGGACGTCCGCGAGCCGGCGGAGTACGACGCCGGGCACGTGCCCGGGGCCTCGCTCATGCCGCTGGCGATGGTGCCGCTCAAGCACTCCGAGCTGCCACGCGACAAGACCGTCTACCTCGTCTGCCAGACCGGTGGACGGTCGTTCACCGCTGCGACGTGGCTGGCCCAGCAGGGCTACGACGTGCGCAACGTCACCGGCGGTACCAGTGACTGGATCGCCCACGGATACCCCATCACGAACGGACGGAACCCCTAGACCGACATGGGACTCTTCAGCCGCAAGAAGAAGCACGACGAGGTCAGCCCGATCGAGGCCCAGCAGCTCATCGCGGACGGGGCGCTGCTGCTCGACGTCCGCGAGCCGCACGAGTACCAGGCCGGGCACGCCCCCAAGGCCAAGCACATCGCTCTCGGGGTCGTGGGCCATCGCCAGGCCGAGCTGCCCAAGGACCGGACGATCGTGGCGGTCTGCCGGTCGGGGCGCCGTTCTGACACGGCCGCCACCCAGCTGCGTGCGGCCGGTTTCACCGCGCTCAACCTGACCGGAGGCATGCAGGCGTGGCAGGCAGCGGGGCTTCCCGTGGTCGCCAAGGGCGGCAAGGCGGGCCGCGTCGTCTGACGCCGACGTCCTGCTGATGCCCGGCCGCAGGGCGTGGGGTTGGCCCTAGGGTGGCCTTCATGGACACCGGACTCGCTGGCTCTGTCGCCGTCGTCACCGGCGCCTCCCGAGGCATCGGCGCCGCCACCGCGCTGGCCCTCGTCCGCGAGGGGGCCGCTGTCATGCTCACCAGCCGCAAGCAGCAGGCCCTGGACGAGGTGGCCGAGCAGATCCGGGCCGAGGTGCCCGACGCGCGGGTGCTGGCCAAGGCAGCGCACGCCGCCGACTCCGACGCGGCTGCCGACGTCGTGGCCACGGCGGTGGCCGAGCTGGGCGGCCTGGACGTGCTGGTCAACAACGCCGCGACGAGCCCCTACTTCGGTCCTATGACCGAGCTCGACAAGGGTCGGGCCGACAAGACCGTCGACGTGAACATGTGGGGCCCGATCATGTGGGCGCAGCAGGCCTGGGCGGCGTCGATGGCCGAGCACGGCGGGTCGATCGTGAACATCGCGAGCATCGGGGGGTTGGCCACCGAGCCGGGCATCGGCTGGTACAACGCCACGAAGGCGGCCCTGATCCACCTGACCCGGCAGCTGGCCGTCGAGATGGCGCCCGGTGTGCGGGTGAACGCTGTGGCACCCGGTGTCGTGCGCACGCACCTGGCCAAGGCGCTCTGGGAGCCCCACGAGCAGCTGCTGGCGAACGCGCTGCCGCTCAAGCGGATCGGCGAGCCCGACGACATCGCCGACGCCGTCGTGTTTCTCGCCGGACGGGCCTCACGGTGGGTCACCGGGCAGACGCTGGTGGTGGACGGCGGCACCCTGGTGCGCCAGTCGATCGGCTGAGGGGGTAGTGGTGAGCGACGAGGCCCCATCGCCCGGGACGACCCACCCCGGACCGCCGGGCATCGACCTGGTGCGCATGCACCGCTACCTCGCCGCGGTGCTCGACCGGGGCCCGGTGGGGCCGCTGCAGGCCAGCGTGATCGCCGGCGGGCGATCCAACGTCACCTACCGGGTCACCGACGGCCGGACGGTGTGGGTGGTGCGCCGACCGCCGCTGGGCGGGGTGCTGGCCACCGCGCACGACGTCGCCCGCGAGGCTCGGGTGATGCACGCGCTGGCGGGCTCGCCGGTACCGGTACCGCCGGTGCTGCACCTGTGCGAGAACTCCGACGTGATCGGTGCCCCCTTCGTCGTCATGGAGTACGTGGACGGCGTGGTGCTGCGCAGCCCTGCCGAGATGGGCCCCTACTCCCCGTCCGAGCTGCGCCGCGCCAGCGAGATGCTCGTCGACACGCTGCTCGCGCTGCACCGCGTCGACCCCGACGCCGTCGGGCTCTCGCAGTTCGGGCGGCCGGCCGGGTTTCTCGAGCGCAACCTGCGGCGGTGGTCGACCCAGTGGCAGAGCAGCCGCACCCGAGACCTGCCGGTGGTCGACCGTGTCGCCACCGCGCTGGCCGCCCACGTGCCGTCCACCCAGCAGGTCACGATCGTGCACGGCGACTACCGCCTCGACAACGTCATGTTCACCCCCGACCTCTCGGCGGTCGCCGCGGTGGTGGACTGGGAGCTGTCGACCCTCGGCGACCCGCTGGCCGACCTGGGGCTGCTGCTGACCTACACCGAGGTCGCCGGCACCGTGCTGGGCACCGGCAGCCCGAACGGGCTGCTGGACGCCGAGCAGACCCTGGCGCGCTACGCCGACGGCACGGCCCTGGACCTGTCGGCGATCGACTGGTACACCGCCTTCGGGGTGTTCAAGCTCGCGGTCATCCTCGAGGGCGTGCACGCCCGCTACCTCGCCGGCGCCACCGTGGGCGAGGGCTTCGCCACGATGGGGTCCTACGTCCCGGTGCTCGCCGAGCGAGCCGCCACGTTGCTGGAGGTCTGATCAGACATGGAGTTCGCACTGTCGCCCCGCGCCCAGGAGCTCAGCGAGAAGGCGACGGCGTTCCTGCACGAGCACGTGCTGCCGGCCGAGCAGCGCTTCCACGCCGAGGTCGCAGCCATGGAGCGCGACGACACGTGGGGGACGCCTGCGGTCGTGACCGAGCTCAAGGCGCTCGCGCGCGAGCAGGGGCTGTGGAACCTCTTTCTGCCCGACCCGAGCCACGGACCGGGCGTGTCGGTGCTCGACTACGCGCCCACGGCCGAGATCAGCGGCTGGTCGCCGTGGCTCATGCCGGAGGCGATGAACTGCTCCGCCCCCGACACCGGCAACATGGAGCTGTTGGCCATGTTCGCCACACCGGAGCAGGCGCAGCGGTGGCTCGAGCCCCTGCTGGACGGGCGCATCCGCTCGTGCTTCTCGATGACCGAGCCGGACGTGGCGTCGTCCGACGCCCGCAACATCGCGGCCACGATCGTCGCCGACGGCGACGAGTACGTCATCGACGGCCGCAAGTGGTGGTCGACCGGGGGCATGTCGCCGGCGTGCAAGGTCGCGATCGTCATGGGTGTCACCGACCCCGACGCCGATGCCTACCACCAGCAGTCCATGGTGCTCGTCCCGCTCGACGCCCCCGGCGTGACCGTCGAGCGCTCGACCACCGTGTTCGGCTACACCGACCGAGCGCACGGCGGTCACGCCGTCATCAGCTTCGACGGGGTGCGCGTGCCGGCGAGCTCGCTGCTCGGTGAGCCGGGCGGCGGGTTCGCCATGGCCCAGGCCCGCCTGGGCCCGGGGCGTGTGCACCACTGCATGCGGTTGATCGGCATGGCCGAGCGGGCCATCGACATCATGGTGAGGCGTGCCGCCGAGCGCACCGCGTTCGGCCGCCCCTTGGCTGCGCAGGGGGTCGTGCGTGAGCAGATCTCACGCAGCCGCCTCGCGGTCGACCAGGCACGGCTGCTGGTGCTGCGCACCGCCTGGCAGATCGACTCGGTGGGGGCCAAGCAGGCAGCCGCCGGTATCGCGGGCATCAAGGCTGTCGTCCCGGCAATGGCCTGCGACGTGATCGACGACGCGATCCAGGTGCTCGGAGGCCTCGGCGTCAGCGACGACGAGGTGCTCGCCGCGCTCTACGCGGCTGCGCGCACCCTGCGCATCGCGGACGGCCCCGACGAGGTGCACCACCGCACGGTGGCTCGGGCCGAGCTGCGCCGCGTGCTGGGGGACCAGGCGCGGTAGCTGGTGACGGGCGAGCGGCTGCTCACGACCGATCCCGAGCGCGCAGTGCGGGCCCTGCGCGAGGGTCATCTCGCCGTGCTGCCCACCGAGACCGTGTACGGGCTCGGGGCGCGGGCTGCTGACGTGCGGGCGGTGGCACGGGTGTACGCGGTGAAGGGGCGCCCGGCCGACCATCCGCTGATCGTGCACCTGCCCGGAGCTGAGGCGATCGACCTCTGGGCCACCGAGGTGCCTGCGTATGCCCGCGACCTGGCCGACGCCCTGTGGCCGGGCCCGTTGACGCTGGTGCTGCGGCGAGGCCCGCGGTCGGGGCTCCACGTCACCGGCGGCACCGAGACGGTGGGTCTGCGCGTGCCCGACCACCGGCTCACGCTCGCGGTGCTGCGAGCACTCGACGACGGCGTCGCGGCCCCGTCGGCGAACCGGTTCGGGCGGGTCAGCCCGACCACCCCGCAGCACGTCCTGGACGAGATCGCCGATCGGCTCGTGCCGGGTGACGACGTCGTGCTGGACGGTGGGGCATGCCGGGTGGGGGTGGAGTCGACGATCGTCGACGCCACCGGCGAGGCCCCGAGGCTGCTGCGTCCCGGGGCGATCAGCCCGGCCCAGGTGGCCCGGATCGGCGGGGTGCGCGTCGACCCGGCTCCCAGCCCGGTGCGGGCCCCGGGGATGCTGGCTGCGCACTACTCACCCCAGGCGCGCGTCGTGGTGGTGGCAGCGTCGGACGTCGAGCCCACGGGCTCGACGAGCACGGAGCCGACCGTCGGCCTGCTCGCACCTGCTGCGGTGCCGACACCGGTCGGGATGGTGCGCCTGTCGGCCCCTCGGACGGTGCGCGACTACGCCGCGGTTCTCTACGCCGCGCTGCGCGAGGCCGACGCACTCGGCCTCGTCCAGGTGCTGGCGGTGCCGCCCGCGGGGTCAGCTCTGGCTGCGGCCGTGCGCGACCGGCTCGAGCGGGCCGCCCACCGGGTCGAGCGCGGGTGACTGCTGGCGTCGGGCCGCCAGCACGGGGTCGTCCTCGTTCGCCGTCGCCGCGAAGGCGGCGGCCGCCAAGGTCACGACTGCCATCGCGTAGAACAGCAGCAGCATGGCGACCGGTGCGCCGAAGGAGAGGTAGCGAGGGTTGCTGACGGTGAACGAGACGGCGTAGGTGGCCCCGAGCTTGATCACCTCGAGCGCAGCACCCCCGAGCAGCGCTGCCCGCCAGCGCCAGCGGTGGGGTCGAATTCCTCCGAGTCGGCTCAGCACGACCACGATCACGACGGCGTTGAGGCCGATGCCGGCCGACAGCCCTGCAGCGACCACGAGCACGGCCGCCACCGAGCCGGTCACCCCGAGACCCTCGAGGATCGGCGTGAACAGACCCGCCGTGGCCGACGAGGCGACGTAGGACAGCCCCACCAGGGGCGTCAGCACCAGCAGGTAGCCCAGCGCCCGGAGCGACTTGACCACGAACCGTCGCGGGTCGTACTGCACGCCGAACACGAGCCGGACACCGTCGTCGACGGCACGGACGATGCTCAGGGCCGAGTACACGAGCACCACGGCACCCACCGTGCCCACTGTCGTGCCCACCGAGCGCAGCGCGGCCGGGTCGAGCCCCTCGGGCCCCACGAGGCCGGGCAGCGCCTCGTTGAGCACATCGATGAGCACCTGCTCGTACTGCGGCAGGCGTATGGCGATGGTGAACGCCATGGCGAGCCCGGACAGGACGCCGAAGAACGAGTAGAACGCGATGCCCTTCGCCGACAGCGTCCCTCGTCCGTCCCGAAAGCGCTCCCACCACCGCCAGACCCATGCTGCCGGGTCCGAGCGCCGCACCACGCGGGCGACCAGTGGCGGGTCCTCGTCCAGCGGGTCGAGCGGGGTGCCACGAACCGGTCCGAGCGTGCGGGCAGTCGGACCGGGGGGCAGGGGCGGTATCGGCTCCTGTGCGTCGCCGGTGCCGGTCACGTCCTGAAGGGTCGCACGTCGCGATCCGGCCCGGTCAGGAGGACCCGACGGCGAGCACCTCGTCCATGGCGGCCCGCAGGTCGCCGATGAGCTGCTCGGGGTCGGGCACGGCGCGCTCGTCGACGTTGATCGCGAACTGCGCCCGGGAGTCGTAGGTCATCATCGCGATGTTCACCGCGGCCCCGCCTCGAGGAGCGAACGGCAGCAGGTTCAGCACCTGCGCCCCGGCGAAGTACACGGGCACCGGCGGCCCGGGCAGGTTGGTCGCGGCGAAGTCGGTGCCCTTCATCAGCCCTGCCGACAGAGCGGTGGACGCCGCCGTGGGCATCCGCACCAGCATCCGGTAGACCTGGTCGCTGAGCATGAGGGCCGGCTCGGTGCGCGCCTGCTTCAGGATGGGGTGCAGGGCGCGCATGTGCTCCACCGGGTCGGGCACGTCCACCGGCAGCACGACGCGAGCGGGAACCCACCGGTTGCCGCCCTGGTCGTCCTCGACACCTGTGCGCAGGTTGATCGGCATGTTGACACGAAGCCCGGGGACGGGGCTGGCGTGACGCTCGTGGTAGCGGTGCAGACCCCGCGTGACGACCGTCATGAAGGCGTCGTTGATGGTGCCTTCGCCGACCTTGGACGCCGCGCGCAGCTCGGAGAACCGGCACTCGAAGAAGTCGAAGTAGCTCGACATCGACCGGCCCGTCATCAGCGGGCTCTCCGGCTTCGACGCCGGCGCGAGCAGCCGTCCGGCCGATGAGGCGAAGGCGGCAGCGTCCCCGGCGGTGCCCACCGGGTCCTTGACCGTGCGCAGGGCCAGGCTGCCGAGCCCCGTCACGGCCGCGCGGGACGAGTGGGCGAAGCGCCTGGCCTCGAACGCGACTCCGTCGGTGAGCCGTTGTGGCAGCCCCAGGATGGTGCCGCCGGGCTCGGCGGGCATCTCACCCGGCTCGGTCTGCGGCTCCCGGGCGAGGTCGATCAGGGCGGCCGCCATGGCCAGGCCGCCCATGCCGTCGGTGATGCTGTGGTGGATCTTGACGATGAGCGCGGCCTGGCCCTTCGGCAGACCGGTCATGAGCGTCATCTCCCAGAGCGGTCGCTTGCGGTCGAAGTCCTGCTCGGCCATCTGCTGGGCCAGGCGCAGCGCGGGCCGCAGGGATCGGTCGGTGCGGGGCGCAGCCACCCACCGCAGGTGGTAGCCCAGGTCGAAGTTGGGGTCGTGCTCCCAGCGGGGCGGGACCAGCGACACCGGGTTGCCCACCACACGCTGCCTCAGCTTGGGGACGGTGAGCGACATGCGTTCGATGCGGTCGGTCGCCGTGTCGATGTCGGGCGCGGTGTCGAGCACCATCATGGCCACGATCACCGACCGCAGCACCGGGTCGTCCTCGACGTTCCACATGACGGCGTCGAACGCCCCCATGCGTTGCTCCATGGTCGATGCCACGGTTCCTCCCCAGGTGGACTGTCGCTGAACCGTAGTACGAGAGCCTGGCCCTCGGGCGGGATCGGGGGTGACCTGCCGCGCCTAGACTGGACGCCGGCGTCGCGCAGTGGTCGACGGGCACCTGTGCGCACCGACGGCCCCCGTAGCTCAGGGGATAGAGCAGCGGTTTCCTAAACCGCGAGCCGCAGGTTCGAATCCTGCCGGGGGCGCCTCGTCCTGACTCGTGCGCGTCCGAGTGCGTCCCGGGTGCGTCCCGGGTAGGCCCCGGGGGCCCTTGCGAGGCCTGTGGGTGCTTTGCGCGGGCAATTCTCCGTGCAAGGCACCCACAGGCGTGCTTAACGTGATCACTCGGGTCTTCGAGGGGCGGGGGTTGCCGGGTCGCTCCCAGTTTGTTAAACTTCTGTTTACCTAAGGAGCCACTAATGTTCACCGAAAGTGACGAGGCCTTCTTTGCCAAGCTGGGGCAGCAAGCCGAGTACCGGCTGGCCGCGGCCGACCCGATGCACGACCGTCTGCACCACGCCATCGACGATCTGCGTGCCTCGCTGAGCTCTGCCCCCGACGTCGATGCGGCCAGCTGTGACCAGGTCGGCGACCTGCTCGATGAGGTGTGGTGGGCCTCGACCGCCGGCGACCGACCCCGGGCACGCGCCCTGGCCGCCGCGCTGACCAGGGCCATCCGCAGCCTCGACCTGTCCGGCCTGCGGGCCATGCGTGTGCTCGACACCGCCCAGCAGATCCGGTCGCTCGTAGTGCTCGCCGCCTGATCGGCGCAGTCGAGCAACTCGGCCACACCGGCGGCGCTCGGCCGTTAGCGTGCCCGTGTGCTGACTGTCGCCACGATCACGATGTCCCCGAGCGTCGACTACACGCTGACCGTGGATCGCTTGATCCCCGAGGAGAAGCTGCGGGCCCACGTCGAGGCCACCGAGCCCGGCGGCGGCGGTGTGCAGGTGGCCCGCGCCCTGCGGCGCCTGGACGAGGCGGTCGAGGCCATCGTCACGCTGGGAGGCAACACCGGCGCAACCCTGGAGAGCCTGCTGCTCAAGGAGGGCGTGCCGGTGCACCCCATCCGGGTGCGGGCCAACACCCGCCCGAGCCTCACCATGTTCGTCAAGGACCAGAACGTCAACTTCCGCATCGTCGGTGAGGCCGGCGCCCAGAGCGAGACCGAATGGCGGCAGGTTCTCGACCGGCTCAACGAGTTCGAGTCGCTACCCCCCTACATCGTGCTGTCGGGGTCGTTCCCCCCGGGTGTGCCGGTGAGCCTGGTGGGCGAGATCGCCGAGCTGTGCCGCGCCCGAAGGTCCCGGCTCGTCTTCGACGGCTCCGGGGAGGCGCTGCGCATCGCCGTCGACGCCAAGGTCGACCTGCTCAAGCCGAGCAAGGAGGAACTGGCCGACCTCGTCGGTGAGGACGGCTACGACCCCGACTTCGACTACCGCGCCGCGGCCCGAAAGATCGTCGACGCGGGCGTGGCGCGTCTGGTCGTCTCGCTCGGAGGCGCCGGCACCTACGTGCTCTCGGAGAAGGGTGACGAGGCCCGCATGCGTCCCCCGAAGGTGACCGTCGCGAGCACGGTGGCCGCAGGCGACTCCACCGTCGCCGGCATGGTGGCGGGCCTGACGCGAGGCCTGCCGCTCATCGATGCCGTCCGGCTCGGCACCGCCTGCGGCACCGGCACGGTGCTGCACCGGGGGTCGCAGCTGTTCACGCACGCCGACGTCACGAGGATCCTGCCCCAGATCGAGGTCGACCGGATCAGCGAGGCCATCCCCCACTGACCCCTCTGGCGCCGCACTAGTCTCTTCGCAGGGTCCACCCCCGCACGTGTCCCCGGCACACGTGCGGCCATGCACCAGGCGAGAGGGCGTCGAGTCGAGCCGTGACGGGTCACATCATCGAGGCGATCCAGCGCTGGGCCGACGACATCGCTGCTCTGGGCGGCGGGGAGCCGCTCACGAGGTTCCGCGAGGCCAAGGTCGGAACCATCGACCTGTCCACCGCCGACGACCCCGCCCGCAAGCAGCTGCTCGACGGCGAGCCGGTGCGGGTCTCGCGGCTGTTCCCCCACGACCCGCTGCGCACGTCCGCCTCCCGCTCGGCGAGTCGGCTCGCCGACCGGCTCTGGCGGCTGGAGGCCGGCCACGGGATCGCCGCCGGCTACCTGGCCACGGGCCTGGCCTCGTGGAACGACCCCGTCAGCACTCGTCGTCCGAACGCCCCGGTGCTGCTGCGTCGACTGCAGGTCGCGCCCGTCGGGTTCGCCGAGCCTGATCTGCTTCTGCACGTCGTCGGCGAGCCTGAGCTCAACCCCCGGCTGCTGGCGGCCATGGCCGACCAGCTCGGCCTGCGCCTCACCCCGGACGACCTGCTGGACCCGTCGGGCTACCTGCGCTACCCCGTCGTCGTCGACCGATTGCGTGAGCAGGCGCCACCGCACGTCGTGGACGGCTTCGCCATCGCCCACCGAGCCGTGATCGGGCTGATGACCACAGTCGTCGAGGACGTCGTCACCGACCTACGGCAGCACGCGGAGGTGCTGTCGACGCGCCCCTTCGTCGCGTTGGCCGCCGGCAGCGGGGCCGCCTCGCTGGGCCGGGCGACGAGCACTCAGCCTCGGTCCGGCGAGATGGACGTGCAGGACGCGGCACCGGCCCCGATCGACCTGGACTCCGTTCAGCGGCGCGTGCTCGACGCGGTGCGTACGGCTAGCTCGGTGGCGGTCGAGGCCCCTGCCGGCACCGGGGCGACGCAGGTGGCCGCGGGTCTGTGCGCCGATGCCGTGGCAGCGGGTCGGTCGGTGCTCGTGGTGGCCGAGTCGACTCCCCGCCTGCACGGGTTGCGCCGGCGCCTGGCCTCGATAGGCATGGGCGGGGCGACGCTCGACCTGGCCGACGGGCTGCTGACACCGCCCGGGCTGGCTCGCGACGTGCTGTCGACGGTCGACTCCGTCGCGAGACGAGGGGGCGCTGACGCCGTCGAGCCCACCGTCACGCCGGGGCTGGACGCGGCGGCGACCGAACGTGACCGGGTGCTGCTGGCGGGATACGCCACCGCGCTGCACGAGCACCGCCACCCGCGTGCGCTCTCGGCCTACCAGGCCATCAGCGCCGCCCACGGGGGGACGTCCGCCCAGCGGTGCGACGTGCGACTCGGCGCGCAGGTGCTGGCCGGCCTGGATGCGGACACCCTCGATCGCCTGCGTGACAGCCTGGCGGAGTTCATCGAGGCCGAGGGCCTGGTGATCTCTGGCCAGGCCACCGCATGGTTCGGGGCCCAGCCGGCGTCGCGCGAGGACGCTGAGCAGGCGGTCGCGGTGGTCGACCGGTTGCGCACCGCCCTGCTGCCCGCCGCCCGCGACACCGCAGCCCGCGCGGCAGCAGAGGTCGGCATGCCTGCTCCGACCCGCCTGGACGACGTGCGCGACCTGACCGCGCTGCTCGACGACGTCCATCGGGTCGAGCAGGTCTTCACCCGTGCCGTCTGGGCCGAGCCGGTGGACCGGATGGCTGCCGCCACCGCCGACCGGCGTCACCGCCGCATGCTCGACGACGGCCCCGGGCTGCGCGAGAGGCGCGCGCTGCGCCAGCAGAGCCAGGCCCTGGCCCACCCCCAGCACGCGAGCGACCTGCCCGTGCAGGCCGAGGCGTTGACGCTGGCGACCGACGTGCTGGCGCGCTGGGCGCATCGGGCTCGCGACGGGCGCCTGCCCCGCACCGGTGACACGTCGGCAGCCGCTGTCGCCGCGTGGGCTGAGGTGACCCAGGCCCTCGACGCCCTGCACCAGGTGCATCCGACGGCGCTGCCGGATGAGCTCGACCTGCCGGGTGTCGCGGCTCGGCTGGCGGCCCTGGCCGGGGAGGCCCATTGGGCACGTCGCCTGCCCCGGCTGACTGCCACCGCGACCGAGCTCGCCGACCACGGGCTCGGCCCGGTGGTGGCCGAGCTGAGGTCGCGACGAGAGGCTGGCGAGCCCGTCACGCCGGAGTCGGCCGTGGCGGTGCTCGACACGTGCGTCGCAGCATCTCTGGCGGCTGACATCGAGTCCAGTGACCCGGTGCTGTCGAAGACGGACGGTGCGGTGCTGCGTGAGGCCGGTGAGCGGTGGCGGCAGGCCGACGCAGCCGCGATCGTCGCGTCCGCGGACGCCGCGCGGGCGGCGTGGGCGGCACGGGTGGCCCGCGCGTCCACCGACCGTCCGGTGCAGGTTCGTGCGCTGCGCGACTGCGTCGCCGCCAGCCGGCCCACCTCGATGCGTGCGCTGCTCGCCGAGTCGTGGTCGACGGTCGTCGCTGCCCGGCCCATCTGGCTGGGCGGACCCCTGCCGATGGCGGCCGCGCTGCCCCTGGACGCCTCGTTCGACCTCGTCGTCGTGCTCGACGCCCAGGCCGTGAGCCTCGCCCACTCCGTCGGCGTGCTCGCCCGTGCGCAGCAGGTGGTCGTGCTGGGGGACCCGGCGCAGCTGCCCCCGTCCCCCACTCCGCTCAGCCTGGACGCCCCCGACCCCCGGGCAGCGCCTGCGGGGCCCGGCGCCGCACTGGAGACGCCGTCGGTGTACGCGGTGCTGCGTGACCAGCTGCCCACCGTCGACCTCGTCGCCCGGTACGGCTGCCGGGACGCCCGGCTCGAGATGGCGATGCCGGCGCGCCCCGGCGGTGCGTCCCTGGCGGTCACCCCCGGGTCGTCGGGCACGCCCCCCCTGCGCCTGCACCACGTGCAGCAGGAGCCCGGGACGCGCGACCAGGAGGAGAGCGTGCGTGCCGAGGTGCAGGCCGTGGTCGACCTCGTGCGCGCCCACGTCGCGGGACAGTCGAGCGCCAGCCTGGCCGTTCTCACGCTGGGACGTACCCACGCCGACGCGGTGCGGGCTGCGCTGGCTCGTGCCTGCTTGACCGACGCGAGTCTGGCCGAGGCGCTCGGGCCCGAGGCGGACGAGCCCTTCGTGCTGTGCCCCATCGAAGACCTGCACGGCGAACGACGCGACGCAGTGATCCTGTCGGTCGGCTACGGCCGCACCATGGACGGCCGTCTGCTCTACCGGTACGGACCGATCCACCGCCCCGGCGGTGCGCGCTGGCTGTCCGCCGCCGTCTCCACCGCGCGCCGCGACCTCGCCGTCGTGACGTCGGTGACGGCGTCCGACCTCGAGCCGCGACGCCTGGCCGCCGACGGCCTGCGCGCCCTGCGCCAGCTGCTGGCCAGCGCGGAGGGCTTGGCCATCGAGGGTGTGGACGACCCGGCGACCCATCCGGCAGTGACGCCGCGGCCCCTCGACCCCCTGGAGCGCTCGATCGCGGAGCGACTGCACCAAGCCGGTCTGCCGGTCACCGCCGGCTCGGGTGCGGGCTGGCTGGGCACGGCCATGGCGCTCGAGCACCCCGGACGGCCCGGCCGAGGGGTGCTCGTCGTCGAGACCGAGGGCGGGCCATTCGGTGAGCTGCACCATCTGCGGGACCGCGAGCGCATGCGTCCCGAGCAGCTCATGCGGGCCGGCTGGTCGGTGCATCGGGTCAGCGCCGTGGACTGGCTGCGCAACCCGGATGCCGAGGTCGACGGCCTTCGCACCGCGTGGAGGCAGGCGTGCGCCCTGGCTGATGCCGTGGACGCGGCGCGCAACGCCCCCGCGCGCGCCCCGGCGGGCCCGGACGAGTCAGGCGCTCGGGAGCCGGCCGGACGACCCGAGTCGGCACCGGACCGACGGCCCCTGGTGGCCGTCGGCAGGCACGTCGACGCCTACCCCGCCGCCGACCTGGTGGCGCTGGCGGCCTGGGTGCAGACCACCAGCCCGAACCTGGACGAGGACCAGTCGGTGGCGGCACTCGGGCACGAGGTGGGCCTGGCCCACCCCGCAGGGCGCACCGAACGGGTGCTGCGCCACGCGGTCAGGGCCGCGTCGATCGCCGCCCGCCCGGAGCTCGAGGTGCCGGAGGCACTGGCCCAGGCTGCGCCGGAGCCGCCGGATGCGCCGGATGCGCCGGATGCGCCGTCCCCTCACCGCTGCCGACGCTCAGCGGGGCCGACGAGCAGGAACGGGCTGCCGAGCAGGGCCAGGACGAGGCCGAGCGCGAGGCCTGGTTGCGCGACGAGCGTCCGCCGCACCACGAGGGCTGAGCGCTGCGGCTAGGCCTCGTCGCCGGGTCGGGTGTCGGTGCGCTGCTGCTGCAGCAGGTCGCGGATCTCGGTGAGCAGCGCCACGTCCGCCGGCACCTCGGGTTGCTCGTCGTCCACCCCGAGCCTGGCCTTGCGTCGCTCCTGGAACGCGTTCATCGGGGCGACGAAGACGAAGTAGACGACGGCGGCGGTGATCACGAAGATGATCGCCCCGGTGATGATGGCCCCGATGTTGACGAAGGTCGCGTCGTTGCCCTCGACGATGGTGAACCCGAGCCCGATCGCGTCCTCGCCGCCGAACGCAGCGATCACCGGGTTGATGAGCGACTCGCCGAACACCGCGACGAGCGCGGTGAACGCACCGCCGATGACGACGGCGACCGCGAGGTCGAGGACGTTGCCGCGAAGAATGAAGTCCTTGAATCCCTTGAGCACGGCCGAAGCGTAGCGCTCAGCCGTTCGCCCGCAGCGCCAGCCAGAGCGGGCCGTCCGAGGCGCCGCCGATGATGGCCGGCACCTGCTCCGGGGACGCCGCCACCACCAGCAGCCCTCCCAGCAGGTCGGTGCCGGCGTCGGAGCCCCCCAGCAGGGCGACGCCGTCCGGCTCGGTCGACACCGCGCTCGTGGCCGCCGGGGCCAGCAGCACCGGCAGGTCGCTGCCCACCGTGCGCACGGCGGTCGCGCCGTCGCCGGGGACGGCGGCGAGCAGGTCGATGCGGTCGCCCCCGGACACCAGCGCCGCCGCCCCGGGATCAGCCAGGCGTACCGGCAGCGCGACCGTGCCGGGCGGCACGCCGGTCAGCAGCGTGGCCCCACGCAGGCGGGTCTCGGTCAGCGGCTCGCCGACCGAGACCGGTGCGGCGAGCACCTCACCGACCACCTCGGCGACATCCAACGACCTCGGCGTCCAGGCGCCCTCGACGAGCGTCGCGACGGCCACGTCGGTCTCGGTGAGCACGGAGCCGGCCGGCAGGTCGCGGGCCGCGACCGTGACCTGCACCGTCGCCGGGGGAGCCGGGGCCAGGACAGACAGCGCGAGCAGCGCCGAGAGCCCGAGAAGGGCAGCACCCGCCCACCGCCGGTAGCGCCGAGCGCGACGGCGCAGGTCTCGCACGAGCCGGCGTCGGCGCGCTGCCCTGTCGAGGGTGGGGGTGGCTGGCAGCACCCCGGCAACCGTAGGGGCCTGGCGTCAGGTCGTGGTCGCCTTGTCCACAGGTGCGCTCGACGACCCCGACCCCGACCCCGACCCGGACGACTGCGACGTGCCCGACGCCGACCCGGCCGAGCCGGTGGACGACCCCGAGGCGTCGCTCTTCGAGCCCGACCCGGACGTCGTGGAGGTGCTGGAGCTGCTGGGCTTCGTGGATCCCGAGCGGCTGTCGGTGCGGTAGAAGCCCGACCCCTTGAACACGACGCCCACGGGGTGGAACACCTTGCGCAGCCGTCCGCCGCACCGGGGGCACTCGGTGAGGGGGTCGGAGGTGAACGACTGCACGACCTCGAGCTGCTCGTCGCAGTCGGTGCAGGCGTAGGTGTAGGTGGGCACGGCGTCCTCTCCCGGGTGCCGGCGGGCTGCTGGCACTCGCGATCCTCGAGTGCTAATCATGCTCCCGGTTGCACACACAGTCCAGTCGGTGGTGACTACGCTCACGCGGCGTGCGTCGTCTTGGCATCGTGCTCGCCGCCATCGCGGGCGTCCTCGTCGTGGTGATGGTGGTCGCGGTCGGGTTCGGCTTCTGGCAGGTGCGCCGGGGCTACCCCACCTACGACGGTGAGGTCACGCTGCCCGGGCTGAGCGGCGAGGTCGAGGTGCTGCGCAACGGCTACGGCATCCCCACGATCTACGCCGACACGGCCGAGGACCTGTTCCGGGCACAGGGCTACCTGCACGCCCAGGACCGGTTCTGGGACATGGACTTTCGTCGGCTGGTCGGCGCGGGCCGGCTGAGCGAGATCGCTGGCGAGGACGCCGTGGAGACCGACACCTTCTTGCGGTCCCTCGGCTGGCGCGAGATCGCCGAGACCGAGGTCGGCCTGCTGAGCCCGCAGGCGCGTGGCTACTTCGAGGCCTACGCAGCCGGCGTCAACGCCTGGCTGGAGCAGACTCCGCCCGGTCAGCGCGGCATCCAGTACACGCTGCTCGGGGTACAGGGCGTCGACCGTGAGCCCGAGCCGTGGACCGTGGCGGACTCGTTGACGTTCGTCCGACTGCTGGGCTGGGACCTGCGTCACAACGCCGACCAGGAGGCGGAGCGCGCCGTGCTCTCCGCGGTCATCCCGCCCGATCGCCTCGAGCAGCTCTACCCACCGTTCCCCTACGACGAGATGGGCACGATCCTGTCGGAGGCCGACCTCGAGCAGTCGGACCTGACCGGCCGGGCGACCGTCAACGAGTTCGACGAGATCCCGGACGCCGCGCTGGGCGCGGTGCGCTCGGCCGCTCAGGCGATCTCCTCGGTGCCGGGCATGTCAGCGGTCGGCGGCGTGGGCAGCAACTCCTGGACGGTCAGCGGCGAACGCACGGCGTCGGGAAGCCCGCTGCTGGCCAACGACCCGCACCTCGGACCGTCCATCCCGGGTCTGTTCGACCAGGTGGGGCTGCGGTGCAGGGTCGTCGACGAGCAGTGCCCGTTCGACGTCCGAGGTTTCTCGCTGGCCAGCCTTCCCGGGGTGCTGGTGGGCCACAACCGCGACATCGCGTGGGGAGTCACCACGCCCTACGTCGACACGACCGACCTCGTCCTGGAGCAGGTCGAGGGGGATGAGTACCTGACCGAGGACGGGATGGTGCCGCTGGAGACCCGTGTCGAGACTATCGAGGTCGCCGGGGGCGAACCGGTCGAGGTGACGATCCGCAGCACCCGCAACGGCCCGCTCATCAGCTCGCAGAACGTCTCGAGCTCCTTCGCGATCCCCGACCTGGAGCAGGTCGGGGCCGATGCCTCGGTGCCGCCGGACTCGCCGGAGCGAGGCGCGGGCTACGAGGTGGCCCTGCGGTGGCCCGGGCTGGAGCCGGGCCGCACCGCAGAGCTGCTGCCGCTCATGAACGCGGCGACGAACTGGGAGGAGTTCACCGCCGCGCTGGAGATGGCGACGGCCTTCAACCAGAACATCATCTACGCAGACGCCGAGGGCAACACGGGCTACTACATCTTCGGTGACATCCCGATCCGCAGCGGCTACGACGGCTCGTTGCCTGTGCCGGGGTGGACGGGGGAGAACGAGTGGATCGGCACGATCCCGTTCGAGAACAAGCCGCACGTCTACAACTCGCCTCGCGGCTTCGTCGCGACCGCCAACGAGTTCACGGTGCCGCAGGAGTACCCCTACCTGCTGACCACGGATGCCCAGTTCGCCTACCGGGGCGACCGGATCCGCGCGGCACTGGAGGCCGACGACAGCCTCACCGTCGAGGACGCCGGTGCCCTGCAGATGGACTCGTGGAGCTGGATGGCCGAGCGCATGGTGCCGCTGCTGCAGGAGATCTCCCTCGACGGCTACTACGCCGAGGGCCAGGCCCTGCTGGAGGGCTGGGACTTCGGGCACGAGCCCGACTCGGCAGCGGCGGCGTACTTCAACGCCGTCTACGCCAGGACGCTGGCGCTGGCCTTCCGCGACGAGCTGCCGGAGGAGTACTGGCCCACCGGGCGAGGCCGCTGGTTCGTGGTGCTCGACACGCTGCTGCAGGCCCCCGAGGACCCCTGGTGGGACGACGTCACGACCGACGACGTCGTCGAGACCCGCGACGCCGTGCTCCGCGAGGCGATGAGGCAGGCGCGCGACGAGCTGACCGAGGCCCAGGGCAAAGATCCGCAGAACTGGGAGTGGGGCAAGATGCACGTCCTCGACCTGGTCGCGAAGCCATTGGTACTGGATCGTCACGGCGGTGACGGGCTTGGATAAATCCGGCGCCTGCCCGCCGGGACCGGGTGGG
>CAYNWB010000028.1:1897-28384 GCA_964400785.1 uncultured Actinomycetes bacterium | reverse complement strand
CCATCTGCTGGGCGAACAGGGCCGTCTGGATGCCGTGGAAGAGCCCCTCGAGCCAGCCGACGAGCTGAGCCTGAGCGATGCGCAGCTCGGCCTCGGTCGGCACGTCGTCCTCGACGAAGGGCAGCGAGAGCCGCTCGAGCTCGTCGACGAGCTCGGGTGCCAGGCCCTGCTCCAGCTCGGTGATCGAGGCGTGGTGGATCTGCTGCAGGCGCCGTCGGCTCGCCTCGTCCAGCGGGGCGGCCTTCACCTCGTCCAGCAGCTGCTTGATCATGGTGCCGATGCGCATCACCTTCGCCGGCTGCTCGACGAGGTCGGTGATCGACGGGCGCTCCTCGCCGTCGTCGCCGGTGCCTCCCTCGCTGGCCATCGATCCCGGGCCGACGACCACGACGTGGGGGCCGGGGGCGCCGGAGTCCGAAGGCCTGTGCTCGCTCATGCCGCCATCCTCCCCAACCCGCGGTGCCGCGACAAACGCGGGGCAGAAAACCTCGTGGCGCCGGCGGCGTGCGGGGCCTCATGCTTGGCGCATGAGAGCTGCGACCGATGTGCTGGCGGGGCTGAGCGTGCGTCGGCCCCGTCCGGGCGACCGCGACGCCCTGCTGGCCCTGTGCCGAGCCGACGAGCAGGCCGCCACCGGGGCGAGCTCGACCACGGCTGCCGAGATCGACGAGCTGCTCAACCCTGCCCACACCCGCCTCGACGACGACCAGTGGGTGGTCGTCGACGGGTCGCGCGTGGTCGGCTACTGCCTGGTCTGGGACCACGGACGCACCGACCATCAGGACGTCGACGTGTATCGCGACCCCTCGCTCGGGTCGGAGCGTCTGCGCGAGGCCATGCTCGACCTGGTGCTGCGTCGCGTGGCCGAGCGCGCCCGCCTCGCCGGCTACCCACGCATCGTCACCGGCGCCGGGTGCTACGCCGAGGACGAGCAGTACGCCACCACGTTGCGCAGCCGGGGCTTCGCCCATGTCCGGACGTTCCACCACCTGCGGGTCGACCTCGACCCGAGCTCGCCGGTCGTCCCGACGCCCCCCACAGGTGTCGACGTCATCGCCTTCGACGGGGACGAGCAGGGCTGGAGAGACCTGCACGCTGTCGTCGACACCAGCTTCACCGAGCACTGGGGGTACGTGCCGGTGACGTACGAGGCCTATCGCGCCGACATCGATGCCGAGCCGCACCCGGACCGTCCGATGTGGCGGGTCGCGGTCGCCGACGGTCGCATGGTGGGCGTCGCCCGGGCCAGCGGCCGCAACGCCGAGGTCGGCGGAGGCTGGGTCAGCGAGCTGGCGGTGCTGCCGCAGTACCGCGGACGAGGTGTGGCGCGGGCCCTGCTGCAAGCGGCGTTCGAGGCCAACCGGCAGGCGGGGCGCCACTGGGTCGGGCTCGGTGTGGACACGCAGAACGGCACCGGCGCGGTGCGCCTGTACGAGTCGGTGGGCATGGTGACCGAGCGTCAGATCCACGCGTACCAGCGCGACGTGCTGCCGACCTGAGCCCTCCCTCAGCCACCGCGCGGTGCGAGAGCGCGTTTGCGGGCCTCCACGCACCGCGCGGTGCGGTGGGACACGGGCCGTTCAGCCGACCGTCAGCGCCACCTTGCCGATGTGCCGGCTGCTCTGTACCAGGTCGTGGGCGTCGGCGACCCGCGTGATCGGCAGCACGGTGTGGACGACCGGTCGCACCCGACCGTCGGCGACCATCGGCCACAGGTTCTCGCGTACCTGGGCCACGATCTGCTCCTTCTGCGTGAGCGGACGGGCCCGCAGCGTCGTCCCGATCACCCGGGCCCGCTTCGCCAGCAGCATCCCCAGGTTCAGCTCGCCGCGAACGCCCCCTTGCAGGCCGATCACCACCACGCAGCCGTCCGTGGCCAGCGCCTCGACGTTGCGTGCAAGGTAGGGGCCGCCGACCACGTCGAGCACCACGTCCGCACCGTGGCCGTCGGTCTGGTCGCGCAGCGCTGAGACGAAGTCGTGCTCGCGGTAGTTGAGCGCTATCTCGGCTCCCAGGTCGCGGCACGCGTCGAGCTTCTCGTCGGAGCCGGCGGTGACGGCCACGCGGGCACCGAGCGCCCGGGCGACCTGGATGGCCATCGTGCCGATGCCACTCGAGCCACCGTGGACGAGCAGCACCTGGCCCGCGGTCACGCCGGCCTCCATGACGAGGTTCGACCAGACCGTGCAGGCCGCTTCGGGCAGCGTGGCCGCGCTGACCAGGTCGAGCCCCTCCGGTATCGGCAGCAGCTGACCGACCGGCACGGCGACCTGCTCGGCGTAGCCGCCACCTGCCAGCAGCGCGCAGGCGGGGTCGCCCACGTTCCAGCCCGTCACGTCGGCGCCGAGCGACCGCACCGTGCCGCTGCACTCCAGGCCGAGGTAGGGCGAGGCACCGCGAGGGGGTGGGTATCGGCCCTCGCGCTGCAGCAGGTCGGCTCGGTTCACCGCGGTGGCGGTGACGTCCAGCACCACCTCGCCGGTACCGGGCGAAGGGTCGTCGACCTCGCTCCAGGTGAGGGTCTGGGGCCCGCCGGGCGCGGTCTGCGTGATCGCGTGCACTAGTCGTCCTCCGGAGCCACCTTCTTCGCCCACAGCAGCTCCTCGGCGGGACGCACGACGATGACGCGGTCGCCCCGCACGAGGTGCCCGATCGCGGGCGAGTAGTAGGGCACCGACTCGTCGTCGCGGATGATCGCCAGCACCGGCTCGTCCAGCTGCCAGGGGGTGCGTCCCTCCTCCCGCGGCAGCACCGGCCGCTCGGCGACCTCGAGCCCCTCTCCGCTGGAGAGAAGGTCTTCGAGCACCGCCGACAGGTTCGGGCTCATCGCTGCCATACCGAGCAGACGCCCCACCGAGTCGGACGACGTGATCACGGAGTCGGCGCCGCTGTGCCGGATGATGCCGGCGTTCTCCTCCTCGCGTACCGACACGATGATCGTGGCGTCGGGGTTGAGGCTGCGCGCGGTGAGGGTCACGAGCACGGCCGTGTCGTCCCGTGCCGGAGCCACCACGATCTTCGCCGCCTTCTCGACCTGGGCCCGCGCCAGCACCTCCGAGCGGGCGGCGTCGCCGACCACGCCGACCAGCCCGCTCTCGTTGGCCTCGGCGATGTTGCTCTGGGACGGGTCGACGACGACCACCTGAGAGCGAGGCATACCAGCGGCCAGCAGGGTCTTGACCGCGCTGCGGCCCTTGACCCCGTAGCCGACGACGACGATGTGGTCCTGCACGCTGTTCCTCCAGCGAGTCACCCGCCAGGCCTCGCGGCTGCGGTACGTGAGTGCTTCGAGCGTGGTGCCGATGAGCACGATCAGAAAGAGGATGCGCAGCGGCGTGATGATCAGCACGTTGACCACGCGGGCCGTGTCGGTGACAGGCGTGATGTCTCCGTAGCCCGTGGTCGAGAGGGTGACCGTCGAGTAGTAGATCGCGTCCAGCAGCGAGACCTGTCCGTCGACGTCGTCGACGTAGCCGTCGCGGTCGAAGTAGACGATGGCCACCACCGACACCAGCACGACCAGAGCGATGCCCAGCCGCAGCCCGATCGCTCGCACCGGACCCGCCTGCGACCGGACGAGGAAGATGCTGCCGCTCGGCGACGGCAGGTCGGGCAGCGGCAGCTGGGCGCTCATCGCGGGGTCGCCGACGCGGGGACTACCGTCGACCGGGGGAGTCGGACGTCGATCACGAGAGGAAGGGTATGGACAACGACACGCAGCGGGTAGCGATGGTCACCGGCGCGGCGCGGGGAATCGGGGCGGCGACCGCGCTGCGGCTGGCCCAGGACGGCAACGCGGTCGCGGTGTGCGACCTCTCGGCCGACGTGTGCGCCGACACCGTCGCCGCGGTGGAGGCGGCAGGTGGGCGCGCGCTGGCCGTCGGCATGGACGTCTCGGACCGGGCGCAGGTGGAGGCGGGCATCGCGGCGGTCGTCGCCGAGCTCGGACGCCTCGACATCCTGGTCAACAACGCCGGGCTCATCCGCGACAACATGCTGTTCAAGATGACCGACGCCGACTGGGACCTGGTGATGAACGTGCACCTCAAGGGCGCCTTCCTGTGCACCCAGACGGCCCAGACGCACATGGTGGCCAACCGCTACGGACGCATCGTCAACCTCTCGTCCATCGCCGGTGACGGCAACCGGGGTCAGGCCAACTACTCGGCCGCCAAGGCCGGTATCCGGGGTTTCACGAAGACGCTGGCCCTCGAGCTGGGCCCGTTCGGCATCACGGCGAACGCCGTGGCGCCCGGCTTCATCTCCTCGGCCATGACCCAGCAGACGGCCGACCGCATCGGCGTCTCGTTCTCCGACTTCCAGAACAACGTCGCCGCGGCAACGCCGGTGCGGCGCGTCGGCGAGCCCGAGGACGTCGCGAACGCGATCGCCTTTCTCGCCTCCGAGAGCGCCGGGTTCATCACCGGGCAGGTGCTCTACGTGGACGGTGGGGCCGGGCGGGCCTAGTGCGACTGCTGCTGGTGCAGGTCAGCACCGCACTCGACCCGCACGAGAACCGTTCGCTCGTGGGGGCCGCCGTCAGTGCGGGCCTCGACGCCTCGGGCCCGGTCGACGTGGTGGTGCTGCCCGAGGCCGCCCAGGCCGACTTCGGTGGGCCGCAGCGCCCACCGGCGCAGGTCGCCGAGCCGCTGGACGGGCCGTTCGCCACGTTTCTCGCCGAGGTGGCCGCCCGCGCCGGGGCCACCGTCGTGGCGGGCATGTTCGAGGCTGCCGGTGACGGGCTGCCCTACAACACGCTGCTGGCCGTCCGGCCGGACGGCAGCCTCGCGGCCGCCTACCGCAAGGCCCACCTCTACGACGCCTTCGGCTACTCCGAGTCGCACTGGCTGCGCGCCGGAGACGCCTCAGCCGTCACGGTCGACGTGGTCTCCCGGGACGGCTCGTCCGGCACGCTGGGGTTGCTCACCTGCTACGACCTGCGCTTCCCCGAGCAGGCCCGTGCTCTGGTCGACGCCGGTGCCGATGTGCTGCTCGTGCCGGCGGCGTGGCTGCGTGGGCCCGCGAAGGAGCACCACTGGGCGACGTTGCTGGCCGCCCGAGCGATCGAGAACACCGTCTTCGTCGCGGGCGTCGCCAAGGCCGGCAGCCTCTACTGCGGGCTGACCAGGCTGGTCGACCCGATGGGCCAGGTGGTCGCGGGCCTCGGGGAGCAGGACGGCTCGGTGGTCGCCACCGTGTCGGCCGAGCGCGTCCGGCAGGTCAGGGCGGTCAACCCGTCGCTGGCGAATCGTCGCTGGCGGGTGGTACCGGGGCGTCCGGAGGGTCGTGGCTGATCCGGGGCATGGCCGTGCCACGGGCTCGCTCGTCCTCCCAGAGCCGGACGCCACCCAGCATGCCTGCGTGGTTGGTGGTCAGCGTCACCCACTCGTCGACCGGTCGGCGCAGGTGCTTGGCGCCGCCGCCACCGAGGTAGGCGCGGTCCCAGTAGAAGACGGCGAAGAGGCGTCGCAGCGCCCGCTGCACGTCCTTGCTCCACGCCTTCGCGCCGTGCTTGCTGCGGGCGTGGTGCCCCAGCACCTGGTCGAACGTCCGGCCCCGGCGGAAGGGGGCGGCCGACACCTCGATCTTGGGCAGCGGCGTCCCCTCGGAGTAGTGCGCGAAGCCGAGCCCGGTGCCGAGAGTGAGCATCACCTCGTAGCCGTGTCCGCTGATCACCGACAACCCGGCCATGTCGGCGTCGTTGACCACGAGCGTGGGACGGCCGAACGTCGTCTCCAACATCTCGCGCACGTCGAGGTTCTGCCAGGCCAGCAGCAGGTCGGGTCGCACCGGGGTGAACGGACCCGCCTCGGTCACGTAGTGCGGGGTCCACCGCACGACGCCGCGGCGCACCAGCCCCGGCATGCCGACCGAGACGCGGTCGAAGGCCACGCCCGTACCGGTGGCGATGTGCGCGAGGGCCTCGGCGAAGCGGTCGGGCGGGCACGGGTAGGGCGCACGGACGCGCACCCGCGGCGACACGGGTGCGCCGTCCCGGTCGAGCACGAGGCCCTTCAGCCCGGTGCCGCCGCAGTCGACGCTGAGCGTGAGCGGTGCCTGCGTCACGGTTCGCGACCCTAGCGCTGGTGCGACGCTGCGTCGGCCATGATGGGCGGGTGACCGACCAGGCTGCCGACGTACCCGCCCCCGACGACCTCGCGGGCTTCGCCGACCTCGGTCTCGACGACGCACTCGTCGCCACCCTGGCCGACCTCGGCTACGAGGAGCCGACGCCGATCCAGCGCGAGGCGGTGCCCCACGTCGTCGCCGGCGCCGACCTGCTGGGTCAGGCTGCGACCGGAACCGGAAAGACCGCAGCGTTCGCGCTACCGATGCTGCACCGGCTCGGTGCACGCACGTCCGCCGCCCGACGGGCCGGCCCGGCCGGGCTTGTGCTGGTGCCGACCCGGGAGCTCGCGGTGCAGGTCAGCGAGGCTGTGCACCGCTACGGGCGACGCCTGGACGCGCGGGTGCAGCCTGTCTACGGCGGAGCGCCGATGGGGCGGCAGATCCGTGGGCTGTCCGACGGCGTGGACGTCGTCGTGGCCACCCCGGGACGCGCGCTCGACCTGATCGACCGCGGGGTGCTGCGGCTGGACTCGGTGGCCACCGTCGTGCTCGACGAGGCCGACGAGATGCTCGACATGGGCTTCGCCGACGACATCGAGGCGATTCTCGACCGCACTCCCGCGCAGCGGCAGACGGTGCTCTTCTCGGCGACCATGCCGTCCCGGATCGAGCGTCTGGCCGGCAAGCACCTGCGCTCACCTGTGCGCGTGACCCTCGGCCGGGAGAGGCCCGCGGCGGGTCAGGCGCCCAAGGTGCGTCAGGTCGTCTACGTGGTGCCACGTCAGTACAAGCCGGCCGCCCTGGGACGCCTGCTCGACGTGGAGGCCCCGGTGGCCACGATCGTCTTCTGCCGCACCCGTGACGAGGTCGACAGCCTGACGGTGACGATGAACGGACGCGGGTACCGCGCCGAGGCGCTGCACGGAGGGCTGACGCAGGACCAGCGCGAGAGGGTCATGGGCCGGCTACGCGCCGGCTCGACCGAGCTTCTCGTCGCCACGGACGTGGCTGCTCGAGGCCTGGACGTCGACCAGCTCACCCACGTCGTGAACTACGACGTCCCGGCTGCTCCCGAGGCCTACGTCCACCGCATCGGACGAGTGGGTCGGGCCGGGCGCGAGGGCGTGGCCATCACCCTGGCCGAGCCCCGCGAGCACCGCCTGGTCGGCGCCATCGAGCGGTCGATCGGCGCCCGGCTCGTCCGCGAGACCGTCCCGACGGTCGCCGACCTGCACGCCCGGCGGCTGGAGCTGACCCGGGCGTCCCTGCGGGAGGCCCTGCTGGCCGGCGACAACGACCGGTTCCGCGTCGTCGTCGAGTCGTTGTCGGACGAGTTCGACGTGGTCGACATCGCGCTGGCGGCGGTCAGGATGGCCCACGAGGCATCCGGAGGCGACGTCGACGACGACGTGGACATCCCGGCGGCCCGCGAGCCCCGGGACGCCCGGTCGTCCGCGGGCCGGGACGCAACGACCCGGGGGCGTGGCCCGGCGGCGGGCCGCGCCGCGGCCTCCAGCACCCGGCTCGGGGACGGGGTGACGATCTTCGTCGGAGCCGGCCGGGAGTCGCGGGTTCGTCCCAACGACCTCGTCGGGGCGATCGCGAACGAGTCGAGCCTGCGGGGCCGCGACATCGGCGCGATCGAGATCTTCGAGAAGTTCTCGCTGGTGCAGGTTCCGGCCGCCAGCGCCGACGAGGTGATCGCCGCGTTGCGGCGCACCACCCTGCGCGGGCGCCGCCCGACGGTGCGTCGGGACCGCCGAGGCTGACGGGGCTGTCAGTCGCCCCCGCCGAGCTCGGACTCGAAGGCGTCGTACAGCAGGTCGTGGGCGTGCTGGACGTGCCGCAGCAGCAGAGCCGCCAGCTCGGCCGCTGCGTCGCGTACCGCCTCGGGAGCACTCGAGGCGTCGTGCGCGAGGGCCGTGACGGCCCGCTGGTGCGACACCAGCTCGTCGTGCTCGCTCGCCAGGCGCTCGGCGGGGCCGATCAGCCGGGGGTCGGCCTGCACGATCGATTCCGGCACGCCTGCCTCTCCGGCGCTGGCCCGCAGGTGCTGCTCGAGCACCCCCTGCGTGCGCTCCAGGGCCGAGATGACGCCGTCACGCCACGCCGTGGTGGCCGACGGTGCCGCCAGAGATCGCTCGAGCTCGGTCGCCGCAGCCTCGAGCGCGTCTCGTCGCGCGCGCACCGGGGCGAGCGGTCCGTCAGGCGGAGGTCCGGCGTTGGTGTCGGCCATGTCGTCCGGTCTACCCGAGGCCCGGCAGATGTCAAGGGCCTGCTGACGCATGACGCACCAGCGCCGCTGTGCTTCGAGGTGCGATCACGGGTGCGGTGCAGCACCCTGCTGCCATGGACGACGCGCCCCGCTCCCCGTCTGTCGCTGCGCATGTGCTCGCCGCACTCGCAGGCTCACGTCTGACCCGCCCGGCTGTGACGGCCTGGTGGGTGTTCATGGGGGTCGTGACGGCCCTGGCCTACCTCGGCACAGTCTCGCAGGCGGGAGCGATGGCGCTGGTCGCCGGAGCACTCTTCGTTGCCGGACTGGTCGTCGTCGCGGTGGTGGCACGCAACGCCTCAGCCGAGGCGCGCCGTCCGGGCACCGTACGCCGTGGGTCGATCGTCCGGGCTGCGGCCCTCGGTGTGGTCGTGCACGGGGGACTCGTGGCGGCGGCGACGATCTTCGAGCAGAGCGCTCTGCCCATGACGTTCGTCACGATGCTCGGCGCCTGGCTGGTGGCCATGACCCGCCCGACGACGCTGGCCGCGATGGGCATCGAGGCACCGCAGCCGGCCGCCGATGTCGGTGCCCCCGCCCCGGCCGTTCGACCTGAGGCCATGAGCACGCCCGCGCTCGTCGGCGCTCTGCGAGCCTCGGCAGCGCAGGTGCGCGCCACGACCGACCCCACCCGCAAGGCAGAGCTCGCGGCCGAGCGCGGCGTCATGATCGAGGTGCTGGCCGATCGCGACCCCCAGGCCCTGGTTCTGCTGCTGGACGAGTCGTCGGTGCACCCCACCCTCGGCGACGGCCCGGACGGCTCCGCCACCACGGGGTAGCCCTGGCGTCCGGCACAATGGCCGTGCGCAATGCGCAGGAGGGCTGCCGGAGTGGCCGAACGGGGAAGTCTTGAAAACTTCTAGGGCGGGGACCCCTCCGTCCTCGTGGGTTCGAATCCCACGCCCTCCGCTGCGGCGTCGTCGGCCTCAGCCGCGGGTGAGGCGCACCGCCGCCCGGACGACGTCGGCCAGGCTGGACCGGCGATGGAACGCCTGACGTTGCGCGGCGGCCCCCGTCCCACGAGCGAGCACCTGCGCCACGAGCTCGGCGACCCCGATGCGGTCGCCCGCGTCGTCGAGGGCATCGGCGGTCGTGTCCAGCAGCACGCGTAGAGCCTCGGCGGCGGCGGCGGGCTGATGCGTGAGCGGGTGCTGCAACCGACCCCCCAGGCCCTCGCGTGCGGCCCTCCAGTGCGCCGTCCGCAGCAGTGCGACCCGCGCCGGCTCGAAGGGTCGTTGCTGCTCCCAGGCGCGGGCCAGGGTCTCGACCAGCCCACGGGCCAGGGCGGCGACGAGCACGGCGTCGTCGGGGTACAGGCAGACGTCGGCGACCCGGATCTCGATGGTCGGGTAGCGCTCGGACAGCCGTGCGTCGAAGTAGAGGTTGCCCCGGTCGACCACGGCACCGGTGGACAGCAGGGCCTCGACGGCATGCTCGTACGTCGCCAGGGTGCCGAAGGGCTCGGTCGGACCAGCGGTCGGCCAACGACCCCAGACGAGGCTGCGGTAGCTGGCGTACCCGCTGTCTCGTCCCTTCCAGAACGGTGAGTTGCACGAGATGGCGCGCAGCAGCGGCAGCCACGGTTGGATGCGGTCGACGACCGCCACCGCCTCCTCGCGCGAGCGGACGTCGACGTGCACGTGGCAGCCGTTGATCAGCAGGTCACCGGCGACCTGCCGAAACTCCGAGAGCAGCGACTGGTACCGGGCGTCGGGCGAGACCGCCGGAGTGGTCGGCAGCGGGCTGGTGCCCAGTGCCACCACCGAGAGGCCTTCGGACTCGGCGGCTGCGATTGCCACCCGACGGTGCTCACGAACCTGGTCGGCCAACGCGTCGAGGTCGATGCGCGGCGACGTGCCGACCTCGACCTGCTGACGCATGAGCTCGCCGCTGATGCCGCTGCCGTCGAGCACCGACCTCGTCGGCAGCCGGCCTCGTTCTGCGGTCTCCGCCCGCACCTTGCGCACCAGCCGCGGCCCCGCCCGCACGGGCTCGCCGGTGCTCGGGTCGACGACGAGCAGCTCCTCCTCGACGCCGACGGCCCGGAGGGTCATGGACGGCTCAGCCGAGCGGAACCGACAGCGCCCCGCCCGGGTCGATCTCGTAGGTGCGGCCGCTGACGCGGATTCGCAGCGGCTCGCCGACGTGTCGGCGTCCGCTCACCATGAGGGTTCCCTGGCGCAGGCTCACCTCGAGCCCGTAGTGCTGGCGGTACCGCATGCGGAAGTGCAGCTGGGCGACCTCGTCGGGCAAGAAGGGGTCGAATCGCAGCAGGTCGTCCCGGGTCTCGATGCCGGTGAAGCCACGCTGCAGCAGGTCGACCGTGCCGACCATGGCGCCGAGGTGGATGCCCTCCTGGGTGGTTCCGCCCTGGACGTCGCTGACGTCGCTCTCCAGCGCCTCCATGAACAGCCGCCACGCCTCGTCCCGGTCGATCCGGGCCAGCACCCAGGCGTGCACCAGCTTCGACAGCGTCGAGCCGTGCGCGGTGCGCCGCAGGTAGAAGTCGACGCACCGGGACGGCAGCAAGGGGTCCCACGTGTACCCCAGGTGCTCGATGATCTCCGAGATCTCCTCCTCGGACAGCAGGTAGAACAGCATGAGCACGTCGGCCTGCTTGGCCAGCCGGTAGTTGTTCGTCGAGTCGCCCTCGGCCTCGAGGATGCGGTCCAGGCGACCGATGTTGCCGTACCTGATCCGGTAGTCCTCCCAGTCGAGCTCCTTGAGACGCTCGTAGCCCTCGAACTGGCTCAGCACGCCGTCGTGCCAGGCCAGGCGCATCTTGCGGGTCATGTGCTCCCAGCGCTCGAGGTCGCTGCGCCGGATGTCGAGCAGGTCCAGCAGCTGGCGACGCCGGCGGTCGGGCAGCACCTCGACGCAGCGCAGCGCGCGCTGCAGCAACCACACCACCATGACGTTCGTGTAGGCGTTGTTGTCCAGCCCCGGCTCCTCCTGCCAGGGATAGGCGTCGTGGTACTCGTCGGGACCCATGACGCCACGGATGTCGTACCGGTCGTCGGCCCGGTCGTAGGTGGCGATCGAGGCCCAGAACCGCGCGATCTCGAACAGCAGCTCGGCCCCGTAGGTGGCGAGGAAGTCGAGGTCGCCGGTGGCTTCGTAGTACTGCCAGATGTTGTAGGCCACGGCGACGTTGATGTGGCGCTGCCGGTGTGACTCGTCGGGCAGCCAGTGCCCCGACTGGGGGTTGAGATGCAGCGTCTGCGTCTCCTCCCGGCCGTTCGCGCCGCTCTGCCAGGGGAACATCGCACCGTCGTACCCGGCCTCGTGGGCGAGCTTGCGTGCCTGGGGAAGCCGGCGCCAGCGGTAGAGCAGCAGCGACTTCGACACCTCGGGCATCCGCAGGTTGAGGTAGGGGTAGACGAAGGTCTCGTCCCAGAAGATGTGGCCCCGGTAGGCCTCCCCGTGCAGCCCGCGTGCCGGGATGCCGACGTCGAGGTCGATGCTGTGGCTCGACACCGTCTGCAGCAGGTGGAACAGGTGCAGGCGGAGCACCATCTGCGTGCGGTCCTGCGTGCCCAGGTCGAGGTCGCAGCGCGCCCACAGGTGGTCCCAGGCGAGCACGTGGCGGCGCAGCAGCTCGTCGAACTCCGGCATGCACAGGGCCTTCTCGCGGGCCTCGCTGAAGGGTTCGCTGGTCGCTCGGTCACGTGAGGTGTACACAGCGGCGACCTTCTCGACGGTCAGCTCCGCGCGCGGGTGCACCATCAGGGTGATGTCGTGCCAGGCGTGGTCGTCCCCGACCACCGGTGTCATCTCGACGTCGAGCAGGCGGCCGTTCTCGAGCACCCGGTGCCGGGCTGCGATGCCGATCTCGACCCGCGAGGTCGTCGTGCGGGCGTCCAGGGCAACGGCGCACTTGTTGAGCGACTCGGCGCCCACGCACTGCAGGTGCTCGTCGCCGAGCCCGGCGTAGCGGGCGACGCCGCTGTTGCGGACCCGGCCGTCGATGCCGCTGCGAACCGTCACCACGCCTTCGTAGTTCTCCGCGACCACGGTGGTGTCCAGCCCTGCGCAGAAGGGATCGGCCATCGAGACCAGACGGCGTTGGGCGATGGCGGTCACCCGCCCCTGGTCGTCGGTCACCCGAAATCGTCGGGTGAGCACGCCTCGGCGCAGGTCGAGCTCCTGGACGTAGTCGCTGATCTGGTCGTGGTCGACGTCGAGCCAGGGACCGTCCTCGACCCGCACGGTGAGCGACTGCCAGTTGGGCACGTTGACCATCGACTCGTTCTCGACCGGCTGGCCGTGCACCGTCACCGACAGGCGGTTGAAGACGCCGGCGACGTAGGTGCCCGGGTAGTGCGGGCCACCCGCGACCGACTCCGGCGCCGCACCGCGAGACGCGAACCTGCCGTTGCCCAGCACGCAGAGCGCCTCACGCAAGGGCTCGTGATCAGGGTCGTAGCCGTCGTAGCGAAGGAGCCATCCGGTCATGCCGAGCCACCCCCGGGCTGCACCACCAGCTGGTCGAGACGCTCGACCACGACGTCCGCCCCCTCGGCGGCCAGCCGCGCCGCGTGCTCGTCACCCTCGGTACGGTCGACCCCGACCACGAGCGCGAACCCCCCGGCTGCTCCGGCCTGCACCCCGGAGACGGCATCCTCGACGATGGCCGTGGTCGAGATCTGACCGCCCACGCGTCGCATCGCCTCGAGAAAGACGTCCGGTGCAGGCTTGCCCGGCAGGTTCATCTCGGCAGCGACCACGCCGTCGACCCGAACCTCGAACAAGTCGAGCAGGCCGGCGCCGGAGAGCACGGGTACCGCGTTGCGTGACGCGGTGATCAGCGCCGTCTGCACACCGGCGGCCTTGAGGTCGTGCACGAAGCCGATCGTGTCGTCGAAGGCAGTCACACCGTCACGCTCGACGATGGTGAGGAAGTACCCGTTCTTGCGTGTCGCCAGGTCGGCGACCAGCGACTCGGCCGGGTCGATGCCGCGAGAGGTCAGGAACGAGGCCACTCCGTCCTCGCGTCTCTTGCCGTCGACGAATCTGAGGTAGTCGGTCTCGGTGAACTCCACGAACGCATCACCCGACTGTGTCGCACGTTCTCGCAGGTAGTCGTCGAAGAGCTGCTTCCAGGCGACCCGGTGCACGGTCGCCGTGTCGGTGATCACCCCGTCCATGTCGAACACCACCGTGTCGATGACGACGGGGGACTCCAGCAGGGAGCTCGCAAGCATGGCCATCGACCCACTCTGGCACGGCCACCGGCAGCAGTTAGGGACTTTCGTCGGCACCCTTCGGCAATCGGCGGATGCCGACGGCGACGCTGATCGCGAGCACAGCTGCCGCGAGGGCGAGCACGACGAGGCAGCTCGTGCGCAGCCCGGACGTGAGCTGGTCGAACACCGACTCGCGTGCGGAGGCGGGCAGCAGCGCGCCGTACGCAGAGATGGACGCGCGGCGCGCCGAGGACAGGACGGCCACGAGTACGAGGGACCCTGCCGCCACACCACCGGCCGCCAGGCTCAGGCCGACGAGGCGGCGAGGTGCAGCGAGCACGACCCCGATGACGGCGAGCAGCGCGAGCACCACGGTCCAGGCACCGGTCGAGGCGAGCGCGCGTGTCGTCGCTCGCGCCAGCGGCAGGGAGTCGCTGGAGAACACGACGAACGAGGCGTCCACGTCGGGGACGAGGGCGGCGAGGCCCTCACGACCGGACGCGACCAGGCCCTCCCGAAAGGCCTCGACGAAGACGTCGGCGTCGACGCTCACCTCTGTCGGCGAACCACCGGCACCGCCGGCGTCGGTGATGCCGTCCACGATCTGCTCGTAGCCGGCGCGGTTGGCAGACTCCCACGCCGCGGCGAAGCCCTCGCTGGCCACCACGTCAGCGATGGTGTCGCGCACGAGCCGTTCCACGTCGTCCACGATCGAGGCGACGAACTCGTCCAGGGGCAGCAGGGACACGTCGAACGGCAGACCGTCCAGTGCCTGCTCGACGAGGGACGCAAGGTCGAGCGAGTCGAGCACCTCGGTGGTGATGGTGCGGGTCACCGAGCTCTGCACGTCCGGGTCGTCGATGAGAGGACCGACCGCGGCGACGTAGCGGTCAGCGTCGAGGACGACGTCACGAACCCACTGGCCTGCCAGCGTCGCCATCGTGAGCACGGCCAGCAGCAGCGTCAGCACCGACGCGAGCGCCCAGCGCGCCGGGGTGCTCACTCGGGGCGAGCCGCCGCCACGATGTCGCTCTCCAGCGCCCGCAGCACCGAGAGCACCCCGGGCGGCCCGGTGACGACGAGGTCAGCTGCCTGCCGCAGCTGGGCAGGGGTCTCGGCCGAGTCGCTGCACACGACCATGGCGTGCACGCCGCCCGCGCGCAGGTCGGCTGTCGCCGCGACCGCCGGCAGGTCACCGAGGTCGTCCCCACCGAACAGGACGGCGCGGGCGCCGGTCTGCTGCACCACCGCGCGCAGGGCGCCACCTTTGTCGGTACCGGCGGGGCGCAGCTCCAGCACGTAGCGACCGGGCACGAGCTCGAGGTCGCACTCCTGGGCCAGGCTCTGCGCCATCGGCGTCGCCGCGGCGAAGCTGCCGGCGGGGTCGGCGGCATTGCGGGTGTGCAGGGCGACCGAGTGGTGCTTGTCCTCGACGGTCATGCCCGGGTCGTGCGCCGCGACGTAGGCGACCAGTCGCTCCCGTGCCGTGGCGACGCCGGGGCCGGGCTCGGGGGACGACAGCTCGCCGCCCTGCCACCGCTGCAGCCCGTAGTGACCCAGCAGCACCAGTCCGGGCACGGCGTCGAGCCGTCCGAGCGAGAGGGCAGCATCGACGGGTCGCCCGGTGATCACGGCAACGGCAACCCCGTGCTCGGCCAGCGCCGCCAGGGCGTCGACGATGCCCGGCTGAGCCACGGCGTCCTCGGGCCGCGCGACGATGGGGGCCAACGTCCCGTCGTAGTCGAGGGCGACCAGACCCTGGTCGGGAAAGGTCACCAGGTGAGCCCACGCGTCCCGGCCGGGGGTGGTGCTCAGGTCGAGAGCAGGGTCCTTCGGCACGCGACCACGGTAGTGCCGGGAGGGTTACGGTGGACAGCAGGCAGGGAGGTGGCTCATGGGTACACATGACTCGCCGGGCCCGCAGGCAGCGAGTGCCGGCAGCAGCTTCGTCGTGGTGGCCAACAGGTTGCCGGTCGATCGGCTTCGGCTGCCGGACGGCTCGGATGGGTGGAAGCGAAGCCCCGGCGGGCTGGTCAGCGCCCTGGCCCCGGTGATGCGGGGCAAGGAAGGCTCGTGGGTGGGCTGGGTCGGTGCAGCCGACGAGGCACCCGAGCCGTTCCACTCCGACGGCATGGACCTGGTGGCCGTGGCCCTCTCGTCGACCGAGATCGAGGAGTACTACGAGGGCTTCTCGAACGCGACGCTGTGGCCGCTCTACCACGACGTCATCGTCGCGGCGGAGTACCACCGGGAGTGGTGGGACGCCTACGTGCGGGTCAACCGCCGCTTCGCCACGGCAGCGGCCGAGGTCGCCGCCGAGGGTGCGATCGTCTGGGTGCAGGACTACCAGCTTCAGCTGGTGCCCATGCAGCTGCGCGAGATGCGTCCGGACCTTCGGATCGGGTTCTTCCTGCACATCCCGTTCCCGCCCGGCGAGCTGTTCGCCCAGCTGCCGTGGCGTCGCCAGATCATGCACGGTCTGCTCGGCGCAGACCTGGTCGGCTTCCAGCGCGCCGGTGCGGCCAGCAACTTTCTCGACATCGCGACCCGGTACACCCCGGCGCGGCGGGTCTCCTCGAGCGAGGTCGTGATCGACGGACGGCGCGTCACGGCAGGCGCGTTCCCCATCTCTCTGGACGTCGACGAGGTCGAGACCCTCGCGTCGGACGACGCCGTCCAGGCTCGCGCCGCGGCGATGCGCGAAGAGATGGGCTCGCCGCGTCACGTCCTGCTCGGGGTCGACCGGCTCGACTACACCAAGGGCATCCGGCACCGGCTCAAGGCGTGGTCGGAGCTGCTCGCCGACGGCGACGTGCGCCCGCAGGACGCCGTCTTCGTGCAGGTCGCCACGCCCAGCCGGGAGCGCGTCGACGCCTACCAGGCGCTGCGCGACGAGATCGAGCTCGAGGTGGGCCACATCAACGGCGAGTTCGGCACGATCGGCACCTCGCCGATCCACTACCTGCACTCCACCTACGACCGGGCCGAGCTCGTAGCGATGTTCCTCGCCGCCGACGTCGCCGTCGTCACGCCGTTGCGCGACGGCATGAACCTGGTGGCCAAGGAGTACGTCGCCGCGCGCGTCGACAACCGGGGCTGCGTGGTGCTCTCGGAGTTCGCCGGGGCGGCCGACCAGCTCACCGACGCCGTGCTGGTCAACCCCCACGACATCGACGGGCTCAAGGCGGCGCTGCTGCAGGCGCTGAACATGCCGGTGCAGGAGCAGGAACGACGCATGAAGTCGATGCGCGCTCAGGTGAAGGGCTACGACGTGGCGAGGTGGGCCGACGAGTTCGTGACGTGCCTACGCGACGAGTGCCAGTAGCTACGCTGCGGTGGCATGAACCTCGAGCGTCAGCCGGCACCGAGCCCGTACGACTTCTTGCCCTCCGTCCCTTCGTTCGACGTCGCCAGCGGCGACGTCGTCGACGGCGAGCAGATGGCCCCCACGTTCGCACACACGAGCGCGGGCGGTGACGACCTCTCGCCGCACCTGGCGTGGTCGGGCTTCCCGGAGCAGACCGCCGGCTTCGCTGTGACGTGCTTCGACCCGGACGCTCCGACCGGGTCGGGATGGTGGCACTGGCTCGTGCTCGACGTCCCGGTGACCGTGACGTCGCTGGCCCGGGGGGCGGGGGCTGCGGACGGCAGCGGTCTGCCCGAGGGCGCCTGGCACCTGGTGAACTCCTACGGTGCGGCCGCCTACGGTGGTGCGGCCCCGCCGCCCGGTGACTACCCGCACAAGTACTTCTTCGCCGTGCACGCCCTGGACGTGCCGACCCTCGGTATCGATGCGTCGGTCTCGCAGGAGGTCGCCGGGTTCAACCTGACCGCGCACACCATCGCCCGGGGCCTGATCGTCCCGACCTACGCCCACTAGTGGCCTCCGACACCGCCGGACGTGTCGTCGTCCCGGCATCCGCGCCGCTGGCGCTGCGCGGTCTCGGCATCGCGTCCATGCTGCTGGGCGGCGTGCTCGTGGCCGGGCTGCTGGCTGCGACCCTGCTGACCGACGCCGCCCGCACCTTCGTGCTCGTGCTGCTGGCGGTGGTCGGCGTGCCACTGGTCGGTGCGCTGCTGACCCAGGTGTTGCGGCTGCTGGGGCGGGGAGCGCGGTTCGTCCACTCCCCGCAGGGGTTCGAGAACCGCACGAGCCTCTTCGGCGTCGGTCGTCGCAGTGCGGCGTGGACCGAGGTGACCGGGCTGCGCGAGGTCACCGACGTGCTCATGATCGAGCTGGGTGACAAGCGCAGCCTCGTGGACTGCCGGGTGCTGGGCCGCACCCCTGCGAGCCTCGGTGAGCAGATTCGCCCCTACGTGGGGCGCAGGCTCGGCTGAACGAGCCTCAGCAGACCTCGTCCAGGTTCAGCACGCCGTCGCTCTCGTCCGGCACCACCGGCTCGGGCGTGGTTCCGTCCGACCCGGACCCGGGCTGCGACCCGTCCGACTCGCTGGTCGACGGACCGGCCGGGGTGCCGGGGGTCGGTGTGGCCACGGGGGGCGGGTCGATCGCGTCGGCCACCTGCTGCCGGATGCCGAAGAAGTCGGGGGAGCCCGGGTCGATCACCTTGTCGGTGAACGGCAGGCTGCGCGTGGTACCGCCCTGCACCCGCAGCGCGAGCTCGGCGAACGACGGCACCATCGTCTGCGGGATGTCGGTGGAGACGATGCGCTGTGCCGTGCTGGCCAGAGCCTCGTAGCGGCGCAGGATCGTCAGCGGGTCGGCCCGCTCGATCATGGCGCCGATCACGCATCGCTGGCGCCGCATGCGGTCGTAGTCGTCCGACAGGCCCTCCCCGCCGCAGCGCACCCGGGCGTACCAGAGGGCCTCGTAGCCGTTGAGCCTCTGCCGTCCCGGCTCGATGTATCCGACGGGCTCGGAGCAGTAGCCGGCCGGCAGCATCGACGACTCCAGTGGGATGCGCTGCCGCACGGTCAGGTCGATCCCGCCGAGGGCGTCCACGACCTGCTGGAAGCCGTCGAGGTCGACCATCACGTAGTAGTCGATCGGCAGCCCTGTGACTCCCTCGGCGGCCAGCTTCATCGCCTGCGCGCCCGGGTCGTCGACCCCGTCGAACACCTCGGGGTGGGCCGCGGGCACGTACCGGTAGATGGCGTTGAGCAGCTCGGAGCCGACGTCGCCGGGCTCTCCCTGCCAGCCGAACGGGTAGTAGTCGGCCAGCTCGGACGTCGACGGGAACGGCACGTCCTCGAGGTTGCGGGGCAGCGAGAACAGCACCGCGTCTCCGGTCACCGTGTCGATCGAGGCGACGATGTTCGTGTCGGGACGGGTGCCCTCACGGTTCGGGCCGGCGTCCGACCCCATGAGCAGCACGTTCACGCGGGGGGTGCTCGACCAGGGGTCGACCTTCTCGGGCGCTGGCTCGGTGGGGTCGTCCGCGCTGGTCGTGTCGTCTGCCGGGGATCCGTCGGTGGCGGTGAACACGGTGGTCACGAGCTCGTACTGCACGATGGCGTAGCGCGAGGCCACCGCCGCCGGAGCGACGACCAGGCTGGTCACCAGCATGATGACGACGGCGCCCGCGAGACGCTGCCCCCGCCGGATGCCGGCCGGCTGCAGCACGTGGTGCGCCGAGGCAGCCGAGGCGAGCAGGCCGATCGCGAGCAGGGCGAACGCGATCGCCGACACCCCCAGAAACACCGGGTTCACCGCGAGCTCGACCAGCTCGGTGCGGGTACGCGTCATCACCAGCGCCGCGGCACCGGCCAGCAGCAGGACGAAGCCGCCCAGCACGGTGGCACCGAGGGCCCGCCTGCCCGACAGGATCAGACCGAGGCCTGGCACGAGCGAGCCCAGGGACGCCCGGCGCAGAAACTCTCGAAAGCGTCGGTCCTGCTCCTCCCGCGCAGCCAGGCGTGCTCGCCGCGGACCGTACGACGACTCACGCCCCGCGGAACCCGGGGAGGGTGGTGTCCCGTCCGGGTACGTGTGGGGTGGTCGCAGCGCCATGGTGACTCCAGTATCTCCCGAGTGGAGCAGTGCCCGGTACCACGCGCTGGTCGCAGACGGGTACGCTGTCGGGGCGTCCGGGCCTGCACCGGTCGCGGAGGAGGCGTCGCCTAGTCCGGTCGATGGCGCCCGCCTGCTAAGCGGGTTGGGGTCTCAACACCCCTCGAGGGTTCAAATCCCTCCGCCTCCGCTCGACGTCCGCGCACCGCGCGGTGCGAGAGTGCGCTTTGGCGCATCCCGGCACCGCGCGGTCGCGTCGAGCAGTGGCCAAGAGGCCCTTGCGCTGCGGCGCGCGGCGCGGGACACCGGTGCTGAGGTGATCGTCATGCGTCCATCTCGGACCCGTCGCTACGCAGCCCTTCTCGCCCTACCGCTCGCCCTGGCAGCGTTGGCGGTGCCGGCTCAGGCCGAGGGGCCGCCGCACGTGATGGGCCGCGTCGTCGACAGCCAGACGGGACTCCCCGTGTCGGACGCGACGGTCAAGGTGTGGAACGAGCTGGTCGGGTCGGAGGGGGAAGAGCTCCAGGGCACGGCCACCACGAACTCCGGAGGTCGCTTCAGGGTGGCCCGCGTGACCGGTGAGGAGCACGGCATCCAGGTCCTGGGTCCCGACGGCTACGAGATTGGCTGGCTCGCATACGACGGGACGGGCGCCCCGACCTGGGGCGAGGTGGGCAGCCACAGCGTGGGCAACCTCGGTCTGATCCTGCTCGACCCGTTCGAGCCAGACCTGCTGCCCGACCTCTAGCACCGCGCGGTGCAGGGCGAGCGCCGTTGGGCGCCCATTGGGTGACACCCTGGCCCCGTGAGCGAGGCACGGCTGTTCGGCGAGGCCTTCATCGTGCTGTTCGTGATCATGGACCCGCCCGGCACGGTGCCGATATTTCTCGCGCTTACCAAGTCGATGGGGCCGCCGGCGCGGGCCCGCGCCGCCCGTCAAGCCGTACTCGTCGCCATCTCGGTGGTGACGCTCTTCGCGATCTTCGGCCAGACGATCCTGGACTACCTCGGCATCTCCCTGGCCGCTCTGCAGGGGGCGGGGGGCTTGCTGCTGCTGCTCGTCGCCCTCGACCTGCTCACGGGACGGGCGGAGGACCCGGTGGTCACCCAGGACGTGAATGTTGCGATGGTGCCGCTGGGCACGCCGCTGCTGGCCGGTCCGGGCGCGATCGTGGCGACGATGGTGTTCGCGCAGCAGACCGACTCGCCGACCGAGGTGCTCGCGCTCGCGCTGGCCATCGTGGCCGTCCACGTGTGCCTGTGGGCGGCCATGCGCTACAGCCTGGTGCTGCATCGGTTGCTGGGTGACTCCGGCATCACGTTGGTGACCCGCATCGCGGGCGTGCTGCTGTCGGCGATCGCGGTCCAGCTGCTGGCAGAGAGCATCCTGGCCTTCGCCGCGGGCGCGGGCACGGCCTGATCAGGCTCGCTCACAGCGCAGGGACTGCTCGCATCCGCACGGCCACCCGGTATGGACGGCCTGCCGGCATGCGGTAGGCGGGCAGCAGCGCGGCCTCTCCGGGGATGTCACCGCCCACCCCGCGCTGCCGTCCGACGGTCAGGGTGACCCTGTCGCGACGAACCAGCTCGTGGATGTGCTCGGCCGCCTCGAGATCAGCCTGCGTGTAGGGCCACGCCGTGAACTCCATGGTCTGCCCTGTCAGGTCGTCGAGGCGCAGCGTGCGGGAGGGCCCCGCCAGCTCGAGCCAGCGCACGGCTGTTCGGTTGCCGTTCTCCTGCGGACGGACGTAGTCGTGCACGACGTCGTCGACGGTGGCCTCGTGGATGGCCGTCCAAGCGCCGTGCTGCCGATCGACGTACGTCTCGTGCGGACCCTTGCCGTACCAGCGCACGTGCTCCACCCGCGACAGCTGCGTCGTCAGGCCGAGCCGCACCATCGCTCGTCTCGGCACCACCTCGTGCACGACCTCGACGTCGCCCGTGCCGACGAGGCGGTACTCCAGCGTCGCGGAACGCAGCAGGGCTGATCGCAGCGAGAACCTCAGGCGTGCGCCCGACGTGTCGGCCTGCTCGTGCACCGCGGAGACCTTCGGGCGGGCCGAGCGCCAGAGCCGGTCAGGGTTGAGGGCCAGCAGGGCGGGCACGGCGTTGCCGAGGCCTCGCTCGTTGTCGGTCGGTGCCCGCCAGTACGTCGGTCGCAGAGGGGCGGCCAGCACGTCCTCGCCATCGAGGGTCCATCGGCGCAGCTCGCCACTCGACGCGTCCACCTCGACCTCGGTGGCTCCTGCAGTGACCCACAGCGACGAGCCGCGCCGTCGCGACGAGACGCCAGGACGCGGGGCGACGGTCACCCGAGGCGGCGATGCCGGCGAGGGCGGCGCCACCGCTGCCTGTCGCGGTACGACGATCTCGTCGAAGGCGACGTGCTCGCCCGGTGGCGACCAGGCCGTCGCCTCGCGGCGGTGCCAGTCGACGCGGACGACGACCTCCCCCTTCACCTCGGAGGGTGGTATCGCTGCGGGCACGTGCCACGCGTCGGTCTGCCCGGGCGGCAGGTGCAGCGCCGCCTGCTTCTGCTGGCGCACCACGTCACCGTCGACCAGCACCGTCACCACAGGGTCGAGCTCGGCGAGGTCGGTGAAGGCGTACCGGTTGGTCACCCGCAGTCGACCCTGCAGCGGGTCGTCGGCCGTGACTGCGACCGGACGGTAGGCCCAGCGCAGCTCGGCCGCGCTGGGATGAGGTGTGCGGTCGGCGGCGAGCACGCCGTTGAGCAGGAACGTGCCGTGGTTGGGCGTGTCGCCGAAGTCGCCGCCGTAGAGCCACCGCTGCCTGCCGTCCGGGTCGACGCGGCGGATCGCCTGGTCGACGTAGTCCCACACGAACCCGCCGATCAGGTTGGGGTAGGCGAAGAACACGTCCACGTGCTCGGCGATGTTGCCGAGGCTGTTCTGCATGGCGTGGGCGTACTCGCACTGCAGGACGGGACGGCCGGCGACGATCTCTGGCGTCAGGTCCTTGTCGTCGGTCAGCACGCGGTTGCGGACCTTGGTCAGCGGGCCGAAGGTCAACGGCTCGTGCCGACCGAGCCTGGCCATCTGCTCGGCCGTGGCGTACATGCGCGAGACCACGTCGCTGATGGCGGGGTTGTGGTCGCCCTCGTAGTGGAACGGTCGCGTGTCGTCCAGAGCCAGAGCAGCCGCCTTCATGCGGACGAAGGCGCCGCCGTCCGAACCTCCGAGCCCCGCCTCGTTGCCCAACGACCACATGATGATGCTGGGGTGGTTGCGGTCGGCCAGCACCATGCGTTCCATCCGGTCGACGCACGCTGCGGTCCACAGGGGGTTGTCACCGGGGACGTTCTTGCGTCGCACACCATGCGACTCCAGGTCGGTCTCGTCCATCACGTAGAGCCCGAGCTCATCGCAGAGGTCGTAGAAGACCTGAGGATTGGGGTAGTGACTCGTCCGGATCGCGTTGATGTTCAGCTTCTTTGCCAGCACGAGGTCTTCTCGGTAGCGGTGCTCGGGCACCGCCCAGGCATGGTCAGGGTCGAAGTCGTGCCGGTTGACGCCGAGCAGCGTCACGGGCTCACCGTTGACCAGCAGACGCTCGTCCCGGATCTCGACGGTACGAAAGCCCGTGCGAAGCTCCGTGGCCTGCACCACGTCCCCGCCCTGCCGGATCACCACGGTCACCGGGTACAGGTGTGGTGTCTCTGCAGTCCACGTCATGACGGCGCCGATCGACTCGCGCACGGTGGCCACCGCGTGTCCGGCAGCCGGAACCTGCAGGGTCGTCTGCCCGACGCGGCGACGCTCGCCGCCGCCAGGGTCACCGCGCAGCACCTCTACGTCGACCGCTGTTGGCCGGGCCGTTCGGTTGGCGACCGTGACCTCGGCGACGAGCGTGCCGGTCGTGTAGGTCTCGTCGAGCTCGCCACGTACCCAGACGTCGCGTAGCGACACGACAGGCTCGCAGCGCAGGTACACCGGCCTGAAGATGCCGCTGAGGTACCACATGTCCTGGCCCTCGAGGTAGCTGCCGTCGGTGTAGCGGAGCACCACCACAGTGAGCCGGTTCTCGCCTGCCACCAGGTGATCGGTGACGTCGAACTCGGCGGGCAGAAACGAGCCCTGGGTGTATCCGACCTCGCGACCGTTGAGCACGACCGATGCGCCGGCCTTCACGCCCTCCAGAACCAGGTAGACGCGTTGGCCCGACCAGTGTGCCGGCACCTCGAAACGGCGGGAGTAGACGCCCGCCTCGTTGCGGTCGGGGTCGATGTCGGGAATGCGGTTCTTGCGTGTGCCCAGTGCCGGTGGAAATCGGTTGGCCAGGTACATCGGGGTGCCGAAGCCCTGCAGCTGCCACACACCGGGTACCGAGATCTCGACTTCGCCACTCGCGCCCCGGGCCGCCGCTGCGTCGAGGTCGACGTCGCGAAGACCGTTGATCCACTCGAAGGCCCAGTGTCCGTCGAGGTCGACCCGGTTGGCGATGCGTCCGGCATCGAGGTCGTCCAGCGAGTCGAACGTGGGCAGCATCGCGCGGCCACGCTCCCGGTTGACTCCCACGACCGTGGGGTCCAGCCAGGTCTGCATCGGGCTAGGGGACGCTCTTGATGCGCATGACGAGCACCGCACCCAGAACGGTCAGCGCGGCACCGGCCAGGTAGAGGCTCTGGTAGGCCACGTCGTAGCCGACCGGCCGCAGCGCGGTGACCACGAGTCCCGCCACCACGGGAGCCAGCACCTGCGGGAGGGCGTTGGCGATGTTGACCACACCGAGGTCCTTCGCGCGGTCCTCGGGGCGGGGCAGCACGCGGCTGATGAGCGCCAGGTCTACGGCGGTGTAGGAGCCGAACCCGGCGCCCATGACGATCGCAGCAACGGTGACCATTCCGACGTCGCGGGAGAACGCGAGGATCACCAGCGCCGCCGCGATGATGAACGACGCCCCCATGACGAAGATGCGCACCTTGCCGATGCGGTCCGAGAGGGGCCCGGTCACCAAGGCGAAGACGAGCAGCGTGATGATGTAGAAGGTGAGGATGCCGGCCACCGTCGTGTCGGCCTCTGTCGGTGGCAGCTCGAGGACGTCACGAGCGAAGAACAGCAGGTACGTGGTGACGAACGCGTTGCCGAGAACGACAAGAAATCGGGTGATCCAGACCCAGCCGAAGTCAGGGTGCTTGCGCGGGTCGACCCAGAAACCTCGCACGAAGGGACCGAGCTCGAGTACTGGGATACGAGCGCGGTCGAGCGGGGGGTCCTTCATCTTCCAGACGAAGACCGCCGCTGACAATGCGAGGACGACGGCGACCGCGATGTAGCGCGGGCCCTGCCCCCCGACCTCGTCCGACCCAACCTCGACACCGGTCTGCGGGATGAGCGCCACGATGATGGCCCCGACCATCACGCCTAGCGGCTGGGCGGCGCCCACGACGGCCGAGACGGTGCCGCGCTGGCCGACCGGAACCTGGTCAGGAATGACGGCCGTGACCGCGGCGTACGAGGCGTTCAACGTCAGTTGAGCGAGCGCCCATCCCAGCGCCAGCGCGCCCACGACCGGCGCGAGGGGCAGGAGCAGCAGGGCAGCGACTGCGGCGACGCTCGCCCACAGCACCCAGGGTCGACGACGACCCATCGTCGACCCGGTGCGATCGCTGAAGGCTCCAGCGAGCGGGTTGGAGATGAGCGAGACAAGTGCGCCGAGCGTGAGCACAAGGCTCAGGCTGGTCTCTTTCGAGCCTGGGGTGAGGCCTTCGACCTGCAGGGGTAGAAGAAACTGAATGGGTGTGAAGAATGCTGTCCAGATGCCCAGGTTGGCGAGTGCCAGCACTCCAATCTTCCCGGGCCTCACACGCTCGACGGGTTCAGCCAGCGGGTCGAGACTCACCACTGGCGTCCCCGGGCCAGACAGTGGAGTGAGATCGGGCGTGTCGCTCATCCGGCACCTCCAAGGCGGTGGCCGGATACTAGGGCCTGGGCGATCAGCGGGGGTCAGTGGTGGGAGCGGTAGTCGCGCAGTCGTTGCTGGACCTCGGCTGAGAAGGGCTTGAGAACCTCGCGGAACGTCACGCTCTGCATGCGCGTGACTCGTGGCTCCACCCAGTCGAGCACGAGGTTTGGACGCCGCCGGGCAGTGTCGCGCAGCACCCAGCCGATGGCCTTGGCCACGAAGAACTCTCGATCTGCCAGCAGCTCGTCGGCGTATCGGCAGAAGCGGGGCCAGTCGCCGCGCTGGTGCCGCAGCGGGATCAGGTGGGTGAGCAGAGCAGCTCGCCTCATCCAGAAGTCGTCGTCCTCGACCCACCGATCGAGTGTGGGGTCGAGCCGTCCGGGGAGTCGCTCGTCGAGCGGCCCGACCACGGAGGGTGCGAGCGTGTCTACCAGCGCCCACGTCCGCGACTGGCGCAGCAGGCGCTCCAGTACCGCGACGTCGCCGACTTCGAGAAGGTCGACCCGGTGGGCAAGCAGGTCCGCGGCCAGATAGCGGCGCTCGTGCACTGGTGCCGAACTCGGCTCGTCCCACAGGCCGGCTGCCAGGCGCAGCAGCGACTGCCTGTCGAGATGCCTGCCTGTGGCCTTCGCGAGTCGGTGCAGCGTCGGGACGCTGACGCCATAGTGCGTCAGCTCGGACTTCAGGTACGCCTTCTCCCGAATGGCCCTGTCCGGGTCGGCGTGCACGCGCAGCTCGTGGTCGAGGGCTTCGACGCTCACCTCACCCACGAGCGTCAGAGTAGAGCCGCGAGCGTCGAGTGCCCGCAGCTGTCGGCGTATACTCATGTGCGGCCATTGGCCATGCGCCCGTAGCTCAACGGATAGAGCATCTGACTACGGATCAGAAGGTTAGGGGTTCGAATCCCTTCGGGCGCGCCCCTCGTTCTCGCAGGTCAGGGCTGGTTTCCGGGCCTCTCGATGATCGCTCCGGAATCGCCGGAATGCCCCAGTACCGCCATTCGTACCGCCTAGAGAACCGCCTAGAGAACCGCCTAGAGATCCGAGTCAGACGTCGGTTTA
>CAYNWB010000028.1:0-1887 GCA_964400785.1 uncultured Actinomycetes bacterium | reverse complement strand
CGGGTTGTGGGTTCGAGTCCCACGGGGCCCACGGTCCTGACCTGTGCTTTTGCCAGTCTGAGTCTCCCCAGTCGTGGCTGCATAGCCCGCGGATTCACTGGAGTGGGAACGAAGTTGGGAATGTGTGTCTCCGGTTCATGCTGGACATCGGGGTTCCGGTAGGTGGGTGACACTTTCGGGACGGTGTTCCGGTTGGTGCGCGACAGTGTTCCGGTTCCTGCCTGACACCCCTGGTGGTTGCTGGTGAGGCTCTGCTTCTGGTCGGTTCGGCTGGAAGGGAGCTCGGGGTGCTGGTGGAGCTGGCGGTGGTGGAGCAGCGGTATCGGGCGGTGTTGGAGGTGCTGGAGGGCGCCTCGGTGACCGAGGTGGCGCAGCGGTTCGGGGTGGTGCGGCAGACGGTGCATGCGTGGCTGCGCCGGTATGCCGCCGAGGGTGGGATCGCGAACCTGGCGGATCGGTCGTCGCGGCCGGTGTCGTGTCCGCATCAGATGCCGGTGGAGGTGGAGGCCAGGGTGTTGCGGTTGCGGGTGGAGCATCCGGGGTGGGGTCCGGACCGGATCGTCTACGAGCTGGGGAAGGTGCTGCCCGCGGGTGCGGTGCCGGGCCGGTCGAGTGTGTATCGGGCGCTGGTCCGGGCGGGTCTGGTGGTGCCGCGGGCGCGGCGGCGCCGGCGGGGTGACTATCGGCGGTGGGAGCGGGGCCGGGCGATGGAGCTGTGGCAGATGGACGTGATGGGTTCGGTGTTCCTCGCCGGTGGGCGGGAGGTGAAGGTGGTCACGGGCATCGATGACCATTCCCGGTTCGTGGTCTGCGCCCGGGTGGTGGGGCGGGCGACGGGTCCGGCGGTGGTGGCGGCGTTGCGGTTCGCGCTGGCCGAGCATGGGGTGCCGGAGCAGGTGTTGACCGACAACGGGAAGGTGTTCACCGGCCGGTTCACTGCGGGGAAGGACCGGCCGGTGGCCCCGTCACGGTTGGTGGGGTTCGACCGGGTGTGTCACGCGAACGGGATCACGCACCTGTTGACCGCGCCGTACTCGCCGACCACGACGGGGAAGGTGGAGCGGCTGCACAAGACGATGCGGGCGGAGTTCTTCGATGACCACCTGCGCGAGTGGGACACGATCGAGCAGGCGCAGGAGGCGCTGGATCAGTGGGTGGAGGTCTACAACACCGATCGGCCGCACCGGTCGCTGGGCAACCGCACCCCGGCCGAGCGGTTCGCCACCGCCGGCGCGGCCCTGCAGCCGGTGGACCTCGAGGACAGCGCCGCCGAGTCTGCGGCGCTGCCGGCGGTGTCGGTGCCGGCGCGTCCGCCGGGGGTGTCGCGGTGGGTGGACCAGGGTGGGCAGATCCGGCTGGCCGGGCATTCCTACCGGGTCGGGTCGGCGTATGCGGGTCGGCAGGTCGAGGTCGTGGCCCGGCGTGGCCTGGTCGAGGTGCTGCACGAGGGGGTGCTCATCGGCACGCACGTGCAGCGCGGGAAGGAGACCGCGCGCCCGGACCGTGCCCTGCCGGCCCGCAGCGCGCGCAGGCCGACCAGTGGGCTGTCGGTGACCCGCAAGGCCGACGTCAACGGGCACGTCTCCTTCGCCGGGGTGTCCTACACCGCCGGGCGGGCCTGGCGCGGCCAGCCCATCCAGGTCGCGATCGTCGCCGGCTCGGTCCAGCTGTCCAGCCCCGACGGCAAGGTCATCCGGGTCCACCCCATCCGCCACGACCCGATCGCCGAGATGGGCGCCTTCGCCGTCCCCCACGGACGCCCCGTCCGCCGCAACGCCACGGTGAGCCAGTAACCCACCACCGGTGTCACCCACCTACCGAACAGCGACTGTCACGTAGGTACCGGAACTTGACATGCCGCGCTCGTGCCGCGCTCGTGCCGCGTGA
>CAYNWB010000027.1:0-29355 GCA_964400785.1 uncultured Actinomycetes bacterium | reverse complement strand
CGACGCGGCACAGGTGACCCCCGACGACCTGGACGCCCTGCGTGACCTCGCAGGTTCCGGCGTCCCCGTCCTGCTCCTGGACGCGCGCGGTGACGTCGTCGGACGTCTCGCCACCTGACATGCGGCAGAGCCCGGCCGCGGGGCTCGCGGCCGGGCTCTCGTGGTGCGGCTGGGGTCAGGCGGTGACGGGGCGACGCCCGGCGAGGCTGCGGATGGCGCTGCCGACGAGCACGAGCACGACGCCGAGGCCCATGGCCATGGCGGCGACTCCGAACGAGACGACAGAGGTGAACAGCGAGGCGCGCAGGAACGAGGCGTTCATGGCGACGTCGCGCAGCGGGTCCTCGCGATCGAGCTCGGCGTAGGTCTTGCCGCCGGTCGCCTCGAGGTAGTGCTGGTTGATCATCTCGGCCTCCTGGTAGGCCGTGAAGGGACCGTCGACGGGCTGGTCCGCCCAGCGCGGCGAGTCGCCGGAGACGGTGATGTTCTCCTGGGACAAGTTCACCTGCACCGCTCCCCAGGCGAAGGCGCCGCTGAGGGCCAGGATGATTCCGGCAACGATGGTGACGAGCCCGAGCGTGCGGGGAGTCGTAGCGGCGGTAGTGGCCGCGGGGGCTACCTCGGTGGTGGTCATGGTTCCTCCTGGGATGGGTTCGGATTGATTCTTGCCTTGCCAAATATTGTGATCGCAACCAAGAGCCTTGCTGGACGCATCCTGGGGTTTCGCGCCGAAACTGAGTGCCTTGGTCCTGGCGGCACGGTCGAAGGTCCCGCGATGCACGCCCACCCGGCACAATGCCCCGATGGAGACACCGGACGGGTTCCGCAGCGGGTTCGCCTGTCTGGTCGGTCGGCCCAACACGGGCAAGTCCACGCTGACCAACGCGCTCGTCGGCGAGAAGGTGGCGATCACGTCGAGCAGGCCGCAGACGACGCGGCACGCCATTCGGGGCATCGTGCACCGACCCGACTCGCAGCTCGTGCTGATCGACACGCCGGGCCTGCACCGGCCGCGCACGCTGCTCGGCCAGCGGCTCAACGACCTGGTGCGTGACACGTGGTCGGAGGTCGACGTGGTGGCGTTCTGCACGCCCGCGGACGAGTCGGTCGGTGCGGGCGACCGGTTCGTCACCGAGTCGCTGGCCACACTGGCCCGGACGCCGGTGCTCGCGCTTGTCACCAAGATCGACCTGGTGACGCCCGATCGTCTGGCTGAGCACCTGTCGAGGGTGGCCGACCTGGGTGCCCAGGTCGGGTTGGACTGGGCGGAGGTCGTGCCGGTCTCAGCAGTGTCCGGAGAGGGCGTCGACCTCGTCCGCAGGCTGCTCGTGCAGCGTCTGCCGCAGGGTCCGCCGTACTACCCCGAGGGCGACCTGACCGACGAGCCGACCGAGGTGCTGGTGGCCGAGCTGATCCGCGAGGCTGCCCTGGAGGACCTGCGGGACGAGCTGCCGCACTCGTTGGCCGTGGTGGTCGAGGAGATGGTGCCGCGGGCCGATCGTCCGGCTGACAAGCCGCTGCTCGACGTGCGTGCGGTGCTGTTCGTCGAACGCTCGAGCCAGAAGCCGATCGTGGTCGGTCGCGGTGGCGAGCGCGTCAAGCGGGTGGGGTCGGCGGCCCGCCGGCACATCGAGCGCCTGCTCGGCACGCCCGTGTACCTCGACCTGCACGTCAAGGTCGCCAAGGAGTGGCAGCGCGACCCCAAGCAGCTACGCCGGCTCGGGTTCTGATCAGGCGCCGCTGTCCGGCCCGTTCCACGTCGGGTCGGCCACCGAGCGCAGCCGTTGCCCCAGCCGTTCGTTGAGTGCTCGCACCCGGTTGTTCGCCCACCAGTCGCGCGCGGCGTCACGCCGGCGGCGAGCACTGGCCTCGCTGGCGGGGTCCTCACCCTCGGCGCCGGGCAGGGGCGGGACGATGACCTCGATCTCGCGGCGGAGCACGGCGCCGCCGGTGAGCTCCAGCCGGTCCCCGCTCCAGAACCGCCCGGGGTCGTACCAGTTCTCCGGACGTTCGTCGACGAGCAGGCCCATCTCCTGGTAGGTGGTGGCGACCAGCTCGGCGCAGTACAGAGTCTCCAGCGACGCCTGGCTCCGCGCGCGGCCCTTCATCCACCGACCGGCCAGTCGCGTGGCCGACGGGAACGGTGTGCCGTCCAGCCGGGCGACCGTGCGCAGGACGGCGTCCTCCATCGGCTTGGTGACCTCGGCCTGGAGCTGGCGGAACCACACGCGCTGGTCGTAGCGGTCGTTCCAGGTTCGGACGGCCTCGTACAGGTCGTGCAGCTGCACACCGCGCTGGTGCTTGCCCGTCCACTGGTCCTGCAGCGAGCGGCCCAGCTCGGCGTGCCAGATGAGCGGCTGCATGTCGTCCAGAACCACGGCCATGCCGACGTGGTTCACCGGGGCGTTCGTCGCCACCCTGATCACCGTGTCGGCGGGGCTGCGTCCGCGAAAGAGCCACACGTCACCGGTGCGGGTGTGCGCGACGGCGTCGTCCAGCGGCATGGTCGAGATGCTCACGGGGGGCTACCGTAGGCGCATGCGCTGGTGGAAGTGGCTCGGGCTGGCTGGGTTGGCCGGGGTGGCCGCGAGCGGTGTCGTCATCGCCCGCGACGAGCGAGCGCGCAACTCCTACAGCCCCGAGGACGTTCGCGACCGCCTGCACCAGCGGCTGGCCGACGCCGAGGCCGAGGGAACTGCGGACCGCTCCGAGTAGCCGGGAACACTCTCGTCCCCGGTATTGTTGCGTGAGCAACTACTTGGGAGACGACGATGACCACTGCTTCTGTGCGCGCCCGTACGGCGTCCCTGCACCCCCTGCTGGCCGATCGACACAGCCCCCGCTCGTTCGACACCGGTCACGAGATCAGCGACGACGAGGTCGCCGCGCTGCTCGAGGCCGCTCGCTGGGCTCCCAGCTCGATGAACCGACAGCCGTGGCGGCTCGCGGTGGCGCGGCGCGGCACGGCCGCCCACGCGTCGGTGCTGCGGACGCTGGCCGAGGGCAACCGCCGATGGGCCGGTGATGCCAGCGCGCTGGTCGTCGCGGTTGCCGAGCGGGTGAGGGACGGCCGCACGATCAGCACGGCCGACTACGACCTCGGCCTGGCGATGGGTCAGCTCACCGTCCAGGCGCACGCTCTCGGTCTGCACGTGCACCAGATGGGCGGCTTCGACCACGCTGCACTGGCCGATCACCTGGGTCTGCGCGCGGGGCTGGCGCCGCTGGTCGTGATCGCCGTCGGTCGACGGGCTGACGCCGGCCGCCTGCCCGACGACCTGCGGGCTCGTGAGGTGGCTCCGCGGGTGCGCCGGCCGCTGCACGAGACGGTGCTGCACCTGGACGGGCAGCGGTGGCCATCCGGCGACGAGGCTCGACAGGAGCCGGCCGCCTGAGGGTGTAGCCTGCTGCCGTGCTGCAGGGGCTGCTGCTTAGTAGCCGCGACGGGGCCTAGGACAGACCGGCTCCCTCGTCGCGGAGCCGAGCGCTGCCGGTCGTCGCCCCGGCCACTCCTCGAGGAGATCCCCGTGACCAGTCCGGTATCTGCGAGCACCCCCGCACGAACCGTCTTCCCGCCGGCACAGCAGCCGTCCGGGATGCCTCTGACGCGCTACCAGGCGTTCGAGCACCGTGGGTACGTCCCCGACCTGGCCGAGAGGACGTGGCCGGGGCGCCCCCTCACCACCGCCCCCCAGTGGTGCGCCGTCGACCTGCGCGACGGCAACCAGGCACTCATCGACCCCATGAGCCCCGAGCGCAAGAAGCGCATGTTCGGCCTGCTCGTGAGCATGGGCTACAAGCAGATCGAGGTCGGGTTCCCGTCCGCCAGCCAGACCGACTTCGACTTCGTCCGCATGCTCGTCGAGGACGACCTGATTCCCGACGACGTCGTCGTCCAGGTGCTCACCCAGTGCCGGGAGCACCTCATCGAGCGCACCTACGAGGCGATCCGCGGTGCCGACCGGGCGATCGTCCACTTCTACAACTCGACCTCGGCCCTGCAGCGGCGCGTGGTGTTCGGGCTGGACAAGGACGGCATCACCGACATCGCCACGACGGGAGCCCGGTTGGCGATGAAGTACCACGAGATCGTGACGCCTGACACCGACGTGTTCTACGAGTACTCGCCGGAGTCCTACACCGGCACCGAGCTCGACTACGCCCTCGACATCACCGCCAAGGTGATCGACGTCATCGACCCGAGCCCCGACCACCGGCTTATCGTCAACCTGCCGGCCACGGTCGAGATGGCCACGCCTGACGTCTACGCCGACTCGATCGAGTGGATGCATCGCCACCTGCCCCGACGCGAGTCCCTCGTGCTGTCGCTGCACCCGCACAACGACCGGGGGACGGCCGTCGCGGCGGCCGAGCTCGGACTCAAGGCCGGCGCCGACCGCATCGAGGGCTGCCTGTTCGGCAACGGTGAGCGCACGGGCAACGTCGACCTGGTGACGCTGGGCATGAACCTGTTCAGCCAGGGTGTGGACCCGATGATCGACTTCAGCGACATCGACGAGATCCGTCGAACCGTGGAGTACTGCAACCAGATCGGTGTGCACGAGCGCCACCCCTACGGTGGCGACCTGGTGTACACCGCGTTCTCCGGGAGCCACCAGGACGCCATCAAGAAGGGCTTCGACGCCCTGGAGCGCGACGCCGGCCAGGCCGGGGCCGCCGTGGACGACTACGACTGGGACGTGCCCTACCTGCCCATCGACCCCAAGGACGTGGGGCGCACCTACGAGGCGGTCATCCGGGTCAACTCCCAGTCGGGCAAGGGCGGCGTCGCCTACGTCATGAAGAGCGAGCACAACCTCGACCTTCCGCGTCGGCTGCAGATCGAGTTCAGCCAGGTCGTCCAGCACTACACGGACGCGACCGGTGGCGAGGTCGAGCCGGCCGACATGTGGCGCTTCTTCTCCGCCGAGTACCTCGAGCGCACGACCCCGCTGCAGCTGAACTCGGTGCACACGTCGTCGGCGGCAGGGTCTCGCGACGCCCTGGAGGTCGCTCTCTACCTCGACGGTGAGCGGCACGTGCTGACGGGGGAGGGCACCGGGCCGATCGACGCGTTCGTGACGGCGCTGGCCACGCTCGACGTGGACGTGCGCGTGCTCGACTACGCCGAGCACGCCCTGTCGTCCGGGGGTGACGCCACCGCGGCGGCCTACGTCGAGTGCGCCATCGACGGGCAGGTGCTCTGGGGCGTCGGCGTCGACCCGAACATCGTCACCGCATCGCTGCGCGCCGTGGTGTCGGCGGTGAACAGGGCACGCCCGGGATCATGACGGACGGGCCGTCGGCTCGGCGGCGCACGCCACACCGACGTCGACGAAGCCCACACGCTCGTAGACCCGGGCCACCGCGTCCTCGGCCGCCGACAGGAACACCGTGCCGACGCCCCGCGCCAGCGCATCCGCAACGAGGACGTCGGTGACGGCGGCGGCCCACCCCTGCCGACGATGCTGCATCAGCGTGGCGACTCCGACGACCTCGCTGACGTCGTCCAGAGGCTGGTGCATGCCGACGCAGACCGGCTGTCGTTCGCGAAAGCCCGCCGCGACGACGGTCAGCCCGGCCTCGACTCGCTCGCGGACGTGGGCCACGTCCTGCGGCTCGACCTCGGCTGCCCCTCCGAAGCCCTGCTGCTGCACCGAGAGCAGCGCCTCGAGGTCGTCGTCGGCGCCGACGACGCGCACGTCGTATCGCGGTGCGCCGGTCGCACCGTGGTGCACCATCAGGCGAAACCGGTGCACCGTCATGCCCGCTTCGGCGCACGCCCGCTCCAGGGACGGCGTGACGTCGTGCTGCCACTCGATGTGCTCGGGCACGTCGAGCTCACGTTGCCGGGCCCGCAGCGCTGCGACCTGCTCGGCCGTCACCGAACCGGTCGCACCGGGCGAGGGCCGGGCGTAGTAGCTCCAGGTGCCACGGCCGACGAAGAGGGTGAACGGTCCGACCTGCTCGGCATCGGCGGCTGTGCGGGGGGCCGCGTCGTAGTAGTGCTCGATGCGTTCGATCAGCCTGCCGACGCCGTCCACGCGGACCAGCCTGGCACGATGGGCCCGTGGTGCTGTACCGGGACGAGGCCGTGGTGCTGCGCACGCACAAGCTCAGCGACAACGACCGCATCATCACGCTGCTCACGCGCCATCACGGCAAGGTGCGAGCCGTGGCCAAGGGCGTGCGCAAGACCACGTCGCGGTTCGGCTCTCGCCTCGAGCCGTTCACGCACGTCGACCTGCAGCTCTCCACCGGACGCAACCTCGACATCGTCACCCAGGCCGAGATGCTCGCGCCGCACGGGGCGGCAATCGCGGCGGACTACTCCCGCTACACCGCGGGTACCGCGATGCTCGAGGCGGCTGACCGGCTCACCGTCGAGGAGCGTGAGCCCGCCACCCAGCAGTACCGCCTGCTGGTCGGCGCCGTCAGCGCTCTGGCCACCGGGCGCTACCCGACCGACCTGGTGCTCGATGCCTACCTGCTGCGCGCGATGGCGGTGGGGGGCTTCTCACCCAGCTTCGACATGTGTGCCCGCTGCGGTACGCAGGGCCCGCACCAGTGGTTCTCGGTGAGCTCGGGGGGCATGGTGTGCCGCGCCTGCCGGGCGCCCGGGTCGGTCTCGCCGTCCCCGCACACCGTGACGCTGCTCGCCGCGCTGCTCAGCGGTGACTGGGGGGTGGCCGGTGCGTCGAGCCCCGCAGCTCGCACCGAGGCGCACGGCATCGTGGCGGCCTACGTGCCCTGGCACCTCGACCGCACGCTTCGTTCGCTGCGCCACGTCGATCGGCAGCCGGTGCCATGAGCGGCGTGCGCCACCGGCCGCCCGAGCCGCACGTGAGTGGGGCTCGGCCGCCCGACATCCCGTCCGAGGCGCTGCCACGGCACGTCGCGATCGTCATGGACGGCAACGGTCGCTGGGCCCAGCAGCGCGGTCTGCCGCGCACGAGGGGCCACGAGGCCGGTGAGGCCGCGCTCGTGGACGTGGTGCACGGCGCTCTCGAGCTGGGGCTGTCGACCCTGTCGGCCTTCGCCTTCTCGACGGAGAACTGGAAGCGCTCCCCGGACGAGGTGCGATTTCTCATGGGGTTCAACCGCGACGTCATCCACCGTCGTCGGGACGAGCTCAACGAGATGGGCGTGCGGGTGCGGTGGGCGGGGCGACGTCCGCGCCTGTGGGGCAGCGTCATCGACGAGATCGAGCGGGCCGAGCAGCTGACGCGGCACAACACCCGTCTGACCCTGCAGTTCTGCGTGAACTACGGCGGTCGCGCCGAGATCGCGGACGCGGCGGCACGCATCGCCGCCGACGTGGCCGCCGGCAGGCTGCGTCCCGACCGTGTGACCGAGCAGACCGTCGCGGAGCGCCTGTACAACCCCGACCTGCCCGACGTCGACCTCTTCCTGCGTACCTCCGGCGAGCAGCGCATCAGCAACTACCTGCTGTGGCAGACGGCCTACGCCGAGCTTGTGTTCACCGACACCCTGTGGCCCGACGTCGACCGGCGGCACCTGTGGGCGGCCATCGAGCAGTACTCCTCGCGCGAGCGTCGCTACGGCGCGGCCGACCCTGTCGAGGTCACTCCGCCGGGCTAGGCGTCGGGCCAGAGGCCGGCACGGGCGCGACGAGCTCGGGCACCAGCTCGTAGCGTCGCCCGTAGGTCTCCATCACCGACAGCACGATCGCGACGACGGGGATCGCGAGCAGGGCCCCCGTCGCACCGAACAGGATGCCGCCGACGATCACCGACCCGAACGCGATGGCGGCGTGCACCTCGAGTGTCTGCTGGGTGATGCGCGGGGTGAGGATCAGGTTCTCGACCTGCTGGTAGGCGATGATGAACACCAGGATCGCGATCGCGAGGAACGGCTCGCCGACCGTGAGCGCGATGACGATGGGCAGCACCCCGGCCAGGTACGTGCCGATGGTGGGGATGAACTGGCTCACGAAGCCCACCCACAGCGCCAGCGGCAGCCAGTACGGCAAGCCGACGATGACGAAGAACACCGCGTGCGCTCCCGCGCTGATCAACGCCAGGATGCCGCGGGAGATGACGTAGCTGCCCGCCTTGGCCGTGGAGATGTCCCAGACGGTCGTGAAGACGCGCTGGCGGCTCGGAGGCAGCCACGAGGCGACGGTGCGGCGCAGGCGCGGCCCGTCCGCGGCGAAGTAGAAGGCGAACAGCAGCATCATCAGTCCGCTGAACAGCACCCCGACGGCCTGGCCCACGATGCCGATCACTCCCACCCCGAGGTCGGCGGCGGCGGCGGCCAGGTCGGCCGTGCTGATGCCCAGGGAGTCGAGCAACGTCTCGCGCCTCAGCTCGGTGCCGGCCGAGTCGTTCAGCCACGCGATCGCGCTGTCGAGCAAGGCAGGGACGTTGCTCAGCAACGCGGCCAGCTGGGTGACCAGAAGGTTGCCGAAGACCACGAAGAACAGCACCGTGCCGAGGATCAGTCCCATCAGGACGATCCCGGTGCCCGCGCCCCGACGAAGCCCCCGGCGCTCGAGCCGGTTGACGATCGGCTCCATCGCGAGCCCGATGAAGAACGCGAACGCGAGCGTGGACCAGAAGCCCCCGAGCCGGGTGAAGGCCCAGGTGCCCACCAGGAAGGCGACGACGACGAAGCCGACGTACACGACGCCGCGGCGAAACCAGACCGGCACCGGGTGGCTCTCGCGAGGGTCGACGGCGGTCGCAATCGGCCCGGCCGGCACGGTGTCGGCGATCACGGGCAGGGCGTCGGTCGGGATGAGTATCCGAGAGGGGGTGGTCGGGCGGGTCTGCCCCGTCTCGCTGTCAGTGGTCATGGTGTGAGGATCCCCGGCTCCTGTCTGGCCCTGGTCGTCGACGGTGGCAAGGATAGGTGCCGCTCAGCCGAGCAGCGCGCTGCGCTGCTGCGGTGTCAGGCCGGTGCGCAGGTCGGGTCGGCCGCGACTGACGTCCCAGGCGACGGTGTCGCGCGCCGTGTCGGCCAACGAGCGGGTGTGCAGACCGGCGGCGACGGCGTGGTCTGCCGGACGCGTCATGAGGGGCACCGACGCGGGGTCACCGTCGACCATCGGCAGCGACGCACCGATGGCCTGGAGCGCCCCCGCACCGACGTCGACGAGCTCGAAGGGGCGGTCGGGGTCAGCGAGGTCGGCCAGAAAGGCAGTCAGCGGGGCGGACGGCCCGGCGGCGTCGAAGACCCCCGCAGCGCGGCTGGCTGCCACGGTGAGCATGAACGCGGCCAGGTCGCGGGCATCGATCACCTGCAGCGCAGCGTCCGGCCAGGCGATCGGCACCCGACCGCCGGCGGCCATCACCCGCGCCCAGTAGGTGAAGCGATCGGTCGGGTCGTGCGGTCCCACCACGAAGGTCGGTCGAACGATCGCCACCTCGCCGGGCGCGCACAGCCGCTCCGCTGCCCGCTCGCAGGCTGCCTTCAGGGGCCCGTAGGTGTCGCCGTCGACGGTCTCGGTCTGCGGGTCGGGCGGGGGGTAGCGCGGGGAGTCCTCGAACCGCGTCGCGACGCGGTGGTCGTAGGCCGAGATCGACGAGACCAGCACGTAGTGGCCCTGGCGTCCGGCGAGCGCGCCCAGTGCCTGCTCGACGTGACGGGGCACGTACGCGCACACGTCGACCGTGGCGTCCCAGGTGCCCTCGGCGAGCGCCGCGTAGTCCCCGGGGCTCCTGTCGCCGTGTCGGTGCTCGGCCTGGGGGAACAGGGTCGGGTTGGTGCGCCCTCGGTGGAACAGCGTCACCTGGTGCCCGTGCGCCAGGGCGTTCTCGACGAGGTGCCGACCGACGAATGACGTTCCACCGAGCACGAGCAGTCGCATTGCTCGACGGTAGTCCTACGGTTGTGCCGTGCTGAGCGTGACGCGACATCGAGTGCCTGCCTCCCAGTCCGTGACGTTCCTCGACGAGGCCGAGGCGGCGGTCGACCTGCTGCGTCGGCGCCCGGGCTTCGTCAGGGCGACGATCGGCCGGTCCGCCGACGACGCCGAGCTCTGGCTCGTGGCCACCACCTGGGACGACGTGGGCTCGTTCCGCCGCGCGCTGTCGTCGTTCGAGGTGAAGGTCGGCGCGGTACCGCTGCTCGCCTCGGCTATCGACGAGCCGACAGCCTTCGAACGGCTCATCGAGGCCGACGCGGACGGGCTGCGCCACCGTGCCAGCGACCGGGCCGCGGACGCCGACCATGCAGGGCCGTCCGGTGGCTGAGCAGGGCTGGACTCCGAGCGTCCCGGGACGCCGCCGACGGGTACGAACGGTGGTGCTGGGGCTGCTGGCACCACTCGCGGTGGCCACCGTGGTCGGCATGGTGCTGCTGTGGCCGGCAGGCGACCCGCCGCGCGTGCCCAGCGGACAGCTGGTGACGGCGACGATCGTGGCCACGCAGGCCTGCCCCGACCTTCCGCCCGACCAGTGCAAGCAGGCCCGGGTCGAGATCACCAGCGGTCCCGACGCGGGCGAGACCTTCGTCGCGGGTGCACCGGTCGGGGTGGGAGCGCCGCAGGTCGCTGTGGGCGACCGGGTGGTGCTGCAGAGCAACCTCGACGCCCCGCCCGACCAGCGCTACGTCGTCGCCGACTTCCAGCGCTCGGAGGTTCTCTGGGTGCTGGCGGCGGCGTTCGCGCTGGCCGTGGTCGTGCTCGCCCGGTGGCGAGGGCTCGCCGCGCTGGTGGGGCTGGCCGCCTCGCTCGGGGTGCTGCTGCTGTTCGTGCTGCCGGCGCTGCTGGACGGGTCGCCGCCCATCTGGGTCGCCACCGTGGGCGCCTCGGCCATCGCCTTCGTCACCATGCTGATGGCCCACGGTCCGTCCCTGCGAACGGGGGTGGCCCTGCTCGGCGTGCTGGCGAGCCTGCTGCTCACCGCTGTGCTGGGTGCGGTGGTGATCGAGGTGGGCAGCTTCACCGGTCTGGCCGACGAGTCCTCGGCCTTCCTGCAGGCGTTCGGCGCGCAGGTCGACCCCCGGGGACTGCTGCTGGCGGGTCTGGTGATCGGCGCGCTGGGTGTGCTCGACGACGTGACCATCACGCAGACCGCGGCGGTCGCCGAGGTGCACGCGGCGGATCCGTCGGTACCGCGCCGCCGGCTGCTCGCGGCGGGGCTGCGGGTCGGCCGCGACCACGTGGCCGCGACGGTCAACACGCTGGTGCTCGCGTACGCGGGGGCGGCGCTGCCGCTGCTGCTGCTGTTCCTGCTGTCCGGCAGCGGGCTGGGGCAGGTGCTCACCAGCGAGCTCGTGGCGCAGGAGGTGGTGCGCACGCTGGTCGGCGCCATCGGCATCGTGGCCGCCGTCCCGTTGACGACGGCGCTGGCCGCAGCCCTGCTGGCCGCCGAGCCCGGCTACCCTGGTCGCTCCGCCCGGACCTCGCGTGACTCCCTCGGCGCGACGTCTGCGTACCCGACCGCCCCCAGCACTGGAGACCCCGACCACCGTGCCCAGCGACCGAACTGACGCCCTCGTCTCCCTGGCCAAGCGCCGCGGCTTCGTCTTCCCGTCCGGGGAGATCTACGGCGGCACCCGATCGGCCTGGGACTACGGACCGCTCGGGGTCGAGCTGAAGGAGAACATCCGCCGCCAGTGGTGGCGCGCGATGGTGCAGACCCGCGACGACGTGGTGGGACTGGACTCCTCGGTGATCCTGCCGACCCCGGTCTGGAAGGCGTCCGGGCACGTCGAGGCGTTCGTCGACCCGCTCACCGAGTGCACGGCCTGCCATCGGCGATGGCGCTCGGACCAGCTCGAGGAGGCCTACGAGGCCAAGCACGGGCGTCCGCCGGAGTCGGGGCTCGCCGACGTGCCCTGCCCGCACTGCGGCACGAAGGGGCAGTTCACCGAGCCCCGCATGTTCAACGGGCTGCTGCGCACCCACCTGGGTCCGGTCGAGACCGAGGAGGGCTTGCACTACCTGCGCCCGGAGACCGCCCAGGGCATCTTCGTCAACTTCGCCAACGTGATGACGGCCTCGCGCATGAAGCCGCCGTTCGGCATCGCCCAGACCGGCAAGTCGTTCCGCAACGAGATCACGCCCGGCAACTTCATCTTTCGCACCCGCGAGTTCGAGCAGATGGAGATGGAGTTCTTCGTCGAGCCCGGCACCGACGAGCAGTGGCACGAGTACTGGCTCACGAGTCGCTGGGACTGGTACGTCGACCTCGGGCTGAACCCCGACGACATGCGCCTGTTCGAGCACCCCCAGGACAAGCTGTCGCACTACTCCAAGCGCACGGTCGACATCGAGTACCGGTTCGGCTTCGGCGGCAGCGACTTCGCCGAGCTCGAGGGCATCGCGAACCGCACCGACTTCGACCTGTCCACCCACGCCGAGCACTCGGGTGCCGACCTGTCGTACTTCGACCAGGGCTCGGGGGAGCGCTGGACCCCGTACGTCATCGAGCCCGCAGCGGGGCTGAGCCGGTCGGTGCTCGCCTTCTTGCTCGACGCCTACGACGTCGACGAGGCGCCGAACACCAAGGGAGGCGTCGACAAGCGCACCGTCATGCGCTTCGACCCGCGGTTGGCCCCGGTCAAGGTCGCTGTGCTGCCCCTGTCGCGCAACGAGAGGCTCTCGCCCAAGGCGAAGGACCTCGCCGCCGAGCTGCGCCGGTTCTGGACGGTCGACTTCGACGACGCCGGGGCGATCGGACGGCGCTACCGGCGCCAGGACGAGGTCGGCACCCCGTTCTGCGTCACGGTCGACTTCGACTCCCTCGACGACGACGCGGTGACCGTGCGCGACCGCGACTCGATGGCGCAGGAGCGCGTGGCGATCAGCCAGGTGCGCTCGTGGCTGGCCGAGCGCTTGCCAGGAGTCTGACGCCTCAGGCCGTCGCGGGCGCCGCGGCGGGAACGACCTGCAGCGTCATCAGCGTCCAGGCTGCCTTCGCCACGAACAGGCCGCCGAAGAAGACGAGCACGAGCCCGATGCCCGGCATCCAGCCGGAGAAGCCCACGAGCGAGAACAGGTGCAGCACCTGCCACACGGGCAGCACGACGGTGACGGCGGCCACGACCACCGCGTGGCCGATCGCGACCCTGCGCCACGGCATGAGAGCGCCCGAGACGCCGAGCATCGAGGCGATGAACGTCCAGTAGCCGGCTCCCTGCCCGGTGGCACCGGAGATGTTGCCGAACGCGGTGGACACCCACGGCATGAACGAGCCGACGGCGATCATGACCGAGGCCCAGAGCATCTGACCCTGGCCGGGCATGAGCCGTCGTCGCTGCCCGCGGTTGGCGGCGTTCTCAGGCAGGAACATGTGCCGCACTCTAGGAGCCGTGTGCCGTAGGACACACCGCCGTGCTCGTCCGGCTCGGACGAGCGGCGTCCGCGACGCGCCCAGCGGCCGTAGATCGGTACATATCGTCAGATATCGCCTCGACACCGCACGCTCAGTGCCGTTGACCGGCTGAATCGCACCGCTTGGCGACGGCTGTGACCGACCTCACCTGTGGCCGTTGACCCGCATGAGCGCCGACTGCTTGCCTCACCGCCAACGTGGCCCGGCTGGTGGGCTGCCTCGAGAAGTCAGAGGGAGGTACAGCCATGGATGATGCGGCCCGTAAGGCCTACTGGCGCAGCAACGTCCGCATGGTCTCGTTCCTGCTCGTCATCTGGGCCCTGGTGTCCTACGGCGCGGGCATCCTGTTCGCCGACGCGCTGAACCAGTTCGAGTTCCTGGGCTTCCCGCTCGGGTTCTGGTTCGCCCAGCAGGGATCGATCATCGTCTTCGTCCTGCTCATCGCCACGTACGTCTGGTACATGGACAGGCTCGACAAGAAGTTCGGCATCACCGAGTACGAGGAGGAGGTGCGGCACTCGTGAGCCAGATCCAGCTCTGGACGCTCGTCTTCGTCGTCATCACCTTCTCGCTCTACATCTACATCGCCTACCGCAGCCGGGTGAAGGACACCAAGGGCTTCTACGTCGCCGGCGGTGGCGTCCCCGCGCCCGCCAACGGTGCCGCGATCGCCGCAGACTGGATGAGTGCGGCGTCGTTCATCTCGCTGGCCGGCATCGTTGCCTTCGCCACCAACGGGTATGCAGGCTCGGCCTACCTCATGGGCTGGACCGGCGGCTACGTGCTGCTCGCGCTGCTGCTCGCGCCCTACCTGCGCAAGTTCGGCAAGTACACGGTGCCCGACTTCGTCGGCGACCGGTACAACGAGACGGCGCGCCTGATCGCGGTCGTGGCGACGATCCTCATCTCGCTCACCTACGTGGCCGGGCAGATGGCCGGCGTCGGCATCGTGTTCAGCCGGTTCTTGGAGGTGCCGCTCTGGGGCGGTGTCGCCATCGGCATGGTCATCGTGTTCTTCTACGCCGTTCTCGGCGGCATGAAGGGCATCACCTGGACCCAGGTCGCCCAGTACTCCGTGCTCATCGTGGCCTACCTCATCCCCGCCTTCGCGATCTCGTCGTCGCTGACCGGCAACGTCGTGCCGCAGATCGGCTTCGGCGACGTGCTGGCCAAGCTCGACCAGATCCAGGCCGACCTCGGGTTCGCCGAGTACACCGCGGCGCTCACCGGCGACTCGTTGCGCAACATGTTCCTGCTGACCGTTGCGCTGATGGCCGGTACCGCGGGCCTGCCGCACGTCATCGTCCGGTTCTACACCGCCAAGAACGTGCGCGCGGCGCGCTACTCGGCGTTGTGGGCGCTGTTCTTCATCGCCCTGCTCTACACGTCGGCGCCCGCGATCGGGGCCTTCAGCAAGTTCAACATCATCAACCCCGAGGGTGCGACCACGCTCAACGGCATCGCCATCGCCGACACCCCGGAGTGGTACGACAACTGGGCTGCCGTCGGCCTGATCGATGTCAACGACGTCAACGGCAACGAGACGATCGACCTGAACGCGGACGCGGTGGCGGCGGCGGACGCCGTCCCCGGTCAGTTCGGCGAGCTGGTCATCAACAACGACATCGTGGTGCTGGCCACTCCCGAGATCGCCGGCCTGCCCGCCCCGATCGTGGGTCTGGTCGCTGCCGGTGGTCTGGCCGCGGCGCTGTCGACGGCGTCCGGGCTGCTGCTGGCCATCTCGTCCGCGGTCGCCAACGACGTCTACTACAAGCGGATCAACCCTCGCGCCACCGAGGCGCGTCAGGTGCTGGCCGGCCGCATCGCCATCGCCGGCGCGATCGTCGTCGCGGGCTACTTCGGCATCAACCCGCCGGCGTTCGTGGCGCAGGTGGTCGCGATCGCGTTCGGGTTGGCGGCGTCCGCACTGTTCCCGATCATCGTGCTGGGCATCTTCTGGAAGAAGACGACAGCGATCGGAGCGGCGTCCGGGCTGCTGGCCGGTTTCGGCTTCACGTTCATCTACGTGCTGACGACGGTGAAGCTCTTCGGCGACGCCCCGGTGACCGACCCGTGGTTCTTCGGGATCCCGGCCACGGCCATCGGTGCTGTCGGTCTGCTCATCAACTTCGTGGTGACGATCGGTGTGTCGATGTTCACCCCGAAGCCGACCCCGATCATGCAGGAGCTGATCGAGGAGATCCGCTACCCCGGCAAGACGAAGCTGGTCGAGGCGCACCTGTCAGGCGCCATCGACGAGGAGAAGCTGCACGGCGAGGGTCATCACTGACCCACCGTGTAGCACGGACGACGGCGCCCGTCGGCGAGTGAGACTCGTCGGCGGGCGCCGTCGTCGCGTCCGGCGGGTCGGGTTGTGGGCCCGTGCCCTTTGCGCGGCATGTACCCCCTTTGCACGGGGAATTCGCCTCGCGAACCACCCGCGGACGTACCGAACGTGATCATTCCGCCGAGGGGCGGCGGGTCGGGGACAATGGGTCGGTGACGCTCCGGTTGGGCAGCCTGCTCGTGCAGCCGCCCGTCGTGCTGGCGCCGATGGCCGGGGTGACCAATGCCGCCTTCCGGCAGCTGTGCCGTGAGCAGGGAGCCGGGCTCTACGTCTGCGAGATGATCACGTCGCGGGGCGTCGTCGAGCGTGACGCCAAGACCCTGTCGATGCTGCGCTTCGACCCGGGCGAGACGATCCGGTCGGTGCAGCTCTACGGGGTCGACCCGCGCCACGTGGCGCAGGCCGTGCGCGTCCTGGTCGGCGACTACGGCGTCGCGCACGTCGACCTGAACTTCGGCTGCCCTGTACCCAAGGTCACGCGCAAGGGCGGGGGAGCGGCGCTGCCCTACAAGCGGGGTCTGCTCGAGCAGATCCTGCGCGCCGCCGTCGGTGCGGCGGAGCCGGACGGGGTTCCCGTGACGATCAAGACACGGATGGGCATCGACGAGGCTCATCACACCTACCTCGACGCCGGACGTATCGCTGAGGACTCCGGCTGCGCGGCGATCTCGTTGCACGCTCGTACCGCCGACCAGCACTACGCGGGGCAGGCCCACTGGCCGGCGATCGCCGAGCTGAAGCAGCACGTGCAGGTGCCGGTGCTGGGCAACGGCGACATCTGGGAGGCCTCGGACGCCCTGCGCATGGTCGAGCAGACCGGGTGTGACGGCGTGGTCGTGGGGCGGGGGTGCCTCGGACGGCCCTGGCTCTTCCGCGACCTCGCCGCCGCGTTCACAGGTCGGCCGGCTCCGCCGCTGCCGTCGCTGGGCGAGGTGGCCGACATGATCGCCCGACACGGCGACCTTCTCGTCGACCTGATGGGTGAGCAGCGCGCCATGCAAGACCTGCGCAAGCACATGGCCTGGTACCTCAAGGGCTTCGTCGTGGGTCAGCACACCCGCGCAGCCCTGGGCCTCGTCTCGTCGCGCCGCGAGCTCTCCAGCTTGCTGGACAGCCTCGAGCGCACGCAGCCGTTCCCGACTGGCGAGCTCGGACGGCCTCGCGGCCGCCAGGGCAGCCCCCGACGAGTAGCGCTGCCAGAGGGGTGGCTCGACGACACCGACGGGCGACGGCTCGACCTGTCGCTGGCCGAGATCGGCGTCTCCGGTGGCTGACGTGGGGTGGCGGCTGCGCCAACTGGTGACTCTTTCTGACCAGGCAGGGTCTAACTGCCCCCACCTCAGGCGTGCCGGGGTCGCTAGCGTCGACCCGTAATCCGCACACCATGGAGGGCTGATGCCGAAGTACGTCTACGACTTCACCGAGGGCAACAAGGACCAGAAGGACCTGCTGGGTGGCAAGGGCGCCAACCTGGCGGAGATGACCAACATGGGCATCCCGGTACCTCCTGGTTTCACCGTCACCACCGACGCCTGCAAGTACTACCTGCACCACGGTGGGGTGCCGGACGAGCTCTCCGACCAGGTGACAGCGGCGCTGGCGCAGGTCGAGCAGAAGACCGGCAAGGGGTTCGGCGACCCTGCCAACCCGCTGCTGCTCTCGGTTCGCTCCGGCGCGAAGTTCTCCATGCCCGGCATGATGGACACCGTCCTGAACATCGGGCTCAACGACACCACCATCGCCGGGCTGCTCGAGCTCACCGGCAACGAGCGCTTCGTCTGGGACTCCTACCGCCGCCTCGTGCACATGTTCGGTGACACCGTCCTCGGCGTCGATGGCGAGCTGTTCGAGGCCGTCATGGACGAGGAGAAGGACGCCAAGGGCTCCACCAGCGACCTCGTGCTCGACGCGGACGACCTCAAGCGCATCACGGCCCGGTACAAGGACATCGTGGCCGAGCAGACCGGTCAGCCGTTCCCCGAGGATCCCCGCACCCAGGTCGACCTGGCCATCAACGCCGTGTTCGACTCCTGGAACACCGACCGCGCGATCCTCTACCGTCGCCAGGAACGCATCCCGAGCGACCTCGGCACCGCCGTCAACGTGCAGGCCATGGTCTTCGGCAACCTCGGTGACGACTCCTACACCGGTGTGGCGTTCACGCGAGACCCGGCCACCGGCGAGCGCGGCGTGTACGGCGACTGGCTCGAGGACGCCCAGGGCGAGGACGTCGTCGCAGGCATCCGCAACGCCCATCCGCTGGCCGACCTGGAGGCGGCGCACAAGGACGCCTACGACGAGCTGCTGGCCATCATGGACCAGCTCGAGCACCACTACCGCGACCTGTGCGACATCGAGTTCACCATCGAGCGCGGCAAGCTCTGGATGCTGCAGACGCGGGTGGGCAAGCGCACCGCCGGAGCAGCCTTCATCATGGCGACCCAGATGGTCGACGAGGGCCTGATCGACATGGACGAGGCGCTGAGCCGCGTCAACGGGGCCCAGCTGACCCAGCTGATGTTCCCGCACTTCGACTTCGACTCCGACCCGAACCAGCTGGCCAAGGCCGTCGCGGCGTCGCCGGGTGCAGCGGTCGGGCGCATCGTCTTCGACTCGCAGTCCGCCGAGGACTGGGCCGCGCGCGGCGAGACCGTCATCCTGGTCCGGCGTGAGACGACGCCTGACGACCTCAAGGGCATGGTCGCGGCCAACGGCATCCTCACCACGCGTGGTGGCAAGACGTCGCACGCCGCTGTCGTCGCCCGCGGGATGGGCAAGACCTGTGTCTGCGGTGCGGAGGAGCTCACCCTCGACCTGTCGGCCAAGACGCTCAAGGCGCCGGACGGCAGCATCTTCGTCGAGGGTGACGTGCTGTCGATCGACGGCACCAACGGGCAGGTGTTCGCCGGCGAGGTGCCGGTGCAGGACTCCCCGGTCGTGCAGTACTTCGAGGGCAAGATGAGCCCCGAGCACAACCCGCTGGTCAGCGCGGTGCATCGCCTGCTCGATCACGCCGACGCCACGCGCACGCTCAAGGTGCGGGCCAACGCCGACACCCCTGACGACTCCCAGCGGGCCCGGCGCTTCGGCGCCCAGGGCATCGGGCTGTGCCGTACCGAGCACATGTTCCTCGGAGACCGGCGCCAGCTCGTGGAAGACCTGATCGTGGCCGACACCGACGAGGGCCGACTGGCCGCGCTCGAGGCGCTTCGACCCCTGCAGAAGGGCGACTACCTCGAGATCCTCGAGGCGATGGACGGCCTACCGGTCATCGTCCGGCTGCTCGACCCGCCGTTGCACGAGTTCTTGCCCGACTTCACCGAGCTCGAGGTCGAGTGGGCACTGGCCCGGGCCAAGGGCGCACGGCTCGAGGACGACCGGGCACGGGTGTTCGACGCCGTGCACAAGATGCACGAGCAGAACCCGATGCTCGGCCTGCGTGGCGTGCGACTCGGTCTGGTGATCGAGGGCCTCTACGAGATGCAGGTCAAGGCCCTGACCGAGGCTGCCGCCGAGCTGATGAAGGCCGGCAAGAACCCCAAGCCGGAGGTCATGATCCCGCTCACGGCGACCGTGCAGGAGTTCGAGATCATGCACGACCGGGCCGACAAGGTGTTCGAGCAGGTCGAGGCCGAGTACGGCGTCTCTCTGCACATCCCCGTGGGCACGATGATCGAGGTACCTCGCGCGGCCCTCACCGCCGGCGAGATCGCCGAGCAGGCCGAGTTCTTCTCGTTCGGCACGAACGACCTCACGCAGATGACGTGGGCGTTCAGCCGGGACGACGTGGAGGGCGAGTTCTTCGGCCGCTACATCGAGCTCGGCATCTTCGGTGTCTCGCCGTTCGAGTCGATCGACGCCCCCGGTGTGGGCCGGCTCGTCCAGATCGCCACCGAGGACGGCAAGCAGCACAACCCCGACCTCGAGGTCGGGGTCTGCGGGGAGCACGGCGGCGACCCGGCGTCGATCCACTTCTTCAACGCCGCCGGAGTCGACTACGTGTCGTGCTCGCCCTTCCGCGTTCCCGTGGCTCGGCTGGAGGCCGGACGCGCGGCGCTCGGGGAAGGCGGCAGCGACACGCGCTGATGCAGCCTGGCCCGGTGGCTACGCCGGCGGCTCCTCGGTCGCCGGCGCTGCCACCGGGTAGGTGAATCCCGCGGCGTTGTCGCTACCGGCCTCGTCGACGTCGGTCACCGGCGACACCTCGGCCGTGACGCGTACCTCGTCGATCGTCGTCGGCAGCGACAGCGTCACCGTGAGGCGCTCCGACGCCCCGGCGGGCAGCTCGGCCAGCGGACAGGTGAGCACCTCGGCGTCGACGGTGCAGCCCGGACTCTGCACGCTCACCCCGGACGGCACCGTGACCAGCACGCGGGCGCCGGTGGAGTCGTCGGGTCCGTTGTTGCGGACGCCGACGGGCAGCACTGCGCTGCCGCCGGCCGGTATCGGGGTCGGCTCGGTCGGGAACAGGGTGACGGCGAGGTTGGTCGACGCCTGGGTCTGCGGCGGGTCGCCGGTGCCAGACCCGGTGAGGTCGACGACGGCATGCTCGACCTCACCTGCATCCAGCACGGTCACGGTTCCCACGTGCGTACCGGCCCGGTCGGGCGTGAACGTGATCGACGCCCGGCAGTCGAGGGTGTCGCACCGTGCCGGGTCGACCACGAAGGCGTCGGTGTCGGGCCCGTCCAGCACCAGCGTGAGCGGTGGGACGGCGTCACGGTCGGTCAGGTCGAGCGTGAGGGCCCCGCTGGTGGCCTCGCCCACCGATGCGACGCCGAGGTCGACCTCCCCCCGGATCACCTCGGGCTGGGTGCTCTCCCGCAGGCTCGGCACGACCAGCAGCATGGCGGCGATCACCGCAGCGGACGCCACGGCGATGAGTGCGAGACGTCGTCGGTCGCCGAGAAGGGCGGCCAGTGCACCCGGTTCGGCGGGCCGCGTGTCGGGTGCCACGAGCTGCGCTGCATCGTCCGTCGGGGCCCCCTCGGCGGGAGCGACCACGTCGTCGACGGCATCGCCGGTGTCCGCCGTCTCGTCGTGGCCATCCACCGCAGCAGCGGTCGAGTTGCTCTCGGCGTCCGGCGTCGGTGGGATGGACGCACCGACCGCAACCACCCGGGATCCGGGCTCGGGCTCGGCCCACTCAGCGGCCCCCTGCAGAAGGGCACGGGTCGCGTCGAGGCCGTCCAGGGGGAGCCTCGACAACGCTGCCTGCGACAGTGCCAGCGTGATCGGGTGGTCGCCGGCCTCGACCCGGTCGGCCACCGCCGCCAGCACGCTGGCTGCGTCGAACACCGACAGCGGGTCGCTGGCGCTGCCCAGCCACTGGGCGACCCGATCCGCCGCCCCGGCTCGCACGGGTTCTGACACGGCCGGGATGCCTGAGGCGCTCGTCCAGCCGTCCCGGCCGTCGGTGAGCACGAGCCCCAGCCGAGCCAGCCGGCGCAGCGTCCGGGTGGCCTGGTCGCGGTCGAGACCGCAGGCCGCAGCAGCGACGCTCGTCGTCACAGGCACGTCGCCGAGTGCCCTGAGGTGCGACAGCGTGACGTGCAGGTCGTCGTCGAGGGCGTCGTGCAGCGCGGCGGCCAGCGCCTGGGGTCGGGGCGGGTCGTCGAGCACGTCGAGAACGTCGTCGAAGGTGAGTCCTCCGTCGCGCACGGCGGCTGCGGCCTGCACGAGCGTCGCGGGCAGCCCGTCGACGGCGGTAGCCACCGCCCGGGCCGCCCGCCCCTCCTCGAGCGAGAGTGCGCGACCCATCGCCGCCTCGACAAGCCCGACCGCGTGGTGCTGGGACAGCCCCGAGACGCCGACCGAGGCCAGGTCGTCCGTGTCGGCCTCGGGACGCCCCGTGACGACGAGCAGGCACCGGGGAAACTGCTGGCGCAGCAGAGCGAGATCGTCACCGGTGAGGTCGCGGTCGTCGAGCAGCACCAGCATCTCCCGGTGCGCAAGAGGTGTCGTGGCGTCCGGGACGAGCAGCGCGGCCGCTGCGGCACCGTCGCTGGCCGGCAGGCCCACCGGCAGGGCGATCGTGCCGTCGGGGGTGCCCGGGCGGGGCGGCTCCGCGCACAGCGCCCGAAGCAGCGCCGTTGCGCCGGCCCCTCGCTGTGCCTCCAGCCGAACCGAGCGCCGGGCGTCGAGGTGCCCCAGCAGGCGCCCCATCTCCCCACCCCGACCGATGAGCCTGGTCAGGGGACGCAGGGCAGCATCGTTGCCTGCGGCAGCGGCTGCCGGCTGGTTCACCTGGTGCCTCCCCGCTGCCGATGCCCCGACCGCGGGAGTCGCGCAGCGCGCACTACTCTCCCCCTGATGGCCGGTCCAGCGGGATATGACGCGCCGGACCTGGCCCGATTCGTCCCGGAGTCACCCAAGCGCTCCGGACGGTCGGCCTTCGAACGCGACCGGGCGCGCGTCGTGCACTCCGCGGCGCTGCGGCGGCTGGCGTTCAAGACCCAGGTGCTCGGACCCGGAAGCGACGACTTCGTCCGCAACAGGCTCACGCACTCGCTCGAGGTGGCCCAGGTCGGGCGTGAGCTCGGCAAGGCCCTCGGGTGTGACCCGGACGTCGTCGACGCCGCCTGCCTGGCCCATGACCTCGGGCACCCGCCCTTCGGCCACAACGGGGAGTCGGTGCTCGACGAGGTGGCCGCCGACTGCGGGGGGTTCGAGGGCAACGCCCAGACCCTGCGCGTGCTGACCCGGCTGGAGTCGAAGGTGGTCGACCCCTCAGGTCGGTCGGCCGGGCTGAACCTGACGCGGGCCGCTCTCGACGCCGCGACGAAGTACCCGTGGCGGCGCGGGGAGGCCCCCGACGGCTCAGCCAAGTTCGGCGTGTACGAGGACGACGCCGAGGTGTTCGCCTGGCTGCGCGACGTGGCCGCGCCGCACCGGCGCTGTGTCGAGGCCCAGGTGATGGACTTCGCCGACGACGTGGCCTACTCGGTGCACGACGTCGAGGACGCCGTCGTGGGGGGCTGGGTGACCTTGGCACTCGTCGACGACCCAGCCACGCGGTCGCGCGTGGGCGCGCTCGTCCGGGACTGGTACGACCCGGGCATGGATGACGACCGCGTGCACGAGGCGTTCGCCCGGCTCACTGCGTTGCCCTGGTGGGTGCGCGGCTACGACGGGTCACGTCGGTCGGCCGCCGCGCTGAAGGACCTGACCAGCCAGCTCATCGGTCGCTTCTGCGGCACGGTCGAGGCGGCCACCCGGCAGCGGTACGGGCCTGGTCCGTTGACGCGGTACGCCGCTGATCTGGTCGTGCCGATGTCGGTGCGCGACGAGGTCGTCGTGCTCAAGGGCGTCGCCGCGGTGTTCGTGATGGCAGCCGAGGACAGGCGGGCGGAGTACGAGATGCAGCGCACCGTGCTCCGCGAGCTCACCGACGCCCTGCGTGCGACAGCCCCGACGACCCTCGAGCCGGCGTTCGCGGTGGACTACGACAACGCCTCCGACGAGTGCAACCGGCTGCGGGTGGTCGTCGACCAGGTCGCATCGCTCACCGACGAGTCGGCGCTCGCGTGGCACCGGCGCCTGTGCACCGGCTGACTCCACACCCCCGTGGCCTGCCTACGCTAAGTGCCGTGCCCGGGCGGATACGCGATGCCGACATCGCCGAGGTGCGTGACCGGGCGCGCATCGACCAGGTGGTGGGCGAGTACGTCTCGCTGCGCAACGCCGGTGGCGGGTCGATGAAGGGCCTGTGCCCCTTCCACGACGAGCGCAGCCCCTCGTTCCACGTGACCCCCGCGCGTGGGCTCTGGTACTGCTTCGGCTGCGGCGAGGGCGGCGACGTCATCAGCTTTCTCGAGCGCATCGAGCACGTCACCTTCGCCGAGGCTGTCGAAAGGCTCGCTGACCGTGTCGGGGTGCAGCTCTCCTACGACGACGCGGGGACACGGTCTGCGCGAGGGCCGCAGCGCGAGCAGCGCACCCGCATGATGGAGGCCCACAAGGCTGCCGCGGAGTTCTACGCCGACCAGCTGGCCGAGCCCGGTGCTGTCGCGGCGCGGCAGTTCCTCGACGAGAGGGGCTTCGACCGCGCAGCCGCCGAGCACTTCGGCGTCGGCTTCTCGCCCCGCACCGGGGACGCACTGCGCCGGCACCTGCTGGCGAAGGGCTTCAGCGACGACGACCTCGTGACCGGCGGACTGGTCGCCACCGGTCAGCGCGGCGCCTACGACCGGTTTCGCGGCCGCCTGATGTGGCCGATCCGCGACCTCATGGGGGCCGTGGTGGGCTTCGGGGCGCGGCGCCTGTTCGACGACGACCGCGTCGACGCCAAGTACCTCAACACCCCCGAGACCCCGCTGTACCGCAAGAGCCACGTGCTCTACGGCGTCGACCTGGCCAAGAAGGAGATCGCACGCCAGTCGCGAGCAGTCGTCGTCGAGGGCTACACCGACGTGATGGCCGCGCACCTGGCCGGGGTGACCACAGCGGTGGCCACGTGTGGCACCGCGTTCGGCGAGGAGCACGCCAAGGTTCTGCGGCGGCTGCTCATGGACCAGGACGAGTTCCGCGGTGAGGTGGTCTTCACCTTCGACGGCGACGAGGCCGGCAAGAAGGCCGCCCTGCGTGCCTTCGAGGGTGACCAGCGGTTCGTCGCCCAGACCTACGTCGCCATCGAGCCCGACGGCCGCGACCCATGCGACCTGCGCCTGCAGGAGGGGGACGCCGCCGTCCGCGAGCTGGTCGCCCGGCGTCGGCCGCTCTTCGAGTTCGCGATCTCGTCCAGCCTCGCCGAGTACGACCTCGACGTTCCCGAGGGCCGCACGCAGGCCCTCGACCACGCCATCCCGCTGGTGGCTCGCATCAAGGACCATGCGCTGCGGGACGAGTACGCCCGACGCCTGGCCGGCTGGGTCGGTGCCCCGGACGAGCTCGCTGTGGTCGCTCGGGTGCGGGCCGCCTCGGGCGTGCGCGCCCGTCGGCCCGGCCCCGGGCCGGGGCCTGCCTGGTTGCAGGCCGTCCTGGGTGCGGTACCGACCGAGGCGACAGCGGGGGTCGTCCGCGAGCTCGCGGTCGACCCGATCGCTGCCGACGAGGACTCCCTGCCGCGCTACGTCGTGTCGTCCCTGGCCCGTCTGCACGGCATCTGGATCTCCCGCCGACTGGTGTCGGTCAAGGCGAAGCTGCAGCGCACCGACCCCGAGGCCGACGCTGCTGCGTACAACGCGTTGTTCGGCGAGCTCATGGCTCTCGAGGGCATGCGCCGTGACCTGCGTGAACGCGCCATCAGTGGCCTGTAGGCTGGGTCGCGACCCACAGTCGGTGGCCGTGGTGCCGAGGGGACGGACTGAGCGTGGACCAGACCCCTGTTTCCCCGCTCGACCCCACGCAGCAGGCCGACCCGACCGACCTCGACCTGTCCGACGTCGACGAGGACGAGGTCACCGAGCCTGATCTGGACGAGGGTGCCGAGGCCAGCCTGCCCGACGTCGTACGGCAGTACCTGCGTGAGATCGGACGTGTGCCCCTGCTCAGCGCGGCCGACGAGGTGCATCTCGCGCGTGCCGTCGAGGCCGGTCTGTTCGCCGAGGAGGAGCTGCGGGGCCGCTTCGACGGCCCGCCGGCACAGCGCGAGGAGCTCGAGCAGATCGTGGACGAGGGCGTGCTCGCGAAGCGCCGTCTCGTCGAGTCGAACCTGCGGCTCGTCGTGTCGGTCGCCAAGCGCTACGTCGGCCGAGGACTCCCGCTGCTCGACCTCATCCAGGAGGGCAACCTCGGTCTGATCCGTGCGGTGGAGAAGTTCGACTATGCGCGAGGGTTCAAGTTCTCCACGTACGCCACCTGGTGGATCCGGCAGTCCGTCACGCGCGCGATCGCTGACCAGGCCCGGTCGATCCGCATGCCGGTGCACGTCGTGGAGACGCTGCACAAGGTGCTGAGGGTGCAGCGGCAGCTGGCGCAGACCCTGGGACGCGACCCGACGATCGAGGAGATCGCCGAGGTCGTCGGCGTCGAGGTCGAGCGCGTGGCCGAGCTGGTGACCATGGCCCCCGAGCCGGTGAGCCTGTCACTGCCGGTCGGCGAGTCGGAGGGCAACGTGCTGGGCGACCTGATCGAGGACTCCGACGGCACCGACCCCGAGGCGGCCGCCACGGGGCACCTGCTCGGTGACTACCTCGACCGGGTGCTCACCACCCTCGGCGACCGTGAGCGGCGCGTCGTCCGCATGCGGTACGGGCTCGACGACGGTCAGCAGCACACCCTCGAGGAGGTCGGCCGCGAGTTCGGTGTCACTCGGGAGCGGGTGCGACAGATCGAGGCCAAGTCCCTGGCGAAGCTTCGCCACAGCAGGCACGCGACGGGGCTGCACGACTTTCTCGAGGAGTAGTCCCGCTGGGACGTGGCAGGCTGACAGCCGTGGCACTGTTCCGGCGGGCGTCCGACGACGCGTGGCGCGACCAGGTCGATCTCGAGCGGGGCGAGCGGGTTCTGGTGGCTGCTGAGTCGCCGAGCGGCTGGGTCGTCGCGACCACGGTCGCGCTGTGGCTGCCCGACCGTGGGCGACTGACGCGTGTGGGCTGGGAGTCGGTCGACACGGCTTCGTGGGACCGGGACTCCTCTGCCCTGCACGTCAGACAGGCTGCCGAGCTGGGTGGGCGCCCGCGTCGATGGAACGTGCGTCTGGACGACCAGCGCGACCTGCTTCTGGTGATCAAGGAGCGCGTGCGTGCCACTGTGGTGACCACTCGGCATGTGCGGCTGTCGGACGACCACGGCGTCACGCTCGTGGCTCGCCGTCCGCCGGGGGCCGACCGGCTGACCTGGACCGTCTCGGTCGATCCTGGAGTCGACGTGCACGACGCCGCGGTGCGGAGCCGCGTCGACGCAGAGCTGGCAGCGCTACGGGCCGAGCTCGGTCAGTGAGGGCCGGGGCGTCGGCGCTGATAAACTCAGTGACTCGCCCCGAGAGGGGCGTCCTTCCCGCGTAGCTCAATCGGCAGAGCGTCCGGCTGTTAACCGGCAGGTTGGAGGTTCGAGTCCTCCCGCGGGAGCCAACTCCCTGGTCAGCGGCTCGAATGCCGCCTCGGCGGCGGAGAATGTAGCAACGCGCGAAGCAACGCGACTTCGAAGGCGCAGATCCGCTACCGACTGAGGCCCCGCTCGAGCGCCGCCGCGGCCTCGTCGACGAGCCGTTGCGTGACGTGCGCTTAGGTGCCTTCAGTCACGCGAGTCGACGAGTGGCCGACCAGCCGTGACCATGTCAGCCAGCCCTCTGATCAACGTAGACAGTCAGCACTTGCGGCCACGCCGCACCATCGCCGTGATGCAGATCATCCCTCGGGGAGTTTCGCGGCGATCGCGCTTGGGAACGGTCAAGGCACACCAGCTGTCCGACGCCGCGCTCGACCCAGGAGCTACTTCAATGACAACCACGATCACATCACCCAGCGCACCAACGGCCACGTCCACCGAGTCCGCGCCCGTGCCGGCAGCGGTCAGTGCCCGTTCCCTGTCCAAGGTGTATGGCCGCGGCAGCACTGCCGTCCATGCCCTGCGCCCAGTCGACGTGGACATCGAGCAGGGCCGGTTCACGGCGATCATGGGACCCTCCGGCTCGGGCAAGTCCACCCTGCTGCACCTGCTCGCCGGCCTTGACGGGGCCACGGGCGGGAGGGTCTGGATCGGGGACCACGAACTGGGTCTGCTCAACGAGGACCGACTAACCCGGCTGCGCCGCGACCACGTCGGCTTCGTGTTCCAGTCCTTCAACCTGATCCCGACCCTGACGGCCGGTGAGAACATCCGACTCCCGCTGGACCTGGCAGGTCGCGCGCCCGACCAGACATGGTTCGACTATGTGGTGTCTGCTGTCGGCCTGGCTGACCGGCTCGGGCACCGGCCCAGTGAGCTGTCCGGCGGGCAGCGCCAGCGGGTGGCGATCGCCCGGGCCCTGGTCACCAGGCCGGCGGTGGTCTTCGCTGATGAGCCCACCGGCAACCTGGACAGCACCTCTGGCGCCGAGGTGCTCCGGCTGCTGCGCGAGGCGGTCAACGCCACCGGCCAGACGGTCGTCATGGTGACCCACGATCCGCAGGCGGCATCCCATGCCGACCGGGTGCTCGTCCTCGCCGATGGGGCGATCCGCCACGACCTGGCCACCCCCAGTCTCGACAGCATCATCGCCGCGGTCTCGGGGAGGGCAGCCTGACATGGCAGGTGTTACTCGGCTGTCGCTGCGAACTGCGTCGGCCCACCGCAGCCGCTACGTCCTTGGGGCCGGTGCGGTCGGCGTCGCCAGCGCCTTCATGGTCGCCGGGAGCATGCTGATCGAGGCGCTGTCCGCGCAGATGCGCGTGGCGGGCGCCGACGACGCCGGCCAGTCCGCCGGGCTGTTCGCGCTCCTCTCTGCCTTCGGGCTGGTCGTCATCGTTGCCGCCGGTTTCGTGATCACCAACTCCTTCCAGACCATGCTCGCTGCACGGTCCCGTGAGCTGGCCCTCCTGCGCTCCGTGGGAATGAGAGGTCGGCAGGCCTTCGCCTCCGTGCTCGTGGAGGGACTGCTCGTCGGGATCGTCGGAGCGCTGGCCGGTCTCGCTATCGGGAGCATCGCTGCCTGGGGGGTGATCGCCGCCGCGATGCCGGGTGCCACGCTGGCCGCGCCGGGGGCAGGCACCGTCGCCCTGTCCCTGGGCGTCAGTCTGATGGTGACTCTGGCCGGTGTCCTGGCACCGGCACGCCGGGCGACGCGGATCCCGCCGATGGCGGCGCTGTCATCCGCTGAGACGCTCACTGCTGATCACATCGGCAGGACGCGCGTCGCTCTGGGTGCCGGCGTGCTGGCCCTCGGCCTTGGCGTGGCGTTCGTGCCGATCCAGGGCGGAGGCGCCGTGAGCATCCTGACGTTCACTGTCGGCGCCTTGATCAGTTTCGCCGGCATGTCCCTGCTGGCTCCGATCTTCGTCCCGGCCATGGCGCGCATGGTCACCACCGGGATCACCCGACGACCCGCAGGCCGCCTCGCAGTCGGCAACCTCGCCCGGGGCCGGCGTCGCACGGCGAACACCACCATGGCCGTGGTCCTGGGCGTCACGCTGTTCACCGGGGTCAACGTGGTGCTCAACAGCGCGCTAGTTGCTGCTCGCGCAGCGGGCTACACCACCGATGACACCGGCACCGTCTTCGCGCTCGCATTCGGCCTGACCGGCCTGACCATCCTCGTGGGCCTGCTCGGGGTGCTCAACACGATCGTGCTGTCCGTTCGGGAGCGTGCTCAGGAACTGTCCCTGCTGCGCGCGGTCGGCATGACCGTGCGCGAGGTTCGCCGCACGGTCACGATCGAGGGCACGCTGGTCGGCCTCGTTGGCGTCGGCCTAGGCATCGTCCTGGGCCTGGCGGGATCAGCCCTGCTGATGACCCGCCTGCCCGACGAAGGCCTGCTGTTCGCCCCGCCGTGGACGCTGATCGGCGCCGTCGCCCTTGGCAGCCTCGCCCTCGTGGCGACCAGCACCCGTGTGGTCGCCGGTCGGGCGGCGTCCTGCCGACCATCCCTGGCCGCGGCGGCCTGAAGCGAACGACCAGCACATCCCCGTGGCGCCAGCCAAGCAGGGAAGGCTCGACGGAACCATCTCCCTGGACCGCTATGTGGCCTCTCGTCGGAGTGTCTGGCTCCGACGCGCACACCGGCAACCGAGTCCAATCCCGGCCGCCCCCTAGAGCGCAGGACCTCGCCACCCAGCTCGGCCGCCA
>CAYNWB010000026.1:27204-29568 GCA_964400785.1 uncultured Actinomycetes bacterium | reverse complement strand
TCCCCGCCTGATCGCCCGATCTCGGTCAGGTCCCAGCTGCAGGCAGCGCCCGGGCTGTTGCCCCAGATCTGGACGCTGCTTCGGGCCGTCGACAGTGCCGACCTGAGGCGAGCCACCAGATGGGGCCGGCGCATCGAGCAGCGGCGGCATGAGCTGATGGGGCGGCCCCACTGGTCGTTGGACGTCCTGGCTGTCGACCCGCACCACCAGCGGCTCGGGTACGGGGCGGCGCTGGTACGCCACGGATTGCGCCGAGCCGATGCAGATCGCCTGCCGACCTACGTGGAGACCAACCAGCTCCACAACGTGGGGTTCTACAACACGTTCGGCTTCGCGGTGGTCGAGCATGTCGCGGCCGACTACCCGCCGATGAACATGCCGACATGGCGCATGGTGCGTCCACCACACGAGTAGGGCACAGGCGCTGGACGGCCACACCATGGCCGCCATTGGGCCCTGGCGCGAGGCCTGATCCGCTGCTGCCATGGGAGGGACAGCAGGGAGGTGTCCTCATGACCGTGCTGCACCACCCGCCGCGGTCCGAGTCGGCATCGCCGACCCTCACCGACCGGTACCTCGATACCGTCGGTCACGACGTGCCCCGACATCGCCGGGATGCAGTGACCGCTCGGCTCCGGGCGCGTATCGAGTCCGACGTCAGCAGGCGGGTGACCGGCGGGGTGCCCCCGGCGGACGCGGAGTGGCAGACCCTGGCCGACCTGGGCGACCCGAGGAGGGTCGCCGACGCCGAGTCCGGACCCCGATGGCTGATCGGCCCTGGTCTCTACCCCGACTACGTGCGGGTGCTGCGCATCGTCGCAGTGATCGTGCTGCCATTGGTCGCGGCGCTCGTGGCACTGGGCAGCGGACTTGCCGGCGAGAGCCCGCTCGAGGTGCTGGCCTCGGCACTGAGCGCGGTGGTCGGCGCGGCCGTCCAGGTCGCGTTCTGGGTCACGGTGGTGTTCGCCGTGCTCGACCGGCGAGGTGTGGTGCTGGGCAGCGGAGAGGACGGCTGGTCACCCGCAGACCTGCCCGCTGCGCCACGAACCCGTGTGGGGCTCGGCGAGACGATCGGCAGCATCGCCGTCCAGGTGCTGCTCATCGGCCTCGTGCTGTGGCCGTGGCAGTACTGGCCCAGTGCGGGCGCCGACCCGGTGCCGGTGCTCAACCTCGACCTGCGCCCCGAGACCACCGCAGTGCTGGTCGCGGTGATGCTCGCAGGCATCGCCCTGGCTGTCGTCACCTACTGGGTCGGGCACTGGACGACAGGTCAGGCCGCGCTGAACACCGTGCTCGACATGGTCTTCGCCGGTGTGGTGATCTGGCTGGTCGCGACGAGCCGCCTGTTCGACCCGGCGTTCGTGGACGCTCTGGTCGACAGCCCAGTGCTGGACGCCGGTCAGGCCGAACAGGTAGTGAACGCCTTCGGCGTACTCATCGGCTCGGCCGTCGGCTTCGGCTGCGTGGTGGACCTGGTCGACAGCTGGCGCAAGGCGCTGCGCAACCGCCAGTAGCGCTGAGCGAGGCCTCCCGGGCCGGGTGTCGCTCGCCCACTGCAGAGCAGGCCCAACCCGAGCGTGATCGGGACGACCGTAGGTGTACTAAGTACGAGAGTCAACCGAGGAGGACGCCAGTGCGTCTCGACCGCCGCCGACCCAGGCACCGGCCGGCACTTGCTGCGTGATGCAGTGCACGTTGCCGCCGCCGAGCACGATCTCGCGTCCGGGCACCGCAACGACCGCTCGGTCCGGGAACAACCCGGCGTAGGTGGCCACCGCGGCGTCGTCGTGGGGGTCGTCGAACACGGGGACGACGACGACCCCGTTGCCGATGTAGACGTTGACGTACGACCCCGCCAGCCGCTCGCCGGCGACCCTCGGCAGCGCACCCGGCACTCTGTCGATGCCGGAGGCCTCGTGGGCGCTCATGGTCAACGGCCCCGGCTGATGCAGCCGCACCACCTCGAGGCTGCGGCCCCGCGCGTCGACGGCTGACTCCAGCGCCTCCAGCGCCTCGCGCGAGATCTCGTGCTGCGGGTCGGATGTGTCGTCAGTCCAGGTCAGGACGACCGTGCCGGGAGCGACGAACCGGCACATGTTGTCGACATGGCCGTTCGTCTCGTCCTCGTAGACCCCACGCGGCACCCAGACCACCGTCGCGACCCCGAGGTGGTCGCGCAGCACACGCTCGATGTCGTGGCGGCTCATGTCGGGGTTGCGGTTGGGGTTGAGCAGGCACTCCTCCGTAGTCAGCAGCGTGCCCTCACCGTCGACGTCGATCGCCCCGCCCTCGAGCACGATGTCGGGCTCGTACACGTCGACGCGTTCGAGGCCGGCGACCTTCGGGCCGACGAGGTCGTCGGCG
>CAYNWB010000026.1:0-27194 GCA_964400785.1 uncultured Actinomycetes bacterium | reverse complement strand
ACGGGAAGTACAGCCCCCCACGCAGGCCGCCCCAGGCGTTGAACCGCCACGACACGGCCCGGACGGCGCCGGCGTCGTTCGTCACGAACGTCGGCCCGCTGTCGCGTACCCAGGCGTCGTTCGTCGACATCTCGACCACACGAACGTGGGCCGGCAGCCGCTCACGAGCGTTCGGGTACTGAGCCGCGGACGCCAGCACCGTCACGGCCTCGGTCGCGGCGATCACCTCCGCGACGCGGGCGAAGGCCGACTGGGCAGGCTTCGCACCCAGGCGCCAGTTGTCCGGACGCTCGGGCCAGACCAGGTAGCAGCCCGAATGGGGCGCCCACTCGGCGGGCATCCGAAAGCCATCCTCGGCGGGTGTGCTGCGCAGACTGTGTCGCACGGCGGTGACGGTACCGACAGCAGCGGAGCTCACAGAAAGTAGAGCCGCTGCAGCGGAGTGGCTCGGACGGGCTCGAAGCGCAGGGGCTCGCCGTCCATCGTCACCTCGGCGCTGGCCGGGTCGACCCGAACGGTGGCACACCGGTTGTTGCGGACGAGGTCGGACAAGCGCACCGAGCGGGTGCCACGCACCGGCACCCGGCGGCGCCGCGTCGGGAACGCCCGGCTGGTCTCGTCGGCCGCAACGTTGGTGAACAGCACGGACAGCTGGGCCGCCGCGGCACCGTGGCCGCCGAACTGGGGGCCGTAGCGCAGCGGCTCGCACACGTCGATGCTGGCGTTCGGGTCGCCCAGGGGCCCCCACGCCGGGATGCCCCCCTTGATCACCAGCGCCGGCTTGGCGGCGAACGAGTGGGGACGCCACAGCACGACGTCGGCGAGCCGCCCCGGCTGCAGCGAGCCGACCTCGTGGGCGATGCCGTGCACGAGCGCCGGGTTCACGGTGAGCTTGGCGAGGTACCGCAGCACCCTCTCGTTGTCGTGCTGGTCGTCGCCGTCGTCGTACGCGCCGGGGGCGCCACGGGTCACCGAGGCCATACCGAAGGTCGAACGCCACGTCTCCCCCGCGCGCCCCATGCCGAGTGCGTCCGAGGACGTCATCGGGATGACGCCGTGGTCGTGCAGCAGGTTCTCCGCGCCCATCGTCGACGCCCGGACGCGAGCCTGGGCCAGGCTGACGTCGGCGGACACCTCGCGGTTGAGCCCGTGCGACACCATGATCATCGAGAGGCTCTCCGCGACGGCGTTGACGCCGAACGGCAGGGTCGGGTTGGTCGATGAAGCCAGCACGGAGTCGATGCCGGCCAGCCGCAGCACGTCGGGGGTGTGCCCACCACCGCAGCCCTCGACGTGAAACGCGTGGACCGCCCGTCCGTCGAGCACGGCGAGGGTGTCCTCGACCGACATCGACTCGTTCAGCCCGTCGCTGTGCAGGCACACCTGCACGTCGTGCTCGTCGGCCACCTGCAGCGCGGTGTCGAGGGTGCGCGGGTGCGCGCCGGTGTCCTCGTGCACCTTGAACCCGCAGACCCCGGCCTCGAGCGCCTCCATCAGCGGTTCACGACGTGAGGACGACCCGCGACCGAGCACACCGACGTTGACCGGCCACGCGTCGAACGCCGCGTAGCCCTGGCGCAGCGCCCAGGCCGAGCCGACGCCCACGCCCCAGAAGGGCCCGAACTCCTGCACGATCACACTGGTCACGCCCGACGACAGCGCCGCCTCGAGCACCCTCGGGCTCAGCCCGTGCACGTGGGGGTCGACAGCGCCCGGGGTGGCGACGAGCCCCTCTCCCGGGATCACCACGGTTCCGCTGCCCACCACGACGTCGACGTCGTCGGTCGTGTCGGGGTTGCCCGCCCTGCCGATACCCAGGACGCGACCCTCACGGATGCCGATCGAGGTGGCACGCACCCCGAGCACCGGGTCGATCAGCAGCACGTTGCTGATCACGACATCGCACGACTCGCTGGTGGGCACTGCCCGCAGACCGATGCCGTCACGACCCGTCTTGGCGAACCCGAGCAGAAGCTCATCACCGGCCAGGCGGTCGTCGGCACTGACCTGCACCGTCAGTCCCGTGTCGCCCAACCGGACGCGGTCGCCCAGCCGGGCGCCGTGCACCGCGATGTCGTCGTCGATCCCGGCACTCACGATGTGCCCTCGCCACTGTCGGCGTAGCCGCACTCGCGGGCCTTGCGCACCGCGGCCTGCAGCGCCCCGGGGGCGTCCAGCGGACCGTCCACCAGACCGGCGAAGCCCACGACCACACGGGCGCCCCCGATCGGCGCGAGCTCCACGGTCGTGGGGCTGCCCGGCTCGAAGGCCGTCGTCCGCCCAGCCGGGATGGCGAGGTGCCGTCCGTATCCCTGGGCCCGGTCGAAGCGCAGCCGGGGGTTGACCTCGAAGAAGTGGAAGTGCGACGACACCGAGATCACGACCGGGGCCTCGTTCACCACCGTGACCCGGACGACGTCGGCCGGGGAGGGCGCCTGCTGTTCGCGTCGACTACCCGGGAGCACGGCCCCGGGAGCCTCGTCGCGTAGGTGTCCCCCACCGATGGGGTCGAGAACGCTCACGAGCCGCGACCCGTCCTCGAACACCCCCTCCACGTGCACGACGTCCAGGATGTCGGCGACTCCCGGCAGCACGTCCTGCGGCCCGAGCGCGGCCCGCCCCGCGGCCAGCGCGTCGGCGTGCGTCGCACCGTCGCGCGCCGCTTCGACGACCGCGCTCGCGATGACGGCGGTGGCCTCGGGGACGTTGAGCGCCAGCCCGCGCGAGCGCCGGTCGGCAGCGAGACCGGCGGCGGCGTGCAGCAGCACCCGATCGATCTCGCTCGGTGTCAGGTTCACAGGTGGCGAGGCTAGCGCTGCCGTACGCCTGGACAAGGGCCTCCGGCTGACACCCCTAGGGGGTAGGGGTTGCGCTCCAGGCCCGACAGGCGTACAACGGAGTACGTGTCCGAGCCCGAACCCACCCCGACAACAGCGCCCGCCGGCTACCTCGACCACAAGCACGACGTGCTCAGCCGTCTGCGCAAGATCGAGGGACAGGTGCGCGGGTTGGCGCGCATGGTCGAGAAGGACACCTACTGCATCGACGTGCTCACACAGGTGTCGGCGACGACCAAGGCTCTCGAGTCCACCGCGTTGCTGCTGATGGAGGACCATCTCAACCACTGCGTCGCCCATGCTGTGGCTGAGGGTGGGGACGTGGCCGAGGCCAAGCTCAAGGAGGCCAGCGATGCCATCGCCCGCCTCGTCCGATCCTGATCCCCCGAGGAGCCACATGACCACCCAGACCTACCCCGTCACCGGCATGACCTGCCAGCACTGCGTGGCAGCCGTCACCGAGGAGCTGACGGCGATCGACGGCGTCAGCTCGGTGTCGATCGACCTCGTCCCCGACGGCACCTCGACCGTCGAGGTGACCAGCGAGAGCGCCCTCGAGATCGAGCAGGTGCGCGCCGCCGTCGACGAGGCCGGGTACGAGCTCGCCACCACGCCATGACCGGTGCCGTGGCCAGGCTCGTGGGCTTCGCCGTCGTGCTCGCGATCGTCTTCGCGGCCGGGTGGCTCGTCGGCTCGGCCGTCGGCCCGCTGTAGAGGAGGGGAGCCATGACCGCCCCCGTCGAGCTCGAGATCGGTGGCATGACGTGTGCGTCGTGCGCCGCTCGCGTCGAGAAGAAGCTCAACCGCATGCCCGGTGTCGAGGCGTCGGTCAACTACGCGACGGAGAAGGCTCGGGTGCTGCTGCCAGACGGCGTGAGCATCGAGGACGCGATCGCAACGGTCGAGGCCACCGGCTACTCCGCGACCCTGCCGGCGCCGCGACGCACCGACCCCCGCCCGGCAGGCGCGGAGGGCGAGGTGCCCGACGACCCAGAGGTCGAGTCGCTGCGGCAACGGCTGCTCGTCTCGGCAGCTCTGACCGTGCCGGTCGCGGCGATGTCGATGGTGCCGGCCTGGCAGTTCGACAACTGGCAGTGGCTGGCACTCACCCTCGCCGCACCCGTCGTCGTCTGGGGTGCGCTGCCGTTCCACCGGGCAGCCTGGACCAACGCCAAGCACGCCGCGGCGACGATGGACACCCTCATCAGCGTCGGCGTCACAGCCGCCTTCGGCTGGTCGCTGTACGCGCTGTTCCTCGGCGACGCCGGCATGCCCGGCATGCGCATGAGCTTCGTGCTGATCCCCGACCGCGGCAGCGGCTCGGGTGAGATCTACCTCGAGGTGGCGGCAGCAGTCACGACGTTCATCCTGGCCGGCCGGTACTTCGAGGCCCGGGCCAAGAAGCGCTCCGGGGCGGCGCTGCGGGCGCTGCTGCAGATGGGCGCCAAGGACGTCGCGGTGCGCCGGGAGGGCCGCGAGACCCGCATACCCATCGACGACCTGCGCGTCGGCGACGAGTTCGTCGTGCGCCCGGGCGAGAAGATCGCCACCGACGGAGTAGTGGTGGAGGGCTCCTCGCCCGTCGACGCGAGCATGCTGACCGGCGAGGCCGTTCCCGTCGAGGTCGCTCCCGGTGATGACGTCGTGGGTGCGACCGTCAACGCCGGAGGACGGCTCGTGGTGCGCGCCGCTCGGGTCGGCGCCGACACCCAGCTCGCCCAGATGGCCCGCCTGGTCGAGCAGGCCCAGTCCGGCAAGGCGCCGGTGCAGCGACTCGCCGACCGGGTCGCGGCCGTGTTCGTGCCCATCGTGATCGGGCTGTCGGCGGCCACGCTCGGCTTCTGGCTCGGTGCCGATGCGGGCCCTGAGCTGGCGTTCACCGCCGCCGTGGCGGTGCTGATCATCGCGTGCCCCTGCGCCCTCGGGCTCGCCACACCCACCGCACTGCTGGTGGGTACCGGTCGAGGTGCTCAGCTCGGCATCCTCATCAAGGGGCCGGAGATCCTGGAGTCCACACGGCGGGTCGACACGGTCGTGCTCGACAAGACGGGCACGGTCACCACCGGGGTCATGCAGCTGGTGCAGGTCGTCCCTGCCGAGCATGTGACAGCCGACGAGCTGCTCCGCCTGGCCGGCGCGCTCGAGCACGCCTCCGAACACCCCGTTGCGCGCGCAATCGCGGATGCGGCCGAGGCATCGGGTGAGCTACCGACGATCGAGGGGTTCGCCTCGAGCCAGGGCCTGGGTGTGCGGGGGGTCGTGGACGGTCGTGCCGTCGTGGCCGGACGTCCCTCGTGGCTGGCCGAGCAGTGGTCGCTGCCGATGCCCGCCGAGCTCGAGCAGGCGCGCGAGACCGCCGAGGCCGCCGGACGCACAGCGGTCGCTGTCGGCTGGGACGGGCGGGTGCGCGGCGTGCTGGTGGTCGCCGACACGGTCAAGCCGACCAGTGCCCAGGCGGTCGAGCAGCTGAAGCACCTCGGGCTGCGTCCCGTCCTGCTCACCGGGGACAACGACCGATCCGCCCGTGCGATCGCCGCCGAGGTGGGCATCGACGAGGTGATCGCCGAGGTGATGCCGGCCGACAAGGTGGGGGTCGTGCGCGACCTGCAGCGTTCCGGCCGTGTCGTCGCCATGGTGGGCGACGGGGTCAACGACGCCGCCGCCCTGGCGCAGGCCGACCTGGGCATCGCCATGGGTACCGGCACCGACGTGGCCATCGAGGCCAGCGACATCACCCTGGTGCGTGGCGACCTGCGGGCCGCCGTGGACGCGATCCGACTCTCACGCAGCACCCTGCGCACCATCAAGGGCAACCTCTTCTGGGCGTTCGCCTACAACGTGGCCGCGATCCCATTGGCCATGGCCGCGCTGCTCAACCCGCTCATCGCCGGAGCCGCCATGGCGTTCTCGTCGGTGTTCGTCGTGAGCAACAGCCTGCGACTGCGACGGTTCGCTCCGGTGTCGCAGTAGTCGAGGTGTGCGTCACGGTCTGGGTGAAGCCCGGGTCCCGACGGCCGACCGTCGGCGGCGACCACGGCGGAGCCCTCGTCGTCGCGGTGGCCGAGCAGGTCGAGGCGCTACGGGCGGGCTGACTGGTCGAGGACGAGCCCGAGAACCAGGTCCAGGCCGTGCCGCGTCCCGCTCGTGCGGGGAAGCAGCAGGGTGCGGATACCGATGAGTGCGGCGCCGGAGTCGTCGTGCGGGCTGTCACCGACCATGAGGGCGTTCTCGGGGCGCGCTCCAAGGGCCGTCAACGCCTGCTCGAAGATGGGCGCGGCCGGCTTCACCGAGCCCGCCTCGTACGACAGGACGATCGCGTCGAACAGATGGGTGAGCTCACCGGCCTGCAGCACGGGACGTACGTCGATGCCCACGTTGGAGACCAGGGCGATTCGCGCACCGCGCCGACGTAGCTCGGTCAGCACCGGGACGGTGTCGTCGTAGGGGATCCACGTCTCGAGCATGCACTCGTACAGCGCGTGCGCCAGGTGGTCGTCGACAGCAGGAACCCGCTGCATCAGCACGTCGTAGACCTCGCGGTGCCGCACCGGGGACAGGTCACGCTCGTTGTGGGGGTCGACCTCGCGCACGTGTTCCCAGATGCGGTTCACCCAGCCTGCGAGCTCGTCGCGCCCGGATGCTCCGAGCACGTCCCCTGGCGCACCGGTACGCCCGGCGCGCTTCCACGCAAGATCGAGCCACGCATAGGGGTCACCCTGGTCGACCAGTGTCGAGTGGAAGTCGAACAGAACCGCGTCGATCGGCCCTGGCTCGCCGAACGTCACGCCGCGCGTCTCACTGCTGGAAGCCCTCCTCGGCTGCCCGGCGCTGGGCTCCGGGGCTCAAGCCCTCGATCTCGTCCGCCAGCTCGGCCACGCCGTGGTCGTCGTACACGACGTACCGCTGTGTGCCCGACCCGTCCTCCACGAGATCGACGTCCAAGCCGCCCGGGTTGGTGTCCTCCGGGTCATCTGGTCCCATGGGTGCAGAGTGTGGCACCGCCAGATGGCGGTGTCAGGCGACCCGCGCAACGGGGCGGCCCACCAGCACGAGCGTCCCGTCGTCGTCCGGCCGACCCGACCGCAGCGGCGGCACACGTGTACCTGGCGGAGCACCCTCGGCGAGCCACTGCTCGACCGCGGCCACCACCGGCCCCCACTCGCCTTCGGCCCCGCCGGAGGCCTCGTCCAGGAAGCCATCGGTGACCAGCACGAGCATGTCACCAGGGCCGATGTGCACCAGCGTCGGTTCGAAGCGAGCAGCAGAGGACAAGCCGAGTATCGGACCCGCCGCCGACACCTCCACCCATGTCCCGTCGGCTCGGCGCAGGCGGGGTGCGGGGTGTCCCCCAGCCCTGATCTCACCGCTGCCGGACCGCAGGTCGATCGCCAGATGGACGGCGGTCGCGTAGTCGTGGTCCCATCCCTGGCGGACGAGGTACTCGTTGCAGGCCTGCAGGGTTCGTTCGGAGGGCACGACCCCGACGAGCCCTCCGAACGCGCCCGCGAGCTGCATGGCCCGCGAAGCGACGCCCAGCCCGTGGCCGGAGACGTCCACGACCACGACCTGCACCAGGTCGGCCTCACGGTGGGTCAGCGTGAAGTCCCCACGAAAGGCGGCGTCGTCGGCCGAGCGAAGGGCGCGAGCCATCACCCACCCCTGCGGCAGTGCCGGCGGCTCGCCCTGGGCTCGTAGCTGGTCGCGGACGGAGAGCAGCAGCGCCATGCCTGCCCGTGGGCGCAGGCCCCACTGCTCCCGGAGCGAGGCGTAGCGCAGCGCCAGCGCCACGACCACCCCGACCACGGCGGCGGCGAGGTACGAGCGTGCGAACGGGCTGCCGGCCAGCTCGACCACCAGAAGCACGACGACGGCCACGGCGAGGGCGACCAACCAGGGGCGCGACAGGCGCCATCCACCGATCATGGCCGGGATGGCCAGGGCTGACACGGGCACGAGGTCGGGCCAGAGCACCTTGCCGAGCCCGATCCCGACCACAAGCAGCAGCAGCACCGTGAACAGCTGCCGCTCGCTCAGACGTCGGCCGCTCATGCCAGAGCAGGCTAGTGCCGCGAAACCCACGTGACCGCCGTGGCAGGGTCTGCTAGGCAAGAGGGATGGTCGAGCTGCGCACCCTCACCGACGACGAGCTGCCGGCGCTTCGCCGGCTCGACGACTCGGCCTTCGGTCACCACGACACCGACAGCCGGTGGCAGGTGGCGTCGGCGGCCCTGGAGCGGGCTCGCCAGACCGGCGCGTTCGCCGGCAGCGAGCTCGTCGGGCACACCGCAGCCTTCACGCAGGTGCTGACCGTGCCTGGCGGCACCGTGCCCTGTGCCGGCGTGACCTGGGTCGGAGTGTCGCCGACCCACCGCCGCCGGGGCGTGATGTCGGCGCTGATCACCGATCAGCTCGCAAGCCTGCACGAGACGGGCGAACCCGTGGCAGCGCTGTGGGCCGCCGAGCCCGGCATCTACGGACGCTTCGACTTCGGAATCGCCAGTCGCATGGCTGCCGTCACGGCCGACAGGGCTCCCCGGCTGGACGGTCCGCACGACGGCGACCTGGGCGTACGGCTCGGTACCGTCCCCGAGCTGATCGAGCAGTGCATCGCCGTGTACGAGGCGGTGCGCCCCACCCGTCCCGGCATGGTGACCCGCTCGCTGCCGTGCTGGCACGAGTCGTCCTACGACGAGCCCAGCCCCGCTTCGCCTGCCAGCGGGATGCGCTGTGCCGTGGTGGCCGACGCAGCCGGCGACCCCCAGGGCTACGCCTGGTTCCGCACGACGCCTCGCTGGAGCTCGGGGACTCCAGACGGCAGTGTCGAGGTTCGCGAGATGGTGGCCGCCTCCCCCACCGCCACCCGCGCCCTGCTCGACCTGGTTCTCGACCTCGACCTGATGGCGCGGACGAGCTTCTGGAACCTGCCTCTGGACCATCCCCTCGTGCCGTGGACCCAGTACAGCGTCCGGCTGCGCCCGACCATCGCCGAGCAGCTGTGGGTGCGGCTGGTTCGGCTGGACGAGGCGCTGGCGGCCCGCACCTACGCCAGCCCCATCGACGTGGTGCTCGAGGTGACCGACGAGCGCTGCCCCTGGAACGCCGGACGGTGGCGCCTGAGCGGGGACAGCACCGGGGCCGAGGTGCACCGCACGTCCGACGCGACCGACCTGGCCCTGAGCTCACGTGACCTGGCGGCGGCCTTCCTGGGCGACGACACCATGCGTCGCGACCTCGCCGCCGGCCTGCTGCCCGAGGGCACGCCCGGTGCAGCGCGCAGGCTGGCCGACGCGATGCGCGGCGAGGTGCCACCGTGGTGTGCCTACATGTTCTGACAGGCGGGGCACCAGAAGACCGTTCGCGCCGCCAGCTCGTCGGAGACGATGGGCGTGCCGCACCGGCGACACGGGAGTCCGGTGCGGCGGTAGACGTAGTGCGCGTCCTGCCGACGGGCACGTCCGGAGGGCCGGTCTCGGTGCTCAGGCGCAGTGGTGACGATGCGTCCCGACCGCACGCCGGCACGCAGCAGCGTGACCATGTCGTCCCACAGACCGGCCCACTGTGTCTGCCTCAGCTCTCGCCCTGGCAGGTAGGGGGACATCGCAGCGCGGTGCAACAGCTCGGCCCGGTACACGTTGCCGACGCCTGCAACGACGGACTGGTCGAGCAGCAGGGCTCCGATCGGCAGCCGACGGCCAACGATGCGCTCGTACGCCTCGTCCGGTCGCGCATCGGGACGCAGCGGGTCGGCGCCGAGGCGGCGCAGCACCTGCGTCTTCTGCTCGTCATCGATCACCTCGCAGACCGTCGGGCCGCGAAGCTCGAGATGGTGCGTCGCCGACTGCACCCGCATCCGGATCGCGCCACGCGGCGCGGGGGCCGCACCAGGACCCGTCGAGACCCGACCGAAGAGACCGAGGTGGACGTGCACCCAGAGGTCGTCGAAGCCCACGAAGAGGTGCTTGCCGTACGCCTCGACGTCACCGAGCACCCGACCGTCCACCAAAGCGGCGCTGCCCTCGAAGCGGCCCTGCGGGCTGTCGACCGCCACCTGCTGCCCCAGCAGGGTGCGCCGGACGTCACGCGCCAGCCGGTGGATCGTGTGGCCTTCAGGCACGTAGCGTCCTCGTCATGGCTTCGGACTCGACGGCGCAGAACGACTCGGACCACCCGCACCCAGGACCGCCCGCACCGGCCCGGAGGGCTGCTCGCGACGCCGGGCCAGGCATCAGTGTCTCAGCGGCGATGCGAGCCCGCGACGTGTCGCGCCCTCAGCCGGACGTGCCCGGTCCTACCGGAGGAACCTCGCCGGTCTGCTCGTAGGCGCTCACCATGCCGATGCGCCTCTCGTGACGCGCCTCACCGCTGAAGGGGGTGCGGATGAAGACCTCGACGATCTGCAGCACCTCGTCGAAGGAGTGCATCCGCGCTCCGACCGACACCACCTGGGCATCGTTGTGCTCGCGCGCCAGCCGCGCGGTCTCCAGGGACCACGCCAGCGCGGCCCGGATGCCGGCGACCTTGTTGGCGGCGATCTGCTCACCGTTGCCCGAGCCGCCGAGCACCACGCCCAGCGAGCCTTCGTCGGCCACCACAGCCTCCGCAGTGCGTAGGCAGAACGGCGGGTAGTCGTCCAACGCGTCGTAGACGTGCGGCCCGTGGTCGACGACGTCGACGCCGTCCACTCGCAGGGTCTCGACCAGGCGGTTCTTCACCTCGAAGCCGGCGTGGTCCGAACCGATGTGCACACGCATGGCAGCGAGTGTGTCACGTTCGTGGCGGACGTCCGCTGGTCCGGGTCCGGCCTCAGCCGAAGTCGGGGCCGCGGGTGCGGCTTCGCTTGAGCTCGAAGAAGCCGTCCACCGAGGCGACGGCGACGACCCCGTCGAACAGCCGCAGCGCCTGCTCACCGGTCGGAGCGGGACTGACGACGGGCCCGAAGAACGCCACGTCGCCGACGGCGATCACCGGGGTGCCGACATCGTCCCCGACACGGTCCATGCCCTCGTGGTGCTCGGCCCTGACCTCGTCGTCGAGGGAGTCCGACGTCGCCGCGTCGAGCAGCCCTGCCGGCAACCCCACCTCGGCGAGGGACTCGGCCAGCACCTCGTCCCAGTCCTCGCGTTCACCGGGGTGCAGGCGTCCGCCGACGGCGTCGTACAGCGGCTTGAGCACCTCGCGACCGTGCTCCAGCCGCGCGGCGGTCAGCACGCGCACAGGCCCCCAGGCACGCTCCATGAGGTCCGCGTAGTCCGGCGGCAGGTCTCGTCCGGCGTTGAGGTAGGCGAGCGACATGACGCGCCAGCGGACCTCCACCGGCCTCAGGCGGGCGACCTCGTCCATCCACCGCGAGGTCATCCACGCCCAGGGGCAGATCGGGTCGAACCAGAAGTCGGCGGTGGTCACCGCTGGCGAGTCGGGCACTGCGCGAGTGTGCCATCAGGGGTCCGGCGTGGCATGTTCTGGCGAGGTGACAGGATCGCGGTATGTCGACGACGAACCTCACCCGGATCGAGGCCGAGAGCCGCGCGAGCCACCTGGCGGTGCAGTCCTACGACGTGCGCCTCGACCTCACCTCGGACGGCCCCACCTTCGGGTCCACGACGACGGTGCGCTTCACCAGCGACGATCCCTCGAGCGCCTGCTGGCTCGACCTCGTGGCCCCCGAGGTGCTGACGGTCACGCTGAACGGCCGTGACCTCGACCCGGCCGAGGTCTTCGACGGCGCCCGCATCGCGCTCACCGGCCTGATCGAGGCGACGAACGAGGTCACAGTCAGCGCTCGCTGTGCCTACATGACCACGGGAGAGGGCCTGCACCGCTTCGTCGACCCCGTGGACAAGCAGACCTACCTGTACTCGCAGTTCGAGGTGCCCGACTCCCGACGGGTGTTCGCCGTGTTCGAGCAGCCCGACCTCAAGGCGCCCTTCACTTTCACCGTGGACGTGCAGGACGACTGGCTGGTCGTGTCCAACACACAGGCCGACGTCAGCGACGTCGGCCACGGAACACGCCGGTGGTCGTTCGCGGCGACCGAACCCATCTCGAGCTACATCACCGCGGTCTGCGCCGGGCCCTACCATGTGGAGCGGTCGGAGTACGTGGGCGCGAGCGGCACCATCCCGCTGGCCGTGTACTGCCGCCAGTCACTGGTGGAACACCTCGACGCCGACGCCATCTTCGACGTCACGCGGCGCGGCTTCGAGTTCTTCGAGCAGCTCTTCGACTACCCGTATCCGTTCGGTGCCTACGACCAGCTGTTCGTGCCGGAGTTCAACGCGGGCGCCATGGAGAACGCCGGGTGCGTGACGTACCGCGACGAGTACCTGTTCCGCAGCCGGGTCACCGACGCCGCCTACGAGCGTCGGGCCGAGACGATCCTGCACGAGATGGCGCACATGTGGTTCGGGGACCTCGTGACCATGCGCTGGTGGAACGACCTGTGGCTGAACGAGTCGTTCGCCACCTGGGCGTCCGTCCTCGCCCAGTCCGAGGCCACTCACTGGACGCAGGCGTGGACGACGTTCGCCTCCGCCGAGAAGCTCTGGGCGCTGCGCCAGGACCAGCTGCCGACCACTCACCCCATCTCGGCCGAGATTCGCGACCTCGAGGACGTCGAGATCAACTTCGACGGGATCACCTACGCCAAGGGTGCCGCCGTGCTCAAGCAGCTCGTCGCGTGGGTGGGACGCGACGCCTTCATCGCGGGGCTGCGCCGGTACTTCCGGCGGCACGCCTGGGGCAACACCACGCTGGCCGACCTGTTCACCGAGCTGGAGGCCGAGAGCGGGCGCGACCTGTCGCAGTGGGAGCAGGAGTGGCTGATGACCGCCGGGGCGAACACGCTGCGCCCGGTGCTCGAGGTGTCGGAGAACGCGGGCAACTCGCAGTACACCTACGCCGCGATCCTTCAGGACGCGCCCGCCGAGCACCCCACGCTTCGTTCGCACCGCATCGCGATCGGGCTCTACGACGCCGGGGCCGACGGTCTGAAGCGCCGCGAGCGCTTCGAGCTCGACGTCACCGGTGAGCGCACCCCCGTGCCGCAGCTGATCGGTCAGTCGGTCGCCGACCTCGTGCTGGTGAACGACGACGACCTGACGTTCGCCAAGATCCGGTTCGACGCGGGCTCGCTGGCGACGCTGGACAAGCACATCGGCGACCTGCACGACTCGCTGCCGCGGTCGTTGGCCTGGACGGGTCTGACCGACATGCTGCGAGACGCTGAGATCCCTGCCGGCCGCTACGTGACGCTCGTGCTGGCCGGCGTCGGCCGGGAGACCGACCTGTCGGTGGTGCAGACGCTGCTCGCGCAGGCCCGCACGGCCGTCGAGCTGTACAGCGCTCCGGCCACCAGGGACTCCCTGCGCGAGCGCTGGGCCGCGGGCCTGGGCCGCCGTCTGCGCCAGTCCGAGCCCGGCAGCGACCACCAGCTGGCACTGGTTCGCGCCTGGTCGGCCGCGGCCACCACACCCGAGGACATCGCTGAGATCTCCGGGCTGCTGGACGGCTCGCACCAGATGCCGGGCCTCACGATGGACCGTGACCTGCGCTGGCACCTGCTGCAGCGCCTCGTCGTCAAGGGCCACGCCGGCATCGAGCAGATCGCAGCCGAGCTCGAGTCCGACCGGACAGCCGCGGGCGAGCGCCAGGCCGCACTGGCTCGTGCAGCCATCCCGGACGAGCAGGCCAAGCAGCTCGCGTGGGACGCGATCATGGACCCGTCCGGTCTCACCAACTCCGAGATGGAGGCCACGCTCGCCGGATTCATGCCATCCGAGCAGGCCGACCTGCTGGCCGGGTTCGCCGACCCCTACTTCGACTCGGTTCTGCGCGTGTGGGACGAGAGGACGTTCCACACCGCCGAGCGCATCATCGAGGGGCTGTTCCCGCGCCTGCAGGTGTCGGAGCAGACGGTGCAGCGGGCCCACACGCTGGCCGAGGCGGACGGGACGCCACGCGCCGTGCGCCGGATGCTGAGGGAGGGAGCGGCCGACGTGTCCCGCGCGCTGCGCGCACAGCAGCGCGACGCCTGACCAGCAGTCTCAACGCCCGCCGACCACCCGCGGCAGCGACTCTGCTCGCGGGTGGGTGACGACGTCCTGCACAGTCAGCACGCGCCCGTCGCTGTCGGTCAACGGCACCCGCCAGTTCGGGTACTCATCGGTCGTCCCCGGCTGGTTCTGGGTGCGCCGGTCACCGACGAGGTCGGTCAGCGACACCCCGATCAGCCGGGCCGGCGACCACATGAGCAGCCGGTGCAACGCCTCGATGGTCTGACCGACGGGAGCACCTGGGTCGAGCAGCCCACGGTTGCGCAGCACGTCGAGCCATGCCTGTCGCTCCGCAGCGTCGACGGCCATCTCGTCGTCGACGTCTCGGGTGAGCAGCCCCAGCTCGTCCCGCAGCCGGACGTGGTCTCCCGCCAGGTAGCCCGCTGTGGGCGGCAGGTCATGGGTGGTGACGGTGGCCAGGCACAGGTCGCGCCAGTGCTCGGGGTGCAGAGGCCGTCCCTCGTGGTCGTACTCGAACCACAGCACCGAGGTCCCCAGGATTCCTCTCTCGCGCAGATACTCCCGCACCCAGGGTTCGACCGTCCCAAGGTCCTCCCCCACCAGGATGGCCCCCGACCGCACCGCCTCGAGCGCGAGGATGCCGACCAACGCCTCGTGGTCGTAGCGCACGTAGGTGCCCTCGGTGGGCGGGCGATCCTCGGGGATCCACCACAGCCGGAACAGCCCGATGATGTGGTCGACCCGCAGCCCGCCGGCGTGCCTGAGCACGGTCCGCAGCAGGTCCCGGTACGCCGCATAGCCGGTCTCGGCCAGCCGGTCCGGACGCCAGGGAGGCTGGGACCAGTTCTGGCCCTGCTGGTTGAACGCATCGGGCGGAGCGCCCACGGTGATGCCCTGGGCCAGCACGTCCTGCAGTCCCCACGCGTCCGCGCCACGAGGGTGGACGCCGACGGCGAGATCCTGCATGAGCCCGATCGGCATGTGGCTGTCGCGGGCCTCGTCCTGCACGGCCCGCAGCTGCTCGTCGAGCACCCACTGCAGCCAGCAGTAGTAGTCGACGTCGTCGGACCGTTCGGCTCGCACCCTCGCCACCGCCTGCGACCGAGGGTCGCGAAGGTCGTCCGGCCACTGCGACCAGTCCGCGCCGTGCAGCACCGACAGGACGCACCAGGTCGCGAAGTCGAGGAGCCCCTGGCCCTGCTCGAGGACGAACGCGCGGTAGGAGATCTGCCTGCCGGCGCTGCGCGGTACCTGGTGCACCAGGCGCAGGGCGGCGTCCTTGGCCGTCCATGCAGCATCACGGTCGATGACGTCGGCAGTGTTGAGGGGCGCCACGTCCGCCCGCAGACGGTCGACGTGTGCCCGATCGGGCTCGTCGAGGTAGGCGTACTCCTCGATGGCCTCGACGCGAAGGTAGAGGGGGTTGACGAATCGGCGGGTGGACGGCAGGTACGGCGACGGCTCCATGGGAGCGGCCGGTTCGGCCGCGTGCAGGGGGTTGACCAGCACGAATCCCGCCCCGTGCTCGACCCCGGCCCAGGTGGTGAGGTCGGCCAGGTCGGCCAGGTCACCGACACCCCACGACCGGGCCGAACGCACGCTGTAGAGCTGCAGCGCCAGACCCCACGCTCGGTGGTCACCCAGTGCCGCCGGTAGCCCGACCCACGACGGCGTGATGATCAGAGGGCACTCGGCGCGACGCTCGCCCGAGGAGGCGACGAGGCGGTGGTAGCCCAACGGCAGGTCGGCAGGGATCGAGAACGTCGCCTCCCCGATCAGGGTTCCGTTCACCCACTCGGGGGTGACCCAGTGGTCCTGCTGGTGGACGTCGGAGCGTCGGGAGCCGTCCTCGGTCTCGATCCAGACCGTGACGTCCGAGCCATGCTCGACGTGCACCGCGAACCACGGGCTCCAGCCCTGTCGCGTGACCAGGCAGGGAGGGAGCATGCGCTCCCACCGGTGCAGCCAGTCGTAGTAGAGGGCGACCCCCGTGGCCTCGGGGGTCGAGGCCTGCACGCCGAGAGCGCCCAGCACGGTGACGATCGTCTCGGCGGGCACGACCGTGTGCCTGCCCTGCCAGTCCCAGAACTCGGTCGCCACTCCATGCGCGTTCGCCAGGTCGTAGAGCTCGGGCCAAGGGTCGGTCACGACCCCGAAGTCTGCCGCACTCAGGTATGCCCCGTCATGGAGGCCCAGAGACCGGCGTACCGGTGGGCCCAGGGATGGGCCTGCTCGAGCTCGCCGGCGAGGGACAGCAGCAGCTCCTCGGCGCCGAACCCGCCGCCCAGCATGACGCCGACGGGCAGGTCGACGGCCCCCTCGGCATGCCAGTGCAGGGGCAGCGAGATCGCCGGGCGCCCGGCCAGGTTCCACAGGCTGGTCCACGGCGTGAAGCGGGTCTGAGCCTCGAAGTCTCCGGCTGGGTCGGTGTCGTCGCGAAGCCCACCGACCGGTGCCGGCAGGTCGGCGAGCGTCGGACTCAGGATGACGTCGTAGCCCGCCCATGCCTGGGCAACACGACGGGCCACCATCTGCCCGGCAGCCATGGCCGTGACGTACTCGACCGCCGACACCCCCGCACCCTGCTCGCGCAGCCACCGCGTCAGAGGGCGCAGGTCGGGCTCGCGCTGCGGGGGAACCGGGAAGGACGCGGCGAGGGCTGCCCAGACGACCGAGAACGCCGCCCACTGCTCAGGCTCGAAGGGCACCCCGACGGGCTCCACCTCGTGGCCCAGGTCGGCCAGCAGAAGGCCCGCGCTCTCGGCAGCCTGCCGGCAGGCAGGATGCACGGGAGCATCGGCTGCGATCACCGGGTCGAGCAGCAGCCCGACACGAAGCCGGGGCGGGCGACGCTGGCTGGCGTCGACGAAGCTCGTCCTCGGCCCCGGCAGGGCCGTGACGTCCCCGGGCCACGAGGCCGACAGCACGTCGAGCATCAGCGCCACGTCCGCGACCGTCCGCGCCAGTGGTCCGGTGACCGCGAGCCCGGTGACGTCGACCCCGACCGGGCCGGGGCTGACACGGCCTCGGGTCGGCTTGAGCCCGACCACTCCGCAGGCGGAGGCCGGGATGCGGATCGACCCTCCCCCGTCCGAGCCCTGGGCGAGGGGAGCCACCCCGGCCGCCACAGCGGCCGCCGCGCCGCCGCTTGACCCTCCCGCCGACCGCGCCGGGTGCCACGGTGTGCGCGCCGGCGGGGCGACGTCGGGCTCGGTGTAGCAGGGCAGCCCGATCTCCGGGGTGTTGGTCTTGCCGGTCATGATCGTGCCGGCGTCGCGCAGCAGCGTGACCACCCCGTCGTCGACCTCGGCCACCTGGTCGGCGAAGGCGGCGCTGCCGAGCGTGTAGCGCACGCCCGCGACGGCAGTGAGGTCCTTGACCGGGCAGGGCACGCCGAGCAGGGGCGGCAGGTCGGACAGGTCCGACGACCGCATGAGCACCTGCTCCGCGGCCCGGGCCTGGTCCAGGGCACGTTGCGGGGTCCGGGTGATGAACAGGCCCAGAGGCTCGTCGAGGTCGTCCGCACGTCGCAGCGCGTGCTCGGTGACCTCGACCGGGGACAGCCGTCGTGCGCGAATCTCGGCAGCCAGCTCTCGCGCCGTCATCTCGTGGATGCTCACGCCCTGCCCCCCGCCCCCTCGCTGCAACGTCCGACCACGGTGCCTACCCTGCCAGCGTGACCGTCGCCCCACCTCTCCTCGTCCAGTCCGAGCAGCCGAGCCCGACCATCGAGATCGACGGCCCCGACCTGCAGGGAGACCCGTCCCAGCTCGTCTGGTGGCAAGACCTGATCACCGGCCCCGTGCTGCGCATCGTCGGCATCGTCGTGGTGGCGTTCCTCGTTCGACTGCTCGTCATCAAGTCGATCGAGCGCTTCGTCGCTCGGCTGTCTGCTCCGCGGGGCGAGCCCTCGCTGATCGGACGCACCGCCGCGAGCGCCCGGGAGGTCATCGGTGCGGACGTCGTGGCCGACGAACGACGCGCCACCCGCGCGACGAGCCTCGGACAGCTCGCCGCGAACATCACCAGCGTGCTGGTCGTCAGCATCGCTGTGATCATGGTGCTCGGTGAGCTCGGCTTCAACCTCGCACCTCTCGTCGCCGGCGCCGGAGTCGTCGGGGTGGCGCTCGGGTTCGGTGCCCAGTCGGTCGTCTCGGACTTCCTCTCCGGCGTGTTCATGCTGCTCGAGGACCAGTACGGCGTGGGCGACATCGTCGACCTCGGAGAGGCGTCCGGCGTCGTCGAGGACGTCCACCTGCGCGTCACGCGGCTGCGGGCGGTGGACGGTGTCGTCTGGTACGTGCGCAACGGTGAGGTCGTGCGAGTCGGCAACATGAGCCAGAACTGGTCGCGCGCCCTTCTCGACATCGGCGTGGCCTACGACTCCGACGTGCCACGCGTGAAGCAGCTGATGGAGCAGGTCGCCCGAGAGCTGGCCGCCGACGATGCCTGGGCACCTCTGGTGCTCGCCGAGCCGGAGGTGTGGGGCGTCGAGCAGCTGGCCGCCGACGCCATCGTGGTGCGCCTGGTCGTCAAGACCGTGCCGGGCGAGCAGTGGGGCGTGGCACGCGAGCTGCGTCAGCGCATCAAGGAGCGCTTCGACGCCGAGGGCGTCGAGATCCCGTTCCCGCAGCGCACGGTGTGGATGCGCAACGAGGGCTGATCCGCCCGCGGTCAGACTGGTGCCGCGATCTCGTCCAGCTGTGCCGGGGTGGGCAGCTCGGCACACTCCGGAGCAGAGCGCCACGCGGCGACACCGGTGATGGTGCGCCACGTCGACCCTCCGTCGTCGTAGACGGTCTGGCTCAGGCGCTGCTCGATCGGTGCGCCCCGCGACAGCGCTGCCCCGACCGGCTGCCAGCCCTGACGCGACCAGCTCTGCTCGCCTTCTTCACCCTCGTCGACCAGCACCCACACCCGCAGCGCCTCGCCCGAGCCGGTCGAGAGCGTCATGGTTCCCAGCGTGCGTGTTCCGGAGGTGCCACGCTCCTCCGGCTGCATCCGCACCTGGACGTCGACGAGATCGGTTGCGGCGCACTGCTCGACCCCCGACTCGCCGACCACCTCACCCGCAGCGTCCGCGCGAGGCTCGGCCTGCTGCTGCGTCCTCGACGACTCCGATCGGACGGCGAGGATGGCTCCGCCGAGCAGGATGCACGCCATCACCGCGAGCACCAGGAACAGCCACGCCCGCCGCGACGCACGGCGCTCAGCGCGCGACTGCCCGGGGAGGACCCCCAGCGTGCGTCCGACGTCGGCGATGTCGTCCTCGAGCTCCGTTGCCCCTCTCGATGGCTGGCCCGTCTTCCGCCTGGTCATGACACATGCCTCCGTGTCGACGCTACTGCCCGAGGCCACGCCGTGAAGGGGCCAACGACTCCCGGTACCGCAGACACCCCGACGTGCCGTGCAGCAGTCGGAACGCCAGACTGTCACCGTGCGAGCACTGGTCACCGGAGCATCGGGGTACATCGGCGGGCGGCTCGTCCCGGAGCTGCTCGATGCTGGGTTCACCGTGCGGGCGGGGGCGCGCGAGCTGATCCACCTGCGTGACCAGCCCTGGGCCGACCAGGTCGAGCTCGCGCACGCCGACGTGCTCGACCCGGAGGTCATCCGGCAGGCGCTGGCCGACGTCGACGTGGCGTACTACCTCGTGCACGCGATCGGCAAGGGCGACGACTTCGAGGAGCTCGACCGACGAGCCGCGCGAACGTTCGCAGCCGCCGCTCGCGACGCCGGTGTGCGCCGCATCGTCTACCTGTCCGGGCTGATGCCCGAGGACGAGGAGCTCAGCCCGCACCTGCGCAGCCGCCAGGAGGTCGGGGAGATCCTTCTCGGCAGCGGAGTCCCCACCGCCGTGCTGCAGGCCGCCGTGATCATCGGCTCCGGCGGGGCGTCCTTCGAGATGCTGCGCTACCTGACCGAACGGCTGCCGGTGATGACGACGCCGGTGTGGGTGCAGACCCGCATCCAGCCGATCGCGGTCCGCGACGTCCTGTACTACCTGGTGCACGCCGCGACGCTGCCGAGCGAGGTCAACCGGGCCTTCGACATCGGTGGCCCCGACGTGCTCACCTACGAGCAGATGATGCAGCGCTACGCCGCCGTCGTGGGGCTACCGAAGCGGCGGATCATCCGGGTTCCCGTGCTCACACCCGGGCTGTCGAGCCACTGGGTGCAGATCGTCACGCCCGTCCCGAACGCCATCGCGCGCCCGTTGGTCGAGAGCCTGCGCAACACCGTCGTCTGCCGCGAGCACGACATCGCCGACTACGTCCCCGACCCTGCTCACGGGCTCACCGGGTTCGAGCGCGCCGTCGAGCTGGCGCTGCGGCGCGTGCGCAGCGGGGACGTGCCCACCCGCTGGGCCGACGCCGAGCTGCGCGGGGCGCCGTCCGACCCGCTGCCGTCCGACCCGGACTGGGCCGGCGGCGACCTCTACGTCGACGAGCGGTCCCGTGTGGTCGACGCCAGCCCCGAGGCGCTCTGGCAGGTCATCGAGGGCATCGGCGGCACGAACGGCTGGTACTCCTGGTCGCTGGCCTGGGGCGTGCGTGGGGTGATGGACCGCCTCTCGGGCGGACCGGGGCTGCGCCGGGGCCGGCGCGACCCCTACGACCTGCACGTCGGGGACGCCCTGGACTGGTGGCGGGTCGAAGAGGTGATCGACCTGAAGCTGCTGCGTCTGCGTGCCGAGATGCGCCTGCCGGGCCGGGCCTGGCTGGAGCTCACGATCAGCACCGACGACGCCGGCCGCACGGTGTTCGGCCAACGGGCGATCTTCTACCCGTACGGACTGGGGGGTCAGGCGTACTGGTGGAGCGTGACGCCCTTCCACGGCATCGTCTTCGGCAGCATGCAGCGCAACATCGCGCGCGAGGCCGAACGTCTCGAAGCGTCCAAGCTGGCGGGACGCTGGCGCCCGTCGGGTACCCCCCGAACCGGCTAGTGCCTTCGCAGCACTGGGTAGCGTGGTCCACCTGATGAGCGAGAGCTTCTACGACGCTGTCGGTGGGCACGTGACCTTCGCGAGGCTCGTGTCGGCCTTCTACGCCGGTGTCGCCGAGGACGACGTGCTGCGCGCGATGTACCCCGAGGACGACCTCGCACCGGCCGCCGAACGGCTACGGATGTTTCTCGAGCAGTACTGGGGTGGCCCCACCACCTACTCCGAGCAGAGAGGGCACCCCCGGCTTCGCATGCGCCACGCGCCGTACGCCGTCGACCACGACGCGCGCGTGCGCTGGTTGACCCACATGCGTGCTGCCGTCGACGAGCTGGTCGAGGACGGCACACTCGACCAGGGCCAGCAGGCCGTGCTGTGGGACTACCTCAGCCGGGCCGCGCTCTCGATGGTCAACACCCAGTAGCGTTCTCGTCTCGTGACGCAGTGGTGGCGAGACGCCGTCGTGTACCAGGTCTACATCCGCTCCTTCGCCGACGGCGACGGCGACGGCACAGGTGACCTGGCCGGTCTGCGGTCCCGGCTCCCATACCTGCGCGACCTCGGGGTGGACGCCATCTGGGTCAACCCCTGGTACCCGTCTCCGTTGCGCGACGGTGGCTACGACGTGGCCGACTACCGCGACATCAACCCGCTGTTCGGCACGCTCCCGCAGGCGCAGCAGCTGATCGCGGACGCGCACGCGCACGGCATCCGGGTGATCGCCGACATCGTGCCCAACCACACCTCGTCCGAGCACGCCTGGTTCTCCGCCGCGATCGCGGCCGGCCCCGCAAGCCCGGAGCGTGCCCGGTACTGGTTCCGTGACGGGCGTGGGCCCGCCGGCGACGAGCCGCCGAACGACTGGAAGAGCACGTTCCGGGGCACCGCGTGGACCCGCGTCACCGAGCCCGACGGCGCCCCCGGGCAGTGGTACCTGCACCTGTTCGACGCGAGCCAGCCCGACCTGAACTGGTCGAACCCCGAGGTGGTCGCAGAGTTCCAGAGCGTGCTGGCCTTCTGGTTCGACCGCGGCATCGACGGGTTTCGCATCGACGTGGCCCACGGCATGGCCAAGCACCCCGACCTGCCTGACCTCGGGGAGGACCACGAGACGCTGCTGGGCGCGCCCGACCGGCCACGTCACCCGCACTGGGACCTCGACGAGGTGCACGAGATCTACCGAGGCTGGCGCGCCGTCGCGGACTCCTACGACGAGCCCCGGATGTTCGTCGGCGAGGTGTGGCTGGACGACCCGGCCCGGCTGGCCCTCTACCTGCGACCGGACGAGCTGCACAGCGCGTTCGCCTTCGAGCTGACCGACCCGGACTGGGACGCGGCCGGCATGCGCGCCGCCATCGAGAGCGGGCTTGCGGCTGCTCGGGCGGCGGGAGCGCCGGCCACCTGGACGCTGAGCAACCACGACATCCCACGTCACGTCTCACGCTATGGCCGGCCCGCCCTGCAGCGCGAACGGTTCGGCCCCGGCAAGTACGACTTCACGGGGCTCGACGTCGAGCTCGGACGGCGGCGGGCCCGGGCGGCCGCCCTGCTGCTGCTCGGCCTGCCCGGCAGTGCCTATCTCTACCAGGGCGAGGAGCTGGGGCTCGAGGAGGTCAGCGACATCCCCGACGAGCTGCGCGACGATCCGGTGTTCCTGCGCACCAACGGCGTCGAGGTGGGTCGCGACGGGTGTCGCGTGCCGCTGCCGTGGGAGCCGACCGGCGAGTCGCTCGGGTTCGGCTCGAACGGGTCGTGGCTGCCCCAGCCGGCGCACTGGTCGGCCTCGGCCGCATCGACCCAGGCCGACGACCCGACCTCGATGCTCTGCCTGTACCGATCGGTGCTGGGGCACCGGCGGGCCGAGGCGGCGTTCAGCACGCCGACGCTGACCTGGAAGCCGTCGCCCGAGCAGGTGCTGCACTTCGAGCGCGGTGAGGCCGGCCGCCGGCTGGCCGTGCTGGTCAACATGGGTGACACCCCCGTGCCACTGCCTGCCGGCACCGTGGTCGTGGCGAGCACCGACGTGGCAGGGGGGCAGCTGCCACCTGACAGCGCCGCCTGGGTTCGGGTCGACTAGCCGACGAACAGGCCCAGCGGGTCGAGCACCCGCATCAGTGTCGACCCGCCCGGAGCGTCCAGGCGACGCCACGACCCCGCGGTGAGCAGCGCCACCTCCGCGTCCTCCCCCGACCCCGGCGAGTCGAGAAACCCCAGGTAGCTGGCGGCGTGTGCCAGTCGCACGGGGTGGTCGGCCGCCATCGGGCGCCCCCAGATGTCGTTCGCCAGGGCCTCGAGTGCGGCCGATGGCGTCTGCCCTGCCGGCAACGCCTGCGCCCTGGAGCGGAACTCCTCGGTGCCAGCGGCCACCAGGTCGATCACGTCACCGAGCCGCAGGGACGCGGCGGGCTGCCATCCGGTGCGCGGCGGCAGCCCCGTCGTCCATCGAAGCGGGGGCACCGACGGCGGCAGGACGATCTCGTGTCGCTCACCGGCTGTGCGTGCCCGAGCGGCCAAGCCGACCGCCTCGACCACCACGTCCACGTGCTCGGCGGGCACGGTGAGCCGCGCAGCCCGCATGCCCAGGCAGTCGAAGGGCGTCGCGACGAACGCAGCGAGCACGGTGCCGTCGGCCACCAGACGAACGACAGCGGACGGGTCGTGGCGGCAGGCTCGCTCGGCAAGGACGGCCACGTCTCGCGCCGACCCGGCCAGACGGACTGTCGTGCCGTCCCGCTGCGACGGCACGAGCTAGGCCCGGGTCAGCTTGCGATACGTGACCCGGTGCGGACGAGCGGCGTCCGCACCGAGCCGCTCCACCTTGTTCTTCTCGTAGCCCTCGAAGTTGCCCTCGAACCAGAACCAGCGAGCCGGGTCGTCCTCGTCGCCTTCGAAGGCCAGGATGTGCGTGGCCGTGCGGTCGAGGAACCAGCGGTCGTGGGACACGACGACGGCACAGCCGGGAAACTCCAGCAGCGCGTTCTCCAGCGACTGGAGCGTCTCGACGTCGAGGTCGTTCGTCGGCTCGTCCAGCAGGATCAGGTTGCCACCCTGCTTGAGCGTGAGCGCCAGGTTGAGCCGGTTGCGCTCCCCGCCCGACAGCACTCCCGCAGGCTTCTGCTGGTCGGGGCCCTTGAACCCGAAGGCGGCGACGTAGGCACGCGACGGCATCTCCACCGCGCCCACCTTGATGTGGTCCAGACCGTCCGAGACCACCTGCCACACCGTCTGGCTGCCGTCGATGCCCGACCGGTTCTGGTCGACGTAGGACAGCTTGACCGTCTGGCCGACCTTGATCGAGCCGTCGTCCGGCGACTCGTCACCGAGCAGCATGCGAAACAGCGTGGTCTTGCCGACCCCGTTGGGCCCGACGACGCCGACGATGCCGTTGCGCGGCAGCGTGAACGACAGCCCGTCGAAAAGGGTGCGGTCACCGAACGACTTCCACAGCCCGTCGATCTCGACCACGACGTCTCCCAGGCGGGGACCCGGCGGGATCTGGATCTCGTCCATGTCGAGCTTGCGAGTGCGCTCGGCCTCGGCCGCCATCTCCTCGTAGCGCTTGAGGCGGGCCTGCTGCTTGGCCTGACGGCCCTTCGCGTTCGAGCGCACCCAGGCGAGCTCGTCGGCGAGGCGTTTGCGCAGCTTGGCGTCCTTGGCGCCCTCGACCTTCAGCCGGGACTGCTTGGTCTCCAGGTACGTCGAGTAGTTGCCCTCGTAGGGGTAGGCACGCCCCCGGTCGAGCTCGAGGATCCACTGGGCGACGTTGTCGAGAAAGTAGCGGTCGTGCGTGACCGCGACGACCGTGCCGGGGTACTTCTCGAGGTGCTGCTCCAGCCACTGGACGCTCTCGGCGTCGAGGTGGTTGGTGGGCTCGTCCAGCAGCAGCAGGTCGGGCTGCTCCAGCAGCAGGCGGCACAGGGCCACACGCCGGCGCTCCCCGCCCGAGAGCACCGTCACGTCGGCGTCCGGCGGCGGGCAGCGCAAGGCGTCCATGGCCTGCTCCAGCTGGGCGTCGAGGTCCCAGGCGTTGCGGTGGTCGAGCTGCTCCTGAAGCCGACCCATCTCCTCCAGCAGGGTGTCGTAGTCGGCCTCGGGGTCGGCGAGGGCCTCGCTGATCTCGTTGAACCGGTTCAGCATCGCCTTCGTCTCGGCCACGCCCAGCTCGACGTTGCCCAGCACGGTGCGCGACTCGTCGAGCTCGGGCTCCTGCTCCAGGATCCCGACGCTGTACCCGGGGCTGAGCAGGGCGTCACCGTTGGACGGCTGGTCGAGACCGGCCATGATCCGCAGCACGGTCGACTTGCCGGCACCGTTGGGACCGACCACACCGATCTTGGCACCGGGCAGGAACGCAAGCGTGACGTCGTCAAGGATCACCTTGTCGCCGTGAGCCTTGCGCGCCTTGCGCATGACGTAGATGAACTCGGCCATGCGCCCAGGGTAGGCGCGCAGAGCCCCCTGCTCTCACGCCGCCGTCGAGCCCGCGTCCCTGCTCGCGGAGACCGTGCGACGAAACGTCGTGGTGCCGTGCGCGAGGTTCGGCCCGATGCCCGAGGCCAGCAGCACGACGTCCTTGTACCGATGGCCCTCACGCTCGTTCTCCTCCACCTCGAACCGGCCGCTCACGAGCACCGACTGGCCCACACCGAGGCTCGACGCCGCGTTGTCGGCCAGAGGACCGAAGCAGCGGACGGCCACGAACGAGGTCGACTCTCGCGGTTTGCCGTCGCGTCCCGTCCACCGACGGCTCGAGGCAAGGCGAAAGTCCGCGACGTGCGTCCCGGCGGCGGACACACGGTGCCGGACGGCTGTCGCCACGTTGCCCGTGACCCACCCCTGGAAGTCGTTCATGGTTGCTCCTCCACCGCTGGTCGGAGTACCTGAGCCTGGTCGTCGACAGCGACGCCGATCCAGCCCGCACGACGACCAGTGGACGACACGCCGGCAGCCCGACCGGCTGTGGACGGCGCTCGTCAGATCAGGGCCTGCCGCAGGCCCTCCCGCGCGCGCTGCGCACTCTCGGCCGCCGCATCCAGGGGCGCCTGAACCCGCGTCAGCACCTCGACACGCAGGTCGTCAGCGACGTGCTGGCGCCTCGACGCCGTCACGCCCTCGACCCACTGCCGCCCGAGTGCGGGTGCCCGACGGTTGAGCACCACGGCGACGCCAACGGCCCCCGCGACGGCACCGACCGGCACCAGCCAGGCCCATACCGGCACGGTGCTGCCGGCGAGTACGAGCGCAAGCAGCAGGACGGCCGTGACTGCACCCACCGCCGCCAGGGCGATCGCGACCCACTGGTTGCGTCGGTGCACCGACCACTCCGGCGGCTCCGGCGGTGTGACATCGAACGCCGAGCGCACCGACTGCAGCATCCGGCCCGCAGTCACGGGCAGCGACGGCTCGATCTCGCTTCGCACGTCGTCACCCCAGGCCTCAGGCAGTGCCGCCGTGACCCTCGCCACGTGCTCGCGCAGCACGTGCTCGACAGCGCCGGCCTCGCCGACCGCGGCGCCGTCGTGCTCGCGCCTATCACCGACGGGAGCAGGCGTGCCCGACCGGCCAACGGGCCACGCCAGTGCCCGCTCGGCCCGGCTGCTCGACGCCTCGGCGAGGTCTCGCACCCGGTCGTCGAGGGCCAGCACCGACCCGAGTGCTGCCAGCACGTGCTCCGCACCAGCACCGGGGTCGACCGTGCCCTCCAGGTCGAGGTCGGCAGCCTGCTGCAGCTCGTCGGCCAGCAGCCCCACGTCGGCGGCGAGTCGTTGCGCGGCGGCGCGCCTCGACGCGACCACCGCCTCGACACGGTTGCTGACCTGCGCGAGTCCCTGCCCGGTGCTTGCCGACACCGCCACCACGTCGACATCGTGCAAGCCGTCGCTGTCGACCAGGCGGGCCAGGTCGGCCAGGCATGCCTGCTGGTCGTCGACACCGAGCCGATCCACCTGGTTCAGCACGACGAGCACCACCGCGCCGTGGCGCCGCAGCGCGGCCAGGTAGTCCTCGTGCAGCACGGCGTCGGCGTACTTGACCGGGTCCGTCACCCACACCAGCACGTCGACCCGTGCGACCAGCCGGTCGACCTCGACTCGGTGCTCGCTCACCAGAGAGTCGTGGTCGGGCAGGTCGAGCAGCACGAGCCCCTCAGCCCAGTCGGACGACTCGGGCTCGTCGAGCAGGCTGCGATGCGACAGACGTCGCCTGGCCGGCACTCCCAGCCAGTCCAGCAGGGCTCCCGCGTCCCCGTCCCCGAAGACGCAGGCGAGAGTCTCCTTCGTGGTGGGGCGCCGGGAGCCGACCTCGGCAAGGTCGAGGTCGGCGAGGGTGTTGAACAGTGTCGACTTGCCAGACCCGGTCGACCCGGCCAGGGCCACGACCGTGAGATCGGTGCCCAGACCG
>CAYNWB010000025.1:0-29703 GCA_964400785.1 uncultured Actinomycetes bacterium | reverse complement strand
GTGACGGGGTCGGGTGAGTCGGGGTCGGCATCGTTCGACGTCAAGTTCGGCTACACCGGCGCCTACTCCGCCGCGGCGCACGGCCTCGAGCCTGCGACGGTGACCGAGGACACGGTCGTCCAGGACCCGGACCAGACGTTCGACCCTGATGACGGGTTCTCGAACCGGCACGACTTCACCTTGTCGGGCGAGGCCTTCTTCCGGATCGCCATCCCGCCGGATGCCGTCGGCGACCCGGCCATCGACCTGGATGTGTTCGTGCTCAACTCCGACGGCAACACGGTGGCGAGCAGCACCAACGGTGGGACGGACGAGCTGATCGACCTCACGCTGCCGGCCGATGGCACATTGAGCGTCTACGTGCACGGGTGGCAGACCGCGGGGTCGCCCGCGGACTACACGATGTACACGTGGGCGGTGTCGGCGACACCGGGTGGCAACATGACCGTCGACTCGGCACCCACGTCCGCCACGGTGGGCGCGACCGAGACGATCGACCTGTCGTGGTCGGGTGCCACGGCTGGCCAGTGGCACCTCGGTGCCGTCTCGCACACCGGAGAGAGCGGCCTCATGGGTCTCACCCTGGTGGAGGTCGACAACAGGTAGGGCCTGGGCCCGGTACGACGACGACGGGGTAGCGCAGGGATGCGCTACCCCGTCGTCGTACACAGGAACGGTGACCGCCGGCCGCCGCAGTGGTAGCGGTACTCGACGGCGAGGAGGCGCAGCACGATGAGCGCCCCGTCGACCGGAACCTGCTCGTAGCGCATGCCCGGCACCGGGCAGCCCATGCTGCGGTCGGGCCAGGTGACCGGGTCGGCGCGCACGAGCGTGACCTGCTCGGCTCCGCATCCCGTGCGCGCGACGAGGTCGTTGACGGCCAGGTCGACCAGTGGCTGCATCCCCCGCTCGACCGCCTGGGGCACCATGGTCAGGGCTCGCGGGCCAGGGCCTCGGCCCACACCTCGAGCATCGCCGGGGTCGGCACGGCGATGACGACGTCGCGCACGGTGCTCGGCGTCGACATCAGAACCGTCATCGCGATCCGGGTCACGTCCGACATCGGCCAGACCCCGATGCACAGTGCCGACGGCAGGGTGATCGACGACACCTGTCGCTGCGTGGCCACGTCGAGGGCGTGCCGGTAGACCTCTGCGAGCGGCAGGTCGGGACCGTTGGGGGGGCGCCACCGAGGCGCCTTCACCACGATGGTGAAGGGGTCGACATCGACCTCGCGACGACCGGGCAGGATCGCCAGGTCGGTGTGCTGGTCACGCGGGTCGCCCAGCGCGACTCTCACCCGTGGCCGCTGCACGGGCCTACCGTGACACACCTCTCATGCTCAGGTCACGGCGAAAGTCCCTGCCGCAGACGCCGCAGCCTGGGCACCCTGGGCTCGTGCGTGTCGTGGACATCGATCAGCTCGGTCAGGTCTTCTCGTCGCTGGGGCTGCAGGAGCCCCGCATCGTCGCCTCAGGCAACTTCGCGGCTCCGTCGACGGTGCTCGAGGTTCTCGACGCGACTGTCGAGACGTATCGACTCTGCCTGCTCAACGCGCAGCTGGGGTTGCCCGACCGGGACGGGGTGACTCTCGAGACGGTCTTCGTCGGCGAGGGCATGCGCCGCTCCCCTCGGCTGCGCTACGTGCCGTGCCGGCTGTCGCTGGCGCCGCTGCTGCACCGCACCACGTTGCGTCCCGACGTGGTGGTGCTGCACACGTCGCTGCCGCACGACGGGACGGTGTCGCTCGGCATCGAGATCAACGTGCTGCCCGCGGCGATCGAGGCGGCACGCATGGCAGGCGGCACGATCATTGCGCAGGCCAACGCCCGCATGCCCTACACCTTCGGTGACGCGGTGCTGCCACTGGAAGACCTGGACTACCTCGTCGAGGTGGACGAGCCTCTCGCGTCACCGACGGAGGCACCGATCGACGACATCTCGCGCAGCATCGGCGACCGCGTCGCCGCCCGCGTGCTCGACGGGTCGACCCTGCAGATGGGCATCGGCGCCGTCCCCGACGCCACTCTGCACGCCCTGACCGAGCGGTCGCACCTGCGCATCTGGTCGGAGATGTTCAGCGACGGCGTGCTCGCGCTCGAGCGACGCGGCGTGCTCGACCCCGGCTGGCCGTTGATCGCGTCCTTCCTGTTCGGCTCGCAGGAGCTGTACGAGTGGGTCGACCGCAACCCGCGGGTGCGCATGCTGCGCACCGAGCGCACGAACGACCCCGGCGCCATCGCGCGCAACCCTCAGGTGGTGTCGGTGAACACCGCCATGCAGGTCGACCTGTTCGCCCAGGCCAACGCCTCGCGCATCAACGGCAAGATCTACTCGGGGTTCGGAGGCCAGACCGACTTCATCGTCGGCGCCCTGCACTCCAACGGTGGCCAGGCGATCATCGCCCTTCGCTCCTGGCACCGCAAGGCTCACGTGTCGACGATCGTGCCGCTCATCGACGAGCCGCTGACGTCGTTCCAGCACAGCGCCGTGATCACCGAGAACGGGTCCGCCGACATCTGGGGCAGCAGCCAACGGGAGCAGGCGGAGCAGCTCATCACCAACTGCGCCCACCCGGACGTCCGTGAGGAGCTCTGGGAGGAGGCCGTGGCTCTGCGGCTCGTGCCTGCTGACGCGGGGCCGTGATCGACCGGTCGCTGGCGCCGAGCCTGGGTGTTGCAGGAGGGCTGGCGGGGTTCTGGGTGACGTCGTGGGTGGCGTCCGGGCGCCAGCCCGACTACGACCCACGCATCGACTACCTGAGCGCGCTCGCAGCGTCCGGTGCCGTGCAGCCCGGGTGGGGGATCGCGATGTTCGTCTTCGGCGGCCTGGCACTTCTCGCGGCCTCCGTCTCTGTCGCTCGAGCCGGCGTGGAGCACCCGAGGATGCGTCGGGCTGCGTCGTCAGCCCTGCTGGCAGGCTCGGTCGCAGTGCTGGTGGCGGGCATGGCCAGGGTCGGGTGCCCCGACGGTGCCGCCGGGTGCAACGCGGGGCCACGCGTGGCCGAGGCGACCGCCTCGGGGGCCGTGCACGCCTGGTCGGTCGGCGCCTACCAGGTGTGCCTGACGGTGGCGGCTCTGGTGCTGGCATGGGCGGTGCACGCCCACGGTCGACGTGGCGCCGCTGTCGGCCTGACGGTGGCAGCCATCACCGTCACCGTGCTGGCCCTCGACCCTCTGCCGCTGCAGCCGGGCTCGTCCCAGCGTCTCTGGGTCGCTGCCGGTCACGCGCTGCTGGTCGGCCTGGTCGTGGTCGGGGCGGGACGGGCTACGGTCAGCCGGTGACCCTCGACGGCTCGGCCCGCGGCGAGGTCGTTCTGTACGCGGCGGTGTCCCTGGACGGCAGTCTGGCCGAGGCCGGCGATGGACTGGGCTTCCTCGACGACGTCACCGACGCCGGGCAGACCTACGAGGCCTTCCTCGCCGAGGTGGGTGCGCTGCTGATGGGACGCCGCACGTACGAGGTGGCGCGATCGGTGCAGCCGTGGCCCTACCCCGGACTGCCCTGTGTGGTGGTGACAGCCGGCGACCTCGACGACCGTCCTCGCGAGGTGAGCACGGATGCCGGCCACGACCTGCCCGGTCTGGTGGCTCGGTTGCGTGAGCACGGCCGTGTCTGGGTCGTGGGCGGCGGAGTGCTGGTCCGCCAGATGCTCGCCGATGGGCTGCTGGACGAGCTTGACCTCACCGTCACGCCGCACCTGCTCGGCGGCGGTGTACCGCTGTGGGGGGAGCGGACCGGGCGCCACCGGCTTCGTCTGGTCGAGACGCGGCAGTTCAGCAGCGGTGCCATGCGGCTTCGGTACCTGGTCGACCGATGACCGCCCGACTTCTCGTGCTCGGCGACTCCCTCACCTTCCACGGTCCGCAGCGCCAGGAGCTGCTCACCGAGCCGCGGCTGTGGCCGAACGTCACGGGCGACCGCCTCGGCTGGCGGCCCGACGTGGTCGCTCGAGCAGGCTGGACGAGCCGGGACGGGTGGTGGGCGCTCACCAAGGACCCGCGGGTGTGGACGACGCTGGCCGACGAGAGGCTGGCGGCGTGCGTTCTGGCCGTCGGCTCGATGGACACGGTGCCGGCATCATTGCCCGTGTGGGCGCGTGAGGCCATCCCGTACGTGCGCTCGGGAGCCGTGCGGCGCCGCGTCCGCGCTGCCTACCTGGCCGCGCACCCACACGTCGTGCGGGCCACGGCCGGCGCGGTGCGGCAGCTGCCGCAGAGCGCGACCGAGCACTACTGGACGCGGATCGTCGCCGCGATCCGTCACCATCGACCCGAGGTGACACTGGTGCTTCTGGGCCCGAGCCCGTGGCGCTCGGACGCCTACCCGTCCAACCGGCACTACCCCACCTCGGTGGCCTCAGCCCGCCGCTACGCCCGTGCGCAGGGGCTCGCCTTCGTCGACCTCGAGCCCATCGTCGCGCCGATGCACGACGACGGTCGCGGCAACGCCGACGGCCTGCACTGGGACTGGGCGACCCACGAGCAGGTCGGCAGGGCCGTCGGGGGCGTGCTGGCCGCTGCGCGGTAGCCTGCGACCTCGCACGGCCTGCGGCTCCGGCGCACCGGCACCGACCACATCCGAAGGACCCCATGACGCAGACTCCGCCGCCCGACGAGGCCCGCTACCGCTACGACGCTGCGATGGCCGAGGCACTCGAGCAGCGCTGGCAGTCGTACTGGCAGAGCCACGGCACGTTCGAGGCCCCCAACCCGTCCGGGCCGATGGGGCGTGCGGACCAGACGGCCGGACGCGACAAGCTCTACGTGCTCGACATGTTCCCGTACCCGTCCGGTGCCGGGCTGCACGTGGGGCACCCGCTCGGCTACATCGCCACCGACGTCGTCGGCCGTTTCCACCGCATGAACGACGTCAACGTTCTGCACGCACTCGGCTACGACGCCTTCGGTCTGCCCGCCGAGCAGTACGCGGTGCAGACGGGACAGCACCCGCGCGTGACGACCGAGGCCAACATCGCGAACATGCGCCGCCAGCTTCGGCGCCTCGGCCTGGCCCACGACGCACGTCGCTCCGTGGCCACCACCGACGTCGAGTTCTACCGCTGGACCCAGTGGATCTTCAGCCGCATCTACGACGCGTGGTACGACCCGGACGCGGTGAGGCCCGACGGCACCCGCGGGCGGGCACGGCCGATCGCCGACCTGGTGGCGCAGCTCGAGTCGGGCGAGAGGACGACCCCGGACGGGCGCCCCTGGGCGCAGCTGAGCGTCCCCGAGCAGCGTGCCGTGCTCGACGAGCACCGGCTCGCCTACCTTGCCGAGGCCCCGGTGAACTGGTGCCCGGGGCTGGGCACGGTGCTGGCGAACGAGGAGGTCACGACCGAGGGTCGTTCGGAGGTCGGCAACTTTCCGGTCTTCAAGCGCAACCTGCGCCAGTGGATGATGCGCATCACCGCCTACGCCGACCGGCTGCTGGCCGACCTGGACAGGTTGGACTGGCCCGAGCCGATCAAGCTCATGCAGCGCAACTGGATCGGTCGGTCCGAGGGTGCCCTCGTGCGGTTCGCCACCGACCACGGCGACCTCGAGGTGTTCACCACCCGGCCGGACACCCTGTTCGGGGCGACCTTCATGGTCGTGGCGCCCGAGCATCCGCTGGTCGACCGGCTCACCGCGGATGCGTGGCCGCCGGGTACGCGCGAGGCCTGGACGTCCGGGGCTGCCAGCCCCGGCGAGGCCGTGAGTGCCTACCGCGCAGCCACCTCGCTCAAGACCGAGCTCGAGCGGCAGACCGAGCACCGTGACAAGACCGGGGTGTTCACCGGGTCGTACGCGCTCAACCCGACCAACGGTGCTCGCATCCCCGTCTTCGTGGCCGACTACGTGCTCATGGGGTACGGCACCGGGGCGATCATGGCCGTGCCCGGCCAGGACGAGCGCGACTGGGAGTTCGCCGAGCGCTTCGACCTGCCGATCATCAGGACGGTGCAGCCCCCGGCCGACTTCGACGGGGAGGCCTACACCGGCGACGGCCCGGCCATCAACTCCGCGAACGACGAGATCTCGCTGGACGGCATGGGTGTGGCAGAGGCGAAGGCGACGATCATCGCGTGGCTGCACGCCCAGGGCACCGGTGTCGCCATGACCACCTACAAGCTGCGTGACTGGCTGTTCAGCAGGCAGCGCTACTGGGGCGAGCCGTTCCCGATCGTCTACCCGCTCGACGGGCCGGACGCGGGGCTGCCCACGCTGCTGCCCGACACCCACCTGGCTGTCGAGCTGCCCGAGGTGACCGACTACTCGCCGCGTGCCTCCGACCCGCTGGACGCCGACTCGGAGCCGGAGCCGCCGTTGGCGCGCGCCACCGACTGGGTCGAGGTGAGCCTCGACCTCGGCGACGGACCACGCCGGTACCGCCGGGAGACCAACGTCATGCCCCAGTGGGCCGGGTCGTGCTGGTACGAGCTGCGCTACCTCGACCCGCAGAACACCGAGGCCTTCGTGGACCCCGAGGTGGAGCGGTACTGGATGGGTCCCCAGTCGCCCGACGACGTCGGCGGCGTCGACCTGTACGTGGGTGGGGTGGAGCACGCGGTGCTGCACCTGCTGTACGCCAGGTTCTGGCACAAGGTGCTGTTCGACCTGGGGTACCTGAGCAGCGAAGAGCCTTTTCGGCGACTGTTCAACCAGGGCTACATCCAGGCGAACGCCTACACCGACGCCCGCGGCGCGTACGTCCCGGCGGCTGAGGTGGTCGCGGACGCGGGCTCGTCGACAGGGTTCCGTTGGGGTGAGGTCGAGGTCACCCAGGAGTACGGCAAGATGGGCAAGAGCCTGAAGAACTCCGTGACCCCCGACGAGATGTTCGCCGAGTACGGCGCCGACACGCTGCGCGTGTACGAGATGTCGATGGGTCCTCTGGACGCCTCCCGTCCGTGGGAGACACGGGCCGTGGTCGGTGCGTTCCGGTTTCTGCAGCGTGTCTGGCGCAACGTCGTGTCGGAGCAGACCGGCGAGTGCGTCGTCGTCGACCGACCCATGGACGAGGCCACCTGCCGGACGATGCACCGCACGATCGACGCTGTGCGCTCCGACCTGTCGGCGATGCGGCTCAACACGGCGATCGCGCGGCTGATCGAGCTGAACAACCACCTGACCCGCCTCGACGAGGTACCCCGTGACGCCGCCGAGGCCCTGGTGCTCATGCTCGCGCCCCTCGCCCCGCACATCAGCGAGGAGCTGTGGTCGCGCCTGGGGCATCCGGAGTCGCTGGCCTACGAGCCGTTCCCCGTCCCCGACCCCGACATGCTGGTGGAGCAGACGGTGACCTGCGTGGTGCAGGTCGCCGGCAAGGTGCGAGACCGGCTGCAGGTCGCCCCGTCGGTAGGTGAGGACGAGCTGGCCGCGCAGGCGCTGGCCAGCGCCGGGGTGGTGCGAGCCCTCGGCGGGCGCTCGGTGCGCACCGTCGTCGTGCGACCCCCCACGCTGGTCAACGTCGTCCCGGAGGCGTGAGTGTCGGGCATCGCGGCCACAGCCGTCGTGACCGACTCGACTGCTGCCCTCAGCGCGGCCGAGGCGGCCGAGCTCGCCATCGAGGTCGTTCCCCTCGACGTGGTGATCGCCGGTCAGACGGGCCAGGACGGTGTCGACGTGGCTCCCGCCCAGGTTGCCGCCGCCCTGGCTGACTGGAAGCCGGTGAGCACGTCGCGCCCGACCCCGGCGAGGTTTCTGGCCGCCTACGAGAAGGCGCGTCACGCCGGCGCCGGCGAGGTGGTGTCGGTCCACCTGTCCGGTGCGCTGTCGGGCACGGTGGACGCCGCGAGGCTGGCTGCCCGGGAGGCGTCGCTGCCCGTCACCGTCGTGGACTCCCGACAGATCGGGCTGGGGTTCGGCTTCGGGGTGCTGGACGCGGCCCACGTGGCCGCCGGCGGCGCCGACGCCGCACAGGTGGCGGCGGCGGCGTCGTCGACGTGTGCCGCGACGGCCACGCTGTTCTACGTCGACACGCTGGAGCACCTTCGCCGTGGCGGTCGCATCGGCGCGGCGTCCGCGTTCGTCGGTGGCGTGCTCTCGGTCAAGCCGCTGCTCGAGGTGACCGACGGACACATCGAGCCGGTGGAGAAGGTGCGCACGGCCTCCCGAGCGCTCGGCCGGCTGCAGGACCTGGCGGCGCAGCGAGCCGGCTCCGGACCAGTTCGCCTGGGGGTGCACCACCTCGGTGCATCGGAGCGCGCCGAGCAGGTGCGTGCGGCTCTCGTCGAGAGACTGCCTGCGGCGTCCACAGTGCTGGTGCGGGAGCTGGGCGCGGTGGTCGGTGCGCACGTCGGCCCCGGTGTCGTGGCCGTCGTCGTCGCGCCTGCCCCCGCGTAGTCCAGCCCGCGTAGGGCCACCCCGCGGAGGTCCCTCGACGTCCACAGCCGCGCGCTGCGTCGGCGTGTCGTCCCCAGGGTCGGTGCGCGGCTCGGTGGGACCGGGCGCGCGTTCCTACCGTCGTGGGGGTGCCGGACAACCAACGCTCAGACGGGTGGCAGGCCCTGCGCGCGCGACTGGAGGCCTCTCCCCGGTCACGGCTGCGGGGAACATGGGTGCCCCAGCGACCGTCACCGGCCGGCAGCGAGGTGGCGGGCGAGGTAGCAGTGCCCGAGCGGCAGCCGCCCCGACCCGTAGCGACCCCGGCACGCCCGCCGCTGAGCCGGTCTCACCTCGCGGTCGTGGTGCTGGCCGTCGCACTCTGCCTGCTCGGCACCGGCACCGTGCTGGTGAACGCCCAACCGCGGGCGCAGTCCGTGCCGCTGGCGACGCCGACGGGCACGGCGACGCCGCCCGTGCCCACGCCGGACACCGATGAGCCGCTCCTCGTCGAGGGGAGCACGGCGGCCCCGGTGGAGTCCCACGAGGTCGTCGTGCACCTCGCCGGCAGCGTCCGCAGCCCGGGCGTGGTGCGCCTGCCCGCCGGGTCGCGAGTCGTCGACGCGATCGCGGCGGCGGGCGGAGAGCTCCCGGGCACCGACCTGACCACGGTCAACCTCGCCCGGGTGCTGACCGACGGGGAGCAGATCAGGGTCGGGCTCCCGCCCGATCCGGCGGTCCAGGCACCCTCGCTGACGTCCGCGTCGGCATCCGGTGCGCCCGGTCCCCTCAGCCTGAACACCGCCACAGCGGCTGACCTGGAGTCGTTGCCGGGGATCGGTCCGGTGCTCGCGGCCCGCATCGTGGCCTACCGGGAGCAGTCCGGCCCCTTTCGCTCCATCGATCAGCTGATCGAGGTCGCGGGCATCGGGCCGGCGGTCGTCGGCAGCCTCGATGGACTGGTCACCGTCTGAGCCCCGGCGGCCGCTGGCCGTCCAGGTGGGGGACGCCCGGCTCGTGCCCGCAGCGGTCACGGCGTGGGTGGCTGCCTTCGTCGGCACGTCGGGGGCACTCACGCGGCCCGACTCGCCGGCGACCACGTGGTCGTGGTCGGGCCAGGTTCTCGTCGTGGTGGCAGCCGCTGTGGTCAGCAGCGTCGCCGTCGTTGCCGCCGGGGCGACCGGACGAGCAAAGCCCCGACAGTCGGTTCTGCTGCTCGTGCTCGCCCTGCTCGTCGGTGGCGGCGCCATGCTCGCCGCGCACGGGCGAGTGGCGGCGCAGGCCTCCGGGCCGGTTCTGACGCTTGCCGCGGACCGGGCTGCGGTCGCCGTCGAGGTGCGCGTCACCGCAGACCCGCTGCCCCGCCCCCGTCGGCCCGGTGCACCCGCCTGGCAGACCGACCAGGTTCGAGTCGCGGCCACGGTGCTGCGTGTCGGTCCCGCGCGTGAGCCTTCTGCGCCACCGGTGGTGGTGCGCACGCCCGTGGTCGTGCTCGCCGGCCAGAGCTGGGCGAGTCTGCGCCCGGGCGACCTGGTCGCCACGTCGGGGCGACTGGGCCTGCCCGCACGCCCCGGAGCCGCTGCGGCCGTCCTCATCGCCGACGACGACCCCCGGCTGCTGGGCAGCAGCTGGAGCCCGCTGGCCCTGGGCGAGCCACCCCGGCAGGCGCTGCGAGACTCGGTGGCCGGGTACGACCCCCACCGGGCGGGCCTGCTGCCCTCCCTCGTCGTCGGGGACGAGACCTTGCTGACCGAGCAGACCCGGGAGCAGCTGCGCGTGACCGGGCTGGCCCACCTGACGGCTGTGAGCGGTGCGAACGTCGCGATCGTGCTCGGGGCGGTGCTGCTGCTCGCGCGTTGGCTGGGGGTTCGGGGTGCCTGGTTGTCGGTCGTAGGACTGGTGTCGATCGCGGCATTCGTGCTGCTCGCGCGTCCCGAGCCGAGCGTCGTGCGCGCTGCGGCGATGGGGGTCGTGGTCGTGCTCGGGCTGATCGGTGGGCGCGGTCGACCCGGTGGACGAGGCATCGCTCCTCTCGCCCTGGCCATCAGCCTGCTGCTGCTGGTCGACCCGTGGCTTGCGCGCAGCATCGGCTTCGCCCTGTCGTGCGCAGCGACTGCCGGCATCGTCGTCCTGGCACGTCCGTGGGCGCGCCGTGCGGCCACGTGGATGCCGCGTCCGCTCGCTGCGGCGCTGTCGGTCCCGCTGTCCGCGCAGCTCGCGTGTACGCCGCTGCTGGTGGGCATGGCGGGGGAGCTCAGCCTGAGCGCGCTGCCGGCGAACCTGCTGGCCGCCCCCGCGGTGCCGGCGGCGACGGTGCTGGGAATCCTGGCGGCGCTGGTGGGCGTCGTCGCGCCCGCTCTGGCTCATCTGGTGGCCGGGGTCGCGATGCTGCCGACAGGCTGGATCGTGCTCGTGGCCGCCCGCGGTGCCGACCTGCCGGGCACGGTGGAGCCGTGGACCTGGGGTGTTCCGGTGGCGACCCTGGCCAGCCTTGTGCTCGTCGCGTCCACTCCTGCGGTGCTGCGATCTCCGGTCGCCTCGGTGGCCGCGTGCCTGGCGCTGGTCGTGCTTCTCGTCCGGCCGGGCCACGGCTGGCCTCCGCCGGGATGGCGGCTCGTGGCCTGCGACGTCGGGCAAGGGGATGCCGTCGTGCTGCGTACCGGCGACGGCGAGGCGATCGTCGCCGACGCAGGGCCCGACCCGGACGCCCTGGACTCCTGCCTGGACGATCTCGGTGTCGAGTCGATCCCCCTGCTGGTGATCAGCCACTTCCACGCCGACCACGCCATGGGCGTGACCGCACTGGGTCGCGACCGTCGCGTCGACGCGGTGCTCGTCACCGTGGTCGACGAGCCCGGCGAGACCGCAGAGGTGGTTCGCGAGTGGGCTGTGGCGAATGACGTCGAGGTCGTGCGGGCCCGTCCCGGGCAGGCGGGACGGCAGGGTCCCGTGACGTGGCAGGTGCTGTGGCCCGCGCGGGTGATTCGCGGCATCGGGTCGGTCCCGAACCAGGCCAGCGTCGTCGTACGGGCCGACGTCGAGGGCTTCTCCGTCCTGCTGACCGGTGACATCGAGCCGGCGGCGCAGGGAGCGCTGATCGCCACGATGCCTCGCTCGCTGGACGTCGACGTGCTCAAGGTGCCGCACCACGGCTCGATCGATCAGCACCCTGGCTTCGTCACCGCCACGTCGCCGGCGGTCGCGCTCGTCACCGTGGGGCAGCAGAACACCTACGGCCACCCGTCGACGCGCACGCTGGCCGACCTGCGCGCGGTCGGAGCCGTCGTCGCGCGCACCGACGTCGACGGTGACGTCGCCGTGGTCGCGCCGTCCGGCACCGAGGCCGAGACGCCTGCCGCTCTCACGGTCGTGCGCCGTGGGACACGCTGAGCAGCCGTGGCATGCTCGCCCCGTGAGCAGCCCCGGTAGCGGCCCGCCGCCGGTCACCCTCGTGACGGGGGCCGAGCAGTTCCTGCGTGAGCGGGCTGTCGCGGACGTGCTCGCCCGGTCGCGGCAGGCCGACCCCGAGGTCGACGTCTCGTGGCTCTCGGCACCGCAGACCACCCCGGCCGAGCTGTTCGAGACCCTCAGCCCGTCGTTGTTCGCGGCGAGCAGGGTGGCCGTGCTCACCGAGCTGGACCAGGCTGCGGACGAGCTCAACGAGGTACTCGTCGACGTGGCGGAGCGTCCTCCCGAGGGAGCGGTGCTCGTGCTGGTACATCCGGGGGGCACCAAGGGCAAGCGGCTGCTGGACAGCCTGCGCAAGCGCACCGTGGCCGAGGTGCGTTGCGACACGCTACGCAGGAGCGAGGAGCTGCTCGACTTCGTCGCTGCCGAGGCCCGACGCCACTCCGGACGCGTCGACCGCGCCGCGGCCGCCCGCCTCGTGGAGGTGCTCGGCAACGACCTGCGGGGCCTGGCGAGCATGGCCGAGCAGCTCGTCGCTGACGGTGAGGGCCGGGTGAGTGCCGAGCTGGTGGGCCAGTACGTCGACGGGAGGGCGGACGTCAAGGGCTGGACGGTGGCCGACCTGACGGTCACCGGCCAGGCGAGCCGGGCACTCGCCGAGCTGCGCTGGGCCCTGGTGTCCGGCACCGACGCGGTCATGCTGGTCGGTGCCCTCGCCGGCGCGCTGCGCACGCTGATCCGCCTCACGGCGGTGCCGCGGGGTCAGCGTGACGTCGACGTCGCAGCCGACCTGGGTGTGCCGGCGTGGAAGGTGCGCGTTCTGCGGGACCAGCTGCGGGGGTGGACCCCGGACGGTCTGGCGCAGGCGCTGCGGGCCGTCGCCGACGCCGACCTCGCCATCAAGGGGGGGTCGACCGACCAGGCACTGGCGCTGTCGGAGGCGGTGCTGGCCGTGGACGGCGCCCGAGACGCGACGTAGCCGGCACCCCTGCTGGGGTACCGGCTACAGGCGAGGTCGGTCAGACCGAGGCAGCCCGCTTGGCGATCGCCGACTTGCGGTTGGCTGCCTGGTTCTTGTGGATGACGCCCTTCGAGGCGGCCTTGTCGAGCGCGCGGCTGGCCTCGCGAGCCAGGTCCGCGGTTTCCGGCGAGCCTGCGTCGGCTGCCTCGCGGAACCTGCGCACCGACGACTTGACCGACGACTTCACCGCCTTGTTGCGCTGGCGGCGCTTCTCGTTGGTCAGGTTGCGCTTCTTCTGAGACTTGATGTTCGCCATGTATGTCGTGGGCCTTCAGCGTTGGGACGGGGTGTCGGGCACCGGGTGAGGACGGCGAGCGGTGGGGTCGCTCGGCGGCGCCGACGCCCAGACTACCAGCGCAGCGGCAGGGAATACGATCTGCAGCCATGCAGACCGACGCGCACGCCGCCCTCGTGCGCGCGTATCTCGGCACGTTGGGCAACGCCACCGGCTCCTGGGACGAGGCCGTCTCGCGGTCAGGTCGTACGCGGGCGCCGTACCAGGACGTGCTGGGTGCTGTCAGCGGCCTGTCCGTCGAAGAGATGTCGGCGCGTGCCGACCTGCTCGCGGACGCCTACGCCGACCAGGGCGTCACCTTCTCCCTGTCCGGGGAGGAGCGGCCCTTTCCCCTCGACCCCGTGCCCCGCGTGCTCGACGCCGACGACTGGTACGTGATCGAGCGCGGCGTCCAGCAGCGGGTTCGAGCACTCGAGCACTTCCTCGACGACCTCTACCTGCGTGCCGAGGTGCTCTCCGACGGGGTCGTGCCGCGCCGCGTCGTGATGACGTCCAAGCACTTCCACCGCGCCGCCTACGGAATCCGCCCGGTACGGGGAGTGCGCATCCACGTCTCCGGCATCGACCTGATCCGCGACGAGCAGGGCCAGTTCCGGGTGCTGGAGGACAACGTCCGAACCCCCTCGGGGGTGTCCTACGTCATCGAGAACCGCCAGGCGATGACGAGGGTGTTCCCCGACCTGTTCGGCTCGTTGCCCATCCGCAGCGTCGACGACTACCCGGCTCGGCTGCTGGGTGCGCTGCAGGCCACCGCCCCCGCCGTGGACGACCCGGTGGTCGTCGTGCTGACCCCGGGGGTGTTCAACTCCGCCTACGTCGAGCACACGCTGCTCGCGCGCGCGATGGGGGTGGAGCTGGTCGAGGGGCGCGACCTCGTCGTCCGCGACGGCGTGGTCTACATGCGCACCACCGAGGGTGAGCGTCGCGTCGACGTCATCTACCGTCGCATCGACGACGAGTACCTCGACCCGGTGCACTTCCGGGCCGAGTCCTTGCTGGGGGTCCCCGGCATACTCGGAGCTGCCCGCTTCGGCTCGGTGACGATCGCGAACGGGGTGGGCAACGGCGTCGCCGACGACAAGCTGCTCTACTCCTACGTTCCCGACCTGGTGCGGTACTACCTGAACGAGGAGCCGGTGCTGCGCAACGTCGACACCTACCGGCTCGAGCACCCCGACCAGCGCGCCCACGTGCTCTCCCGGCTCGACGAGATGGTGCTCAAGCCGGTCGACGCCAGCGGGGGCAAGGGCATCGTCATCGGTCCGCGTGCTGACCGCGCGACTCTGGAGCGCGCTGCGCAGCAGGTGGTCGCCGACCCTCGCAACTGGATCGCGCAGCCCGTCGTGCAGCTGTCGACCGCACCCACGTTCACCGACGGTCGCCTCGAGCCCCGCCACCTCGACCTGCGCCCGTTCGCGGTGCACGACGGCGAGAGGGTCTGGGTGCTGCCAGGAGGCCTGACTCGGGTCGCCCTGCGCCGCGGGTCGCTCATCGTGAACTCCAGCCAGGGCGGTGGCAGCAAGGACACCTGGGTGCTGTCCGGGCACCTGACCGAGACCGGCACCTTCAAGCCGGTGACGATTGCCAGCACCGCGGAGATCCCCGTCATCACCGACGCGATGCTGGCCGACGACGCGGGTGAGCCTGCGCAGCCCGACGACCTCGACGCACTGATCGTCGGGCCTTTCGAAGACCCCGCGCCCGAGCAGCAACAGCAGCAGCAGCAACAGCAGCCCGTCATCGCGGAGGCACCGTGCTGAGCCGCATCGCCGAGTCGCTCTACTGGATCGGACGCTACGTCGAGCGGGCCGACGACACGGGTCGCATCCTCGACAGCCACGTGCACGGACGCCTGTACGGGCTGGACCCCGAGGGGGTCGACTCCGGTTGCCGCCGACTGCTGTCGGTGATGGGTGCCCCGACACCCACCGGGCACATGCTGACCGTGGCCGACGTCATGGAGGCGTTGGCCTACCAGTCGGAAGAACCGACGTCGGCCGCAGGCAGCCTGCTCGCCGCCCGGGAGAACGCCCGTGGTGTGCGGGAGGTGATGTCGGCCGAGATGTGGGAGTGCCTCAACGCGACGTCCATCCGGCTGCCCGGCGAGCGGGCCCTGGCGCGCCGACGCGGGCCGGACGGGTTCCTCAACTTCATCCGACGTCGCACCGCGCTGTTCGGCGGCTACGTCGACTCCACCATGAGCCGGGACGACGGGTGGCAGTTCCTCATCCTGGGCCGCAGCCTGGAACGGGTCGACATGACCGCGCGGCTGCTCTCGGCCGAGGTGCGCTGGGGTGGCCCGTCGGCAGCGTGGGTTCTGCTGCTGCGCTCCGCCGGTGGCTACGAGGCCTACCTGCGCTCGCACCGGGGCCGGCTCACCTCGGACGGAGTCGTGCAGTTCCTCGTCCGCGACCAGCTGTTCCCGCGCTCGCTGCTGCACGCGCTCGGCGAGGCCGAGGCTGTGCTCACCGCCCTCGAGCCCGTCAACGAGCGCACGGCCGTGATGGGACGGGCTCGGCGGATCGTGGGTGCCGCACGAGCCACCCTGGCCTACAGCGAGCCCCGCACGTTGACCGAAGACCTGCCGCGCATCCTCACCGACGTGCAGCACTCCATGACGTACGCGCACGAGGCGGTGGCCGACCGATTCTTCCGCCAGGCGGCCGCCGTCAACTGGTCGGCCGAGGCGGTCTCATGAGTGGCCCGTCCCGCCTGAGGGTGCGCCACGTCACCGACTACCGCTACGAGGAGCCGGTGACGGCGTCCTACAACGAGCTGCGGGTCACCCCGCGCACCGGACCCACCCAGGTGGTGCTCGAGTCGCGGCTCGACGTCACCCCTGTCGGGCGGGTGCTGGACTACGTCGACTACTTCGGCACCGTGGTGCACGTGCTCGACCTGCGGGTGCCGCACCGCAGCCTGGTGATCGTGGGCACGGCGGTCGTCGAGACCGGCTGGCCGGTCGACGTGACCCGGTCGCACCACCTGACGTGGCCGGACGTGACATCCGAGCGGTTCACGGGACGCTTCGTGGAGTACCTGCAGCCCACGGCGTACACCCCGCACGACGCGCGCATCGTCGCCGCGGCGGACCGGCTGCGCGGGAGCACCGACCCGCGCCAGGCACCGCACGTCGTCGGCGAGTGGGTGCGCGACTCGATGCGCTACGCACCGGGCACCACCGAGGTGCACACCTCGGCCGTGCAGGCACTGGAGGCCGGCAGCGGCGTCTGCCAGGACTTCGCGCACGTCGCGATCGCGGTGCTGAGGTGCGCCGGTGTGCCCGCCCGCTACGTGTCCGGCTACCTGCACCCCCGGTCCGAGGCAGCCATCGGCGAGACGGTGAGCGGCGAGAGCCACGCGTGGATCGAGGCGTGGGACGGCGACATGTGGGTCGCCCACGACCCCACCAACGGCCGCCCAGCGGGTCGCGACCACGTGCTCGTCGCCACGGGTCGCGACTACTCCGACGTGGCGCCGGTGAAGGGCGTCATCGCCGGTGGCGGCACGTCGCGCATGGATGCCGCGGTCGAGATCACACGACTGGCCTGACCCGCCGACGTGGGACACTGACACGGTGCCCTCGACCCCGTCCGCGCCCGCTCCGGGCGCGACGCCGCCGGAGCTGATCCGCAACTTCTGCATCATCGCGCACATCGACCACGGCAAGTCGACGTTGGCCGACCGCATGCTGCAGCTGACGGGAGTGGTGACCGACCGACAGATGCGTGCCCAGTACCTCGACCGCATGGACATCGAGCGTGAGCGCGGCATCACCATCAAGAGTCAGGCGGTCCGCCTGCCCTGGGCACCCCGCCACGGCGAGCAGGCCGGGCGCACGCACGTGCTCAACCTGATCGACACCCCCGGGCACGTGGACTTCTCCTACGAGGTGAGCCGCTCCCTGGCCGCCTGCGAAGGGGCCGTCCTGCTGGTGGACGCCGCCCAGGGCATCGAGGCACAGACGCTGGCCAACCTGTACATGGCGCTGGAGAACGACCTGGTCGTCATCCCCGTGCTGAACAAGATCGACCTGCCCGCCGCCGACCCCGACAAGTACGCCGCCGAGCTGGCCCACCTGATCGGCGGTCGCCCCGAGGACTGCCTGCGCGTCTCGGGCAAGACCGGGGACGGCGTGATCGAGCTGCTCGACACCATCGTCGAGCAGGTGCCGGCGCCGACCGGCGACGAGACCGCACCTCCCCGGGCGATGATCTTCGACTCCGTCTACGACTCCTACCGGGGCGTGGTGACCTACGTCCGGGTGGTGGACGGGGGGCTGACCGCCCGGGAGCGCATCTCGATGATGTCGACACGAGCCCACCACGAGCTGCTCGAGATCGGGGTGATCAGCCCCGAGATGGTGCCGTCGGCCGGCCTGGGCGTGGGCGAGGTCGGCTACCTGATCACCGGGGTGAAGGACGTGCGCCAGTCGAAGGTCGGCGACACCGTCACCGACCTTCGCAAGCCGGCGACGCAGGCCCTGGCCGGGTACCGCGACCCCAGGCCGATGGTCTACTCCGGCCTGTACCCGATCGACGGGTCGGAGTACCCCGACCTGCGCGACGCGCTGGAGAAGCTCAAGCTCAACGACGCGGCCATGCAGTACGAGCCCGAGACCTCGGCGGCCCTGGGCTTCGGGTTCCGGTGCGGCTTCCTGGGGCTGCTGCACCTGGAGATCGTCCGCGAGCGCCTCGAGCGCGAGTTCGGACTCGGGCTCATCTCCACCGCCCCCAACGTGGTCTACCGCGTGGTGATGGAGGACGGCGACGAGCACGTGGTCACCAACCCGAGCGAGTTCCCGACGGGCAAGGTCGCGCAGGTGCACGAGCCCGTCGTGCGCGCCACCGTCATCACCCCGAGCGAGTACATCGGTGCCGTCATGGAGCTCTGCCAGGCACGCCGCGGCGCGCTGCTGGGCATGGACTACCTCTCCGAGGACCGCGTCGAGCTGCGCTACACGCTGCCCCTGGCCGAGATCGTGTACGACTTCTTCGACTCCTTGAAGTCACGCACCCGGGGGTTCGCGAGCCTCGACTACGAGCCGACCGGTGAGCAGCAGGCCGAGCTCGTCAAGGTCGACATCCTGCTCCAGGGCGACCAGGTGGATGCGTTCAGCGCGGTCGTCCACAAGGACAAGGCGTACGCCTACGGGGTCGCGATGGCGTCGAAGCTGCGCGAGCTGATCCCCCGGCAGCAGTTCGAGGTTCCCATCCAGGCGGCCATCGGGTCGCGTGTCATCGCTCGCGAGACCATCCGCGCGCTGCGCAAGGACGTGCTCGCCAAGTGCTACGGCGGCGACATCTCCCGCAAGCGCAAGCTGCTGGAGCGCCAGAAGGAAGGCAAGAAGCGCATGAAGATGGTCGGACGCGTGGAGGTGCCGCAGGAGGCCTTCGTGGCCGCTCTGTCGACCTCCGAGCCGACGGGGGCCTGACCGGCTCGGCGTGAGGTGCCAGGTTTGTCCGTCTTCAGGGGTGTCTCGGAGTGCGACGGCACGGTAACGTCCGTGTGAACAGCCGCGGGTCGGCGGCACACCAGCATGGGGAGGCTCGATGACAGACAACGTTGCCCACAAGAAGGGCAGCACGGCGGCGTCGGTGGGGGAGATGTTCCTCGACCGCGTCGAGCTCACACCGGACTGGGAGGCGTTCCGGCGCCCCACCAACCCGGGGTGGCAGTCCTACACCTGGGGTGAGACGGGCGAGCTCGTCCAGTCGTGGGCCGCGGGCCTGCTGGCCCTCGGTGTCGAGCCCGAGCAGCGCGTCGGCATCGCGTCCAGCACGATCCTGGACTGGATCTGGGCCGACCTGGCCATCATGTGCGCCGGCGCTGCGACCACGACGGTGTACCCGTCGACCCCGTCCGAGGACGTCGCCTACATCCTCAACGACTCCGACAGCCAGGTCGTCTTCGCCGAGGACGCGGTGCAGCTGGCCAAGATCCAGGCCGTCCGGTCGCAGATCCCGAGCGTCCGCAAGGTCGTCATGCTCACCGACGCCGACTCCGCGGACGGCGACTTCGTCATCTCGGCCGACGACCTCACCCGGCTCGGCAACGAGCTGCTGGAGCAGGACCCGGACGCGGTCAAGCGGGCGGTGCAGGCGGTGCGCCCGGAGAGCCTGGCGACCATCATCTACACCTCCGGCACTACGGGCCGCCCCAAGGGCGTGCGGCTCACCCAGGCCAACTGGGTCTACGAGGGCGACGCGATGGACTCCCTCGGTGTGCTGCGCTCCGACGACCTGGAGTACCTGTGGCTGCCGCTGGCCCACTCGTTCGGCAAGGTGCTCATCTCGGGCCAGATCAAGGTCGGCTTCGCTGCCGCCGTCGACGGACGAGTCGACAAGATCGTGGAGCACCTCGGCGAGGTGCAACCCACGTTCATCGCTGCGGTGCCGCGCATCTTCGAGAAGATCTACGGCGGCATCCAGACGATGCAGGAGCGCGAGGGCGGTGCGAAGCTCAAGATCTTCCGCTGGGCCGAGGGCGTCGGCGCGCAGGCCGGCAAGGCTCGACGCGACGGCAAGACCGTCGGTGGCCTGCTGGCACTTCAGTACAACCTGGCCGACAAGCTGGTGTTCAGCAAGATCCGCGCCCGCATGGGTGGGCGGGTGCGCTACTTCGTCTCCGGCTCGGCACCGCTGAGCAAGGAGGTGGCGGAGTGGATGGACAACGTCGGCCTGACGATCCTGGAGGGCTACGGGCTCACCGAGACGTCCGCCTTCACCTTCGTCAACCGGCCGCACACCTACCGCTTCGGCACCGTGGGTGAGGCGGCTCCGGGTACCGAGGTCAAGATCGCCGAGGACGGCGAGATCCTGGTCAAGGGCCCGGGCGTGATGGAGGGCTACCACAACCTGCCCGAGCAGACCGCCGAGGTGTTCACCGACGGCTGGTTCCACACCGGCGACATCGGTGAGGTCACCGACGACGGCCTGCTCAAGATCACCGACCGCAAGAAGGACCTGATCAAGACCTCGGGCGGCAAGTACGTGGCGCCGCAGAGCATCGAGGTCAAGTTCAAGGCCGCCTGCCCCTACGCCAGCAACATCGTGGTGCACGGCGACGGCCGCAACTTCGTCTCGGCCCTGGTCACCCTCGACGAGCCGTCGATCACCACCTGGGCCCAGGAGAACGGCATCACCGGCAGCTACGAGCAGATCGTCACCAACCCTGCGACCAAGGCCATGGTGCAGGGCTACATCGACGAGGTGAACGCGCAGCTGCCGCGCTGGGAGACCGTGAAGAAGTTCGAGATCCTGCCGCACGACCTCACCATCGAGTCCGGTGAGCTGACGCCGTCGCTGAAGGTCAAGCGCAAGGTCGTCGAGCAGAAGTACACCGAGATGCTGGACTCGTTCTACAGCTGATCTCGACGCTCGGTGGGCGTGGGCAGAGCCAGAGAGGCTCCGCCCACGCCCACCGGCCTTTTGGCCTACTCCTGCACCTCGCCCGGCGGCGTAGCGTCGAGTGAGCGACCTCACGTGACGTCCGACCCAGGGAGGGGCCATGTCTGAGCATGTGCGCGGCGACTACCGCAGCGACACCGGTGCCTCGGTAGCGGAGATGTTCATGAATCGGGTGAGAGCCACGCCGAACCGGGAGGCGTACCGCTACCCGACCGACGGCGACTGGACCTCGCTCACGTGGCAGCAGACCGCCGAGATGGTGCGGGACTATGCCGCTGGCCTGATCTCGCTCGGCATCGAGCCCGAGCAACGGGTGGGCATCGCGTCGCTGACTCGTATGGAGTGGGTGCTCGCCGACCTGGCGATCATGTGCGCGGCCGGGGCGACGACCACCGTCTACCAGACCACGCCGGTCGAGGACGTCGTCTTCATCCTCCACGACTCCGAGACCCGGGTCGTCTTCGCCGAGGACGACACGCAGGTCGAGAAGATCCTCACCGGACGCGAGCGGCTGCCGCTGCTCACCCACATCGTCGTCTTCGAGGGGTCAAAGGCAGATGGGGACGCGATCCTCACGCTGGACGACCTGGCGGCCCGTGGCAAGGCGCTGCTGGCCGAGCAGCCCGACGTGGTCGATCAGCGGGTCGCGCACGTCCAGCCGGAGCACCTGGCCACGCTCATCTACACCTCGGGGACGACCGGTCGTCCCAAGGGCGTCCAGCTCACGAACGGCAACTGGGTCTACGAGGCCGATGCTGCCGACCAGCTCAACATCTTCACTCCCGAGGACCTGCAGTTCCTGTGGCTGCCCCTGGCCCACTCCTTCGGCAAGCTCCTTCAGGTCGCCCAGCTCAAGCTCGGGTTCCCCACCGCGGTCGACGGCCGGGTGGAGAAGATCGTCGACAACCTCGGTGAGGTGCGCCCGACGCTCATGGGGGCGCCTCCCCGCATCTTCGAGAAGGTCTATGCGAAGGTGCTCGCCGGGGTCGAGGAGGAGGGCGGCGCCAAGCTGCGGATCTTCCACTGGGCCGTCGGGGTGGGCAAGAGGGCTGCGGCGCTACGTCGGGAGGGCAAGCCCGTCCCGATCTTGCTGAACCTGCAGTACGGCATCGCCGACCGGCTCGTGTTCGCCAAGCTGCGCGAACGCATGGGCGGTCGGGTGAAGTACTTCATCTCCGGTGCCGCCGCACTCAACAAGGAGATGGGGGAGTGGTTCGACGCCGCCGGCATCACGATCCTCGAGGGCTACGGGCTCACCGAGACCTCCGCCGGCACCTTCGTGAACCGGCCCGAGAGCTACCGGTTCGGCTTCATCGGTGAGCCAGTGCCGGGTACCGAGTACCGCATCGACGACGACGGCGAGCTGCTCATCAAGGGGCCCGGGGTCATGCGGGGCTATCACAACATGCCCGAGCAGACCGACGAGGTCTTCACCGCGGACGGGTACTTCCGCACCGGCGACATCGCGGGGGTCGAGCACGGCCTGGTCAAGATCACCGACCGCAAGAAGGATCTGTTCAAGACCTCCGGCGGCAAGTACGTCGCTCCGTCGCTGATCGAGGCGTCCTTCAAGTCGATCTGCCCCTACGCCAGCCAGATCGTCGTCCACGGTGACCGCCGGCACTTCGTCAGCGCGCTGGTCGCCCTCGACCCCGAGTCGGTGCAGCACTGGGCGGTCCACGAGGGGATCATCACCGAGGAGCAGCAGGGTGACGCCTACGCCGCGGTGATTGCGCACCCGAAGACGACCGAGATGGTGCAGCGCTACATCGACGACCTCAACGAGCACCTGCCACGGTGGGAGACCATCAAGAAGTTCACACTGCTCACGGCGGACCTCACGGTCGAAGCCGGGGAGCTGACACCGAGCATGAAGCTCAAGCGCAAGCACGTCGAGCAGAAGTACATGGAGCACCTCGACTCCATGTACCTCGGCTGAGGGACGCCGCCTCGGTGCCCGGTGCCCAGCCTGGCGGCGACCCGGCGCCGAGTGACGGTCACCTGCCCCCGTCGGCGCTCGCCGAGCTGCCCGGCCGTCCGTTCGGTGTGTACGTGCACGTGCCGTTCTGCGCGACGCGGTGCGGCTACTGCGACTTCAACACCTACACCTCCGACGAGCTGGGCAGTGCCCCGGGTGCCTCGCGTGCGGGGTGGGCCGATGCAGTCGTGGCCGAGTGGTCGATGGCCCGCGACGTGCTCGGGCCGAACCTGCCGCCCGTCGACACGGTGTTCTTCGGCGGCGGCACGCCGACCCTGCTGCCAGCGGCCGACCTGCTGCGGGTGCTCGACGCCGTGGCAGCAGACCCGGGGCTGACCACCGATGCCGAGGTCACCGTCGAGGCGAACCCGGAGACGCTGACGGCTGCGTCGCTGGCGCAGCTGCGTGGCGGCGGCGTCACCCGGCTGTCGATGGGCATGCAGAGCGCGTCGTCGCAGGTGCTGGCCGTGCTCGACCGGGTGCACACCCCGGGACGGGTGGCGCAGGCGGTCGACCAGGCCCGCCTGGCAGGGTTCGACAGCCTCAGCCTGGACCTGATCTACGGGACGCCGGGGGAGTCGGTGGCCGACTGGCAGGCAACCCTGGAGATCGCGCTGGCGCTGGAGCCGGACCACGTGAGCGCCTATGCGCTGATCGTCGAGCAGGGCACGCGCCTGGCAGCCCGCATCGGCCGCGGAGAGCTCGCCATGCCTGACGACGACGTGGTGGCGGCGATGTACGAGCACGCCGAGGAGCGGCTCGGGCAGGCGGGGTTCGGGTGGTACGAGATCTCGAACTGGGCTCGCTCGCCCCGCCAGCGCTCGCGCCACAACCTGCACTACTGGCAGGACGCGAGCTGGTGGGGGCTGGGCCCCGGTGCCCACAGCCACGTCGGCGGTGTGCGGTGGTGGAACGTCAGGCACCCGGCGGCCTGGGCCGACCGGCTCGCTGCCCGACGTTCCCCCGCTGCGGCGCGTGAGGTGCTGGACGAGGACACGCGGCGCCTGGAGCGCATCATGCTCGGTCTGCGCACCGTCGAGGGTGCCGACCTCGCCGACGTCGAGGCAGCACTCGGGCCGCAGGCCCGCGTCCGACTCGGGCAGATGGTGGACGACGGTCTCGTCGAGCCGAGCACGCTGGCCGAGGGGCGAGTGGTGCTCACCCTGCGGGGCCGACTGCTCGCCGACGCGGTGACGGTGCGTCTGACTTAGCGGGACCGGCCCGCACCGGCGTAGACTTGGCACTCTGGCGACCGGAGTGCCAGGGTCGCGGTCGAAGGAGGTGGTGCCGGTGCTGGACGACCGCAAGGTCGAGGTGCTGCGCGCCATCGTCGAGGACTACGTGGCCACCCGCGAGCCCGTCGGGTCCAAGGCGTTGGTCGACCGGCACTCCCTCGGCGTCTCGTCGGCCACGGTGCGCAACGACATGGCCGTGCTCGAGGAGGAGGGCTACATCGTGCAGCCGCACACCTCCGCGGGCCGGATCCCGACCGACAAGGGCTACCGGGTGTTCGTCGACCGGCTCCACGGCATCAAGCCCCTCTCGCAGCCGGAGAGGCGAGCGATCTCGACGTTCCTCGAGGGCGCGGTCGACCTGGACGAGATCGTGACACGCAGCGTCCGGCTGCTGGCCCAGCTGACCCGCCAGATCGCTGTCGTGCAGTACCCGCTCATCACCCGGTCCACGATTCGACACGTCGAGGTCGTGCGCATGGCAGCCACGCGGCTGCTGCTGGTGGTGATCACCGAGAACGGCCGGGTCGACCAGACGGTGGTCGAGATGCCCACCCAGATGGACGACCAGACGCTCTCGACCGTGCGCACCCGGCTCAACGAGCAGCTCGTCGGCCAGCGGTTGACCGAGGTGGGTGAGCGGCTCGCCGAGCTGACGGAGCGCTTCGACCCCGAGCACCGGCCAGGTGTCGCAGCCGTGGTGGCGGCCCTGCTGGAGACGATCGCCGAGGAGCACGACGAGAGGGTCGCTGTGGCCGGGACGGCGAACATCACTGCCTATGGCCGGGAGTTCGACAGCGGCGTGCGTCCCCTGCTCGAGGCGCTGGAGGAGCACGTGGTGCTGCTGCACCTGCTGGGCGAGGCGTCCACGCCGCTCGCGGTGAACGTGCGGATCGGCCACGAGAACGAGCACCGGGCCCTGAGCTCGAGCGCCGTCGTCTCGTCGTCGTACGGTGCCGGAGGCGAGCTGCTCGGTTCGCTCGGGGTCGTGGGCCCCCTGCCGATGGACTACCCGGGAACAATGGCGACCGTGCGCGCCGTTGCCCGCTACGTCAGCCAGATCCTGGCCGAGTAGCGCAGGGCCGAGAAGGACGGAGAGACGTGCCGACCGACTACTACGAGGTGCTCGGCGTCGCTCGCGACGCCTCGGCCGACGACATCAAGCGCGCCTACCGGCGGCTGGCTCGCCAGTACCACCCCGATGTCAACGGCAACAGCGACGACCAGGAGACGTTCAAGGCGGTCAGCAACGCCTACGAGGTGCTCTCCGACCCGCGCAAGCGCGAGATGTACGACCTCGGGGGCGACCCGCTGCGCACCAGCTCGGGTGCGGGGCCCGGGGGTGCCGCGGGCGACTTCACGTTCACCGACATCTTCGACGCGTTCTTCGGCCAGACGAGCAGTCGCGGTCCGCGCAGCCGCACGAGGAGGGGGCAGGACGCCCTGCTGCGCATCGAGGTCGACCTGGCCGCCGCGCTGTTCGGCACGACCGAGGAGATCCAGGTCGACACCGCCGTGGCGTGCCCGACCTGCCAGGGGGCGGGCACCGCCGACGGCGCCGACTTCGTGACGTGCGACGTCTGCCGCGGGCGAGGAGAGATCAGCCACGTGCAGCGTTCGTTCCTCGGCCAGGTGATGACGACCCGGCCCTGCCCGCAGTGCCGCGGCTTCGGAACCGTGAACCCGCGCCCCTGCCCGGAGTGCGCCGGCGACGGCCGGGTGCGCACCCGGCGCACGCTCAGCATCGAGGTTCCGGCAGGAGTCGACTCCGGCACCCGCCTGCAGCTGGTGGGCCAGGGCGAGGTGGGGCCGGGTGGGGGTCCCGCCGGCGACCTCTACGTCGAGGTGCACGTCGAGCCGCACCCGGTGTTCTCCCGTGAGGGGGACGACCTGCAGTGCACCCTGCGGGTGCCGATGTCGGCGGCGGCGCTCGGCACCACCGTCGAGCTCGAGACCCTGGACGGCCCGCGCACGGTGCAGGTCGCACCCGGCACGCAGTTCGGCGAGCGCATCGTGCTGCCCGATCTCGGGGCCCCTCGGCTACGGGGACGCGGCCGCGGCGACCTCAACGTCGTCGTCGAGGTGCAGACGCCCACTGGTCTGTCCGACCAGCAGCGCGACCTGCTGGCCCAGCTGGCCGCCGCGCGCGGCGAGGAGAAGGTCGTCGGTCCCACCGCCGAGCAGCCGGCCGGCGGCTTCTTCTCCCGCCTGCGCGGCAAGTTCACGTGACCCCACCGCTCTTCCTTCTCGACTCCACCCTGCTGCAGGGCGCGACCGTGCAGCTGTCGGGTCGGGAGGGGCACCACGCCGCCGACGTCCGCCGCCTGCGGGTCGGGGAGCGGGTGGACGTCAGCGACGGCGCGGGCTTGCGGCTGCAGTGCCGCGTCGAGTCGGTGTCGCGCGGCAGCATCACCCTGCAGGTGCTCACGCGTGTCGTCGAGCCACCGCCTCGTCCACGCGTCGAGGTGGCCCAGGCACTGGTCAAGCACGATGCTGCGGACCGAGCACTGGCCGGCATGACCGAGGTCGGGGTGGACGCCGTGATCGGATGGGCCGCCCAGCGCAGCATCGTCACGTGGGACGCCGACCGCGTCGAGCGGGGGATGCGCCGATGGCGGGCGGCCGTGGCCGAGGCGGCCAAGCAGTGCCGGCGGGCGTGGGTCCCGCAGGTGGAGGGGCCGCTGGGCACCGAGGCGCTGGCCGAGCGGGTGTCGGCCAGCGACGTCGCCCTGCTGCTCGACGCCGACGCGCCGGACGCGCTGGGTGCGGTCGACCTCGCCGACTCCGCAACGGTGCTGCTGGTCGTCGGTCCCACCGCGGGCACGGTGGGTGTCGCCGTGCTGCTCAGCCGCACCCGCAGCTGGGCAGCCCGAGCCGCGGAGGCTCCCGCTGGCTAGCATGCGACGCATCGACACCGCCGACGAGCAGTCCCGCGCCCAGCACCGAACCGTGGTGCCGGCGAGCATCCCCATGGTCAGCGTGCTCGGCTCCGCCGACTCGCTGCTGCGCACCGTCGAGGACGAGATGCCGTCGGTGGACATCCATGTTCGCGGCAACGAGATCACCCTGACCGGGCCGTCGGACGACGTGCTGCTCGCCGAGCGGCTGTTCGACGAGATGGTGACGGTGGTGCGCACCGGTCAGGGGCTCACCGACGAGGCCGTCCGACGCTCGGCGCAGATGCTGCGCGCCCGCACCGCGGAACGTCCCGCCGACGTGCTCACGTTCAGCATCCTGTCGCACCGCGGTCGCACGATCCGGCCCAAGACGCTCAACCAGAAGCGCTACGTCGACGCCATCGACCGGCACACGCTCACCTTCGGTGTCGGCCCGGCCGGCACCGGCAAGACCTACCTGGCCGTCGCGAAGGCTGTGCAGGCTCTGCAGTCGCGTGACGTCACCCGCATCATCCTCACCCGACCCGCGGTCGAGGCCGGCGAGCGCCTCGGGTTTCTGCCCGGCACGTTGTCGGAGAAGATCGACCCGTACCTGCGGCCGCTCTACGACGCCCTGCACGACATGCTCGACCCGGCGACGATCCCGCGGCTGATGACCGAGGGAACGATCGAGGTGGCCCCGCTGGCCTACATGCGTGGACGAACCCTGAACGACGCGTTCGTGATCCTGGACGAGGCGCAGAACACCTCGTCCGAGCAGATGAAGATGTTTCTCACCCGGCTCGGGTTCGGGTCGAGGATGGTGGTCACCGGAGACGTGACCCAGGTGGACCTGCCGGCCACCAGCACCAGTGGCCTGCGCCAGGTGCAGCATGTGCTCGAGGGTGTCGACGACGTCGCCTTCTGCAGGCTGACCAGCCACGACGTGGTTCGGCACGCGTTGGTGGGCGCCATCGTCGACGCGTACGGGCGCCACGACGAGAAGCCGGTGCACGAGCGGGCGCGAGGTACCCGGTGACCATCGAGGTGCTCAACGAGTCCGGCGTGGCTGTGGACGAGGCTCAGGTGCTCGACCTGGCGCGGTTCGTGCTGGAGCAGCTGCGCATCCACCCGCTGGCCGACCTGTCGATCATGCTCGTGGACGAGGCCACCATGGAGCGCCTGCACGTGCAGTGGATGGACGAGCCCGGTGCGACCGACGTGCTGTCGTTCCCCATGGACGAGCTGCGCCCGACTCCGGACGGCAAGGACCCGGAGCCGGGCCTGCTCGGTGACGTCGTCGTGTGTCCCGCGGTCGCCGAGCGGCAGGCGGCGGCAGCACGTCACTCGCGCGACGCCGAGCTACAGCTGCTCACGACGCACGGCATCTTGCACCTGCTGGGCTACGACCACGCCGAGCCGGCCCAGGAGCGTGAGATGTTCGGGCTTCAGGACCGCCTGCTCGCGCAGTGGCGCCGTGGCAACCTGACCGCCCCGTCATGACAACGGGGCTGACGATCCTGCTCGTCGCCGTGCTCGTCGTCACGGCCGGGCTGATCAGCATGGCGGAGGCCGCGCTGGCGTCCTACTCGCGCGCCCGAGCAGCCGAGCTGGTTGCCGCGGGACGAACCGGTGCCGTGCGCCTGCAGCGACTGGTGAGCGACCCCGCGCGCTACCTCAACACCGCCCTGTTCGTGCGCTTGACCACCGAGATCGCGGCCGTGGTGCTCGTGACCAGCCTGTACCTCGACTCCGTGCAGCCGTCGTGGACGGCGCTGCTGGCGGCGGTGGCGACGATGGCAGTGGTCTCGTACGTGGTGGTCGGCGTGGGTCCGCGCACCCTCGGACGTCAGCAGGCCGATCGGGTGGCGCTGGCCGCGGCGGGGCCGTTGACGCTGCTCACCCGCGTCCTCGGACCGTTGTCGAGCCTGCTCATCCTCATCGGCAACGCCCTCACGCCGGGCAGAGGGTTTCGTCAGGGACCGTTCGCCAGCGAGGCAGAGCTGCGCGAGCTCGTCGACATCGCCGAGGCCAGCATGGTCATCGAGGCCGACGAGCGCCAGATGATCCACTCGGTCTTCGAGCTCGGTGACACCCTGACGCGCGAGGTCATGGTGCCCCGCACCGACATGATCTTCATCGAGCGCGACAAGACGCTGCGCCAGTGCCTGTCGCTGGCGCTGCGCAGTGGCTTCAGTCGCATCCCGGTCACGGGGGACGACATCGACGACATCGTCGGTGTGGCGTACCTCAAGGACGTGGTACGCCGCGTCTACGACAACCGCAACGCCGAGACCATCGAGCGCGTCGAGTCGGTGATGCGCACGCCGATCTTCGTGCCCGACTCCAAGCCCGTGGACGACCTGCTGCGCGAGATGCAGGCCGCCCGCACCCACGTCGCCGTCGTGATCGACGAGTACGGCGGCACCGCCGGGCTGGTCACCATCGAGGACGTGCTCGAGGAGATCGTGGGCGAGATCGACGACGAGTACGACCGCACTGGCGAGGCGGTGGAGCACCTGCCCGACGGCTCCGTGCGGGTGAGCAGCCGCATGAACATCGAGGAGCTCGGTGAGCTCTTCGGCATCGAGCTGTCCGACGACGACGTCGACTCGGTCGGGGGACTGCTCACCAAGCAGCTGGGGCGGGTGCCGATCCCGGGGGCGTCCGCCGAGGTCAGTGGTCTGCGGCTGGTGGCCGAGTCGACCGCTGGTCGGCGCAACCGGGTCGGAGCGCTGCTGGTGACCCGCGTCGACGACGTCGACGCCGATGACGAGAGCGAGGCACGGTGACCGACCTGGACGCCGAGGACGAGAAGATCATCACCCTCGCTCGCGCGGCACGTGCTCGCACCGGAGCGGCCGCCGGCGCGGCCGTCCGCGACACCGACGGGCGCACCTACGCCGGTGCGCAGGTGACGCTCGCCTCGTTGCCGCTGTCGGCGCTGCAGGTCGTGGTCGCCATGGCGGCGTCAGCCGGTGCAGAGGGGCTCGAGGCAGCGACCACCGACGCGGCACAGGTGACCCCCGACGACCTGGAAGCCCTGCGTGACCTCGCCGGCTCCGGCGTCCCCGTCCTGCTCCTGGACGCGCGTGGCCGGTTGGTCGACCGAGTCGAGACCTGACCCGGACCGCGACCCGGCACAATGCCCCGATGGAGACACCGGACGGGTTCC
>CAYNWB010000024.1:33367-34003 GCA_964400785.1 uncultured Actinomycetes bacterium | reverse complement strand
GCCCGCGTCGCCCCGGGCCACCGGACCGGTCAGGGCGGCGCTGCCCGACTCCAGCGCGTTGTCGAGCGCAGCTTGCAGCAGCGGGCGCAGCGTTGCGGCGGGATCGGTGACGCCGGCGCGACCCAGCAGGTCGATGGCGTCGCTCACGAGCGTGACCAGGTGGTTCGCACCGTGGGCCAACGCGGCGTGGTAGAGGTCGCGGTCGCTCTCGGCGATGTGCAGGGCAACCCCGGCGAGCTCGGCCACGAGCGCATCGGCCATGGCGACGTGCTCGGCAGCAACGGTCACGCCGAAGCGGGTTCCTGCGAGCCGCTGCAGGTCGACCGACGTGCCGGTGAACGTCATCGCCGGGTGCACGGCCATCGTGACGGCACCGGCGGCAGCCGCCGGAGCGAGCACCGCCACCCCGTGCCGACCGCTGGTGTGGGCGACCACCTGGTCGCGGCGAAAGCCGGTGCTGCGAGCCACGCCCTGCACGAGACCGGGCAGGGTGTCGTCCGGCACAGCGAGCAGAAGCAGGTCGGCCTGCTCGACGACGGCCGCCACCGTCGTCAACGGCACGCCGGGCAGCAGGTCGGCCGCGCGCGCGCGGCTGGCATCGGACACGCCGTGCGCGGCGACGACGGTGTGGCCGCG
>CAYNWB010000024.1:0-33357 GCA_964400785.1 uncultured Actinomycetes bacterium | reverse complement strand
GAGGTCGGACGGCCGCTCTCCAACCTCGCACGCGCGGGCGTTGCGCGGTGCCGCGCCGGCGGGTCACCTCGAAGGCGAGCGGGTCGAGTTGGGCGCGCCACTCGTCGTCGGTCTTTTCGATCCTGTCGGGTTTGTCCATCGCCATTCTCCGCTGTCATGTGCCCGACATGGCTTGCGGCCATGATGGGGTGCGAAGATAATTAGCCATGGCCCCGCGCACCGCCAAGGGGCCGGGAGGGCGCGATGGCTCACGAAGCCTTGATCGAATCCGCGTCATACCGCGCCCGGCTGGCGTCGGACACCCCGTGCGCGGCGACGACGGTGTGGCCGCGGGCGCGCAGGGCGGCGGCGAGCACCGAGCCGACTCGGCCGGCACCCACGACGCCCACCTTCCAGGGGGCAGGCAGGCGTGTCTGCTGCGAGGTTGTCATCGATCCAGCCCTTCGCTCCAGTCCATGGCGGTACCGGTCGGTCTGCTGACGCGAGATCAGGGTACCCCGCACCGGGCGGACTCACACAGTGATCGAGCGCACCTACTCGAGTGGGGTCGCCGCCTGCGCCATCCAGCGGTCGGGGCCTGCGACAGCGCGGGCCGTGCGTGCGCGCTGGGACTGGTCGTCGACGACCTGGCGCGCCGTGCGGGCGTCCTGGTGCAGTCCTTGCACCGTGATCGTTCGCTCGGCAACGTCCACCCGAACCGTCGCGAGGTCCAGAAGGCGCTGCAGCGGGCCCTGGATCAGGTGGACGCTCTGCGTGCGCGCGTGCGGGACCACCGCGACCCGCTGCACGACGCGTCCACGTCGTGCAGCGAAGGCACGGTCGTTGGCGGCGACGGCGAGGTTCTGCCACTGGATCCACGCGATCCATCGGCTGCGCGCAGGCGCCGGTGTCCACTCCATGCTCGCGACGTCCAGGCCAGGAAGGACGCGTTCCACGACCGCCTCGGCGACCTCACGGGGCGCCACCGGCAGCAGGGTGCCAGCTGTCGGACCCTGCTGGTTCTCCTCGCCACCGCTCACGCCGGCGACGGTGATCCGCACGCGTACCCAGCCACGCGAGCGCCACAGCCACGGCTCCTCGTACTCCACCGCGTGCACCCGGCCGGGTGGCACGGTCTGTGCCTGCGTCGAGGTGAGGCCGCTGCGCAGGCGCAGCCCGTCGGGTGACTCGGCCACCGTGAACCCGAAGAAGCGGACGAACTGCCCGAAGGCAGCAAAGATGGGCACGCCGCCGGCAAGCAGCAGCGCGAGCAGGCCGAACGGGCCCTCGGTGAGAACTGCGACACCAACGATGACGATGCTCGCGAGCACGCCGACCATCGTGGTCGACGACAGCAGCAGGGACACGACCAGGTCGCGGGGCGGGACGGTCACCAGCACGCTCTGAGGTGCGGTTCCCACGTCGGGGCGCAGCCCGGCGGCACGAGCCAGCACCTCACCTCGAAATCGCTCGGCGTCGGAAAGGGTCAGGTACTGCAGGGCGACGCGCGAGTCACCGGCACCGGCCACCTCGACCTTGACCTCGGCCATGCCGACGACACGGGCCAGCAGCGGCTGGTTCACGTCCACCGACTGCAGGCGCGACAGGGCGAGCCGCCGCTGCTTCGTGGTGAGCACGCCCGAGTCGACGCGCAGGTCGCCGGAGTCGTCGAAGTAGTACGTCAGCCGTGTCCAGGACAAGTAGGCGAACCCGGCGATCACCAGGGCCAGCACCGCCAGCAGCGCGAGCCCACCGAGCACGACCAGCAGCCAGCTGACCTCGATGTCGTCGAACCACTGGCCACCACCGGACTGCGCGACCATCAGGATCGCGACGCCTACCAGAGCCGGTATCGAACGCAGCACGGTGACCAGCGCCGTCAGCGGGTGCGTTCGCTGCGGGGAGGTTGCCTGCGGTACCGCCGGCTCGAGGTGCGCCGATGGCTCGGTCACAGACCCGCCGACCTCTGCTCACCCACGGCGCTGAGCCGGTCACGCAGCGCCGACGCCTCGTCCGGGGTCAGGCCGGGGATGGCCGCGTCGGAGGTGGCCGCCGCGGTGTGCAGCTGCACGGTGGTGATGCCGAGCGAGCGGTCGATCGGGCCGGCGGTGACGTCGACCAGCTGCATGCGCCCGTAGGGCACGATGACGAGTCGACGGAACAAGATGCCGCTGGTGACGAGCAGGTCGTCCGCGCGCTCGCAGTAGCCGTAGGACCGCACCCGTCGACCGATCAGCCACCACCCCCAGGCAAGCGCCACGAACCCGAGCACACCCAGGCCGATGGGAACGGCGACGGGTGCAGGCGAGAGGGCCGTGGACACCACTGCCACGAGAAGGATGGGGACCAGCACGAGCCCCAGCACGAGCCTGCGTGCGGTGATCAGCTTCGGCGAGACCCGAACCCAGTTCTGCTCAGGCGGGGCGAAGACCGCGTCGACCGTTCCCATGAGCGCGCACGGTACTCGCCGCTACAGCAGCCCCTGCTGCTCGAGCCACTCGGTGGCGACGTCGTCGGACTCGCGCAGCTCGATGTCGGTCTCGGTGTTCCAGACCAGCAGGTCGTCGGTGGTGATCTGGGCGCTGAGCTCGTTGAGGTCGTCGGCCAGCTGCTCCCCGTAGGCGTCGAGAACCTCGGTGCGCACGATCGGGGCGATGTTCTGGGCCGGGAACAGGCCCTGGTCGTCCTCGAGAACCTTGAAGCCGTCGACGTCGATCTGCGGCGCGGTGGTGTTCCAGATGACGGCATCCACCTCGCCCGCGGCCAGTGCCTCGCCGAGCAGGGGGCCGAACTCGATCGTGGTCGTGTCGGCGAACTCGATGCCGTAGATCTCGGGGTCGGTGAGCCCGATGAAGCACTGCGGCCGCTCGAAGCACTGCGCCGAGGCGCCGAGCACCAGGCCTGACGCGGCGACCTCGGAGATCGTCGTGGCCGGCTCGTCACCGCGCACCACGAAGGCGTCGCCGTCCACCGCGGGCGAGTAGTCGAGCAGAGTCGCACCGATCTCGACGAGCAGCGGCTCGATCGTCGCTGCGACCTCGTCCGGGTCGCTGGTGGACGGCTCGTCGGGCGCCAGCGCCGCCTGGGTGCCGCCGATGTAGTCGATGATCAGGTCGAGCTCTGCCGACTCGATACCGGTGAGCGCCTCGTCGCGAAAACCCGCCTCGGTGAGGATCTCGACGTCGTACCCGAGGCCCTGCAGGTACTGCCCGTACACCTCAGCGATCGTCACCGACTCGCTGAACGCCTGGCCGCGCACCCGGATCGTGGGACCTTCGGGCGCAGCAGCCTCGTCGGTGGCGCCAGTGGTCGGCTCGGGTGCGGCCTCGTCGCCGCCCCCGCACGCGGCGGCGAGCAGGCCGAGAGTCACCAGGGGCAGCATGAGGCGAACCGTTCGGGGGGACATGAGCGACGTCCTTCGTCTAGAGGGCGTTGGACTGCTTGAGCCTACGTACTCCGCTCGGGAGCGCGACTCTCTCGATCAGCCCGAAGGCCAACCCTGTTGTCGCGGCCAGCGTAGCAATCAGGATCGCTCCACCGATGACCAGCGTGTCGTTGTTCTGCCCGAGGCCGTCGCGCACGTAGCGACCCATACCGTCCCCACCGAGAAAGGCGCGGATGGGTTCGGTGGCCACCACCTGCACGGCCGAGACACGGATGCCGGCGAACACGAGGGTCGTGGCCAGGGCGAGCTCCACGTCGAGCAGGATGCGCCGCTCCGTGAAGCCCATCGCCCGCGCCGCGTCGACTGCCCCCGGGTTCACCTCGCGGATCGCTGTGTAGGTGTTGAGGTAGATGGGCGGAAGAGCGAGCAGCAGCAAGGCGATGAAGATCGGCCACGGCTCGAACCCCCAACCGTTGACCAGCGAGACGGGCACGAGAAGCCCGGCGATGGCGAAGGTCGGCACGGCACGGCTGAGCGTGACCATCCAGGTGACACCGATCTCGCCGCGCCGGTTGTGGGCCAGCCACGCGGCGAGGGGAACGGCCACGACCGTGGCCACGACCACCACGACGGCACACAGCGCCAGGGTCTCGGCCAGAGAGGCCCAGATGCCGTCGGGGCCCGACCAGGTCTGCGGGTCCGACAGCCACTCCCACAGCCCGATGTCGCGCGGCACCGCGGCCTGTGCCTGCACGTCGCTCACGAGCGAACCTTGCGGGTCCACGGGGTGGCGGCGCGCCCGAGGTAGAGGATGAGCGCGTCGAGGGTGAGCGCCAGCAGGATCGACAGCAGCGCCCCCACGGTCATCGGGGTCCAGAAGGCACGCCGCAGCCCGTCCAGGATGAGTCGGCCCAGGCCTCCCTGACCGATGATCGCCGCCACAGTCAGCAGCCCCACCGTCGACACGGTCGCGATTCGGATACCGGTGATGATCGAGGGCAGAGCCAGAGGCAGCTGGACGGTGAGCACCCGGCGTGTGGGGGTGAGCCCGAGCCCGTCCGCGGCGTCGAGCACCGACGGGGAGACCGATCGGAATCCGGCGATGATGTTGGTGACCAGGATCAGCAGCGTGTAGCTGGCCAGCGGGATCACGGTGCTCACGCGGCTGAGCCCGAACAGCGGCACCAGCAGCGCGAACAGCGCGACGCTGGGCAGCGTGTACAAGAACCCGGTGAAGCCCGTGATGGCGTTCGTGGTCCAGCGGTAGCGCAGCGCCAGCGCCGACAACGGAGCAGCCACCGCCAGACCGACCGCGACAGAGATGAGCGTCAGCTCGAGGTGCTGTGCGAGGGCAGCCACGATGTCGTCGAACTGGTCGACGACGTAGTCCCAGCGAAGGATCGGGTTGCGGTTCTGCCCCGACGACGTCACACCGGGGCCCCCGTCCGAGGGTCGTCACCGCTGAGCCCGAGCGCGCTGCGGATGGCCTCGAGCGTGACGACGCCGGCGAAGCGTCCGTCGTCGTCGATCACGGCGACGGAGGTGTTGGAGTTCATGATGACCTCCATCGCGTTGCGCAGCGTGCTCTGCGGGGTCACGCGACCGGCGGGCGGGTAGTGGCGCGCCTGGCTGGGGGTGGTGTGCTCCCCCAGCTCGTCACCGGCGACCCAACCGGTGAAGACCCCCTCGTCGACGACGCCGACCCACTCGCTGCGGTAGTCGCGCATGACGCCCTGCGCCGTGGCCACGTCGGCGTCGACCGATACGACCGGTCCGTGCTCGAAGGGCAGGTCCGCGACCGTGGACAGCTGCAGGCGTTTGATGCCCCGGTCGTCCCCCACGAACTGCTCGACGAACGCGTTGGCCGGGGAGCGCAGCAGCTCGTCGGGCGTGGCGTACTGCTCGAGGATGCCGCCGACGTTGAGCAGGGCGATGCGGTCGGCCAGCTTCAGCGCCTCGTCGATGTCGTGCGTGACGAGCACGATCGTCTTGTGCAGCGAGCCCTGCAACGCGAGCAGCTCGTCCTGCAGCCGGGCCCGCACGATCGGGTCGACGGCGCCGAAGGGCTCGTCCATGAGCAGCACGGGAGGGTCGGCAGCCAGGGCACGCGCCACCCCGACGCGCTGCTGCTGCCCCCCGGAGAGCTCGTCCGGGTAGCGGTCGAGCATGTGCTGGTCGAGACCGACGAGATCGCTGAGCTCGCGGATGCGCTCGGCGATGCGGTCGGCACCCCAGCCGAGGGTCTTCGGGACGGTGGCGATGTTCTGGGCGATCGTGCGGTGGGGGAACAATCCCACCTGCTGGATGACGTAGCCGATGTCACGTCTGAGCTCGGCCACGGGACGCTCGGTGACGTCGGCGCCGCCGATCTCGATACGGCCCGACGTCGGCTCGATCAGGCGGTTGATCATTCTCAGCGTGGTGGTCTTGCCGCAGCCGGACGGGCCGATGAGCGCGACGATCGACCCGCCGGGGATCTGCAGGCTCAACCCGTCGACCGCCGCGGCGGCGCCCGGGGTGAACACCTTGGTGAGCTCGTGCAGCCCGATGGCCTGTGCGCTCATGGTGAGAAGGCCTCCTTGTCAGCACCGTCGCCGGGCAGCTGCAGGGTGCGCTCGAGCACGAGCGCCGCCACGAGCACCGCGACGGCGGCCAAGGCCCCGCCCACGGCCCACAGCACGTGGTCACGTCCGTAGTCGGTGTCGACACGGTCCAGACCGACGGCGGCCAGGCCGAGGTAGCCGCCGGCCATCAGCGTCCCGAAGACCGACCCGGCCTTGGCCAGCGCCACCAGCCGACCCATCACGAGGGCGTCGCCGGGCTGCTGCGGTCGGTCGCCGCTCACCCAGGCCCGCGCCCGGCGTGTGGCCACGACGAGCAGGACGGCCAGAAAGAGGAGCAACCCGACAGCAACCCATGACACACGAGGCAGCCCGTACCCGAGACGGTCGAGCAGACTGCCGAGGCCGAACCCGACGACCAGGCCCACCACCCCCGCGGTGAGCAGCGTGCTGGGCCGGGTGGGGGTCACCTCGGGTGGGGCGCCGACTCAGCCCGGCAGCAGCAGGTAGTCGTCGATCTTGCGGACGCCCTCGGTGCTCAGCGACGACGCCAGCTCGCCGACCCGCCCCAGACCCGGCACCTCGAAGTCGGGGTCGACGTCGGCCCACGGGTGCAGCACGAAGCCTCGTTCGGCGATGAGCGGGTGGGGCACCACGAGGTCTGGCTCGTTGATGGTCTCGGCGCCCACGGCCAGCACGTCGACGTCGAGGGTGCGCGGGCCCCAGCGCTCGTGCCGCGATCTGCCGTAGGCATCCTCGACGGCCAGGGCACGCTCGACGAGGGTGCGCGCCGCCAGCATCGTGTCGAGCAGCAGCACGGCGTTGAGAAAGGCCGGCTGGCCCTCCGGTCCCCCCACGGGCTCGGTCTCGTACACCGGCGACACCGCGACGGGGACGATGTCGGGGGTCTCGGTCAGCGTGTCCACAGCGGCTTGCAGGTACTCCAGCCGGTCGCCGAGGTTGCTGCCGAGCCCGAGAGCCACCCGCCGGATGGGTTTGAGCTCCCCGGTCAAGGTGTCGGCGTCGATGACGAAAGGGTTGGGAACCGAGGTCACGCGCGGGTCCTCCGGATGGTCACGGCGATGTCGTCGAACGGCGCCGGGACCGGCGCCGAGGGTTTGTGCACCGTCACGTCGACGGCCTGGACGAGGTCGTGCGCCAGCACAGCGTCGCAGATTCGTTGCGCGAGCCGTTCGAGCAGCGCGACGGGCTCTCCCTCCACGATCTGCAGCACGGACTGCGCCACGACACCGTAGTCGACGGTGTCGTGCACGTCGTCGGACACGGCGCTGGGACGGGTGTCCAGCTCCATGGCGACGTCGACCAGAAAGGTCTGACCGAGCCTTCGCTCGGACTCGAGCACACCGTGGCGCCCGAACCCGCGCAGCCCACGCAGCACGACCCGGTCCGCAGGCATCGGCTGGTCACTGCTCACGGCGGCCAGAGTAGTCGCCCAGACCTCGCTCAGCCCCGGGCCCAGCGTGCGGCCACCCGCACGGCGTCTGCCGACGCCGCGACATCGTGCACGCGCACCGCCCACGCGCCGGCGGCGGCAGCCAAGGCCGTGACCGCCGTGGTGGCGTCCGCCCGACGGTCGACGGCTCGTGGCCCGTCCGGGTCAGCGAGCAGCGCACCGAGGAACGACTTGCGCGAGGCGGCCACGAGAACGGGCAGACCGAGGTCGACGAGCACGTCGAGGTGGTGCAGCAGCGCCCAGTTGTGCTCCGGGCGCTTGGCGAAACCCAGCCCCGGATCGATCGCGATGCGGTCGGGGTCGATGCCGGCAGCGACGGCTGTGTCGACGCGGCCGGCGAGGTGGTCGCGTACTTCTGACACCACGTCGTCGTAGGACGTTCGGCGCTGCATGTCGGACGACGGCCCGCGCCAGTGCATGAGCACCAGGGGCACCGCCAGGTCAGCCACCGTCGGCAGCATGGCGCGGTCTGCCAGCCCGCCGGAGACGTCGTTGACCAGGCCTGCGCCTCGCTCGACCGCGGCTGCCGCCACCTCGGCGCGCATCGTGTCCACGCTGAGCAGGCAGCCACGCCCGGACAGCGCCGCGACCACGGGCAGCACCCGAGCGGCCTCCTGCGCAGCACTCGGCCGGGTCGCACCCGGCCGGGTGGACTCACCGCCCACGTCGAGCATGTCCGCTCCCTCGGTGAGCATCTGCTCGGCGTGCGCCACCGCGGCCGACGCGGCGACGAACCGCCCACCGTCGGAGAACGAGTCGGGCGTCACGTTGAGGACGCCCATCACCAGACAACGCTCGGAGCGGGGCAGCCCCGTCGGGGCTGGCGTCACGTGCCGAGGATGAGCGACATCGCCTCGGCGCGTGAGGACGGCTCCAGCAGCTGGCCCCGTACGGCGCTGGTCACCGTGCGGGCTCCGGGCTTGCGGATCCCCCTCATCGACATGCACAGGTGCTCGCAGTCGAGCACCACGATCACCCCACGCGGCCGCAGCAGCTCGACCATGGAGTCGGCGATCTGGCAGGTGAGCCGCTCCTGAACCTGTGGACGGCGGGCGAAGACCTCGACCAGTCGAGCCAGCTTCGAGATGCCTGCGATGCGACCGTCCTCGGCCGGGATGTAGCCGACGTGGGCCTCGCCGTGGAACGGCACGAGGTGGTGCTCGCACATCGAGTAGGTCTCGATGCTCTTCACCAGCACCATCTCGTCGTGCCCGAGCTCGAAGGTGGTGGTCAGCACGTCCTCGGGGCGTTGACGCAGCCCGGCGAACACCTCGTCGTAGGCGCGGGCAACCCGCGACGGGGTGTCGCGCAGCCCGTCGCGGTCCGGGTCCTCGCCGATCGCGAGCAGAAGCTCGCGGACCGCCGCCTCGGCGCGGGGCTGGTCGAACGTCCCCGTCACGCCGATGGCCCCTCGTTGCGCGATGCGACGGGCTGGGGTGCTTCGGCAGGCGAGTGCCCGTTGGAGGCTGCCAGCTCCTTCTTGCTCAGTACCGGCGGCTGGCTCGACGGCGCCCGGGTCGGCGAGCCCGTCCACGCAGGACGCGGCTGGCGCCGGCGAGCCGGAGCGAAGATCTGCTCGACCTGGCGGCGGTCCAGCGTCTCGTGCTCGAGCAGGGCGAGCACCAGCGAGTCCAGCACGTCCCGGTTCTCGGCGAGGATGTCGAAGGCCTCCTGGTGGGCCGTCTCGATGAAGGTGCGCACCTCCTCGTCCACCTGAGCGGCGACCTGCTCGGAGTAGTCACGCTCGTGACCGATCTCGCGCCCCAGGAAGGGCTCGCCGCGATCGGACCCGAACTTGATCGCACCGAGCCGCTCGGTCATGCCGTACTGCGTCACCATGCGCCGGGCCAGCGACGTGGCCTTCTCGATGTCGTTGGCGGCCCCCGTGGTCGGGTCGTGGAACACGAGCTCCTCGGCCGCCCGGCCGCCCAGCATGTAGGCGAGCTGGTCGAGCATCTCGTTGCGCGTCGTGGAGTACTTGTCCTCCTCGGGCAGAACCATGGTGTAGCCGAGCGCTCGGCCGCGCGGCAGGATCGTCACCTTCTGCACCGGGGCGGTGTGCGGCAGCACCGCGGCCACGAGGGCGTGACCACCCTCGTGGTACGCGGTGATCTTCTTCTCCTCGTCGTTCATCAGCCGGGACCGCTTCTGCGGCCCGGCGACGACGCGGTCGATCGCCTCGTCCATGGCGTCGGGGTCGATCTCGTCCTGACCTCTCCGGGCGGCGAGCAGGGCCGCCTCGTTGAGCACGTTCGCGAGGTCGGCCCCGGTGAAGCCAGGCGTCCTACGGGCGACGGCCTGCAGGTCGACCCCGTCCTGCAGCGGCTTGCCCTTGGCATGCACCTCGAGGATCTGTCGGCGACCCTCGAGGTCGGGAGCCTCGACGGGGATCTGCCGGTCGAACCGGCCCGGGCGAAGCAGAGCGGGGTCGAGGATGTCGGGTCGGTTCGTCGCGGCGATGAGGATCACGTTGGTGGTGGCGTCGAAGCCGTCCATCTCGACCAGCATCTGGTTCAGCGTCTGCTCACGCTCGTCGTGCCCACCGCCGAGCCCCGCGCCTCGGTGCCGGCCGACGGCGTCGATCTCGTCGACGAAGACGATGGCGGGTGCGTTCGCCTTGGCCTGCTCGAACAGGTCACGGACGCGGGAAGCACCGACGCCGACGAACATCTCGACGAAGTCAGAGCCGGAGATCGAGAAGAACGGCACCGCAGCCTCGCCGGCGACGGCGCGGGCCAGCAACGTCTTGCCCGTGCCGGGAGGCCCGTAGAGCAGCACACCCTTGGGGATCTTGGCTCCGAGCGCGAGGAACTTGGCGGAGTCGGACAGGAACTCCTTGATCTCGTGCAGCTCCTCGATGGCCTCCTCGCACCCCGCCACGTCACTGAACGTGGTCTGCGGCATGTCCTTGGTGACCATCTTCGCCTTGGACTTGCCGAACTGCATCACGCGGCTGCCGCCGCCCTGCACCTGGTTGATGAAGAACAGCAGCAGCAAGCCGAGCAGCAGGAACGGCAGCAACGCGCCGAGGACGGTGAACAGCACGCTCGGGCGGGGCACCTCGACGTCGTATCCCTCTGGCAGAGTTCCGGCGTCGGCCTGGTCCTGCAGCAGCGCACCGAGCTCGACCTGCTGGCCGTCGACGTACGACGACCGGATCTGGTCACCGTTCTTCAGGGTGAGCTGCAGCTCCTGCTGGTCGCCGGTGATGATCTTGGCGGACTGCACGTCCGCGCCCTGGATGGCGGCGACGGCGGTGGAGGTGTCGACCCGCTCGAAGCCTCCGCTGCCGCCGATGAGCTGGCTGGCCACGAGGAACCCGAGCAGCGCCAGCGCGATCCAGAGCAGCGGCCCACGCGTGAGTCTCTTCAGTGTCATGGCAACGAGGCCGGTCCACGCCCGACCTCGACGATCCTTTCAGTGCGGCAGGGGTGCTCGACGTTACACCGCAGGCCGTGGGGCTGCCGTGTCGACGATCTGCCTGATCAACGATGCCGCGGCCCCCAGTGTTCCGCTAGGAGTAGACCTCGGGCTTCAGGGTCGCCACGCAGCGCAGGTTGCGGTACCGCTCGGCGTAGTCGAGCCCGTACCCCACGACGAAGTCGTTGGGGATGTCGAAGCCGACATAGCGCACGTCCAGCGGCATCCGCATCGCGTCGGGCTTGCGCAGCATCGTCATGATCTCGACCGAGGCGGGACGTCGTGAGCGCAGGTTGCTCATCAGCCACGACAGCGTGAGGCCGGTGTCGATGATGTCCTCGACCACGATGACGTCTCGACCGGTGATGTCGGTGTCGAGGTCTTTGAGGATGCGCACGACGCCGCTGGACTTGGTGCCCGAGCCGTAGGACGAGACGGCCATCCAGTCCATGCCGACGTGGCCGCTGAAGGCTCGCGCCAGGTCGGCCATCACCATCACCGCGCCCTTGAGCACACCGACGAGCAGCAGGTCACGCCCGCGGTAGTCCTGCTCGATCCGGGCGGCAATCTCGCTGGCCCGCCGCTGGATCTGCTGCTCGGTGAGCAGCACCTCGGCCAGGTCGTTCTCGACGTCGGCAGCGTCCACGCCGGAGAGCCTGCCACGCCCCGCGTCGGCGCGGCAGTGCCGGGTCAGCGCGACATCCGCAACCGACCCCCGACCCGCTCGGCGCGCACGCCACCCGGCAGGTGGGCCGTGGCGCCGACGGTCTGCCCCATGACGAGGGAGTCGAGCGTGACGACGTGGCCGGCGGTCAGGTCGGACGGCGCGGAGCCCGCCATGATCGCCGCCCGCCGCAGCACCCGGGTGCGCACCGCTCGCGGCAGGGCGGACACCCCGATCGCATCGACGACCCCGTCGGCGACCAGGCGCAGCGTCTCGCGCTCGGCCCACTCGTCCAAGGCGTCGGCATCCGCGCGCAGCAGGTCGGCCGACCGCGCCAGCGCGGCAGCGACACCGGGACCGAGCTGGCGCTCCAGCACCGGCAGCACCTCGTGCCGCACGCGAGCGCGGCGGTAGGCCAGGTCGGCGTTGTGCGGGTCGTGCCACGGTGCGAGGCCACCTGGCTCGTCGGCGTGGCACTGCGCGGCCGCTGCCACCGTCTCGCGAGACAGCCCGAGCAACGGTCGGCGGAACAGTCCCTGGTGCGGGGCCATGCCGGCCAGCGAACGCGCGCCCGACCCGCGGGCCAGGCCGAGCAGCACCGTCTCGGCCTGGTCGTCACGCGTGTGCCCCAGCAGCACTGCCTGGGCGCCCGCAGCGGCGGCGGCGTGACGCAGGGCCTCGTATCGTGCCGTGCGCGCGGCTGCCTCCGGTCCCCCGGGCCCGTGCACGGTGACGTGCCACACGCTCACCGGGTCGGCTCCTCGGGCCGCGGCGTGGGCAGCCACCGCCCGTGCACGGTGCGTCGACCCCCGCTGCAGCCCGTGGTCGACGCTCACGGCGCCGACGCGCACGCCCATCCGCGGGCCGACGAAGCATGCCGCCGCCAGCAGGGCCAACGAGTCGGCTCCTCCCGAGACCGCGACGAGCACGACCGGTCGGGTCAGCTCGACCAGCGCACGAAGGTCGTCCCGAACCGCGGCTCGGCACGTCGCGACGGGCACCGGGGGTCCCACGAGAGGCGCCCGGTCAGCCGTGCACGCGGGAGACCCAGGCTCCAGGGTCGCCGATCTCGGCCGGGCTCGGCAGCATCTGCGGGCTCGTCCACACCGCGTTGAAGCCTTCGATGCCCACCGCGTCCTGCACTCCCCGGACGAAGGCCGCTCCGTCCCTGTACTGCCGCATCTTCGCCTCGAGTCCGAGCAGCCGGCGCAGCACACGGCTCAGCCCGATGGCGTTGTCGCGCCGAGCGGAGAACCGGCGGCGGATGGTGGCGACGGTGGGGACGACGTCGGGGCCGACGTCGTCCATCACCACGTCGGCGTGCCCCTCGAGCAGGGACATGACAGCGGCCAGGCGGTCGACCACCGCCCGTTGCTCCGGGGACTGCACCAGGTCGAGCAGCGAGGGGCCGTCGGCCCCGGGGCGGGCGATGTCGGCCACGCCGCGCACGGCCTCGAGCAGCCGACCGAGCAGGTCGCCCAGGTCGAGCGGCGTGGCCTCGATCACCTGGTCGATCTCGCTGCGCACGTGGTCGCGCATCCAGTCGACGGCCCCGAACTGCACCCGATGGGTCTCCTCGTGCAGGCACACCCACATCCGAAAGTCCTCGGGCTCCACCCCCAGCGACCGCTCCACCTCCACGATGTTCGGGGCCACCAGCAGCAGCCGGCCCTGCTCGTCGGGGGCCTGCTCGCTCGGCAGCAGGAAGGGGTCGTACTGGCCGAGAACCTTGCTCGCCAAGAAGCCGAGCATGACACCGAGCTCGAGCCCGGTCAGTCTCCTGCCCACGGGGTCGAAGGGGCTGGCGCCACCCTTCTTCTGCTGCAGCCGACCCATCACCGGCGTCATCAGCACCTTGAAGGCGTCGGCGTTGGCCTGGGCCCATCCGCCGCGATCCACCACGACGACGGGGGCCGTGGCTCGTTCGGCCACGAGACCGGTGTGCTCGGCGACGAAGCCTGCCGCACGTGCGGCGTGCGACCGCAGCTGCGTGACGACCTGCTCCGTCTGCTCCGGGCTCAGCGCAGGTCCGGACCCGGCGATGCGCCGCGCGGTCGCCACGGCGAGCCCCCAGTCGACCATGTCGTGATCTGTCGTCACCGCACCAACGGTACGTGCGATGGTCCAGACTGTGCCTCCGGGCGGCCGGCGCGCGGTGCCGACACGAGAGAGGGTGGACATGGGCGACACGATGGAGTTCGACGTCACGATCGAGATCCCGGCAGGAAGCCGCAACAAGTACGAGGTCGACCACGACACCGGTCGCATCAAGCTCGACCGTCGTCTGTTCACCTCGACCCGCTACCCCCACGACTACGGGTTCATCGACGACACCCTGGGCGAGGACGAGGACCCTCTCGACGCCCTGGTGCTGCTCGACGAGCCGACGTTCCCGGGCTGCCTGATCCGCTGCCGCGCGATCGGCATGTTCCGCATGAAGGACGAGAAGGGCGGCGACGACAAGGTGCTGTGCGTGCCGGTCGACGACCCCCGCGTCGAGCACGTGCGCGACATCCACCATGTGCCGGACTTCGACCGCCTCGAGATCCAGCACTTCTTCGAGGTCTACAAGGAGCTCGAGCCCGGCAAGTCGGTCGAGGGCGCGATCTGGGTCGGGCGGTCGGCGGCCGAGGCCGAGATCCGCGCGTCGTTCGAGCGCGAGCAGGAGCGACTGGCCGCCGGCGGCCACTAGGCCAGCTGCGGCTCCGGCTCGACGCCTGCGTCATCCTTGCCCGCGGGAGGCCGCGTTCGCGGCGTGGTGGAGAACCAGCGCAGGGTGACCAGCAGGCCGCCGACTCCCCAGGCCATCACCACGGCCATGTGCCGCCAGTCCACGACCCATCCGGACGCGTCCGCCGCCATCGCATCGGTGAACGCATTGACCGCGTGCCGCAGCGGGAACACGTAGCTGATGACGTCGAGCCAGCGCGGAAACTCCGCACCCACGATGAAGATGTCGCTGAAGAACGACAGCGTGATGAGGGAGCCGAGACAGACGGCAAGCGCGGACTGGCCGCCGTGCACGAGTGACACCACGGCCATGCCGAGCGCAGCAAAGCTGACCACGGTCACAGCGAGGATGAGCACGGCGCTCGGCCAGCTCGACGGCACGGTGACGCCGTAGACGGGGACGGCCAGCAGGTACACCGCCAGCAGCGCCAGCACGCTGAGCCACAGCGACGAGACTGCCCGACCGCCGAAGATCGCCCAGGTGGGCAGCGGGGTACCCGCCCACCTCTTGAGCACGCCCTGGTCGCGAGCCTCTGCCAGCCCTTGCGGCATGTTGACGTACGAGATCACCGCCGCCCCGTAGATCGTCATGCTCGCAGCCACCGTCTGGGCCACCTCGAGCTTGAAGACAGGGTCGTCGGCACCGAACACCGTCGGGAGCAGCAGGACGAACAGGGCTGGGAAGGCGATGCCGAAGAACGGCGAGCTCCAGTCACGCCACTGCAGCGCATTGGCGTGCCGGAGCTGGTCGGACACCAGCGCGACCGGGGACGGACGGCCCGACCGGCGTGGACGCGAGTCAGGACCAGCCGCCGACCGTGCCGCCGCCGACTGCTCACCGGGTTCGCTGTCCGGAGGGCCTCCGGACTCGGCGCGCGCGGCGTCTCGGCGTATCCCCCACAGGGCGAGCAGTGCCCCGACGATCCCCCAGGCCACGATCACCGCGAGGTGGTCGAGATAGAGCCCGTTGGTGTCCAGGAAGGGGTTGAAGGCATCGCCCAGCGCGTTGACGAGGTGCTTGAGCGGGAACAGCCAGCCGATCGTGGCCAGCCAGTCGGGAAGCTCGGCGACCACGAACATGTCGGAGAGAAACGCGAGCGGGATCACGATCCCGTTGGCGATGGCGACGGCAGCCTGCGCAGACGGCGCCAGGGCCGCGACGGCCAGGCCGAGCGCACTGAACGACATCGCCGCCACGACGATCGTGACGGCCGCAGCAGGCATGCGCCCCCAGACGATCTGCAGGTCGTAGGCGAGCACCCCGATGGCGAGCAGCACGGCGACCGCCACGAACGCGAGCAGCGTGCCTGCCAGCACCCGCCCGCCGAGCAGCACCCACCTCGGCAACGGGCTGCCGGTCAAGCGCTTGAGCACTCCGTTGAAGCGGATCTCGGCGAACCCGATGGCCAGGAACGAGAACGTGGCCATGGCGATGCCGAAGGCCGCGAACGCGGGGGCCAGGAACTGGGAGACGCGCACCCCGGACCGGAAGTCGATCGTCTGGTTGCCCACGAACGCCGACAGGATCACGTAGAAGACCACCGGGAATGCCAGCGCGAAGAACAGGACGACGGGTGTGCGCGCGACCCCGACGAGGTCGTGGGCGGTCTGCCGTCGCAGCAGCCCACCGGTGGCGGCGCTCACGGGGACGACCTGGTCTGCGCGGCCTCCTCGACGACCTCGGTGAGGTCGAGGTAGACGTCCTCGAGGCTGGGACGGGCCAGGCTCAGGTCGGCCAGCTCTACGTGGGTGGCCAGCGCCCACTCGGTGAGGGTGTGGATGTCGGCCGTTGGCTGCACCGACCGCACCTCCACCGTGGAGCCGGCAACCCGACGACTCGTCCCGATCTGCGGCAGGCGGTCGAGCTCGGTGTCCTCCGGCAGCCGGAACGACACGACGGTCTCGGCCCCGGCGAGGGCGGCGAGCTGTTCAGGGGTGCCCTCGGCGACGACCCGGCCGTGGTTGAGGACGATGACCCGGTCGGCCAGGTTCTGCGCCTCGTCCATGTAGTGCGTCGTCAGCAGGATGGTGGTGCCCAGGTCACGCAACGCGTCGACGAGGTCCCAGGCGCGACGCCGCGCGGACGGGTCGAAGCCGGTCGTCGGCTCGTCCAGGAACAGCACCTCCGGGTTGCCGACGATGCCCAGCCCGAGGTCGAGGCGACGACGCTGACCACCGGACAGCGTCTTGACCCGGGCGTCGGCCTTGTCCTCCAGCCCGATCATGGCGATCACATCGGCCACGGAACGGGGGTGCGGGTAGAACCCGGCCTGCAGCCGCAGCAGCTCGCGGACGGTGAACTGATCCTCGAAGCCGGCCTCCTGCAGCACGATGCCGATCCGCTCGCGGTAGGCACGCCCGCCGGAGGCTGGGTCGAAGCCCAGCACCGACACTCCCCCGGAGTCCCGGCCTCGATAGCCCTCCAGGATCTCGGTTGCGGTGGTCTTGCCGGCACCGTTCGGGCCGAGCATCGCCACCACCTCGCGCTCGTCGATGGCGAAGCTCACCCCGTCCACCGCCGTGACGGCGCCGTAGCTCTTGCGCAGGTCGACTACCTCGATGACGCTCACGCACACAGGTGTACTGCCACCGGGGCCCGTCGGCACCGGACCTAGGTCACATCGGGGTCGACTTCTCCCGCGTCGGTGGTCTCTTGGTCCAGTCGTGGATGACCGACGTCCGCAGCAGCGTGTCCTGCAACGACCGGTTCTCGCTGCTCACGATCACCCAGAACAGGCCAGGAAGGAAGGCGAGGCAGAACGCGGCCCGCACGGCCGCGCCGCCGAGACGCATGACGCGCCCGCGAAAGTTGACCACGCGGATGCCCAGCAGACGCGAGCCCAGCGTCCGCCCCGTCGTCGCCCAGGCGAGCGTGAAGTACAGCCAGCCCAGCGCGGCAGCGACGATGAGCACGACGCCGAACGGGAACGTGGGCGCCGTGAAGCCGCCGGGGTTCACCGCGAACAGCACCACCGCCCAGCCGAGGTACAGACCGCCCAGACCCAGCCCGACGATCACCATGTCGATCGCCGCCGCGACGAAGCGGGTGACGAATCCGGCTCTGTGCCCCTGGAAGCCGCGCGCCTGTGGCGGCACGGCTGCCGCCCAGGTGGGGATAGCCGGATGGTCGCCGTGCTCGGCGTTCGGGTCGGTCACGACGTGTCCTGGCCGGCGGTGTCGGCATCAGTGGTCGTCTCGCTCTCCAGGGCCGCGCCGGACTGCACACGGCGTCGAGCCCGGAACAGCAGGCGGTCGGCGAACCGCGAGATCGCCTCGTCGGCGTCCACGCTGGCCAGGCGCGCGGACTGGACGGCCTCCGAGGCGACAGACCCGGTCGACTCCTGGATGATCTCGGGCAGGTCGATGTCGTCCATCACCTGCTCGGCCAAGGAGGCGAGGTCGACGCGCTCGGCGACGATCCCGGTCAGGTCGAGCCGGTCCAGAGCAGCGAGCACGATCGCGTCGAGTGCGACCCGCGTGAGCACGACCTCGGTGAGGTCGACCTGGTCGAGTGCCGACCGCACCACCTGCCCGAGGTCCACCTCGTCCAGCACCACAGTCGTCAGGTCGACCTCACGCAGCACCTGGTCGAGCACCGCCGAGGTGTCGAGGCGCTCCAGCACCGCCAGGACGACCGCCGACAGGTCGACCTGGTGCTCTCGTCGCGCCCGCCACTGCAGTCCCCAGCCCTCGAGAACCGTCCGAGGCCGCCACGAGTGCGGCACCAGCGGTGGGTCGAGGGCGCGGCGCACCACCGGCGCGCTGATGCGTCCGACCGTGCCGACCGACCAGCGGGTGAGCCGCGTGGCGGCGAGCGCCGCGCCCATGACCATGTCCGCGGCGGTCACGGGGGCGACGACGACTGACGGGGTAGTACCTACAGTTGCGGAGTGAACGTCGTCATGGGGATCCCCTACGAGACCTTCCCGACCATCGAGATCGGCCCTGCGACCATCCGCGTGTTCGGGCTCATGGTCGCCCTGGGCATGATCACGGGCATCGTGGTCGCTGCCCGGCGCAACGAGCGGTTCGGGGTGCCGCGGGGCGAGACCGAGCGGGTCGGCTTCTGGCTGGTCGTGCTCGGCCTCGTCGGGGCCAGGCTGGCCTGGGTGCTCACCAACCTCGAGCGCATCGAGTCCCCGATCGACGTCATCGCCGTGTGGGAGGGCGGTCTGCAGTTCACCGGCGGGTTCGTCGTGGCCGCGCTGCTCGCGCCGGTGCTCACGCGCACGTGGCCCGCGGGGCAGCGGTGGGTCTTCCTGGACGGGGCGGTGCTGGGACTGGCCATCGGGCAGATGATCGGGCGCATCGGCTGCTACGCCGTCGGTGAGCACCTCGGCGGCGAGACCGGCTTCTGGCTGGGCGTGACCTACCGAGGCGGCGACACCATCGAGGGGCCGCTCGAGGTTGGGGTCACGTACCACAACACCGCTCTCTACGAGTTTCTCTGGCTCATCCCGATCATCGCGATCCTCGTCGTGCTCGACCGTCGCGGTGCTCGTCCCGGCATCATGACAGCGACCTTCGCCGTGATGTACGGAACGCTCCGGTTTCTCACCGACTTCCTGCGCACCTACGACACCACACTGTTCGGCCTGACGGGCGCCCAGTACGGCAGCCTGGCACTCGTCGCTGTCGGGATCTGGCTGTTCGCGACCGTCTCCCGCCGTCCCGCAGCGCCGGAGCCGGTCAGCGGCTAGCGTCGATCTCGTGGCCCCACGAGACGTGCACCATGCCTAGCCCCGTCGCGCTGAGCCAGTTCGACGGGGTGCTGTTCGACCTTGACGGCGTGCTCACGACCACCCGGTCGGTGCACGCCGCGGCGTGGAAGGACACCTTCGACGAGTTCCTCACCTGGTGGGACGCCGAGCACGGCACCACGACCGCGCCCTTCAACGAGGTCGACGACTACGTCGCGTACGTCGACGGCAAGCCGCGACAGGACGGGGTGCGCGACTTTCTGACCTCACGGGGGATCGAGCTCGACGAGGGCACCCCCGACTCGTCGCGCGACGAGATGTCGGTCTGGGGTCTGAGCAACCGCAAGCAGCTGCTCGTCGAGGCCGAGCTGGAGCGGGTCGGCGTCGAGGTCTTCCCCGGCTCGATCGCATGGGTACGCGAGCTGCGCGAGGCAGGGCTGAAGACCGCGGTCGTGTCCAGCAGCCGCAACTGCGCCGCGGTGCTGGAGTACGCGGGCATCACCAACCTGTTCGACGCCCGGGTGGACGGGGCGACGGCGCTGGAGATGGACCTGGCCGGCAAGCCCGCCCCCGACATGTTTCTCGAGGCGGCACAGCGGCTCGGCGTCAGCCCCGACCGCGCCGCGGTCATCGAGGACGCGATCGCCGGCGTGGCTGCCGGCAAGGCCGGCGGGTTCCGGCTCGTCGTGGGCGTCGACCGGGACGACCACGCGCAGGCTCTCACCGAGGCGGGTGCCGACCTGGTCGTGCACGACCTGTCCGAGCTGCTCAGCGCGCCGACCGAGGAGGTCCACCGGGCCGGACCGCCCGAGCACCGCCTGCTGGCGGCGTCCAAGCGCATCATGGCCTCCAGCGGCGACTACCCCACCGACCCCTGGCGCCTCGTCGAGCGCGCCTACAACCCCGCCTACACCGAGCAGACCGAGACGCTCTTCGCCGTCGCCAACGGCTACCTCGGCATCCGTGGGTCGTTCGAGGAGGGAGCCCCGTCCTACCAGCCGGGCACGCTGCTCAACGGTTTCCACGAGACCTGGCCGATCGTGTACCCGGAGAAGGCCCACGGGTACGCCAGCACCGGGCAGACGATCCTGCCCGTCCCGGACGGCACCGCGATCCGGCTGTTCGTGGACGAGGACCCGGTGGACTGCACCAGCACCGAGGTGCTCGAGTTCGAGCGCTCCCTCGACATGCAGCGGGGAGCGCTGGACCGATCGGTCATCTACCAGCTGCACGACGGGCGACGCTTCTGGGTGCGCACGAAGCGCTTCGCCTCGATGACCAACCGGCACCTGGCGTGCATCCGCTACCAGGTGACCGCGCTCGACAAGCCCGGGCGGCTGGTCATCTCGTCCGACCTGGTCACCTCGCCGGCCTCCGGAGCCGCGATGGGCAAGCACGACCAGCGGCGCAGCCGCACCTTCGGAGACGACGTGCTGACCAGCCAGGGCGACGACGTCGAGGGCCCCCGGGTGGTGCGCGCGTTCCGTACCGCCGACAGCGGGCTGACCGTGGCCGCCGCCATGGACCACGAGTTCGGCGAAGGCGTGACCCACGTCGACACCCGGGTCGACGACGAGCGGGCCCGCGTCGTGTTCGATGTCGTGGCGCAGGTCAACGAGACGGTCACCCTGTACAAGTGGCTCGCCTACCACTACGGGGACGACGACGCCACCGACCTGCGCTACCGGGCCGAGGCATCGATCTACCGCGCCCGGGCGGTGGGCTACCGCGAGATCTTCGCCGCGCACACCCGCGCGATGGCGGCCTTCTGGCAGCGAAGCGACGTGGAGTGGGACGGCTACCCCGCAGCCCAGCAGGCCTTGCGCTTCAGCCTGTTCAGCGTGTGGCAGGCGACCGCCCGCGCCGAGGGGCACGGAGCCCCCGCCAAGGGTCTGACCGGTACCGGCTACGAGGGCCACTACTTCTGGGACACCGAGGTCTACGTCCTGCCGTTCCTCATCCACACCAACCCGGAGATCGCCCGCAGCCTGCTCATGCACAGGGTGCAGATGCTGCCCGACGCCCGGCGACGAGCCGCTGAGGTGGGGCAGGCCGGAGCCCTGTTCCCGTGGCGCACGATCTCCGGCCAGGAGGCCTCGGCCTACTACGCCGCCGGGACGGCGCAGTACCACATCGACGCCGACATCGCCTACGCCCTCGACCAGTACGTGCAGATGTCCGGGGACGACGAGCTCATGGTGCGTCACGGCGCCGAGCTGTTCGTCGAGACCGCCCGCATGTGGGCAGACCTGGGCTTCTTCTCCGACCGGCACGGCGGACGCTTCGTCATCCAGAAGGTGACCGGGCCCGACGAGTACACGACCGTGGTCGACAACAACCTCTACACCAACCTGATGGCCGCGGAGAACCTCGCCAGGGCGGCCGAGATCGTCGAGAGCCTTCGCGAGGGCTCCCCTGCTGACTACACCCGGCTCGTCGAGCGCACCGGTGTGACGGCAGACGAGACCGACTCCTGGCGACGCGCCGCGTCGCTGATCTACGTGCCCTTCGACACCGACGCGCAGGTACACCTGCAGGACGACGGCTTTCTCGACCTCGCCCCCTGGGACTTCGCCGGCACCCCGGCCGAGCACTACCCCCTGCTGCTGCACTACCACCCGCTGGTCATCTACCGACACCAGGTGATCAAGCAGGCCGACGTGCAGCTGGCCACGGTGCTGCTGCCGGGACGGTTCACCCCCGCCGAGCGTCGGCGCATCTTCGAGTACTACGACCCGCTGACCACCGGGGACTCCTCGCTGTCGGAGAGCATCCAGGCGATCGCCGCCGCCGACGTGGGCAAGTACCGCACGGCCGAGGAGTACCTCATCGACGCCATGTCGGTCGACATGGCCGACACCGCCGGCAACGTGCGCGACGGTGTGCACGTGGCGTCGGCCGGTGGCACCTGGATGTCGCTCGTGTTCGGGTTCGGCGGGTTCCGCTGGCGCACGGACGGCATCACCTTCCGTCCCATGCTGCCCACCCGCGCTCGACGGCTGAGGTTCCCGATGCTCGTCCGCGACAGCCTGCTGCGCGTGACGATCGACGTCCACGAGGTCACCTACACGCTCGAGTCGGGCGATCCGTTGGAGCTGCGCCACTACGACGAGGTCGTCACCGTGTCAGCCGGCGCACCGGTGACGTTCGCCGGGGAGTTCCACACCCGCGACACCGACCACGGCTGAACGACCGGTCTCTACAGGTCGGAGAAGAACGTGAGGAGCACCTGCTGGTAGTCGGCGCGCCAGCGGGGGTCGGTCAGGGCGTGGCGGGCACCGGGCAGCACGACGTGCTCGATGCCGTCCCGGGCGCGGAGGTAGGTCTCGATGACGGCATGCGGGATCACCTCGTCGTGCTCGGACTCCACGATCACCATCGGGACGGTCGTGGCGGCGAGCACTGACAGCGCGCGTGCCGACGTGGTGGCATCACCCAGGCGCCGAGCGCTGAGCGTCGAGCCGACCACGTCGTCGGCGTACAGCGCGGGAGCGCGCAGCGCCAGCCGCGCGACGTCGCGCTCGGCTGCGAGCAGCACCGACAGGTACGCCCCGTAGCTGGCCCCGCACACTCCGATGCGCGAGTGGTCCACGCCGGGCCGGCTCGTGAGCGCGTCGACCGCACACACGACGTCGCGCAGGTTCTGCGCCGGCGTGACCTGCGAGAGCCGACCGCTGCTGGCGCCGTGCCCCCGCAGGTCGATGGCGAGGCAGGTCGCGCCGTGCGCGTCCGCCAGTGCCTGCGCCCGCTCGAGGTTGGTGAGCCTGTCGCTGCCGAGCCCGTGCACGAACAGCACCCCGGCCCCGCTGGGGCGCTGGGGGGTCACCAGCGTGGCAGCGATCGTCTGGTCGTCGACCGGGATCGTGACGTCGTGCCTGCTCGCCACGGCTAGGGCAGACCCGCGTGCGGCACGTCCACCCGGGTGCGCAGCAGCACCCCGTCGCGGGTGTGGGCCCGGTTGTGCTCGAAGAAGTCCGGCGCTGCGCAGATGAGCAGGTCCCGACCGTCCTCGCCACCGAGCATGCACGCGAACATGCCCAGTCCCTCCGGCGCCGAGATCTCGTCGACGACCGCGCCGCCGGGAGCGATGCGCAGCAGTCTGCCGAACAGCGCGTCGGCGGCCCACAGGTGGTTCTCGGCGTCGAGGGTGCAGCCGTCCGGCGCCGCCTGCAGCTGCGCGAGCATGTCGGTGAACGAGCCCAGCGGGGGCGTCGGGCCGAGCTGGGCCCAGACGCGGTGGTCGGTCAGCGAGCCGTCCGGCTCGATCGTCCAGGCGCTGTAGCGCGAGCCGACGGACTCCCCGGCGATGAGCGTGCGCCCATCGGGAGTGATGACCATGCCGTTCGGGAACAGCAGGCCCTCGGCTGCGACGGTCACGGTGCCGTCGGGATCGACACGCTTGAGGCTGGTCGGTGACGGCTCACCCAAGGCCATCAGGTCGAACCCGAAGTCGCCGACCCAGGCGCGTCCGGTGGCGTCGACCACCATGTCGTTGGTGTGGCCCTCGCTCTGCTCCGACAGGTGGGCGTGCTCGACGACCGTGCCGTCGGTGTGCCGGCGCAGCACCCGCTGGTCCTTCATCGAGACCACGAGCATGCTGCCGTCGGGCATCCAGCCCAGCCCCGACGGTTGCCCGGGAACCTCCAGCACCGTCTCGTCGCGACCGTCCTCGGACAGCCTCAGCACGCGGTGGTCGTAGAAGTCCGACACCCACCAGTGACCCTCGTGCCACCGCGGGCTCTCGAAGAACCGCCCGCCCTCATGCACCGTCTGCAACGCGTACTCGCCCATGGGCCGACAGTAGTGAACCGGGCAGCAGCAGGGCCGCGATCGAGGCGACAACGGCCGCAGCGACGGGCACCACGAACGCCGCGTCGGCGCCCCGCTCGTCGATGAGGGGGCCCACCAGGGCTGCACCGACCGCGACACCGACACCGAGGGCCGTCGACGTCCAGGCCAGCGACTCGGTGACCCGTGAGCGCGGGCTGGACTGCTCCGCCAGGCCGAAGCCGGTGATCAGCGACGGCGAGATGGTGACCCCGGCCAGGGCCAAGGCTGCGGCCAGCACCAGCAACGAGTCGGCCACCAGCGTGAGCAGCAGCACCGCGGACAGCACGGCCACGGCCACGACCAGTCGTCGCCGGGAGGGCCCACCGGTTGCCAGCGCACCGAACACCAGCCCCGCAGCGAGGCTGCCCGCCGCGAACGCGGCCAGGACGAGACCCGCCGCACCTGGGCGACCGGCCTCGTCGGCGAACGCGACGGTGCTGACCTCGACAGCACCGAAGACCGTGCCCAGCGCAGTGAAGGCGACGGCGAGCGGCGCCAGCGTGCGCCATGCCAGCCGCTCGCGGGAGACGCCGACGGTCAGGGTGTGTCGGGGCGGCACCGTGCCCCGGCAGGTCAGGTAGGCGACACCGCCCCCGAGAGTGAACGCGAGTGTTCCCAGCACCGCCAGAACCGGGCTGACCGAGGTGGCGACGAGGGTGACCAGCACGGGGCCGACCACGAAGATCACCTCGTCCAGCACCGACTCCAGCGCGAAGGCGGTCGGCAGTCGACCGGTGCCGGACAGCTGGACCGTCCAGCGCACGCGCACGAACGAGCCGAACTGAGGCAACGACGCACCGGCCAGCGCCGCAGCAGCCATGACGAGCACGAGAGACGCGCCGGTCACGGCGGCCCACACACCCAGCGACAGTGCAGCCGCGTGCACCACCAGCAGCGGCGCGATGACACGGGGCTGCCCGAGCCGGTCGGCCAGGCGCGCCTGCAGGGGTGCGACGAGCGACCCGGCGACGATCGCTGCGGCGGCCACGGCTCCGGCGTCGGAGTAGGAGTCACGCGTGCCGGTGACCAGCAGCACGATGCCGATGCCGAGCATCGAGATGGGCAGGCGCGCCACGAAGGCGCTGGCCGAGAACTGCCAGGCGCCGGGCACGGTGAGCACGTCCTGGTAGGGACGCAGCAGAGCGGCCACGGACGGGCTACGCCGCGCAGTCAGGGCAGGTGCCGAACACCTCGACGTCGTGCGTCGGGTCGACGAACCCGTGCTCGCGTGCGACAGCGGCGGCCCACGACTCCACGACGGTGCCCTCGACCTCGATCGTCCTGCCGCACTGCCGGCACACCAGGTGGTGGTGGTGCACGGGGCTGCACCGGCGGTACAGGGCCTCACCGTTCTCCTGGCGCAGCACGTCGATCTCCCCGGCGTCGGCCATCGCCTGCAGGGTGCGGTAGACGGTCGACAGCCCGACGTGCGAGCCCTGCTGGGTCAGGCGAGCGTGCAGGTCGCGCGCGCTGTGGAAGTCGTGGATCGACGCCAGCAGCGACTCGATGGCGGTGCGCTGCCGCGTCGTCCGGGTTGCTGCGCTGCCGCTGCTCACGCTGTTCCTTCCCGACGGGTCGGCGGGTGCGCCTCGTGCTCGGTCCGCAGCGCCTCATCGTAGGAGCCCACGGCGTGAGCCACGGCGTGACGGTGCGGCGGCACCCGCCCGTAGGTGGTGGTGCGCATGCGTGCGGGCCTGCCGACCCCGGACGCAACGGCCTCGAGCTGGGCCGGGGTGCGCCACGAGCCGTGCTCCGACCCTGCCATGCGGCTGATCGTCTCCTCCATGAGGGTGCCGCCCAGGTCGTTGGCGCCGGCCTGCAGCATGGCCCGGCTGCCCTCGACCCCGAGCTTCACCCAGGACGTCTGCACGTTGTCGACCCGCCCGAGCAGCATCAGCCGAGCGAGGGCGTGGACCGCCACGTTGTCGCGCAGGGTCGGGCCGGGACGGGCGAGTCCGGCCAGGTACAGCGGCGAGCTGCGGTGCACGAACGGCAGCGGCACGAACTCGGTGAACCCACCCGTCTCGTCCTGGATGCGGCAGAGCACCCTCAGGTGCGCCACCCAGTGCCGGGGGTGGTCGACGTGGCCGAACATCATGGTGGCGCTCGAGCGCAGGCCGGCCCGGTGCGCGGCCGTCACCACGTCCACCCACGTGCTTGCGGGAAGCTTGCCCTTCGTCAGCACCCAGCGCACCTCGTCGTCGAGGATCTCCGCGGCCGTCCCGGGGATCGAGTCGAGGCCTGCCTCGCGCAACGAGGCGACGAAGTCGTCGACGTCGAGCCCGCTGCGTGCCGAGCCGTTGACGATCTCCATCGGGCTGAACGCGTGCACGTGCATGCCGGGCACCCGGGCCTTCACGGCCCGGACGAGGTCGGCGTAGCCGGTCGAGGGCAGGGCAGGGTCGATGCCCCCCTGCATGCACACCTCGCTCGCCCCGAGCCGCCAGGCACGTTCGGCCCGGTCGGCGACCTCGTCCAGCGACAGGGTGAACGCGTCGGCGTCGCTGCGCCGCTGCGCGAACGCGCAGAACCGGCAGCCCGTGTAGCAGATGTTGGTGAAGTTGATGTTGCGGTTGACCACGTAGGTGACGTCGTCACCGACGGCGTCACGGCGCAGGCTGTCGGCCAGGGCGGCGAGGGCCGTCAGGCCGTCACCGTCCGACGTGGCCAGGGTCAGGTACTGCTCGTCGGAGAGCCCGGCCGGGTCGCGCTCGGCGGCCGCCAGGGCGGCCGCGACCTGCGAGTCGAGGCGGGCCCGGCCCCCGACGTGCTCGTGCGCACGAACCCGCAGGGGGCGGGACGGACGACGGTCGGGGTCGTCGACCGCGCGGTGCAGGTCGACCCGGCCGGCGCTGCTCCAGGTGGGATCGGGCTCCTGCCAGGGGATGCCCGTCGGGCGTCGCTGCGGCACGGCCAGGCCGTCCCGCCCGGCCAGGGCACTCACGTGCGGCCGCACCCGGGGGTCGATCCAGGGCTCGGACCGCAGCACGTACTCGGGGTGCACGGTCAGCCGCTCCCGCAGCTCGAGACCGGCTGCCGCCGTGGCCTCGGCCAGGGTCTGCACCGCCGGCCACGGGCGTTCGGGGTTCACGTGGTCGACGGTGAGCGGGCTGACCCCACCCCAGTCGTCGACACCTGCCGCCAGCAGGTCGCCGAGCTCGTCCGGCTCCGACAGGTTCGGCGGCGCCTGCACCCGCACGTGCGGTCCGAGCACGAGACGCGCGACGGCGATGGTGGCCAGGTACTCCGCTCGCCCGGCGTCGGGGGCCGCACGCATGGCCGTGGTCGGCTTGGCCCGAAAGTTCTGCACGATCACCTCCTGCAGGTGCCCGTGCCGACGATGCACGGCGCGCAGGGCGTGCAGGGACTCCGCACGGTCGGCCGTCGTCTCGCCGATACCGACGAGCAGACCGGTCGTGAAGGGCACCAGAAGCCGTCCGGCGTCCTCGAGCACCCGCAGCCGCAGCTGCGGGTCCTTGTCCGGTGATCCGAAGTGCGCCTGACCGGGCGTCTCGAAGACCGCCCGCGAGGTCGTCTCGAGCATCAGCCCCATCGACGGCGCGACGGGCCGAAGGCGGGCGATCTCCTCCCACGTCATCACGCCCGGGTTCAGGTGCGGCAGCAGCCCGGTCTGCTCGAGCACCAGCACCGCCATGGCGCGCAAGTAGTGCAGCGTCGAGGAGTAGCCCCGCGACTCCAGCCAGGCGGCCGCCACCGGCCAGCGCCGTTCGGGACGGTCCCCGAGGGTGAACAGCGCCTCCGTGCACCCCAGCGCGGCACCAGCGGACGCGATCGCCAGCACGTCGTCGGGTGAGAGGTACGGTGCGCGGCCCTCGGCGGCCAGGCGCCCGGGGACGGTGGCGAACGTGCAGTAGTGGCACCGGTCGCGGCACAGGTGCGTCAGCGGGATGAACACCTTCGGCGAGTAGGTCACGACCCCGGGACGTCCCGCTGCCTGCAGCCCGGCGTCCCGGACGCCGGCGGCCGACGCGCACAGCTCGGCCAGGTCGTCTGCCTCGGCGTGCAGCAGCACCTCGGTCTCGGCGAGGTCGAGCGTGACCCCGTCGCGGGCTCGGCGCAGCGCACGTCGCATGGCCGAGCGGGACGGCGGCCCCGCTCGGCTCACGACATGCTCACTCGTAGCGACCGCCCGAGTCTGCCAGTGCCACCAGCGACTCCGGCGGGGTGAACCGCTCGCCGTAGCGGTCGGCCAGCTCGCGCGCCCGGGCCACGAAACCGGCCGGGCCGCCCGGGTAGCCGTTGACGTACTGCAGCACCCCGCCCGTCCAGGCGGGGAACCCGATGCCGAAGATCGAGCCGATGTTGGCATCGGGCACCGAGCGCAGCACCCCCTCGTCGAGGCACTTGACACTCTCGATGGCCTCGGCGAACAGCATCCGCTCCTTCATGTCCTCGAACGGCATGTCCGGCGGGTTCGCACCGCTCACGCCACCGAAGTGTGTCGGCAGCTCGCCCCACAACCCGACACGCTTGCCCTCGTCGTAGTCGTAGAAGCCGGCACCGGCCGCTCGTCCACCGCGGTCGAACTCGAGCACCATCGAGTCGATGACCGAGTCCCAGGGCTTGAGCTCGTAGGTGCCGCCCTCGGCCTCGATGGCCGCCTTCGACTGCTCCCTGATCCGGCGCCACAGGACGAGGCTGACCTCGTCGGTGAGGGCCAAGGGTGCGGTCGGGTAGCCGGCCTGCAGCCCCGCCTGCTCGATGGACGGTGCCGGCACGCCCTCGTGCAGCATGGCGATGGCCTCGTTCACGAAGGTGCCGATGACGCGTGAGGTGAAGAAGCCTCTGCTGTCGTTGACCACGATCGGAAGCTTCTTGATCTGCAAGGCGACGTCGACGGCACGCGCGAGCGCGGCATCCGACGTCTTCTCCCCCACCACGATCTCGAGCAGCTGCATCTTGTCGACCGGCGAGAAGAAGTGCATGCCGATGAAGTCGTCGGGGCGGGTGACCCCCTCAGCCAGGCTGGTGATCGGCAGCGTGGAGGTGTTCGACGCGAGCAGCGCGTCGTCGGCGAGCCGGGGCTCGAGCTCGGCGTACACCGACTTCTTCAGGTCGACGTCCTCGAACACCGCCTCGATCATCAGGTCGGCGCCCGCGGCGTCGGCGAAGCTGTCGGTCGCGGTCATCCGGTCGAGCACCGCCGCCGCGTTCTGCTCACTCATCCGCCCCCGGGAGACCTGCTTGGCCAGCAGCTTCTGGCTGTAGGACCTGCCCGCCTCGGCCGCCTCGACGCTGACGTCCTTGAGCACCACGTCGATGCCGTTGCGGGCACACACGTAGGCGATGCCCGCACCCATCATCCCGGCACCCAGCACGGCGACCTTGGTGGCCTTGTGCTGCGGGTGGCCGGCCGGCCGGCTTCCACCCTTCGACACGTGCTGCAGGTCGAAGAAGAACGCCTTGATCATGTTCTTGCTGACCTGGCCGGTCGCCAGGTCGACGAAGTACTCGGTCTCGATGCGCAGGGCGTTCTCGAAGTCGACCTGGGAGCCTTCGACCGCCGCGGCCATGATGTGGTGCGGGGCAGGCATCGGCGCGCCCTTGACCTGCTTGCGCAGGTTGGCCGGGAACGCCGGCAGCATCGCGGCGAGCCTGGGGTTGGACGGCGTGCCACCGGGCACCTTGTGGCCCTTGACGTCCCAGGGCTGGACGGGCTCGGGGTTGGCCTCGATCCAGGCGTAGGCGGCGTCCATCATCGCCTCGGGCGAGTGCACGACCTCGTCGGCGAGGCCCACCTCGACGGCCTGCGCGGCCCGGTACTTCTGGCCCTGCAGCAGCATCTCCATCAGGGCCTTCTGCAGACCGAACATGCGCACCGTGCGCGCGACGCCGCCTCCGCCCGGCAGCAGCCCCAGGCCTACCTCGGGGAACCCGAGCTGGGTGCCCGGCGTGTCGAGCACGATGCGATGGTGGCAGCCGAGCGCGATCTCCAGGCCACCGCCGAGGGCAGCGCCGTTGACGGCGGCGACGACAGGCCGTCCGAGCAGCTCGAGTCGTCGCAGCAGTGCCTTGAAGTGGCCGATCTGCTCGATGAGGGCGCCCGCGTCGTCCTTGGTCGCGGTCGACAGCCAGGTGAGGTCGGCCCCGGCGAAGAACGTCTTCTTGGCGCTGGTGAGAATCACGCCACGAATGGAGTCCTTCTCGGCCTCGAGACGCTCGACCGTCTCGGTGAAGCTGTACCGAAAGGCGTCGTTGAGGGTGTTGGCACTGCTGGACGGGTCGTCCATGGTCAGCACGACCACCTTGTTGATGCCCGACTCCCAGCCGATCATGTTCTGCGTCATCTGTCTCTCGTCCTCGTCAGCTACGTCGTGCGAGCCGGGTCAGACCCGCTCGATGATGGTCGCCACACCCATGCCGCCGCCGATGCACAGCGTCACCAGGCCGTACCGGCCGCCTGTGCGCTCGAGCTCGTCCAGCACCGTGCCGAAGATCATCGCGCCGGTGGCGCCGAGGGGGTGGCCCATGGCGATGGCACCGCCGTTGACGTTGACCTTCTCCATGGGCAGGTCGAGGTCCTTGACCCACTTGAGCACGACCGCCGCGAAGGCCTCGTTGAGCTCCCAGAGGTCGATGTCGTCCTTGCTCAGCCCTGCGGTGGCGAGCACCTTCTCGGTGGCGGGCGTGGGCCCGGTCAGCATGATGGTCGGGTCCGACCCGGTGACGGCGGTTGCGACCACTCGGCCTCGGGGGGCCAGACCGGCCTCGCGGCCGGCCTGCTCGCTTCCGATGAGGGCGATCGCTGCCCCGTCGACGATGCCGGAGGAGTTGCCGGCCGTGTGCACGTGGTTGATCGACTCGACCCAGTGGAACTTCTGCAGCGCCACCGCGTCGAACCCGCCCATGTCGCCGATCGCGGCGAAGGACGGCGGGAGCTTCGCCAAGCTCTCCATCGTGGTGCTGGGCCGCATGTGCTCGTCGTGGTCGAGCACGACGGCGCCGTTGCGGTCGACGACAGGCACGACCGACTTGGCGAACCGCCCTCCGCTCCAGGCGGCCGCGGCGAGCTGCTGGGACCGCACGGCGTAGGCGTCGACGTCCTCACGGCTGAAGCCCTCGGTGGTGGCGATCAGGTCGGCACTGATGCCCTGCGGCACGAAGTAGGTGTCGTACGCGGTCTCCGGGTCCATCGCCCAGGCGCCGCCGTCGGCACCCATGGGCACGCGCGACATCGACTCCACACCACCCGCGACGATCATCTCGTCCCAGCCGGAGGCGACCTTCTGCGCGGCGAGGTTGATCGACTCGAGCGCGGATGCGCAGAACCGGTTCACCTGCACACCGGCGACGGTGGTCGGCAGCCCCGCTGCAAGTGCCGCCGTGCGGGCGATGTCGGCACCCTGGTCGCCGATCGGCGTGACGCACCCGAGGACGACGTCGTCGATACGCGCGGGGTCGAGCCCCGGGTGGCGGGCGGTGAGCTCGTTCAGCAGGCCGACGACCAGCGAGACGGGCTTGACCCGGTGCAGCGAGCCATTGGCCTTGCCCTTGCCCCGCGGCGTCCGAATCGCCTCGTAGATGTACGCGTCTCTACCCACCGAGCAGCTCCCTTCGCGCAGACGTACCCCACCGTTCGGCGGCGGGGTACGGGTCGTGAATGCTTGGGCCCGCAGCCTACTCGCCGGTAACACCGTCCGGTAGGGCTGTCGAGGAGGGGTCGTGACAGGTGGTCGTGCGCCGCTGGCGGGGCTTCGCGTCGTCGAGCTGGCCGGGATCGGCCCGGGCCCGCACGCCGCGATGGTGCTCGCCGACCTCGGTGCCGATGTGGTGCGCGTCGAACGTCCCGGGCCTCCGGCGGGCCTGGGAGCGGGCGACGTGTCGCTGCGGGGCCGCCGCTGGGTGCGCGCCGACCTGAAGAGGCCCGACGACCTCGCCACGGTGCTGCGCCTGGTGCGGGTCGCCGACGTGCTGCTGGAGGGGTTTCGTCCCGGTGTGGCCGAGAGGCTCGGCGTAGGCCCCGAGCACTGCTTGGAGGTCAACCCGCGGTTGGTGTACGGGCGGATGACCGGCTGGGGCCAGGCCGGGCCGCGATCGGATCGGGCGGGCCACGACCTGAACTACCTCTCCCTGACGGGCGCCCTGGCGGCGATGGGCCGGGCGCAGTCGGCCCCGTCGCCGCCACTGAACCTGGTCGCCGACTACGGCGGCGGGTCGATGCTGCTGCTCGTCGGCGTCCTGGCCGCGTTGGTGGAGCGGGAGCGGTCGGGTCAAGGCCAGGTGGTCGACGCGGCGATGGTGGACGGGGTGTCGCTGCTGTCGCAGCTGGCGTGGTCGATGCGCGCGATCGGGGCGTGGCAGGACGCGCGCGAGTCGAACCTGCTCGACGGCGGCGCCCCGTTCTACGACTGCTACGCCTGCGCCGACGGCCGGTTCGTCGCCGTGGCAGCCCTCGAGCCCGCCTTCTACGCGCTGCTGCTGCAGGGGCTGGGCCTCGACCCCGAGTCGTTGCCGCCCCAGTACGACCCGGCCGGCTGGCCGACGTTGCGCCGAACCTTCGCACACGCATTCGCCGCCCACCCGCGCGATCACTGGGCGGGGGTGTTCGACGACACCGACGCATGTGTGACGCCGGTGCTCACCTGGGCCGAGGCGGTCCGGGACCCGCACCTGGTGGCTCGCGGCACACTGGTCGAGGTGGACGGGGTCGTGCAGGCCGCACCCGCGCCACGGTTCTCGCGCAGCGAGGTCGCGAGGGCCAGGGCCGTCGTGGTCGGGGACGACACCCAGGACGTGCTCGCCGACTGGGTCGGGCAGCAGACGGAGGAACCGGCGTGAGCATCGACGACATCGGCACGATCGGGGTTCTGGGGGGCACCGGCCCGCAAGGGCGTGGCCTGGCCTACCGCTTCGGCCTGGCGGGAGCTCGCGTGCTGGTCGGGTCTCGCGACCCCGCCCGGGCGGCGGCGGTGGCCGATGGCCTGCCGGGCGACGTCGAGGGGCTGTCGAATGCCGACTGTGCGGCGGCCGCCGACATCGCCATCGTCGCCGTCCCGTACAGCGGTCATGCCGATCTGCTGCGAGACCTCGCCGAGCCCCTCGCCGACACGATCGTCGTCGACTGCGTCAACCCGCTCGGGTTCGACAAGCAGGGCGCGTTCGCCCTGGATGTCCCTGAGGGCAGTGCGGCGCAGCAGGCTGCGGAGGTGCTGCCCCGGTCGCGGGTCGTGGCGGCGTTCCACCACGTGTCGGCAGTGCTCCTCGAGGACGCCTCGGTGTCGAGCATCGACACCGACGTCCTTGTGCTCGGCGACGACCGGCAGGCCACGGATCAGGTGCAGGCGCTGGCGGGACTCATCCCCGGCATGCGCGGGGTCTACGGCGGGCGTCTGCGCAATGCCCGGCAGGTCGAGGCACTCACGGCCAACCTCATCTCGGTGAACCGCCGGTACAAGTCTCACGCCGGGCTGCGCATCACCGACGTCTGATGATCAACGGAAGATCCCTGCACAACCTCGTGTCGTGATCTTCCGTCGATCATGGCGGCGTGGTCACACTGACAACAGCTGGCGGCCCTGGACCGGGAACGACCAGGGCGACGGACGCGCCTGACGCGTGGTGGCCGGCGGGTCGTCGCGTCGGCGAACGTCCGA
>CAYNWB010000023.1:17561-34605 GCA_964400785.1 uncultured Actinomycetes bacterium | reverse complement strand
ACGCACTCGAACGCAGCGTCGGCATCGGCGATGTTGTTGTAGGAAAGCGCCTTGCCCTGGATCTGCCCGGCGCCTGCCAGCGTGCCGTGGAGATCGCCCGCGTGTACGTGCCCGGCCTCTACGCCCCCCGCTACGACAGCGAGGGCGAGCTGCTGGCCGTGGAACCAACAGAGCCGGGCATCCCGGCCACCGTGGCCAAACAGACCTGGCGCGGCAACACCCTCAGCCATTCGGCGGTGATCACCCCGGCGGCCGCCTGGCTGGTCGAGAAATTTCGCGGCTGGACCGATTGCGATGGTGACGTCGAGGCGCTGCTGGGAATGGACCGGATCCTGGGGCTGATCGGCCTCTATTGGTTCACCGGCTGCATCGGCGCGTCCTTTCACCCCTATTACGCGCGCCGCCACGACCCCGACCCCGAGCGCACAGCCGGGCCACGCGCGGCCTGGTCGACGGCGGCCCCGCAGCAGGTCTGGCTGACCGCCGAGTCCCTGGGGGACGACGACCCGGCCCTGGTCGCCCACCCCGACCTTGCGGTGGTGTTCGTGTTCGACGCCCCGCTGCTGACGCGGCTGCGACTGTCGGGCAAGCGGCTGGTGTTCCTCGCCGAGACCCTCGCCGACCTGGGCCTGCGCCGTCGGGTGCAGGTGCACCGCGGTGATCCGTGCGAGGTGCTGGCCGGACGGGCACTGGCCACGACCTTCGCCCCGGTGCCCGGATGGCGGCGGCGGGCCCGTCGGCTGCAGCCCGTCGCTGTGCACCCGTTCCCGTGGCTGGTGCGACCGGCAGAGGGCTCCCTGACGAGCTTCAGCGCGTGGCGCCGACACCTGGCAGCCTGACGCCGTGGCCACCGAGCAGACCGCACCCGACGGCAAGCCGATGCTCAGCGTCGCCGACGCTGCCGACCTCGAGCAGTGGCTGCGCGTCGAGCACACCCGCACCTCGGGGGTCTGGCTGGTGCGCGCACGGCCAGGCTCGACCCATCCCGCCGTCGAGTACGAGCACATGATCGCGGTGCTGCTGTGCTTCGGATGGGTCGACGCGAGCGTGAAGGTGCTCGACGGCGAACGGTCGCTGCTGTGGATCAGCCCCCGCCGCAAGGGCAGCGTGTGGTCGCAGCCGAACAAGCAGCGCGTCGCACGCCTGCAGGCCGCCGGACGCATGCAGCCGTCCGGCCAGGCTGCCATCGACCGGGCTCAGGCCGACGGGTCCTGGAGCGTGCTGGACTCAGCCGAGAGGCTCGAGGTGCCGGACGACCTCGCGGCCGCCTTCGCCGCAGACCCTGTGGCCCGGGCCCACTTCGACGCCTTCCCGCCGTCGGTGCGCAAGGCCTACCTCGCCCAGATAGCGCTGGCGAAGACCGCCGCGACGAGGGCCGCGCGCATCGAGCGCACGGTGGCGAAGGCGGCGGCCAACGAGCGTCCGTGACGTGGCTAGACTGAGCGGCACAGGCCCAGCGGTGTGCCTCGTTCCTCTGCTCCCGTCGTCGCCCCTGTCGGGGCGTGTGCGAAAGGCCTCAGTGTGAGCAAGCCCATCGTCCTGATCGCCGAAGAGCTCTCCCCAGCCACGCTGGACGCGCTCGGTCCCGACTTCGAGATCCGCCGGTGCGACGGCGCCGACCGGCAGGCTCTGCTGCCGGCCCTGGCCGACGTCGACGCGATCCTCGTGCGCAGTGCCACCCGCGTCGACGCCGAGGCCATCGCTGCGGCCCCCCGGCTGAAGGTGATCGCGCGAGCCGGCGTCGGTCTCGACAACGTCGACGTCAAGGCTGCCACGCAGGCCGGTGTGATGGTCGTCAACGCCCCCACGTCGAACATCGTCAGCGCCGCCGAGCTGGCGATCGGTCTGCTGCTCGCGGCGGCTCGCCGCATCCCCGAGGCCAACGCCTCGCTCAAGAGCGGGGAGTGGAAGCGCAGCAAGTTCTCCGGCGTCGAGCTGTACGAGAAGACCGTCGGCATCGTCGGGCTGGGCCGCATCGGCGTGCTGGTCGCGCAGCGGCTGTCGGCCTTCGGCATGAAGGTCGTCGCCTACGACCCCTACGTGCCCGCCGTGCGCGCCGCGCAGATGGGCGTACGCCTGGTGTCCCTGCCCGACCTGCTCGCCGGCAGCGACGTCATCAGCGTGCACCTGCCCAAGACCCCGGAGACGCTCGGGCTGATCGGCGACGAGGCGTTGGCGGCAGTCAGGCCGGGAGCCATCCTGATCAACGCGGCACGCGGTGGCATCGTCGACGAGACCGCCCTGTACTCCGCGCTGAAGGAGGGCCGGCTGGGAGCGGCGGGCCTCGACGTCTACGCATCCGAGCCCTGCACCGACTCGCCCCTGTTCGAGCTCGACAACGTCGTGGTCACCCCGCACCTGGGGGCGTCGACGGCCGAGGCCCAGGAGAAGGCCGGTGTGGCGGTCGCTCGCTCGGTGCGGCTCGCGCTTGCCGGCGAGCTGGTTCCGGATGCCGTCAACGTCAAGGGCGGTCCGATCGCCGAGGAGGTGCGTCCGGGCATCCCGCTGGCCGAGAAGCTGGGGCGCATCTTCACGAGCCTCGCCGGGGGCGTGGCCTGCCAGATCGACGTCGAGGTGCGCGGGCAGATCGCGACCGAGGACGTGAAGATCCTCGAGCTGGCGGCGCTCAAGGGCGTGTTCACCGACGTCGTGTCCGAGGCGGTCAGCTACGTCAACGCCCCCGTCATCGCCGCCGATCGCGACGTCGAGGTGCGCCTGCTCACCGACGAGGAGAGCCCGGACTACCGCAACCTGATCACCGTGCGGGGCACGCTGACCGACGGCCGGGTGCACTCGGTGTCGGGAACGCTGGCCGGCACGCGGCACGTGGAGAAGCTCGTGGAGGTCGACGGCTACGACATCGAGGTGCAGCCGACCGCCCACATGGTCTTCATGCGCTACGCCGACCGTCCGGGCATCGTCGGCACCGTCGGACGGATCCTCGGCGAGGCATCGATCAACATCGCGGGCATGCAGGTGAGCCGGGAGGCCAAGGGAGGCCAGGCGCTGGTCGGCATGACGGTCGACACCGCCGTGCCCGCCGACCTGATGCAGCGGATGCTCGCCGAGATCGGTGCCGAGTTCGGTCGAGCCGTCGACCTGGACGACTGACGGGCCAACTACGCTCGGCGGCCATGTCGAGGCTGACGCTTGCTGCCATCCCCGGTGATGGCATCGGTCCTGAGGTCGTCACCGAGGCACTGAAGGTGCTGGAGTCGGTGGTGGCACCGGCAGCCGTGAGGGTCGACACGACGACCTACGACCTCGGGGCCCGGCGCTGGCACGCCACGGGTGAGGCACTGCCCGACTCGGTGCTCGACGAGCTCGCCGGGCACGACGCGATCCTGCTCGGCGCCATCGGCGACCCGTCGGTGCCGAGCGGCGTTCTCGAGCGGGGCCTGCTGCTGCGCCTGAGGTTCGCCTTCGACCACTACGTCAACCTGAGGCCGGCACGCCTCTACCCGGGTGTCGCATCGGTGCTCGCGCATCCCGGTGAGGTCGACTTCGTCGTCGTGCGGGAGGGCACGGAGGGTCCCTACGTGGGCAACGGGGGAGCGGTGCGCACGGGCACCCCGCACGAGATCGCCACCGAGGTGAGCATCAACACCGCCTTCGGCGTGGAGAGGGTCGTCCGCGACGCCTTCCGCCGTGCGGCGGCTCGGCCCCGGGCGCGCCTGACGCTCGTGCACAAGCACAACGTGCTGGTGCACGCCGGGCACCTGTGGCGTCGCACGGTCGACGCGGTCGGCGCCGAGTACCCCCAGGTGAGCGTGGACTACCTGCACGTCGACGCGGCGACCATCGTGATGGTCGCCGACCCGTCCCGGTTCGACGTGATCGTGACCGACAACCTGTTCGGCGACATCGTCACCGACCTCGCAGCAGCGGTCACCGGGGGGATCGGGCTGGCGGCGAGCGGCAACATCAACCCGGACGGGGTGTACCCGTCGATGTTCGAGCCCGTCCACGGCTCGGCCCCCGACATCGCCGGGCGAGCGACGGCCGACCCCACCGCGGCGATCCTGTCGGTCGGCATGCTGCTCGACCACCTCGGCTACACCGCGCAGGCCGCACTGGTCGAGCGCGCCGTGGCGGCCGACCTGGCGCACCGCCCCCCCACCCCACGCAGCACGCCCGAGGTCGGCGACGCCATCGTGGCCGCCGTCGAGGCGGCGGCCGGCCGGCAGGAGCAGTCATGACCCTCACCTTCGACCACCGGCCAGCCACGCCCACCCCTGACGACGAGAGGCAGTCGGTGCTGGCCAGCCCCGGCTTCGGGACGCGGTTCACCGACCACATGGTCACCGCCACGTGGACTCCGCACGCCGGCTGGCACGACGCGGCCCTGCGGCCCTACGCGCCGTTGTCGATGGACCCTGCCGCTGCCGTGCTGCACTACGCGCAGGCGATCTTCGAGGGGCTCAAGGCGTACCGGCATGCCGATGGCTCGGTGTGGGCCTTCCGCCCCGAGGCGAACGCTGCACGGTTCCAGGCCAGCGCCCGTCGTCTGGCGCTGCCCACGCTGGACGTCGACGACTTCGTCGCCGCGCTCGACCTGCTCGTGACCGCCGATCGCGACTGGGTGCCGAGCGCGCCCGAGACCAGCCTGTACCTGCGACCGTTCATGTTCGCCTCCGAGGCGTTCCTCGGGGTGCGCCCCGCCCACCAGGTGACGTTCTGCCTCATCGCCTCGCCGGCCGGTCCCTACTTCACCACCGGGGTGTCCGGAGTCTCGATCTGGCTGTCCAGCGACTACACGCGGGCGGCCCCGGGCGGCACCGGAGCCGCCAAGTGCGCGGGCAACTACGCCGCCAGCCTGCTGGCCATGCAGCAGGCCGCCGAGCACGGGTGCCAGCAGGTGGTCTTCCTCGACGCGGTCGAGCGCACCTGGGTCGAGGAGCTCGGGGGCATGAACCTCTTCTTCGTCCACGCCGACGGCAGCCTGGTGACGCCGGAGCTGACCGGGACGATCCTGGAGGGCATCACCCGCAGCTCGATCCTGACGCTGGCGGCCGAGCAGGGCCTGCGCGTGTCCGAGCGCAAGGTGTCGATCGACGAGTGGCAGAAGGGGGCGCGCACCGGGCAGATCCGCGAGGTGTTCGCCTGTGGGACCGCCGCCGTCGTGACCCCGGTGTCGCGGCTGGCCTGGGACACCGGTGAGGTCGTCGTCGGCGACGGCGAGCCCGGTCCGGTGACGCTCGAGATCCGCCGAGCCCTCGTCGACCTGCAGTACGGCAGGGTGGCCGACCGGCACGGCTGGATGCACCCGATCGCCTGACATGACGGCCGACGCCCTGGGCAACCGTGTGTCCGGTCGTCCGGACGCTGTCGCCCTGCTCGACGACGCGATCGACTGCATCCTGCGTCACGACGGCGGAGCAGGCACGGCGGCCGAGCAGGCGACGCTCGCCGACCCCGGGTTCGGGCTCGCCCACGCCGTGCTCGCGCTGGCCGACCCGGCCCGAGCCCCGGCGTCGCTGGCGACGGCGCGGGAGTGCGTGCAGCGTCACGGCAGCGAGTACGAGCGGTCGCTGGTGCACTTTCTCGACCTGCTGCTGACCCACGGCATGTGGGTGGCTGCCGACGCCGGCGTCGAGCACGCGGCGGCGCACCCCCGTGACCTTCTGGGCGTCGGCCTGGCGGCCACGATCGTGGAGCGCTCGACCCGTGCCGACGTGCATGACGCCGTGCTGGCCATGTACGAGCCCAGCCGTCGGGTGCTCGGTGACCACCCCTACCTGCTGTGCATGATCGGTTTCGTCGTGCAGGAGCAGGGCCGCTTCGCCGAGGCCGGCGCGATGGCCGAGCAGGCCCTGAAGGCCCAGCCGGGCTCCGTCACAGCCGCCCATCTGCGTGCCCACGTGCACGTCGAGACCGCCGACCATGCCGCCGGGCTGGCCTGGCTCGACGGCTTTCGGGCAGGCATGGACCCCTCGGGCGACTACGTGCACCACATGGGCTGGCACGCCGCCCTGCACACCCTGGCCCTCGGGGACGCCGAGGCCACCCTGGCCCGGCTGGACGAGCTCGCCGGCCCGGGGTGCGACGCCTTTCGTCACGTCGTCGACAACGGCACGCTTCTCATGCGCGCTCGCCTGTGTGGGCTGGTCGGCCCCGACGAGGACCCCACCGAGGGCCTGGCCGGGTCGCCACCGGCTGCGTGGCTGTCGGCGATGCCGAGCATGTACGTCGGGTTCCACGCCGCCGTCGGCCTCGCCGTCCAGCACCGCGCCGACGACCTGCGCGCGCTGGCCCGCACGGCCCCCAGCATGGCCATGCCGGGTGCCGTCGAGCTGCTCGCGCCGCTGTGCCGCGCGTTGGCCGACTACGTCGACGGCCGGTACGCCGCCGCCGCGGACGCGCTCGACGCGCTGCGACCCACCTGCTACCGCTGGGGAGGCTCACGCGCCCAGCGCGACGTGGTGGAGGACGTGCTCATCGATGCCGCGATCCGCGGTGACCGTGCCGACGTGGCCGCCCGGGTGCTGACCGAGCGCACCGAGCGGCGTCCCAACCGGTGGGACGAGGCTGCCCTGCGCACCGTGCGGGCTCGCTGATGTGGCACCCTGTGTAGCGATGACAACCGCCATCATCATTACGAGGGCGCGTTCGGCGGGTTGACCCGCACCGAACGCGCCGACCCTTCGCACCCACGTCGCGAAGGGTCTTTTTCGTGGAGGAACAGATGAGCACCTCGCCGAGCACCCCGGCCCCGACCGCGGGCGACGCGTTCCACGTCTACGACACCACCCTGCGCGACGGCGCCCAGCAGGAGGGGCTGTCGCTGTCGGTCGAGGACAAGCTGACCATCGCCCGCTACCTCGACGACCTCGGCGTCGGGTTCATCGAGGGCGGGTGGCCGGGTGCCAACCCGAAGGACACCGAGTTCTTCCGCCGGGCCGCCGACGAGCTCGACCTGCGTCACGCGCGGATGGCGGCCTTCGGCGCCACGCGACGTGCCGGGGTCGCCGTCGAGGACGACCCGCTGGTGCAGGCGCTGCTCGACGCGCGTACCGATGTGGTGACCCTCGTCGCGAAGAGCCACGACCGCCACGTCGAGCTGGCCCTGCGCACGACGCGCCAGGAGAACCTCGCCATGGTCGCCGACACCGTCGCCTACCTCACCGCGCACGGGCGCCGCGTCTTTCTCGACGCCGAGCACTTCTTCGACGGGTACCGCTCCGACCGGTCCTACGCCCTCGACGTGCTCATGGCAGCCGCCGAGGCCGGCGGCGACCTCGCGGTCCTGTGCGACACCAACGGCGGGATGCTGCCCGACGACGTGGCTCGCGTCGTCGCCGACGTCGCCGAGGCCACCGGCCTGCGGCTGGGCATCCACTGCCACAACGACACGGGGTGCGCCGTGGCCAACACGCTGGCCGCCGTCGACGTCGGGGCGACGCACGTGCAGGGCACCCTCAACGGCTACGGGGAACGTACGGGCAACGCCGACCTCGTGACGGTCGTCGCCGACCTGCAGCTCAAGCGCGGCCATGCCCTGCTGCCCGACGGTGCCCTGAGCGAGGCCACCCGCATCGCCCACGCCGTCGCCGAGGTCACCAACATCCCGCCCTACTCGCGACAGCCGTACGTCGGTGTCAGCGCGTTCGCCCACAAGGCGGGTCTGCACGCCAGCGCCGTCAAGGTCGACCCGATGCTCTACCAGCACGCCGATCCTGCCGACGTCGGCAACGACATGCGCATGCTGGTCTCGGACATGGCGGGACGCGCCTCGATCGAGCTCAAGGGTCGCGAGCTGGGCTACGACCTGTCGGCCGACCGGGCGCTGCTCACGCGCATCACCGACCGGGTGAAGGTGCTCGAGTCGCAGGGCTACACGTTCGAGGCGGCTGACGCCTCGTTCGAGCTGCTGCTGCGCGAGGAGGTCGAGGGCCTGCGCCCGAGCTACTTCGACGTCGAGTCGTGGCGGGCCATCACCGAGTCGAACCCGGCCGGCGAGGCGCTGAGCGAGGCGACGGTCAAGCTGCGTGCCTCCGGCGAGCGCGTGGTCGCCGTCGGCGAGGGCAACGGCCCGGTCAACGCGCTCGACCAGGCCCTGCGGCACGCGATCGGCCAGCTCTACCCGGAGCTCGCCAAGATCGAGCTCGTCGACTTCAAGGTGCGCATCCTCGACACCGAGCACGGCACCGACGCCATCACGCGGGTGCTCATCACCACCACGGACGGCACGACCACCTGGCGCACGGTCGGCGTGGGCGCCAACGTGGTCGAGGCCTCGTGGGAGGCGCTCATGGACGGGCTCGTGTTCGGCCTGCTGCGCCTGGGCCAGCCGCCGCGGTGACGACCGGTGGACAGCGCAGGCGGGGTCGCCGCAGGCGCAGGTAGCCTGCCGGTCGTGCGCATCGCCCGGTTCACCACCGAGTCCGCCGACCCGCGGTTCGCCGTCGTCGAGGGCCTCGGCGCGGATGGGTCGACCCAGGACGCCGTTCTCGCGGTCGTCGAGGGCGACCCGCTCTACCGGCCGGTCCAGTTCACGGGGGAGCGGCTGCCGCTGGCCGACGCACGGCTGCTCGCCCCTGTCATCCCGCGCAGCAAGATCGTCGGCATCGGGCGCAACTACGCCGACCACGCTGCCGAGCTCGGCAACGACGTCCCGGCCTCGCCCCTGATGTTCCTCAAGCCCAACACCAGCGTGATCGGCCCGCAGGACGCTGTGGTGCTGCCACGCCAGTCGAGAGAGGTGCACCACGAGGCCGAGCTGGCCGTGGTGATCGGGCGGCTGTGCAAGGACGTGCCGCGCGAACGTGCCGCCGAGGTGATCCTCGGCTACACGTGCGCCGACGACGTCACGGCCCGTGACCTGCAGGCGAGTGACGGCCAGTGGGCCCGCGCCAAGGGCTTCGACACGTTCTGCCCGCTCGGGCCTTGGCTGACGACGGTGCTCGACCCGTCCGACCTCGCCATCGAGTGCCGGGTCAACGGCGAGGTTCGTCAACGCGCGCGCACCTCGGCGATGGTGCACGACGTCGCCGGGCTGGTCGCCGAGGTCAGCGCTGCCTTCACGCTGCTCCCGGGGGACGTGATCCTCACCGGCACGCCGGCCGGGGTGGCACCGGTCGCCGACGGTGACACCGTCGAGATCGAGATCGAGGGCATCGGCGTGCTCCGCCACGGCGTCGTCGCCGAGACCAGCCTGACCATGGACGAGAGCTAAGTGAGGACGCCGGTGACGGACCCGGTTCTACGTGACCTTCCCGCCGATCAGGTACGGGTGCGCTTCTGCCCGTCCCCGACCGGCAACCCCCACGTGGGGGTCATCCGGACGGCCTTGTTCAACTGGGCGTTCGCCCGCCACTACGGGGGCACGTTCGTCTTTCGCATCGAGGACACCGACGCCGCCCGAGACAGCGAGCAGTCGTACGCCGACATGCTCGAGGCGCTGCGCTGGCTCGGGCTGGACTGGGACGAGGGGCCCGAGGTCGGCGGCCCCCACGCCCCGTACCGGCAGTCGCAGCGACGCGAGGTCTACGCCGACGTCGCCGCCCGTCTGCTTGATGCCGGCCTGGCCTACGAGTCGTTCTCGACTCCCGACGAGGTCGAGCACCGGCGGCGTTCCCGCGGCGAGGATCCCAAGCGCGGCTACGACAACGCCGACCGCGACCTGTCAGACGCGGCGAAGGCGGCGCTGCGCGCCGAGGGACGCACCCTGGTGCTGCGACTGCGGATGCCCGACCAGCACTGGCAGTGGGACGACCTGGTGCGCGGCCCCATCAGCGTCGCCGGCGAGCACCTGCCCGACTTCGTGATCACCCGGGCCACCGGGGACCCCCTCTACACCCTGGTGAACCCCGTCGACGACGTGCTGATGGGCATCACGCACGTGCTGCGCGGTGAGGACCTGCTCTCGTCCACGCCCCGGCAGCTCGCCATGTACCGCGCGCTGCGCGAGATCGGCATCGGTGACGACCGCGACCCGGCGTTCGGCCACCTGCCCTTCGTGATGGGGGAGGGCAACCGCAAGCTGTCCAAGCGCGACCCGGAGTCCAACCTGCGGCTCTACCGCGACCGGGGGTTCCTGCCGGAGGGCCTGCTGAACTACCTGGCGCTGCTCGGCTGGTCGATCGCCGACGACCGCGACATCTTCTCGATGGACGAGATGGCCGAGGCGTTCGACGTCACCCGGGTCAACCCCAATCCCGCGCGCTTCGACCTGGCCAAGTGCGAAGCCATCAACGGCACCTGGATGCGCATGCTGGAGGTGGACGACCTGGCCGAGAGGGTCGTGTCGTTCATGCTCGTCCGTGGAGACCTGCCGTCGGCGCAGAGTGCGTCCGCCGACGTGGTGCGCCAGGCCACGCCCCTGGTGCAGGAGCGGGTCACCACGCTGGAGGAGGCTGCGGCGATGCTGCGGTTCCTGGTCGTGGACGAGCAGGGCTTCGAGGTCGAGCCCCAGGCGGTTGCGGGCCTCAAGCAGAACGCCCCCGAGATCCTGGACGCATCCCGGCAGGCCCTGCAGGCCGTCGAGCCGTGGGACGCCGCGAGCATCGAGACGGCGCTGCGCGAGGCGCTGGTGGAGCAGCTGGGCCTCAAGCCGAGGCTCGCCTTCGGCCCGGCTCGTGTCGCGGTCACCGGCCGCCGGGTCTCCCCGCCCCTGTTCGAGTCGATGGAGCTTCTCGGGCGCGACCGGACGTTGGCACGACTGGAGGCGCTCGCCACAGGTGTGGCGCCATGACGGTGCCACCTCCGGGCTCCGACCCGTTCGCGATCGGGTCGGGCGGCCCACCGCCCCTCCCGGTGCCCGGCCCGCCGCCACCGCCTGCGCTGACCCCGACTGCGCCGCCCCGCCCGCTCCCGGTCGCGCCGCGTCGCCCGTGGGGTCAGGCTGAGTACGACGAGGCCCTGCCCTACCACCGCATGCTCCGCACCCGCAGCTATCGCTGGTGGCGTCCCCTTCTCGGGCTGCTCGTCACCGGTGTGACGTTTCTCGTCATCAGCCTGGTGGTGACGACGGCCGCCCTGCTTCCGGCCTTCCTGTCCGGGGCGATCGACCTCTCCGACGCCCAGACCGACCCAGCCGGCGCCCTGATCAGCGACCCGTTGGGCTTGCTGGGTGTCAACCTCTCCTTGGCTGCGTTCATCCCGGCCGCGATCCTGGGGATGCTCGCCGGGCACCAGCTACGGCCCGGCTGGCTGCACTCGGTGGTGGGCAGGATGCGCTGGAAGTTCCTGGCGCTCTGCCTGCTGATCGAGGTCGGGGTCACGCTGGTGGTGCTGCCGATCAGCGGGTTGGTCGGCGGTGCGGTGAGCAGCGGCGCGCCGGCGTCCGAGCCGCTGTCGTTCGCCGCGTGGTTGCCGTTCGCCCTGGTGATCGTGCTGACGACACCGCTGCAGGCGGCCGGCGAGGAGTACGGCTTTCGCGGCTACGGGCTGCAGGCTCTCGGGGCATGGGTGCGTCACCCCTGGTTCGCCGTGGTGGTCACGTCGCTGCTGTTCGCGCTCGCGCACGGCAGCCAGAACCCGGCGCTGTTCGCCAACCGGTTCGCCTTCGGTGTCATCGCCGCGGTGCTCACCATCCGTACCGGCGGGCTCGAGGCCGCGATCGGCATCCACGTCGTGAACAACATGGTCGTGCTGCTCATCGCCAGTGCCGCCGGCGAGCTCGCCCCCTCGTTGACTCCCACCGACGCCCCGTGGAGCATCGCCCTGCTCGACGTGGTCGGAATGCTCGTGTATGCGGCTCTTGCGCTGGCGTTGGCGCGGCGCATGGGGCTGGCGAGGCTGACGCGAGTGGCTCCCGACCCGGTGCCCAGTGGTTTTGGTGCGCCGCTCGCGCCCAGGTAGACTGTCATGACCCTTGGGGTATGGGGTAATTGGCAGCCCGACGGATTCTGGCTCCGTTAGTCTTGGTTCGAGTCCAGGTACCCCAGCGACGAAGGAGCAGTGCGTCCAGCAGGTACCATCATGGTGGACGGGTTCACTCGTCCGGCCTGGCCAGTCCGGGTCAGCTCCTCCGGCCCCGTTGTGTAGCGGCCTAGCACGCCGCCCTCTCAAGGCGGTAGCGCGGGTTCGAATCCCGTCGGGGCTACACCTCGTCCCGTCACCGGTCACGGTGGCGGGACGACGTGCGTGACGGGCCAGGCCCGGCAGGTCAGGACGCGACGACCTCGAACACGGTCACGCCGATCCACTCGTAGGGCTCGGGCAGCCGCCAGGTGTCCACGAGCTCGACTGACTCCGAGCGGCGTAGCTCGTAGCCGATGTCGTCCATCGTCTCGTCGAGGGCGATCCAGTAGGGGTGGTCGACCGGCAGGCCGATGTCGTGGACGAAGGCGAGGCGCGTGCCGGCGGGCCGCGCGGTGAGCCGCTGCGTCGCCTCGACGGGGTCGACCTGCTGCAGCCGGCTCACCCGGTCGCGGTAGTCGAACCGTCCGTCGTAGACGCGACCGATCGGCGTGACGTAGTCGCGATCCGGGCCGAGGTAGTACCGCACACCGAGCACTCGTCCGGGCGAGGTCACGACGACGTCCCCGGCCGTGGTCTGTGCCGCCAGGGTCGTGCCGATGGCGTACTCCGGTCCGCGCACCTCGCGATCCTGCGCCTCCACGGCGCCCGACGACCGTGTGAAGTCGGGCAGTGCGACCAGAGCGAGGGCAGCGAGCACTGCCAGCGTGCTCCACCACCGCCGCGACAGGTACACCCCGACGAGCACCGGCAGCGGCGCCAGCACCACGAAGGCGTAGTTCGGAGTGAACAGCGGCCGCACCTGCGAGACCCCCCACATCGCCACGACGACCCCGGCAGCACCGGCGGCGGCGCTGACCAGCAGCAGCCGGCCAGGGTCGCGCTCCGGCGCGGGTGCGGTGCCGAACCGCCGCTGCCACCACCAGGCGCCGACCGCAGCGGCCAGTCCGATCCCCACGACCCAGGCGCCGGCCCGACCCCCGGCCGCGCGCGTCAGGGTCGTCCCGAGGGTCTCGAGGTCGGGCGAGCGGTGAGCGGCCAGCGGTCCGTTGCTCAGCTGAGATGCCAGGGTGGGCGCCCAGGGCGCCACCGCCACCAGTGCGATGCCGGTCGCGACCACGGTGCGGGTCACCACACCCGGCCGGCGGGTCAGCACCCCTGTCAGAACCAGTGCTCCCACCAGCACCAGCAGCAGCAGCCCTCCCCAGTAGTGGGTGAGGGGCAGCAGTGCGGCGGACACGCTGAAGACCGCGACCGCGGGCCAGCGCGCCCCTGCGACCACGGCGATCGCGGCATCGAGGGCGACCACACCCAGCAGGAACGTGATCGCGTACGGGCGGGCGAGCCCTGCCAGCGCAAGGCTGGCGGGTGCGAGCAGCACGAAGGCGCTGGCCAGCCAACCGGCTCGGGCCCCGCCGACGCGGCGGGCCGCGTCGAAGGCCACGACGGCCGCGAGGCCGATGGCGAGCACCGACAGGGCCCGCAGCGACACCTCGCTGCCCTCTGCGCCCGACAGCCAGGTGTGCAGGGCCATGAAGTAGACGGGAGGGTTGACGTCGTAGGTGAGCGCTGTCGGGATCTGCTCGATCGGCAGGCTCGCGTACGTCCAGGCGATGGCCTCGTCCCGGTGCAGCGTGGCGGTGAGCTCGTCGCGGATCCGTCCGGCCGTCATGACGACGACGAGAACCCACCCCAGCACGGCAGCCGCCACCACCACGGGTCGGGCCAGCGTGGTCTGCTCAGGACGGGTGGAGGCGCTCATCACCGTCCAGTATCGCTGGTGCCGGCGGCCAGTGACGCACCCAGCGCCTCGCCTGCTGCGACGACCGCCGGTGCGTGCAGCCGGCCAGGCTGGCGGGTCAGCCGCTCGATGGGTCCGGACACCGACACGGCCGCGATCACCCGCCCTCGCGGCGAGCGGACGGGGGCGCTCACCGAGGCGACCCCGGCCTCACGCTCACCCACCGACTGGGCCCAGCCGCGTCGCCGAACGCCGGCGAGGGTGCCGGCGGAGAACCGAGCGGCCGGCAGCAGACGGGTCAGCCTGTCGGCGTCCTCCCAGGCCAGCAGCACCTGTGCTGCCGAGCCGGCCTGCATCGACAGGACCTCCCCGACCGGGATCGTGTCGCGCAGGCCGCTGGGTCGCTCGGCCACCGCGACGCAGACCCTGTCGGTTCCCTGGCGGCGGAACAGCTGCGCGCTCTCGCCGGTCTGGTCGCGCAGCCGGCTGAGCACTGGTCCAGCCGCAGCCCCCAGCCGGTCGCCGAGAGCGGCCGCGGCGAGGTCGTTCAGCCGGGGGCCGAGCACGAACAGCCCTGTGTCGTCCCGCGCCACCAGAGCGTGGTGCTCCAGGGCGACGGCGAGTCGGTGGGCAGTGGGGCGTGGCAGGCCTGTCCCGGCGACGAGCTGGTTCAACGACGCGGGCCCGGACTCGAGCGCAGCGAGCACCGCCATCGCCTTGTCGAGAACACCGACTCCGCTGGAGCTGCTCGCGCCCATGTGGACCTCCCGCTATTCTGTCCCGAAGAATGATATGAGCGTCTCACTATATGGGACGCTCGTCTGGGAGCGTGGAGGAGTCGACATGGGCCGGACGCTGGCGCAGAAGGTGTGGGACGACCATGTGGTGCGACGGGCGGACGGCGAGCCCGACCTGCTCTACATCGACCTGCACCTGCTGCACGAGGTCACCAGCCCCCAGGCGTTCGAGGGCCTGCGCCTGTCCGGTCGTGGGGTGCGCCGCCCCGACCTGACCATCGCGACCGAGGACCACAACGTGCCGACGACGGGGCTGGGCGAGCCCATCGCCGACCCGGTGTCGCGCACCCAGGTCGACACGCTGCGGGCCAACTGCACTGACTTCGGCATCAGGCTGCACCCGATGGGCGACGTGGACCAGGGCATCGTCCACGTCATCGGGCCTCAGCTCGGACTCACCCAGCCGGGCATGACCATCGTCTGTGGCGACTCGCACACCTCCACCCACGGTGCCTTCGGAGCCCTCGCGTTCGGCATCGGCACCAGCGAGGTGGAGCACGTGCTGGCGACCCAGACGCTGCCCCTGACCCCGTTCAAGACCATGGCGGTCACCATCAACGGGCGTCTGCGTCCGGGGGTGACCTCCAAGGACGTCATCCTCGCCGTCATCGCCAGCATCGGGACGGGCGGAGGCCAGGGCTACGTGCTCGAGTACCGCGGCGAGGCGATCGAGGCGATGAGCATGGAAGCGCGCATGACCATCTGCAACATGTCGATCGAGGCCGGGGCGCGCGCGGGCATGATCGCGCCCGACCAGACGACGGTGGACTACCTGAAGGGCCGGCCGCACGCGCCGACCGGTCAGCAGTGGGACGACGCGGTGGCCTACTGGTCGTCCCTGGCCACCGACCCCGGCGCGACGTTCGACCGCGAGGTCGTGCTGGACGCCGCCGACATCGCGCCCTTCGTGACCTGGGGCACCAACCCGGGTCAGGGCCTGCCGCTGTCGGCGTCGGTTCCCGACCCCGCCGAGATCACCGACCCGTCCGAGCGAGCCGCCGCGCAGCGTGCGCTGGAGTACATGGACCTGGTGCCCGGCACACCGCTGCGCGACATCGCCGTGGACACCGTGTTCCTGGGTTCGTGCACCAACGGGCGCATCGAGGACCTGCGGTCTGCTGCGCAGGTGCTGCACGGCCGCAGGATCGCCGACAACGTGCGGCTGCTCGTCGTCCCGGGGTCGGCCCGGGTGCGCCTGCAGGCCGAGGCAGAGGGGCTCGACCGGGTCTTCTCAGACGCCGGCGCCGAGTGGCGGGGTGCGGGCTGCTCGATGTGCCTGGGCATGAACCCCGACCAGCTGTCGCCGGGGGAGCGGAGCGCGTCCACGTCGAACCGTAACTTCGAAGGCCGTCAGGGGCCGGGGGGCCGCACTCACCTCGTGTCCCCGCTCGTCGCCGCCGCCACCGCGGTCACAGGTCGGTTGTCGTCGCCGGACGACCTCGACCCACGTGCCGCCGACACCCTCGTAGGAGCCTGAGCCATGCAGCCGATCACCGTCCACGTGGGTCGCGGCGTCCCGTTGCGCCGCAGCAACGTCGACACCGACCAGATCGTGCCCGCTGTCTACCTCAAGCGCGTGACGCGCACCGGCTTCGCGGACGGCTGCTTCGCGGCGTGGCGGCGCGACCCCGACTTCGTGCTCAACCGGCCCGAGTACGACGGCGCCAGCGTGCTGGTCGCCGGCCCGGACTTCGGGACGGGCTCGTCGCGTGAGCACGCGGTGTGGGCGCTGCAGGACTACGGATTCGCTGTCGTGCTGAGCTCACGGTTCGCCGACATCTTTCGCGGCAATGCCGGCAAGGCGGGACTCGTGGCCGCCCAGGTCGACCAGTCGGTGATCGAGACGCTGTGGCAGGTGCTCGAGCAGCACCCTTCCTACGAGGTGACGCTCGACCTGCGGTCGCGAACGGTGGCAGTGCCCGAGGCAGGCGTGAGCGCCGACATCGGCATCGACGACTACACCCGGTGGCGCCTCATGGAGGGCCTCGACGACATCGGGCTGACCATGCGCCACACCGCTGACATCGACCGGTTCGAGGCCGCACGGCCTGCGTTCACCCCGCGGACGCTGCCACGACTCGCCGAGCCAGTTGGGCCGCAGTGATTGCCGCGGACGGCACGAGTCCCTAAGTTTCGCTGCAGGATTCCATTCGACGGCCCGGGGAGGCCCCTGTGAACAGAGCAGAGCTCATCGACGAGATCGCCAAGCGCATCGACGGCACGCGCAAGGATGCCGAGAAGGCGCTCGACGCGGTGGTCGACGTCATCCAACGGGGCATCAACGAGGGCGACAGGGTGCGGGTCAAGGGCCTCGGGGTGTTCGAGGCAGTGGAGCGGGCGGCCCGCCAGGTGCGCAACCCGGCCACCGGCGACATCATCGACAAGGCGGCCAGCCGCGTGCCGAAGTTCCGCCCGAGCACCGACTTCAGGGAGATCGTCGAGGGCATCCGCGACCTGCCGTCGATGATCCCGGGCATCGGCTCGGACGAGAAGCCGGCCGCGCCGGCCACGAAGGCTGCTGCTCCCGCCCCGGCGAAGAAGGCCGCTCCGGCGAAGAAGGCCGCTCCGGCGAAGAAGGCCGCTC
>CAYNWB010000023.1:0-17461 GCA_964400785.1 uncultured Actinomycetes bacterium | reverse complement strand
CCGCTCCGGCGAAGAAGGCCGCTCCGGCGAAGAAGGCCGCTCCGGCGAAGAAGGCGGCTCCCGCTCCCACGCCGACGGCGCCCGACACGGGTTCGACGGCCTGATCGTCAGCCTCGCTGCTGCCACGCCCTGGTTGCGGGGCCGACCCCCAGCCGTCGGGCGTCCCACAGATCGGTCCAGGTGTCGACGTCACGCCGCACGGTGGGGATCGTTGTGCTGCGCACCTCCGCGTAGCCCGCGCTGCGGTGCCACGCCCGCGATCGGGCTCCGAAGTGAGGCACGACCCGAGCGTCTGACCGGCACATGAGGGCGGTCGTACCGGTACCCGCGGTGTCGCTGACGAAGGCAACGGCGTGCCTGCCCGCCTCGTCGAGCGCGTGGGCCAGCTCGTCCGGACGCAGCGCCGGCAGGTCGGAGGAGATCATGACCACGCCGTGCGCGGGCCGGCGGCGCCGGGCGACGTCGAGGCCGTGCACCAGCGCCGGGTTGAGGCCGCGGTCGGGGGTGTCGCCCACGACGTGGGCACCGAGGTCCGAGGTCACTCGCCTGGCGTCCGGGTCGTCGGTGACCACGACGACGTCGAGCACCGAGTCGCACCGCACGATGGCACCGACGGTGTCGGCGGCGAACGCCAGAGCGAGATGCCGTCGCAGCCGTGCATCATCGCTGGTCAGTCTCGTCTTGGCGATGGAGGTGTGCTTGACCGGGACGACGGCGGTCCAGGGCGCGGACATCGGCATCGATCCTGCCAGGTGTCCCTCGGGTGCGGGCCGATGCGGCAGGATGCGTGCGTCGGTGATGCCGGGAGGAACGTCGTGACGCAGTCCGCGAGTGCGCGGGGGGTGACCTATCGGTCGCTCGTGGTCGCCCTCAAACCCACGATGACGATGATCACCCGGCGCGACTGGGAGGGGGCGCAGCACCTGCCGCCGGAAGGAGTCGGCTGCATCGTCGTGTCCAACCACATCTCCGAGGTCGACCCCCTCGTGGTGGCACACTTCGTGAACGATGCGGGGCGGGTGCCGCGGTTCATGGCCAAGTCGTCGATCTTCGACCTACCCATCGCCGGTGACATGCTCCGTCGCCTCGGTCAGATCCCCGTGTACCGCGAGAGCCGGGATGCCTCGCTCTCGATCCAAGGGGCCCTCGACGCGATCGGCGGGGGCGCCTGCGTGGTCATCTACCCGGAGGCCACGCTGACCCGGGACCCGCACCTGTGGCCCATGCGAGGCAAGTCGGGTGCGGCGCGGATCGCCCTGGAGACCGGCTGCCCGGTCGTTCCGCTGGCCCACTGGGGAGCCCAGCGCATGCTGCCCCCCTACGGCCGGGTCGCGCGCCTGTTCCCGCCCACGAAGGTCGTGGTTCGCGCCGGGGCCCCGCTCGACCTCTCCGACCTGTCCGGCCACCGGTCGGCGGCGTCCCTGCGAACGGCGACCGACCGCATCATGGCCGCCATCACCGGCCTTCTCGAGCAGATTCGCGGTGAGCCGGCACCGACACATCGGTTCGACCCGGCCCGGGCAGGTGTGCCCGCGACCGGCAACCCACGAAGGTCCTGACCGCTCACCCGAGGGAGACAGACATGCGCGCAACCGTGTTCGGCACCGGGTCGTGGGGGACGGCGTTCTCCATGGTGCTCACCGATGCCGGTACCGACGTCACGATGTGGGGGTACGAGTCCGAGGTCTGTGACCTCATCAACCGCACCCACGAGAACCCGATCTACCACCCGGGCATCGGACTGGACGAGAACCTGCGCGCTACGCACGACGCGGCCGAGGCTCTCGACGGCACCGAGATGGTGGTGCTCGCGGTGCCCGCGCAGACGCTGCGGAGCAACCTCGTGCAGTGGACGCAGATCTGGCCGCAGGACGCGATCGTCGTGAGCCTCATGAAGGGCATCGAGCTGCAGACGGCCAAGCGCATGACCGAGGTGGTCGCCGAGGTGCTGGGGACGCCGGACGACCAGCTGGTCGCGGTCTCGGGGCCGAACCTGGCCCGGGAGATCGCCGAGAGGCAGCCGGCCGCGACGACGGTTGCCTGTACCAGCGAGCAGACCGCCATGCGCGTCCAGCAGGCCTGCCACACCCCGAGGTTCCGGCCCTACACGAACACCGACGTGGTGGGAACCGAGCTCGGCGGAGCCGTCAAGAACGTCATCGCGCTGGCCACGGGCATCGCCGACGGCCTGGGTTTCGGCGAGAACTCCAAGGCCGCCGTCATCACCCGTGGCCTTGCCGAGACCGCACGCCTGGGTGCCGCACTGGGCGCGTCGCCGTCGACGTTCTCGGGTCTGGCGGGCCTCGGTGACCTCGTGGCGACCTGCATGTCGCCGCTGTCGCGCAATCGAACCTTCGGCGAGCGGATGGGCCGCGGCGAGACGGTCGAGGCGATCGCGGCGTCGACCCGTCAGGTCGCCGAGGGTGTGAAGTCGTGCGAGTCCATCCTCGAGCTGGCACGTGGGGCTGACGTCGACATGCCCATCGTGGAGCACGTGGTCTCGGTGGTGCGGGGCGAGCTGACCCCGATCGAGATGATGGCGGCCCTGCTCTCCCGCGACGTCAAGCCTGAGTGAGAGCGTCGTCGAGGTCGCGCCAGAGGTCGTCGACGTCCTCGAGCCCGACCGACAGCCTGATCAACGACTCCGGGACGCTGAGCCGCTCGCTCGCCCACCTGCGCCGCCGCTCCAGCAGCGACTCCACTCCGCCGAACGAGGTCGCGTTGACCCACAGGCGCGTGCGGGCGGTCACGGCGTCGGCATGGGCCGCCCCACCGTGCACCTCGATCGAGACGAGCGCGCCGGCGCCGTCCATGGTGCGTCGTGCCCGGTCGTAGCCGGGGTCACCAGGCAGCCCCGGGTAGCGCACACGCGACACCGCCGGGTGACGGTGCAGCCGCCGAGCCAGCTCCATGGCCGAGTGCTGGGCCCGGTCCAGCCGGACGGGCAGGGTGCGCAGCCCGCGTAGGGCCAACCACACCTCGAACGGTCCCGGGACGGCGCCGTGCAGCGTTCGGTGCGCGTGCAGCTGCTCGGCCAGGGCCGGTGTGGCTGCCGACGCCACACCCATGAGCACGTCGGAGTGACCGGCGACGTACTTGGTCGCGGCATGCACGACGACGTCTGCACCGTGCTCCAGCGGGCGGAGCAGCAACGGTGTCGCGGCAGTCGCGTCGACGGCCACCGCGGCGCCGGCGCGTCCGGCTGCAGCAACCACCGCCGGCAGGTCGGCCACCTGGAGCAGCGGGTTGGACGGCGACTCCACCCACAGCAGGGCGGCGCCCGGCAACGCGTCCAGCACCGCCTGCGTGTCCTGCACGGGTACCGAGCGCACCGGCCTGCCCAGGCGTCCGAGCAGGTCGACCGCGGTGTGGTAGCCGTCGCTGGGCACCACGACCGCCCCGCCCGGGTGTCGGCCCGCCAGCAGCACGGCCGCAGTGGCCGACACCGCCGCCATGCCTGAGGCGAAGGCGACGCTCCTGCCGCCCTCCAACGAGCCCATCGCCTGCTCGAACGCCTCCCAGGTCGGGTTGCCGTAGCGGCCGTAGCCGATGTGCCCACCCGCGGCGAAGGTCGAGGTGGCCACCACCGGCACCGACAGGGGCGCGTCGGGCGTCGGATCAGGCCGTCCGGCCACCACAGCCCGGGTCGTGTGGTGCCACGATGCGTCGGTCACCGGCTGGATGCTGCCACGCCGCTAGGGTCTGGGGCGATGAGAGCCCGCCCTCGGGTCGCTGTCGTCTTCGGCGGCCGGTCACCCGAGCACCCGATCTCCTGCCTGACGGCCTCCAGCGTCGTGCAGGTCATCGACCCTGCGCGCTACGAGGTGGTCGTGGTCGGGCTGACCCGTGACGGACGCTGGGTTCTGGGCGACGACGTCACCGCGATGGCGCCGACTGGTGCTGACGGGCTGCCGGAGGTGACGGCAGGGCCACACCTGACGGTGACGGCGGCAGCGCAGCTGCCGGCGGTGCTGGGGCAGGTCGACGTCGTCCTTCCCCTGCTGCACGGGGCCTACGGTGAGGACGGAACCGTCCAGGGCCTGCTCGAGTTCGCCGACGTCCGCTACGTCGGCTCGGGTGTGCTGGCCAGCGCGGTGGCCATGGACAAGGACGTGATGAAGACCCTGCTGGCGGCCGCAGGGGTACCGGTGTGCCGGTGGCTGGCCGTGACGACGGCGCAGTGGGCCGACGGCCCGGAGTCGGTGCGTGCGCGAGTGGCCGGGCTCGGGTGGCCGGTGTTCGTCAAACCCGCGCGGGCCGGGTCGAGCTTCGGCATCAGCAAGGTCGAGGCCCCCGAGCAGCTGGCTGCCGCGCTGGCCCATGCCTTCGACGTCGACCCCAAGGTCGTGGTCGAGCAGGCCGTCGTGGGGCGCGAGGTCGAGTGCGGTGTGCTGCAGGGCGTCGCGGGGACGCCTCCCGAGGTGAGCGTCGCCGGCGAGGTGATCGTGGGAGGCGGGCACGCGTTCTACGACTTCGAGGCGAAGTACACCGACGCGACGGCACTGCGGCTGGTGATCCCGGCAGCGCTCGACGACGCGGTAGCGCAGCGACTGCGCGACCTGGCGGTCCAGGCGTTCCAGGCGCTGAGCTGCGAGGGGCTCGCCCGGGTGGACTTCTTCGTCACGGCCGACGGCGACGTGGTGCTCAACGAGGTCAACACGATGCCCGGGTTCACCCCCTCGTCGATGTTCCCGCGAGTCTGGGCGGCGTCCGGGCTCGACTACCCGGCGCTGGTCGACCGGCTGCTCACGACGGCGCTGAGTCGGCCGCTGGGTCTTCGCTGAGGGTCGGGACGGTGTCGGTCACGGCCGGGGCGAGGTCGACGAGCACGTCGGCCTCCGGGGCGTAGTCGTCCGGGATCGCGACCTCGAGCACCACGACCCGTCCGTCGGTGTAGAAGAACGTGCCCCCCTGCCCGGGCACGGCCCGCCACCCGACCCCGGCGACGTCGAGCACCGCCATCGTCGGGTCGGTGCCCGTGGGCTCGCCGACGCCGCACCGCAGGATGATCGGTGGGGCTCCCCACACGGCTACTCCGGGGTGCGCGACGTCGAGGTCGCGGCGCACCGCGTCGTCGACCACGTCCGGCAGCGACTCGACCAGGTCGGCACATGCCTGCTCGCTGCCCGGTGCCAGCACGTGCGGGGGGACGGAGACGGCTGCGAACCCACAGGCGCCGACGCCGACGGTGAGGACGGCGGCGAGCGTGCCCCTAGAGGTGGACGACAGGGCAGGTCAGGGTGCGCGTGATACCGGCCACCGACTGGACGTTGGCCACCACCAGCTTGCCGAGCTCGTCGACGTCGCGGGCCTCGGCGCGCACGATCACGTCGTAGGGGCCCGTGACGTCCTCGGCCAGGGCCACGCCCTCGAGCTCGGAGATCGTGCGGGCCACCTCCGCGGCCTTGCCGACCTCGGTCTGGATGAGGATGTAGGCCTGAACGGTCACGTCGGGCTCCCTCGGCTGGTCAGTGGTGCTGGCGGGTGTCACCCTACTCGCTGCCCGTAGGGTCGGGTTCGTGGCACGGGGTGAGCATCTGGCCGACGTCGGCGAGCTCGGCTTCCTCGAGCGTGTGCTCCCCGGGCTCGCCCAGGGGGGTCAGGTCAGCGTCGGTCCCGGGGACGACGCCGCGGTGCTCGACCTCGACGGGGTGCGGGTCGTCCTGTGCACCGACGTGCTGGTCGAGGGCTCGCACTTTCGGCGGGACTGGTCCAGCGGGCGCGACGTCGGCCACAAGGCAGTCGCCGTCAACGCGGCCGACGTCGCCGCGATGGGAGCCCGCACCGTGGCCGTAGTGGCCGGGGTCGCCGCTCCGGGTGAGCTCGAGGTCGACTGGCTGCTCGAGATGGCCGAGGGGCTGCGCGAGGAGTCCGAGGTGGTCGGGTGCAGCGTCGTCGGCGGAGACACGGTCGCCGGCATGCAGGTCAGCGTGACGGTCAGTGCCCTCGGCGTGCTCGACGGGCCGGTCGTCACCCGGGACGGGGCGCGCCCGGGCGATGTCGTGGCGGTCTGCGGCAGGCTGGGCTTCGCTGCCGCGGGACTCGCCGTGCTGCGGCGGGGGTTCCGCTCGCCCCGGGCGATCGTGGACGCCCACCGGCGCCCTCACCCTCCCTATGCCGCGGGCCCTGCGGCCGCGGCCCTCGGTGCCACAGCGATGATCGACGTCAGCGACGGGTTGCTGGCCGACCTGCGGCACGTCGCGACAGCGTCCGGGGTGGCCATCAGGCTGGTCGAGCAGCAGGTTCCCGTCAGCGCGGAGCTCGAGCAGATGGCGCGAGGTCTGGGGGTCGACGCGCGGGCCTGGGTCTTCGCCGGCGGCGAGGACCACGCGCTGGCGGCGTGCTTCCCCGACACGTCCGCGTTGCCGTCCGACTGGCAGGTCATCGGACGGGTCGAGACGGGGTCGGGCGTGAGCGTCGACGGGTGGGACTCCCCGCCCGACGGCATCACCGAGTCAGGCGGCTTCGAGCACTTCCGCGCCTAGCGCGTGACCTTGCCGGCCTTGATGCACGACGTGCAGACGTTCACGCGCTTCGTCGTGCCGCCGACGGTGGTGCGTACCCGCTGGATGTTCGGGTTCCAGCGGCGGCGGGTACGGCGGTGCGAGTGGGAGATCGAGTTGCCGAAACCCGGCCCCTTGCCGCAGATGTCGCAGGTGGCAGGCACAGCCGTCTCCTTCGTCGCGAATGGGGTGTGGTCGTCTCGCGCTGCTGGCGCGTACGACGGTGCTCAAGGATACGTGCGCCCTCGGTGTGCGCCAAACCAGCGGCAGGCACAGGGTGATCACTAGTCTGCTGGCCGTGCACCCGGAACGCGTCGACGCCGGCATCGCCCGACGGTGGCTGCTCGAGGCCCGGGACGCCCTCGGTCGCGCTCGTGAGGAGATCGACGGGCTCAACGTGTTCCCCGTCCCGGACGGCGACACGGGGACGAACATGTACCTGACGTTGGACGCCGCCGTCCGCGGTGTCGGTGATGCCACGCACGACACGCTCCCCGACGTGCTGCACGGCGCCGCGCGCGGGGCGTTCCTCGGTGCCCGGGGCAACTCCGGCGTGATCTTCAGCCAGATGTTCCGCGGCGTGGTCGAGGTGCTGACCACCAGCGACGAGACCGTGCTGGGCGCACAGGTGTTCGCCGACGCGTTGCGGGCAGGTGCCCGCTCGGGCTACGACGCCGTCGTCGAGCCGGTCGAGGGGACGATGCTGACGGTCATGCGGGTCGCGGCGGCGGCCGGGTCCCAGGCAGCCGACGCCGGAGCCTCCCTGGCGAGGGTGGTACGCACCGTGGTGACCGCGGCCGACGAGGCCGTGCTGCAGACGCGGCAGCAGCACCCCACCCTGGCCCGGTCCGGGGTCGTCGACGCGGGTGGACGCGGCGTGGCGGTGGTGCTCGGTGCTATGGACACCGCCATGACGGGCCGGCCGATGAGCGTGCCCAGTGGTCTCCGGCAGACCGTCCCGGCCGGTGTCGGGGCCGTCGTCGCGGGTGAGGACCTCGTCGAAGGCGGGCCGGCCTACGAGGTGATGTACCTGCTCGAGGCGCCCGACGAGCACGTCCTGCCGCTGCGCGACGACCTGGCGGCGCTGGGGGACTCCTTGCTCGTCGTCGGCGGGGACGGGCTGTGGAACGTGCACGTCCACGTGGACGACGTGGGGGCGGCGGTCGAGCGTGGCATCGAGGCGGGACGTCCGTTCCGCATCCGGGTGACGCACTTCGCCGACCAGGTGCGGGCGGAGAAGCGCTCCCGGCACAGCGGACGGGCCGTCGTCGCTGCGGTGGCAGGGCCCGGGCTCGAGCAGGTCTTTCGCTCCGCCGGGGCGACCACCATCTCCGCGGCTCCCGGGCGGCTGGCGTCGACCGAGCAGATCATGCAGGCGATCCTGTCCACCGATCGTGCCGAGGCGGTGGTGCTGCCCAACCATCGCGAGCTGGTCCCGGCCGCCGAGGCCGCGGCGCACGAGGCGGGGGAGCAGGGCGTGCACGTGGCTGTCATCCCCACCCGTGCCCAGGTTCAGGGCCTGGCGGCCCTCGCCGTCCACCAGGCCGACCACTCCTTCGACAGCGACGTCGTCGCCATGACGGCTGCCGCTGCGCACTGTCGTGACGGTGCGGTGACGATCGCTGCGAAGCAGGCCATGACCTCAGCCGGTGTCTGCGAGCCGGGTGACGTGCTCGGTGTCGTGGGCCGCGACTTCGTCGAGATCGGGCAGCACCCCCAGCCGGTCGCCCTGGCGGTGCTGCGCCGCATGCTGGCCACCGGCGGCGAGCTCGTGACCATCATCACCGGCGCCGAGGCCCCGGACGGACTGGCCGACGCCCTGGTCGACCAGCTGGCCGAGGACCACCCCGAGGTCGACTGCGCCGTCTACGAGGGGGGCCAGAGCAGGTACCTGCTGCTGCTCGGGGTCGAGTGACGGCCGAGCAGACCGGTGCCGCTCTGCTCGCCGCGCCGCTACGTACCGCCGTCGGGGCCGCGACGGCCAAGGCCCTGGCGAGCCTCGACCTGTCGACCGTCGGTGACCTGCTCTGGCACCTGCCCCGTCGCTACGCGACCCGCGGTGAGCTGACCGACCTTGCGTCGGTCGCGGTGGGTGAGCAGGTGACGGTGCTGGCCCGCGTCGAGTCGGTGGACGTCCGGCCGATGCGTCGTCGCCGGGGACAGGTCATGGACGTCGTCGTCACCGACGGCCGGGACCGGCTGCGGTTGACGTTCTTCAGCGTGCGCGGCCCCCAGCGTCGCCTCGCAGCGGGACGGGTGGGCCTGTTCGCCGGCCAGGTCGAGGTCTACCAGGGCAGCCGCCAGCTCGTGCACCCGGAGTTCGTGCTGCTCGACTCCGCGTCCGACCCCGACCAGGCCGAGGCCGCGCTGCAGTTCGCCGGCGATCTCATCCCCGTCTACCCCGCGACCCGCTCGATGTCGTCCTGGCGGCTGGCCAAGGCCGTGGCGACGGTGCTGCGACCTCTGGTCGACCTGCCCGACCCGGTGCCCACGTGGATCAGGCAGGAGCGAGGGCTCATGGACCGCACCACAGCGCTGAGGACCGCTCACGACCCTGTGGACCGCGCGAGCCTGGAGCCGGCCCTGCGGCGGCTGCGCTACGAGGAGGCCTTCGTGCTGCAGGTCGAGCTGGCGCGCAGGCGCGCGGCAGCCCAGGCACTGCCCGCCACGCCTCGGCCCGAGGCGGGCTCGGGACTGCTGGCTGCGTTCGACGAGCGCCGACCGTTCCCGCTCACCGCGGCCCAGCAGGCGGTCGGCCAGCAGATCGCCGACGAGCTGGCCCGCCCGCATCCCATGCACCGGCTGCTGCACGGGGACGTCGGCTCGGGCAAGACCGTCGTCGCGCTGCGGGCGATGCTGGCGGTGATCGACGCGGGGGGGCAGACCGCGCTGCTCGCACCCACGGAGGTGCTCGCGGCCCAGCACGACCGGACGTTGCGCGCCATGCTGGGACCGCTGGCGGAGTCGGGCATGCTCGGGGGCGCCGAGCAGGGCACCCGCGTCGTGCTGCTCACCGGGTCGGCAACCTCGGCGCAGCGCCGGGCCGCACTGGCTGCCATCGCCTCGGGCGACGCCGGGATCGTCGTCGGCACCCACGCCCTGCTGTCCGAGCACGTCCAGTTCTTCGACCTCGGGCTCGTGGTGATCGACGAGCAGCACCGCTTCGGCGTCGAGCAGCGCGCGGCCCTGGCCGAGCGCGCGGGCACGACCCACCGACCGCACGTGCTCGTGCTGACGGCGACACCCATCCCGCGCACCATCGCCATGACGGTCTTCGGTGACCTGGACACCTCGGTGCTGGGGGAGCTGCCCCCGGGACGGGCACCGATCCAGACCCACGTCGTGCCGGTCGTGGAGAAGCCCCACTACCTCGACCGCGTCTGGCAGAGGGTGCGCGAGGAGGTGGAAGCGGGCGGGCGGGCCTACGTCGTCTGCCCACGCATCGACTCCACCGGAGACGACCCCGACGCCGGGGCTGCGCTGCTCGACCTCGCCGAGAGCCTGCGCGTCGGCGCGTTGTCGGGCATCGAGATGGCGGTGCTGCACGGTCGCATGTCGGCCGAGGCCAAGGACGCAGCCATGACCGACTTCGCCTCGGGCGCGGTCAGCGTGCTGGCCGCCACGACCGTCATCGAGGTCGGGGTCGACGTGCCCGAGGCCAGCGTCATGGTCGTGATGGACGCCGACCGGTTCGGGGTGGCCCAGCTGCACCAGCTGCGCGGCCGCGTCGGTCGGGGTACGTCGCCGTCGGTGTGCCTGCTCGTCACCCGTGCGCCGGCCGGCTCGGCGTCGCGCGAGCGTCTGGACGCCGTCGCGGCGACCACGGACGGCTTCGCCCTCGCCGAGCTCGACCTCGCGCAGCGACGCGAGGGCGACCTGCTCGGGGTTGCCCAGTCGGGTCGCCGGTCCAGCCTGCGGCTGATCTCGCTGCGCCGCGACGCCGACCTCATCGCCGCTGCCCGACACGACGCCTCGGCCGTCGTCGAGGGCGACCCGAACCTCGACGAGCACCCGGAGCTGGCGGCCGAGGTCGAGCGCATGACCGGTGAGCGCGCGGACTACCTGGAGCGGGCGTGACGCGCATCGTCGCCGGCACCGCCCGCGGTCGACGCCTCGAGGTACCGCGCGGCTCGCTGACCCGCCCGACGTCCGACCGCGTCCGGGAGGCGCTGTTCTCCACGCTGACGTCGGCCCTGGGGTCGTGGGCCGACGTGGTGGTGCTCGACCTGTACGCCGGCAGCGGCGCCCTCGGCCTGGAGGCGCTGTCGCGGGGCGCGCAGCGGTGCTTCTTCGTCGAGCGGGACCGTCACGCGGTGGCAGCCCTGCGGCGCAACATCGACGTCACCGGGGTGACCGGGGCTGCGGTGCTCGTCGGTGACGCGGCCGAGGTCGTCCGCGCGGCCCATCCGGGGCCGGCCGACCTGGTGCTCGCCGATCCTCCCTACGCCACCCCCGACGCCGACGTGCTCGGCGTGCTCGCGACGTTGCGCCACCGCGGCCTTCTCGCCGACGACGCCCTGCTCGTGCTCGAACGGTCCGCGCGCGACCCGGAACCGAGCTGGCCCCGGGGGCTGCACCGGGTGGACGAGCGCCGGTACGGCGAGACGCGGCTCTGGTACCTTCGCGAATCAGATGATCACGCCCGTCCCGACGGCTGAGGGGGGTTCGTGCGGCGCTGCGCCTGCCCGGGTTCGTTCGACCCGGTGACCAACGGCCACCTCGACGTGCTCGAACGCGCGAGCCTGCTGTTCGACGAGGTCGTGGTGGCCGTGCTGGTGAACCGGTCGAAGAAGGGCCTGTTCAGCGTCGAGGAGCGCATCGAGCTGCTGACCGAGGCGACCAGCCACCTGCCGAACATGCGGGTCACCTCGTTCCACGGGCTGCTGGTCGACTTCTGCGCGGCCGAGAGCATCCCCGTCGTCGTCAAGGGTCTGCGTGCCGTCACCGACTTCGACTACGAGCTGCAGATGGCCCAGATGAACCACCGGCTGTCCAAGCTCGACACGCTGTTCGTCGCCACCAACCCCGAGCACTCCTACCTCTCGTCGAGCCTCATCCGCGACGTCGCCATGTTCGGGGGCGACGTGAGCGAGCTCGTGCCCCCCGTCGTCGCGCAGCGACTCGCGCAGCGGCTGCCCGCCCCGCCCTGAGATTGGCCCGGCGCGGCTCGGACAGGTATTCTCGTCGGGTTCGGCACCTGGCCGACCCCCCATCGCCATGACCACTCTCGACTCCCACGCGCCCTTCGTGCTCGACACCCACGAGCTCGGGCGCCGCCCTGGGACAGCCCTGCGGGTGCGCCGAGTGCTGCCCGCACCACAGGGTCTGGTCGTGGGCCTGGCAGCGGTGCCCGAGCAGACCGAGCTGGACGTCGACCTGCAGCTCGAGGCGGTCATGGAGGGTGTCTTCGTCACCCTCGACACGGTCGTGCCGGTGCTGGCGGAATGCGCTCGGTGCCTGGACCCGCTCGAGCGCGAGGTGGTGGTGCAGGCGCAGGAGCTGTTCGCCTACCCGGCCGACGACCTGGACGCCGACGCGCTGGTGATGGACGGTGACCTGCTCGACCTCGAGCCGATGCTGCGCGACGCCATCGCCCTGTCGCTGCCGTCCACGACTCTGTGCCGCGACGACTGCCCCGGCCTGTGCCCGGTCTGCGGTGCCCGACTGGCCGACGAGCCCGACCACACCCACGACGACGGTGTCGACCCCCGTTGGGCAGCCCTGGGCAGCCTGGCCGGCGACTCCGCAGCCCCGACGTCCGAGACCATCACCGAGGAGCACTGACATGGCCGTCCCGAAGCGCAAGATGTCGCGCAGCAACACCCGTAGCCGTCGTTCGGCCTGGAAGGCGCAGATGCCGCAGGTGCAGAAGAAGGTCGTCAACGGCCGCGTCACCTGGGTCGTCCCGCACCGCGCGACGGTGGTCGAGGACTCGCAGGGCACCCCCCTGTTCCGCGAGTACAACAACCGCCGGGTCGCCGACGCCTGAGCGGCGTGTCGGACCAGCAGCTCGCGCAGCTGTGCGACCGGCTCGGGGTGACGGTGTCCGCACCCCTGCTGACGTTGGCGCTCACGCACCGTTCCTACGCGTTCGAGAACGGCGGGCTGCCCACGAACGAGCGGCTGGAGTTTCTCGGTGACTCGGTTCTCGGTCTCGCCGTCACCGACGCCCTCTACCGGCGCTACTCCGATGCGCCCGAGGGTCAGCTTGCCAAGGGACGCTCGGGGGTCGTCAGCGCGGTCGCCCTGGCCGAGGTCGCCCGCGAGCTCGACCTCGGCCGCTGCCTTCTGCTGGGCAACGGCGAGGAGCTGACCGGGGGGCGGGACAAGGCCTCGATCCTCGCCGACGCGCTGGAGGCCGTGATCGGGGCGGTCTACCTCGAGCACGGGTTCTTCGTCGCGTCCGGTGTCGTGCTGCGACTCATGACGTCACGTATCGACGAGGCCACCGTGCCGGGTAGTGGCACCGACTGGAAGACCTGCCTGCAGGAACGGCTGGCCCAGATGCGCCGATCGGCCCCCCGCTACGTCGTGTCCGGCTCGGGACCGGACCACGCCCGCTCGTACCGGGCCGAGGTGAGTGTCGACGGTCAGGTGCACGGCACCGGGCAGGGCAGGAGCAAGAAGCAGGCCGAGCAGCAGGCCGCCGAGCAGGCGTGTCGAGCCCTGGAGGACGGCGGAGCGGCACCAGGTGCCTGAGCTGCCCGAGGTCGAGACCGTCCGTCGGGGCCTGTCCACCTACGTCCCGGGTCGGCGGGTCGCGCAGGTCGAGGTGCTGCACGACCGGGCGGTGCGGCGCCATCCGGGGGGAGCGGGCGACTTCGGTGCCCGACTCGTCGGTCGCCTCGTGTCCGACGTCCGCCGGCGCGGCAAGTACCTCTGGTTCGTCCTCGACGACGACAGCGCCCTCGTGGCGCACCTGGGCATGAGCGGACAGCTGCTGCTGCCTGACCCCGGCAGGCCGGACTCGCCACACCTGCGGGCGCGGATCACGTTCGGCGACGGTGAGCGCGCGATGCACTTCGTCGACCAGCGGACCTTCGGGGGGCTGCTGGTCAGCGACCTCACGGAGTCGGCCTACGGACGGGTGCCCGCGGTGATCGCGCACATCGCCCCCGACCCGCTCGAGCCGGCGTTCGACGCCTCGCGGTTCTCCAGACGCCTGCGGTCGCGCCGCTGTGGGGTCAAGCGTGCCCTGCTCGACCAGACCCTCGTCTCGGGCATCGGCAACATCTACGCCGACGAGGCCCTGTGGCGTGCGCGGACGCACTTCGACCGGTCGTGCTCGACCATGCGTCCCGGGCAGGTGGGCCAGCTGCTGGCCGCGGTGCGCGGCGTCCTGGCTGACGCCGTCGCCGCCGGTGGCACCAGCTTCGACTCCCTCTACGTCAACGTGAACGGGGAGTCGGGATGGTTCGCCGCCGACCTGCATGCCTACGGCAGGGCCGGGCAGCCGTGCGCTCGCTGTGGCACCCCCATCCGTCGTGACCCCTTCATGAACCGGTCGTCATACACTTGTCCTCGATGCCAACGCCGTCCGCGAGCGACCGGGTACGCGTCGTAGCGCACGTCTCGGGTCGTGTCCAAGCCGTCGGTTTTCGCTGGTGGACGAGGCATCGGGCGCAGACTCTCGGCCTGTGCGGGAGCGCGGTGAACCTGCCCGACGGACGCGTGCGAGTGCAGGCCGAGGGCACCCGTGCCGCGGTCGACACCCTGCTGCTCGAGCTGCGCACGGGTCCCCCGTCGGCGCGTGTGGACGACGTGCAGACGCGGTGGGAGCAGCCGACCGGCACCACCGGGTTCGACGTCGGCTGAGCCCCCTGCTCATGTTTGACCTGGTGGATGGGGAGTGGGACCCTGGACCCATCCCTGCACCACCACACACCGGGCCCAGCGCTCGGTGGCGACCCATGAACCTGGAGGCGTGACGTGGCCAAGGCTCTCGTCGGCCATTTCGTTGCTCCCGACCCCGTCGCGGCCGCCGAGGTGCGGGCGCTGCGCCAGCGTGTCGCCCAGCTCGAGGCACGAGTGCTGCTGCTCGAGGCCGAGCTCGCCGCACACCCGGCCGTCGTCGCCGCAGCCCCCGTCGAGGACGTTGCGGTCGAGGCGGCCCTGGTCTAGCCCCGGCTCGGCCCGACACGCCGAGCCCCGCGCGTCGCCCCCTGCCCCGCCGGGTGCGGGGGATAGCCTCGCGCGCGTGCATCTGAAGACCCTCACGCTGCGGGGCTTCAAGTCGTTCGCGTCCTCCACGACCCTGCAGTTCGAGCCCGGCATCACGTGTGTCGTGGGTCCGAACGGCTCGGGCAAGTCGAACGTCGTGGACGCGCTGGCCTGGGTGATGGGGGAGCAGGGCGCCAAGAGCCTGCGTGGCGGTGCCATGTCCGACGTGATCTTCGCGGGCACACCGGGACGTCCCGCGCTGGGTCGGGCCGAGGTCGTGCTCACCATCGACAACTCCGATCGTGCGCTGCCCACCGACGCGGCCGAGGTGACCATCCGCCGCACGCTGTTCCGCAACGGGTCGTCGGAGTACGCCATCAACGGCCAGGCGTGTCGACTGCTCGACGTCACCGAGCTGCTCGCCGACTCCGGGATCGGCCGCGAGATGCACGTCATCGTCGGCCAGGGCCAGCTCGACACGGTGCTGCACGCCACGCCCGAGGTGCGTCGCGGCCTGGTCGAGGAGGCGGCCGGCGTGCTCAAGCATCGCAAGCGCAAGGAGAAGGCGCTGCGCAAGCTGGACGCCACCGCCGCCAACATGGCGCGGTTGGCCGACCTCACCGCCGAGCTGCGCCGACAGCTCACCCCGCTGGCCCGTCAGGCCGAAGCCGCCCGACGAGCGGCCGGCGTGCAGGCCGAGGTGCGAGACGCCCGTCTGCGCCTGCTCGCGGACGACCTGGTGCGGCTGGACGCTGAGGTGGCCCGCGACGACCAGGTGCGATCGCAGCTGCTCGACCGCCGCACAGAGCTGCAGGCAGAGCTGGACGCGCTGACCGACCAGCTGGCGCAGTCCGACGAGGCCGAACGCTTGGAGTCCGAGCAGACGTCCACGCGCGCCGCCACGGTGACGACCCTGGCGGCGCTGGCAGAGCGTGTCGAGGGGACGATCGCACTCGCTGTCGACCGGTCGTCCCGGTGGCAGGCGGCGCCCGACCTGGATACGGGGCCGGACCCGGCCGCCGTGGAGGCCGAGGCTGCGCAGACCGGCGCTGAGGTCGACGAGCTCACCGCACTCGTGCAGCGGGCGTCGGACCGTCTGGCCGACGCCGTCACGCACCGTGAGGCCGCCGAGCAGGCCCACGCCGCCGCGGAACGACTGGCGGCCGACCGTCGTGAGGAGCAGGCCCGCCGGGCCGCCACGGCGTCACGGCTGTCGTCCCAGGTGCAGAGCCTGTCCAGCGCCCTGTCCGCCGGCCGGGACGAGCTCACTCGGCTGCAGGACGCACAGACCGATGCGGCGGCGCGCGCCCAGCAGGCACGCGCGGACTTCCAGGCGCTCGAGTCCGGTGTCGGCGGCATGACAGCGGGCGAGGAGGATCTCGACGCCGAGCATGCCGCGGCGGAGCACGCGGTCGAGCAGGCCCGTCGCGACCTCGAGCAGGCGGCTGAGCGCGAGCGCCGGGCCGAGCGTGACCGGGCAGCCGCCACCAGCAGCATCGACGCGCTCACCCGTGCCCTGGGGCGCCCCGATGCCACGGCGGCGCTGCTCGCGGACGACGCCACGGCCGGCTCGCTGCGCGGCACGTTGGCGGCATCTCTGGCCATCGAGCCCGGCGCCCAGACCGCCGTGGCGGCCACCCTGGGCGAGGTCGCCGACGCCGCGGTGGCGGTCGGGCTGAGCGACGCGGTCGACCTGCTGGCCGGGGCGGCATCCGAGCAGCTGGGGCGGGCGGTTCTGCTCGTCGCCACGGCGGGTCTGCCTGACCACACCGACGCCACGGCCGTGCACCCTGACCCGACGTGGCCCGCACTGCCGCCTGGCCTGCGCTACCTCGTGCAGACCGTGTCGGCGCCACGGTCGCTGCACGCAGCGGTCTCAGCGGTCGTCGGGCCGACCGTGCTGGTCGCCGACCTGGCGCAGGCACGGGCACTGGTGAGCGAGGTCGACGGCGTCGTCGCGGTCAGCCCGGACGGCACCCTTCTCTCGCGGCACGTCGCTGTGGGTGGACCCGCGGGCGGCACCAGGGTGGAGCTGCAGGCCGACCTGGAGCAGGCCCGCGACCGCGCCGCCGGCGCCGAGCGTGAGCTGGAGCAGGCTCGGTTCTCCCGCTCGGGCCTGCAGGCGGTGCTCGAGGAGCGCACCCGGCGCCTCGACCAGGCGCTCTCGGCCCTGCACCAGTCCGATGCGCAGCTCGCCGCCGTCGCCGAACGGCTCGGCAGCCTCGGCCACGAGATGCGCTCGGCCGAGGCGGAGTCGCAGCGCCTGGTGCGCTCGATGGAGCACCTGCAGGGCCGGCTGGCCGAGCAGTCCCAGCAGCTCGCCGACCTGCAGGAACGGCTCGAGCAGGCGCGGCGGGCGGTGGCCGAGGCCCAGGCCGAGCCCGACGATCCGCAGTCGGTGCTGGAGCCGCTCGCGGAGCGGGCTCGGCAGGGCCGCCAGAGCGAGGTGCAGGCACGCCTGGACCTGCGCACCGCCGAGGAGCGTCTGCGCACCGCGCGCGCACGCGTCGACGCGCTGACCCGGCAGGCCCGGCGCATCCGTGAGGACCGCGCGGCGGCGCTGGAGCACTACGCCCGCGCCCAGCAGCAGGCGGTCGTCGCTGCGTGGGTGGCGCAGCACGCCGACCAGCTGTCGCGTCGCGTGACGACTGCGCTGGAACGGGCGCGCGACGATCGGGACAGGGTGGACGCGGCCGCGGCCCGCGGCGGCTTCGTGGCGAGGCTCCACAGGATGAAGGCGCCGACGCCCATCTTGATGACCGGCGGCGGGAGCTGCGTCAGCGCCGAGCCGCCGAGCG
>CAYNWB010000022.1:23971-35370 GCA_964400785.1 uncultured Actinomycetes bacterium | reverse complement strand
CCTCGGGACCTGCCGTCGTCGACACGTAGCAGATCCGTCACTGCTGGTTGATCCGGCTGCTGTGCTGTCCGGCTCGGTCGCCCTTGAGGGCTTCGAGCGGGCTGCCCGGGGGTGTGGGCAGCTCCTGCGGGCTTTCGGCCGCGTCCAGCGTCGCCAGCTTGCGAAGCGCCGACCGTTCGATCCGGGGGTCGACGCCTCTCCACCCCCTGGTCTACTCGCGCCCCCGGTCCCACTTCTTCCGTTGCGCCACCCGAAGGTGTGCGACTCAGCGCCGCGAATGCTGCTGGCTACCGACCACGGACGTCCCACAGGTGGTGCACCGGGTCGTGCACGAAGTAGCGGCCCAGGGTCTCGACCGTGAACCGCGCGCCGTCCGAACGCCGCCCGGTGCGTGTCCACGCATCGTCCGGGACGGCCGCGAACGCGGCGGCCGCCGCCTCACCCGCGTGCGTCAGCTCGTCGGCAACCAGTGCCGGCTGCTGGGAGCGGTAGTCGTCCTCGAGGGCGGTGGCGTCCTGGTCCCAGTTCTCGAACAGCGGGTCATCCTGGGTGAGCATCAGCTCCAGGCGTCGGGTGAAGACTCTGAACACGTCGCGGACGTGACAGGCGTACTCCAGTGGCGACCACACCCCGGGCGACGGTCGAGCCTCCACGTCTGGTCGGCGTAGCACCGCCTGCCACGCGGCCGCGTTCGCGCGCACCACCTCGGGAAGGTCTCGAGGCGCCACATCACGCGTGTCGAACCCACACTCTGGGCAGGCGCGCTCGAGCACCCACGTCCAGTCCTTCGTGTCAGGCGTGATGTCAGGGTCGGAGACCACGCTCGCGACGCTACCGCCACGGGTGCCGTCATCGTCCGGCTGACGCCGCTTTCGCACGGGCGTCCCTGGGTTGCCCAGTGGCTTCGTCGCCGGCGGGGGCGAGCAGATCAGTGGGGGCAGCCGTAGCAGCAGCCTTCTTCCGCGGACCTACTTCGGACGTCCCGCGACGGCGGAGAACGCCTCGTACACGAGGAACGCCGGCCAGACGAAGCCCTTGAGCACCCCCAGCGCCCGGTCGCCATTCGTGTCGGCGCGCCGCCAGAAGTAGACCCATGCCCCGATCATGCCGAGGCTGTACACGGCGTCGCCGCTCGGCGCCGCCTGCCTGCTCTTGCCCGCCTTCTTCGTCTCAGCGTCTCCCATGCTCGGCACCGTACTGCGCAACGCCCGCCCTGACCCTGGATCGGCACGACCCGTCACTCCCACGTGATCAAGCCGAGCGGACGGGAGTGACCTCCGGCCCTTGTCCGGGTGAGCACCCGCGACGACACAGTGGGGGGTCGAGAAAGGACGGAGCATGACGGGCTACATCACGACCGAGGAGAAGGTTCTGGCGATGGAGCCGGCGTTTCGCCGGGTGCTCGCCACCGGGGCGCACAGCCAGCTGGTGTCGATGACGCTGCTGCCGCACGAGGAGATCGGCGCAGAGGTGCACGACGACGCCGACCAGATGTTCCTGCTTGCCGCTGGTTGGCCCGTGGACATCCTCGTCGGGGACGAGCTGCACGAGGAGGTGCCTACCGGGACGCTCGTGGTCATCCCTGCCGGGGTCCGGCACAACGTGGTGAACCGAGGAGACCTGCCTGCGACGCTGCTGACCGTCTACTCGCCGCCCGAGCACGAGGATGGGTTCGTGGCGATCACCAAGGCCGAGGCAGCGCACGAGCACGACCACTGACGCCGACGAGGGCATCGGACGTCGCGACGGTGCCGCGCGGTGAGGCCGGCCGAGCCCTGAGGTCGTACGTGCCACCCCAGCACGGGGCGTGGGCCTTTCTCGGCCTGCCGCTCGTGCTGGGGGCCACCGTCTCTCCTGCCGATGCGCTGGTGCTCGTGCTGGCCGTCGCGTGGGTGGCGGCCTACCCGCTGTCGTACGCCGCGCTGGGTCTGGTGCGGGCCAGGCGCAAGGATCGGTTTCGGCGGCCCTTCGTGGTGTGGCTGGCCGTGGTGGCGCCGGCCGTTGCTGTGCTCGTGCTGGCTCGTCCGTGGCTGGTCTGGGTCGGGGTGGCGTACCTGGCGCTGTTCGCGGTCAACCTGCGCTACGCGCAGCGCAACGACGAGCGGGCGTTGGTCAACGACCTGGTCTTCATCGTCGAGTGCTCCGCGATGGTCGCGGTCACCTGGGGTGTTGCCGTGGGCGGGCAGTCGTGGGCCGTTCCGGCGGTGGCGTCGGCGCCCGCTCAGGTGTGGGTTCTCGTGGTGGTCTGCGCGCTCGTGCTGACGGGCTCGACCCTGCACGTGAAGTCACTGATCCGCGAGCGCCGTGACCCGCGCTACGCGCGCGCCTCGCGCACGGCGGCTCTGGTGTCGGTGGGACTGTCGGTCGGCCTGGCGGCCTGGTGGGGGCTGCCGTCGGGATGGTGGCTCGTGCCGCCCTTCGTCGCGCTCGCCGGCCGGGCTCTCGTCGTCGGCCGCCGTCCTCTGCGCCCCGGAGTGATCGGCATGGTCGAGCTGGCCGGGTTCGTCCTCGTCGCACTGGGGGCCGCAGCGTCCGCGGCCGCGCTGCCCTAAGCCCCTGGTTCGGGCATGCCGAGCATGCTGCGGATGGTGCGCACCACCCCGTTGGTGTTGTTCGTCGGCGCCGTCCAGGCCGCGCGCTCGTGAAGCAGCGGATGGGCGTTGGCCATCGCGAAGGAGTAGGTGGCCTCGTCCATCATCTCCAGGTCGTTGGGGAAGTCGCCGAACACCATCGTCTGGTCGCGCGTGACCCCGAGCGCCTGCTGAACCTGTCGGAGGGCCTGACCTTTCGTGGCCCGCGGGCTCATGACGTCGACCCAGTGCTCTCCGGAGATGACCACCTGCAGCTCCGGTCGCAGCGCGCCGAGCGCGACTCCCGAACCGTGCTCGGCGGACGCCGCGTCGAAGACCGCGACCTTCAGCACGTCGTCGCTGACCGCTGTCAGGTCCTCCACCACCTGCAGTCGCCGGTAGTACGGGGCCACCTCGGCCATGAACGACTCGTGGTTCTGCTCGACATAGGCCGACGCCTTGCCGCACAGCACGGTGCTCGCGCCCGGCAGGTCGCGCACCATCCGGACGACCGCCCGAGCCGACTCGACGGGCAGGCAGGTCGACGAGATCTCGGCGCCGGTGCGCCCGTCGACCACGAAAGCCCCGTTCTCGGCGATGAACACCATCTCGTGGGCGACCGGCGCGAACTGGTCGAGCAGGCTGTGGAGCTGACGCCCGCTCGCCGGCGCCACCGTCACGCCGCGCGCGTGCAGCTCGTCCACGAGAGGCCAGAACTCGTCGTGCACCTGCTTGTCGTCGCTGAGCAGCGTGCCGTCGAGGTCGGTCGCGATGAACCTGATGTCCGGACGCGGGTCGAGGCCGGCGATCTCGGCGAGATCGTGCTGTCGTGCCACACGGCCATGGTGCCCTGCGCGAGCGGTGATGCGCAGGGCACCATGGTCATGCCTCAGTGGGTGTGGTCGTGCTTCTTCCAGATCGCGAAGTCCGAGGTGTAGTCGGTGTACTGGTAGGGGTTGTCCATCACCGACTGGTCCGGGATCTCGGGGTTCATGCCGGCCAACCAGGTGTCCTCACCAATCGTCGAGCGCAGGTGGTCGACGGTGCGCTCCACGTCGCGCTGGGCTGCGGGCACATCCATGCCGACGAGCCGGTGCTCGTGCTTGAGCAGCTGCCCGTCGACGAGGACGGTGTGGACGTCTGCCCGGCTCGCCTGGAACACCACGTGCCCGTACGGGTTGAGGATGGGGCCCATCGCCGGGGAGTCGTCGTTCTTGATCAGCACCAGATCGGCCCTCTTGCCGGGCTCGATGCTGCCGACGAGGGAGTCCAGGCCGAGGGCGCGCGCCCCGCCCATCGTGGCCCACTCGACGACCTGCTCGGCGCGCAGGGCGTGGTTGGTGATCGTCTCGCTCTTCGCGTGGGCCTCGAGGTGCTCGCGGCTGCGGTCGGCGTTCAGCGTCGAGCGCATGGCCGAGAAGAGGTCGGCGCTCCACCAGACGCTGGTGTCCATCGACAACGACACGTCGATGCCGTGCCGACGCAGCTGCCAGGTGGGTGGGTAGCCCTGGCCTGCGTTCTGCTCGCTCTCGGTCGACACCGACGCGATCCCGCCTGTCGCTGCGATGCGGTGGTAGGAGTCGTGGGTCAGCGTCGCGGCGTGCACGTAGATCGTGCCGGGCACCATGAATCCGTTCTCGTACATGAGCCGGATGCCGTCGTCGTTCGTGGCTCCCCAGACCCCGGCGTGGGTCGTGACGGGCACGCCCAGCTCACGCGCGACCTCGAAGGCGGCCTTCTCGGGGAACTCCGGGTCGCCGGTGACGTCGAAGGCCATCTGGAAGCCGAGCTTGTCGCCCCGTGAGTCCATGCGGCGTCGGACGAAGCTGCGGAAGCCGTCCGAGGTGGCCCACTCCCACGGGCCCTGCTGGATGTTGCCGTAGGCGAGGACGAAGCGGGCCGGTACCGACTCCAGCGCGTCCACCGCCGCGTCGGCGTGGTCGGGGGTCTGCAGGCCATGGGACCAGTCCACCGTGGTGGTGACGCCGGCGTCCACCGCCTCGAGGGCGGCGAGCTTGTTGCCGGCGTAGACGTCCTCGGGACGGAAGGTCTTGCCGTGCTCGAGGTAGTACCAGACGAAGTACTGGGTCAGCGTCCAGTCGGCCCCGTAGCCACGCATCGCGGTCTGCCACAGGTGACGGTGCGTGTCGATCATTCCCGGCATGAGGATGCCTCGGCTGCCGTCGACCTCGAACGTGCCGTCGGGAACCTCGAGGGCATGCCCGACAGCGGCGATGTCGGACCCGACCACGAGCACGTCAGCGCCTGTCAGCACCTGGTGCGAGGAGTCCATCGTCAGCACGGTGGTGTTGCGCACGACGACTGGTTGGCCGGGGTTCGGGAGAGTGGTCACGGCAGACCTCCACTACTTTTCGGACGAACGTCCGCTGTGCGGACGTCGGGGGTTGTCGTCAGAGACTAGGGCCATACGGCAGAGTGTCAACCCCAAGCCGAGGAGGCTGTGATGGCGCGGACGGCGAGCCGAGCGGACACTGGTCCGGACTTCGTGGAGGCGCTGGCCCGGGGGCTGGACATCATCCGGGCGATGGGGGAGTCGACCGGACCGCTCTCGCTCAGCGAGGTCGCCGGGGCCGCCGACCTGGCCCGTCCCACCGCCCGCCGGCTGCTGGTGACCCTCGAGGCCCTGGGCTACGTGCGGCAGGAGTCCATCGGCTACACCCTGACCCCGCGGGTGCTCGAGCTGGGCACGGCCCACGTCGCCCAGCAGGGCCTGTGGCAGCTCGTGCGGCCGCACCTGGAGCGGCTCGTCGCGCAGACCGGGGAGTCGTCGTCGTTGGCCCAGCTGGACGGGGCCGACATCGTCTACATCGGCCGGGTGGCGGTGCCGAAGATCATCACGTTGCAGGTGGTGATCGGTACGCGCTTCCCCGCGTTGCCGACGTCCCTGGGCAAGGTGCTGCTGGCGGACCTCGCTGCTGATGACCTCGAAAGGGTGCTGTCCATGCCCAGCCGCAGTGGCGTCGTGCCGCGCTGGCAGCCCACCGAGGACGAACGGGACGCCGAGCTGGCCACCGTCCGGGCACAGGGGTGGGCGCTGACCGACGAGCAGCTGGCACCGGGTGTGCGCTCGATCGCCGCGCCGGTGCGCAACGGCACCGGACGGGTCGTCGCCGCCGCCAACGTGACGGTGCACGCCGCCGAGACCCCGCTGCAGGTGCTGCTGGACGACCACCTTCCTCGCCTGCTCCAGGCCGCAGCGGCCATGAGCGCTGACGTTGCTGCGCTCGATCGCCTGCCTCGGGTCGAGCGGCACTGAGAGCACCGTCCACTTGCAAACGGACGAGTGTCCGTTCTACGGTCATCTCATGACATCCGCTGACGTCCGGCCGTCCGGGCCGCTGAGCGGCATTCTGGTCGCCGACTTCTCCCGGGTGCTCGCCGGCCCGTACGCCACGATGCTGCTGGCCGACATGGGGGCTCGTGTGGTCAAGGTCGAGTCCCCCGGCGGGGACGACACCCGGACGTGGATGCCGCCGGTGCGAGAGGGAATCTCCACGTACTACCTCGGCGTCAACCGCAACAAGGAGTCGATGGCTCTCGACCTCAAGAGTCCTGACGACCTGGCGCTGGCGCACGAGCTCGCACGTCGTGCCGACGTGGTCGTCGAGAACTTCAAGCCCGGCGGGCTGCGCCGGTTCGCCCTCGACTACGACGCCGTGCGGGCAGCCAACCCCGATGTCGTCTATGCCTCGATCAACGGGTTCGGGTCATCCGAGCAAGGAGCGGCCATCCCGGGCTACGACCTCATGGTGCAGGCGATGAGCGGCCTGATGAGCCTGACCGGCGACCCGGACGGCCCCGCGTACCGGGCGGGCATCTCGGTGTTCGACGTCATGGCCGGCCTGCACACCACGATCGGCATCGTGAGCGCGCTGCACCATCGCAGCCGCACCGGCGAGGGCCAGCACCTCGAGGTGAGCCTGCTGTCGTCCGCCCTGTCGGGCCTGGTCAACCACTCCTCGGCGTACGTGGCCGGGGGCACCGTCCCGTACCGGATGGGCAACGCGCACCCGAGCCTCTTCCCCTACGAGCCACTGGCCACCAAGGACGGCGAGCTGGTCGTCATCGCCGGCAACAACGGCCAGTTCCGCAAGCTGTGCCAGGTGCTCGGGCTGAGCCACCTCGTCGACGACCCGCGCTTCGCCAACAACCAGGACCGGACGGCCAACCGCGACGCGCTCACCCCGTTGCTGTGTGACGTGCTGCGCACCCGCACGTCGCAGGAGTGGTTCGAGGTCCTGCTCGCCGCCGGTGTGCCGAGCGCGCCGATCCAGACCATCGACGACGGTGTGGCTTTCGCCGAGCAGGTCGGGCTGGCTCCGGTGGTGCAGGTCGGCGAGGAGAGCCTGCCGATGATCCGACACCCCATCACGTTCAGCGCCACGCCCGCCCGCTACACGACGGCTCCGCCGGCGCTCGACGCCGACGGACCACGGCTGCGCGAGTGGCTGGCCGGTCCGCAGGAGGAGTCCGCCCCATGAGCGATGACACGCTGACGTTCCCGACGTCTCTGGGAACGTCGGACCGCGACCACATCCGTCTGCTGGGCCATGACGTGGCCGAGGACCTGATGGGCAAGGTCGGCTTCGCCGAGCTCGCGTTCTGGCTGCTGTCCCAGCGGCGTCCCACCCCGGGCGAGCAGCGGGTCTTCGAGGCCGTGCTGGTGGCGTTGGCCGACCACGGATTCACGCCAACGGCTCTGGCGGCGCGGCTGACCTTCACCAGCGCCCCCGAGTCGGTGCAGGGGGCCGTCGCTGCGGGACTGCTCGGTGGGGGGTCGCGCTTTCTCGGTGTCACCGAGGACACGGCCGGCTTTCTCGCCGAGGTGCTCGCCGGCGTCGACGGGCCGCTGCCGTCCACACCGGAGGCCTGGGACGACCTGGCTCGAGCGTCGGTCACGGCTAGACGAGCGCAGGGCCGGTTCGTCCCCGGGCTCGGACACCCGGTGCACAAGGACGGGGACCCGCGAACCCCGGTGCTGTTCTCCATCGCCCGTGACGCCGGCTGCTTCGGGCCGCACCTGAGCCTCTACGAAGCCATCGGCCGCACCCACGCCGAGGTGCTGGGCCGCCACTTGCCGCTCAACGGCGCAGGGGTGTGTGGCGCGGCGTTGGCCGACCTGCAACTGCCCCTCGAATTGCTGCGGGGAGTCGCCCTGCTGGCACGCACCGCCGGGCTTCTCGGCCACCTGGCCGAGGAGATGCGCCGCCCGGTCGGCATGGACGTCTACATGACGGTGGACCGGCACGCCGTCTACGCCCCGATCGACGACGAGGAGAGCTGATGGCCGACGTTGTGGCGGTGATCGCCTCAACCCACCACCCCTTCTACTACAAGGCGAGCAACGCGCCCCCGGACGAGGCCCCGCCCTTCGCGGCCGAGTGGGTGCGCAAGATCGAGGCGTTTCGCGAGACGCTGACTCGGGCGAACCCGGACGTGCTGCTGATGGTCGGGTCGGACCACTTCCACCAGCTCTGGCTGGACAACATGCCGCAGTTCCTGGTCGGCCACGCCGAGCAGTACGACGCCAACTGGTACAACGAGGAGCGCGAGTTCGGCCTGCCGCGCATGCACATGCAGGGCGACCGCGACCTGTCGGGCCACATCCTGCGGCAGGGACTCGACAGCGGGTTCGACCTCGCGTTCAGCAACGAGCTGCGCATCGACCACAGTGTGACCTGCCCGATCATCACCTTGCGGCCGCAGAACGACCTACCGATCGTGCCGGTCTACACCAACATCTTCGCCCCGCCGCTGCCCCAGCCGAGTCGGTTCGTCCAGCTCGGCCGTGCCCTGCGCTCGTTCGTGGAGCAGTGGGACTCCGACAAGCGGGTCGCCATCGTCGGCACCGGGCACCTGTCGCTCGAGCTGGGTGGGCCGCGACAGTTCGGTCCGCACGGGCCCGACCCCGCGTTCGACGCCCAGGCGGTCGAGTGGATCGCCAGCGGCGACATCGAGGGCTGCCTGGCCGAGGTGACGCTCGACAGCCTGCATGCGCCGGGCAACGCGACCCACGGCTTCATGGACTTCATGCTCATGATGGGGGCGGCAGGGGACGGCGTGGCGGCCGACTACGTCGACACCTACGACCTGTTCCACACGATGGAGGCCTACTTCACCTGGTACCCGAAGGGATCGCCGGCATGAGTCGCTACCTCGTCGACAAGTTTCTCTACACCGTCGACCGTGACCCCGAGCTGGTGGAGCGCTACCGCGACGACCCGGCGGAAACGGTGGCCTGGTGGGAGCGGGAGAGGGCCAACCAGATCCTCAACGTCCAGGCCGGCGAGGCGAGCACGTGGCTGGCGTTCACCGACGACGAGCGTCGAGCGCTCGCCGAGCACGACCACGTGGCGCTGTTCGCGATGGGGGCGCACCCGTTCCTCACGCTCACCCTGTTCATCGCCATGTTCGAGCGCGACCACGAGCAGCCGCTGGCCTACCAGAAGTGGTACGGAGCCCAGCTCGCCGGATTCAGCCTGCCCTACCCCGACATCACCACCTGACGCATGCGCGCGGCACTGGTCACGGCCCATGGCCGACCTCCCGAGATGCTCGAGCGGGACGAGCCCGTCGCATCCGACGGCGACGTCCTGGTCGAGGTCACTGCGGCACCGATCACTCCCCTGGACGTGCTCTGCGCGTCCGGCACGTCGTACTTCGGTCCACCAGCACTGCCGTACGTGCCGGGCGTCCAGGGCGTGGGCAGGCTCGTCGACGACCCGACGTCGCGGGTGTGGTTCACCACCGACGCGGGCATGAAGCCCGGGGACGGCAGCCTGGCCGAACGAGCCGCCGTGGCGTCGCTGCGCACGCTGCGTCTGCGCCACGACGTGCCTGACACCGTCGTCGCAGCACTCGGCTTATCGGCCGTCGCTGCCTACGGAGCCCTGCGTCGGGGACGTGTCGCCGCCGGCGACCGCGTGCTCGTCCTGGGCGCGGGCGGTGTGGTGGGCCAGGTCGCCGTCCAGCTGGCGCGCATCGTCGGCGCCGGGCAGGTCGCGGCGGCAACCAGGGGTGAGCAGTCGGTGGCCCGGGCTCGTGACCTGGGCGCCGACGTGGTCGTCGACACGAGCAGCGGCCTCGAGCAGCCGCTTCAGCAGCGGCTTGCCGACGCGCTGCCCGACGGCGTGGACCTCGTCATCGACCCGGTGTGGGGTGCGACCGCGCAGGCGGCGGCCGGCGTGCTGGCGCCGGGGGGTCGGCTGGTCAACCTCGGCGACGCCGCCGGTGCCACTGCGGTGCTGCCGTCGAGCCTGGTGCGCAGCAGGTCGCTCGACATCCTGGGGTACACGAACCTGTCGGTGAGCTGGCCCGACCAGGTCGCCATGCTCGACGAGGTGCTGGCGATGGTCGCGGACGGTCGGCTGCGCGTCGAGCCGGACGTCGTCGCCTGGGACGACGCCCCGGCAGGGTGGGCGCGCCAGGCTGCCGGAGGCTCGTCCCGCAGAGTCGTCGTGGACGTCACCACCGCCCGCTGACCCGTCGCGGGAGCCTCGCACGCGAGGGGTACCGTCAGTCGGTGACCGCGCTGCTGTCCCGGTTCACGGGTCCCTATCGCCAGCCCCTGGCAATCGTCGCCGCGCTGCTGCTGGTGCAGGCCTTCGGCAACCTCTACCTTCCTGCGTTGAACGCTGACATCATCAACAACGGCGTGGTGCTGGGTGACACGGCCTACATCCTGCGCGTGGGCGTGATCATGCTCGGCGTCACGCTGGCGCTGGGAGTCGCGTCGATCGTGGCCGTGTACTTCAGCGCCCGGACGGCCATGGGTGTCGGGCGCGACATCCGCGGGGCCATGTTCTCGGCAGTTCAGACCTTCTCGCTGCGCGAGGTCAACGAGTTCGGGGCGCCGTCCCTCATCACGCGCAACACCAACGACGTCCAGCAGGTGCAGATGCTGGTGATCATGGCGCTGACGGTGATGATCTCCGCGCCGATCATGGCCATCGGCGGTGTCGTGATGGCGCTGCGCCAGGACGTGCCCCTGTCGAGCCTGCTGCTCGTCGTCGTGCCCGTGATGGCGGTGTTCATCGGTCTGGTGGTGTCACGAGCCGTGCCGCTGTTCCGTGCGACGCAGCGCAAGATCGACCGGGTCAACCAGGTGCTGCGCGAGCAGCTCACCGGGGTGCGTGTCATCCGCGCCTTCGTCCGCGGCGACCACGAGCAGCGGCGCTTCGACGAGGCGAACGCCGACCTGACGCAGACCATGCTGCGGGTCACCCGGCTGTTCGCGCTGATGATGCCGGGGCTCATGCTCATCATGAACCTCTCCAGCGTGGCCATCCTCTGGTTCGGCGGGCTGCGGGTCGACTCCGGCGAGATGCCCATCGGCAACCTGACGGCGTTCCTGACCTACCTGGTGCAGATCCTCATGGCCGTGATGATGGCCACGATGATCTTCGTGATGGTGCCGCGCGCCGCAGCCTCGGCCGAGCGCATCAACGCGGTGCTCGAGGTCGAGCCTGCCGTCGTCGACCCCGTCGAGCCGGCCCCGGCAGGGCCGCGGGCCGCGCTCGAGCTGCGCGACGTCGACTTCGGCTACCCGGGCGCCGAGCAGCAGGTGCTGTGCGGGGTGTCGTTCGGCGTCGCACCGGGCGAGGTGGTCGCCGTGGTCGGGTCCACCGGGTCGGGCAAGACGACGCTGGTCAACCTCGTCCCCCGGCTCTACGACGTCACCGCGGGCCAGGTGCTGCTCGACGGGGTCGACGTGCGCGACCTGCGTCGCGACGACCTGTGGTCGCGCATCGGGTTCGTGCCGCAACGGGCCTTTCTGCTCAGCGGCACCGTCGCGAGCAACCTGCGCGT
>CAYNWB010000022.1:4309-23961 GCA_964400785.1 uncultured Actinomycetes bacterium | reverse complement strand
CCATCGTCGGCCCCAACGGAGCCGGGAAGAGCACCTTGCTCAAGGCGGTTCTGGGGCTCGTGAAGCCGACCGCGGGGCACGTTCGCCTGTTCGGCCGAACCTACCGCACGATCCGCCGCCGGGTGGGCTACGTCCCGCAGCGGGCGACGCTATTCTCCGGCACCATCGCGAGCAACCTTCGCGTCGGCAAGCCCGACGCGACACCTGCGCAGATGTGGCACGCCCTCGAGGTCGCACAAGCCGCGGACTTCGTCCGGTCGTTGCCCGAGGGTCTGCAGGCACCGATCGACCAGGGCGGCGGCAACCTGTCCGGCGGCCAGCGGCAACGCCTCGCGATCGCGCGGGCCCTCGTCCGTCGGCCCGACCTCTACGTCTTCGACGACAGCTTCTCGGCGCTGGACTACACCACCGACGCCCGGCTGCGTGCGGCTCTGCGAGCAGAGACGACGCAGGCGGCCGTGCTGATCGTGGCGCAGCGCGTCAGCACGATCATGTTCGCCGACCGCATCGTCGTGCTCGACGGTGGGCGGGTTGTCGGGCTCGGCACGCACGACGACCTGATGGCGACCTGCCCGACCTACCGCGAGATCGTGGAGTCGCAGATCACCGACCTGGACGCCGCGTGAGCGCCCCGACGGCACCTGCCGGGCGACGTCCGGGGGGCCCGCCAGCGGGCATGGGCCCGGGACGCGGCGGGCCGATGAGTGGCCTCACGGTGCCGGTCGAGAAGTCCAAGGACTTTCGCGGCACGTCGGCGCGGCTGATGCGCCGCCTGCGACCCGAACGCACGGTGCTGGCCGTCGTCGTTGCGGCAGCGATGGCCAGCGTCGGGCTGAGCGTGCTCGGGCCCAAGCTGCTCGGCAACGCCACCACCCTGGTGTTCGAAGGGGCCGTCGGACGGCGACTGCCACCCGGCACCAGCCAGGACGAGGCCGTCGCGGCCCTGCGCGCCGACGGTGAGAACCAGCTGGCCGACATGCTCGCCGGCATGGACGTGGTGCCCGGTGTCGGCGTCGACACCGCCCGCCTCGGCCAGCTTCTCGCCCTCGTGACCGTGATCTACCTGACCTCGTCGCTGTTCGGGTGGTTGCAGGGCTACCTGATGGCCGGGGTCACGCAGCGCACCGTGTACGGGCTGCGGGCCGAGGTCGAGCGCAAGATCGGCCGGCTGCCGCTGACGTACTTCGACACGCATGCTCGCGGTGACCTGCTCAGCCGGGTCACCAACGACATCGACAACATCTCCACGACCCTGCAGCAGGTGCTCACCCAGCTGATCACGTCCCTGCTGACCGTGATCGGTGTGCTGGTGATGATGGTGCTGATCTCACCCCTGCTGGCGTTGATCTCACTGCTGGCCGTCCCGGTGTCGTTCGCCGTCACGCTGCTGATCGCTCGGCGGTCGCAGAAGCACTTCATCGCTCAGTGGGACTGGACCGGGCAGCTGGGCGGCCACGTCGAGCAGATGTACACCGGCCACGACGTGGTGAAGGTCTACGGCCGGCAGCAGTGGGCCATCGACGAGTTCGACCGGCTCAACGAGAACATGTACGAGGCGAGCTACCGGGCTCAGTTCATCTCCGGCATCATCCAGCCGGCGATGGCGTTCATCGGCAACCTCAACTACGTCGCGATCGCCGTCATCGGTGGTTTTCGGGTCGCGAACGGCACCATGCCGCTGGGCGACGTGCAGGCCTTCATCCAGTACTCGCGGCAGTTCACGATGCCGATCACGCAGGTGGCCAGCGTCGTGAACCTGATGCAGTCGGGCGTGGCCAGCGCCGAGCGTGTGTTCGAGCTGCTCGACGCCGACGAGGAGCACGCCGACCCCGAGCCGCCGGTCGTCCTCGACCGAGTGCGCGGAGCCGTGGCACTCGAGTCGGTGTCGTTCCGCTACTCCCCGGACACGCCGCTCATCGACGACCTCGACCTGGTGGTCGACCCGGGTGAGGCGGTGGCGATCGTCGGGCCGACCGGGGCCGGCAAGACAACATTGGTCAACCTGCTGATGAGGTTCTACGAGGTCGATTCCGGTCGCATCACGCTGGACGGTGTCGACACGCGCACGATGACCCGCGACGACGTACGCCGCAGCTTCAGCATGGTGCTGCAAGACACCTGGCTGTTCACCGGGACGATCCGCGAGAACATCGCCTACGGGCGGCACGGTGCGACCGACGCCCAGGTCGTCGCGGCGGCCGAGGCGGCGCACCTCGACCACGTCGTGCGCACGTTCCCGGACGGCTACGACACCGTGCTCGACGACGAGGCGTCGAACCTGTCGTCCGGCGAGCGGCAGCTGGTGACGATCGCCCGGGCGTTCCTGGCCGACGCGCCCGTGCTGATCCTGGACGAGGCGACGAGCTCGGTCGACACCCGCACCGAGGTGCTCGTCCAGAAGGCGATGGCTCGGCTGCGGCACGGACGAACGAGCTTCGTCATCGCGCACCGGCTCTCGACGATCCGCGACGCCGACACGATTCTGGTGATGGAGTCCGGGCGGATCGTCGAGCAGGGCGACCACGACGCCCTGCTGGCTCGCCGGGGTGCCTACCACGACCTGTACATGAGCCAGTTTCTCGGCGGTGAGCCGGAGCCGCCGGCGGGCGCGACGGCGCCGGCCGGGGCTCCGGTGCCGTAGCCCGCGCGGGCCGCGTTTGTGTCGGGGGGTGCTGACACCATTCGAACATGAGTTCGACTGTGATGGACGGGCCGGGGACGGCGCTCGGGGCGTCGCACCCGACCGCGCTGCTCGACCAGCTCGAGCATGTGCTGGCCGCGTTGGGCCAGGTCGACCTTGCCTCGATGACCACGCACGAGCACACGCAGGTGCTGCCGCGGCTGGTACGCGCACAGCATGTGCTGCACGGGGTGGTGCTCGGTGAGGTCGGGGCGTTCGACGCTGCGGGCGTGGCATCGACGTCGCGGCACCGCACGACCACACGGTGGCTGGAGCATCGGGCACGGGTGTCGGCCGGGACGGCGTCCCACCTCACGCAGTCGGCCCGCGCAGTGCGCGACCACCTTCCTTCCACGCGCGAGGCCCTGCTGGACGGCTCGATCTCGGCCCAGCACGCGTCGGCGATCGTGTCGGTGGTTCGCACGGTGGGCGCCGACCACGCCCAAGTTGCCGAGCCGATCCTGCTGCAGCTGGCCCGCGAGACGGAGCCGTCGGTGGTGCGCCGGGCCACGGCCCGCATCCACGCTCTTGTCGACCCCGAAGGCGCCGAGAAGGCGCTGCGCGAGGCGTACGAGCGTCGTGGGGTCACCCTGTCGGTCGTCGGACAGCACGGCTACCTCGACGGGGTGCTCGACGTCGAGTCCACGGAGCTGCTGCTGCAGGCGCTGGCGCCGCTGATGACTCCGGCGGGCCCGTCCGACGCGCGGTCGGCGCCGCAGCGGCGGGCTGACGCGCTGGTCGACCTGGCCAAGCAAAGCCTCGACGAGGGGCGCGGGGCGCAGCTGGGCGGGGAGCGGCCGCATGTCTCGGTGGTCATCGACGAGGCCGCGCTCCAGTCGGGCGTGGGGTCGGTGACCCTGCCGTGGACCGGAGGGCAGCTGCCCGCCGGCGCGGTGCGACGCTGGGCCTGCGACGCCCAGCTGACGCCCGTTCTCGCCCGGCTGCTGCCGCCCCCGAACGGCGGCACGAGCGCGCCGAGCTCGGCGACGGCCCTGTCCATCGGCGGAGGGTGGCTGCCACTCGACGTCGGCCGCTCGGCTCGCACCGTCACCACGGGCCAGCTCAAGGCGCTGCGTGTGCGCGACGGTGGGTGCGTGCATCCCGGGTGCAGCCGCACCTCGGCCTTCTGCGACGCCCACCACGTCCGGCACTGGGCCGCGGGTGGCGACACGGCGCTGAACAACCTCGTCCTGCTCTGCCGGCACCACCACCGCACGCTTCACGACGGTCTGTGGACCCTCACCCCCGACGCCGGGCAGCCCGGCCGGTTCTGGGCCAGCACGGCTGGGTGGCAGCGTCCGGCTCAGACGGCGGCCGACCGGTCACCCCCGGTACGACTCGAGTGACGGGTGGGTGCGCCTCACGAACCCGCGCGGCGCTGCTTGCCGCGGCGCCAGGTGACGGCGGCTGCCCCGACGCTGATCGTGCCGGCGATGAGGAGGACGGTGCTGAGCACGCTCGAGTCCCGGTGGCGGTCGTCGGCCACCTGGGTCGGGTCGTCGGGGTCGTAGCGGATACGCACGGCCGCGCCCTCCGGCGGCAGCGCGAACAGAAGGCTGGTCGTGGCTTCGACGGTCTGGCCGTCCTTCGTGGTGAACCGCACGGTCATGGACGCCGGCTCGCCCGGGGTCGACTCGATCACCTCGGCGACGGTCTGGGTACCGGTGAGCACGAGCCGGTTGGGCTGCACGTACGCCGCACCGGCAGCGATGAGCAGCACGAAGGCGAGGGCCACGAGCAGCCACCCCCGGGCTCGGGCGCTCACGCGGCCGTCACCGGCTCGGCCGAGGTGTCGATGAGCTCCCAGAGCCGGTCGACGTGCTCGGCCTGGGTCGTGGTGGCTCCGATCGAGACCCGGATGAACGCGCGGCCGTCCAGTACGGACGGCGTGACGTAGGAGTGTCCGGAGGCGTTGATGGCTTCGGCGAGCCGCCTGGTCGCCGCGTCTCCCGTGACGTGGCGGAACGACACCAACGCCAGCGGGGTGGGAGCGACGAGGTCGAAGCGCGGGTCGTCCGCCAGGCGCTGCGCAAGGCCGGACGCCCAGGCCAGATGGTCGCGGATCCGCGAGCGGATGCCTTCAGCGCCGTAGGACCGCAGCACGAACCACAGCTTGAGCGCGCGGAAGCGCCGTCCGAGCGGGACGTGCCAGTCGCGGTAGTCGATCACCTGGCCCGACTCACTGGCGGCGTTGCGCAGGTACGGCGGCAGGATCGACAACGTCTGCAGCAGCGGCTCGCGGTCGGCGACGTAGAAGACGTTGGCGTCGAAGTTGGTGAACATCCACTTGTGGGGGTTGAACGTGAACGAGTCGACCTGGTCGAGGCCGTCGGCCATCCAGCGCAGCTCTGGGCAGATCAGGGCAGAGCCGGCGTAGGCGGCGTCCACGTGGTGCCAGGCACCGACTCCGCGCGCCATCTCGGCGATGGCCCGCACCGGGTCGATCGCGGTCGTGCCGGTGGTGCCGACGGCCGACACGATCGCCGTCGGCGTCAGACCCGCTGCGACGTCGTCGCGCAGCACGTCCGCCAGGTTCTCGGTGCTGAGCGCGAAGCGGTCGTCGACGTCGATCGCTCGTACGTGCCGGAACCCGGCGACCCTGGCTCCCTTCTCGACCGACGAGTGGGCCTGGTTGGAGGCGTAGACGACCATGTCGTCGATGCTCGCCGAGGCGCGGGCGCGCTCACGCGCGACGACGAGAGCCGTGTGCGTGGAGTCCGAGGCGCTCATCTGCATGACGCCCCCGCCGGGCCCGGTGGTCTTCCACGCCTGCGGCAGCCCGAGCAGGTCGACCAGCCAGTCGAGCACGTGGGCCTCGATCTCGGTGGCCGCCGGGCTCGTCGCCCACAGCATGCCCTGCTGGCCGAGCCCGGCCGCGGCCAGCTCGCCGAGCACGGACGGCAGGGACGCGTTCGCCGGGAAGTACGCGAACCAGCCCGGAGCCTGCCAGTGCGTCAGCCCGTCCATGACGATCGTGTCGAGGTCACCCAGGATCGCCTCGAAAGGCTCGGCTGCCTCGGGAGCGTTGTCGGGCAGTCGTGATCTGATCTCGCCCGGCGAGACGTCGGGCAGGATGCGCCGGGAGTCGATCGTGTCCCAGTAGTCGGCCACCCAGTCGATCAGGCGGTGCCCGTGGGTGCGGAACTCCTCCGGGGTCATCGGGGCGCGGTCAGGCGCCGAGCTCGCGAACGTAGGCGATGTACTGCCGCTTGGCGTCGTCCGGTGAGGTGCCCTTGACCTTGCTCCAGGCGTCGTACTTGGCCCGGCCGACCATGTCGAACATGCCCGGCTTCTTGCCCGAGACGTCGCCGGACGTGGCCTGCTTGTACAGGCCGTAGAGGGTGAGCTTGGCCTCGTTGCCAGGGTCGTCGGCCAGCTGCGTGACGTCGTTCTGGGCCTGGGTGAACTCGGCGTCCAGGTCGCTCATCGGCGTGTCCTCTCCACGGTGACGATGCCAGCGTAGGCGCCGGCGAGGCTGCCGACAGACCCCCTCGCCCCGCTATCCTGACCGGCGCCATGATCGAGCTCGTCGACGACGTCCCCAGCGGGGTCTTCGGGCTGCGCGCCGGCGGCCTCGTGACACCGGACGAGTACGCAGAGGTGGTGCGGCCCGCGTTGCAGACCTGGCTGCAGGGCACGCCCTCGCTGCGGGTGCTGGCCATCGTCGAGAGTGACTTCGCCTATGCCGACGGCGACTGGCACACCGCTTCGGACGGGGTGCTGCGGCGCCCGGAGTGGCACCGCCTCGGCGTGGTCACCGACGCAGGCTGGCTGCGCCGGATGGCTCCGGTCGGCAGCATGTTCGTGCCGGCCCGGCTGCGTACGTTCCGCATGGACAAGGTGCACGACGCCAAGCAGTGGCTGACCCAGTGACGCCGGTGCCGTGACGCCGGTGCCGTGACGCCGGCTCAGCCGAGCAGGGTGTCGCCGAGGTAGCCGTCGGGCGTGCACCCGGGGGGGATGGCGAACACGGCCGACCCGATCGGCGTCGTCCAGGTGTTGAACAGGTCGTTCTCGGCCAGCCGCTGCTGGATCGGCACGAACTGCGTCGCGATGTCGGCGGCGTAGACGACGAACAGCAGCCCGACGTCGGGACGACCGTCGGCCAGCACACCGTTGTCGAAGCTGAACGGTCGCCGCAGGAACTGCATCGACGGACTGTCGCTGTGCGCCATCCGGATGTGTGCGAAGTCGGGGATGACGGTGAACCCGTCAGGCCCCACGGCCTCGAAGTCGGGCTCGTCGAACTCCTCGGTGCCGGTGAGCGGGGCTCCGGTGTCGAGCGTCCGGCCGATCACCTGCTCCTTGTCGTCCCGTTCCATGGCGTCCCAGGTGTCGAGCTCCATGCGGATGCGCCGCAGCACCATGCCCGTACCCCCGCGCATCCAGTCGGGTGCCTCGGCCGTCCACACGATCTGGTCGAACTCAGGCGTCCCGGGCCGTGGGTTGGCGGTTCCGTCGACCTGCCCCATGAGGTTGCGGGGCGTCGTGCCGGGGGGCAGCGAGCCGGGGCTGTGGGTGAAGCCGGGCTGAACCCAGCGCAGCGTCGTGAAGGGTCGCGCCGACTTGGTCATCATGCGCTGGGCGTGGCTCAGCGTGGTCGGGTCGTCCGCACCTAGCTGCAGCAGAAGGTCGCCGCCTGTCCAGCCGGGCTCGAGCTCGTCGATCGTCGCAAAGGCAGGCAGCGGTTCGAGCCAGTCGGGACGCTGCGACTGCAGCCCGGCGAGGTCGAACACACCCGGGCCGTAGCCGACGGTGACCGTGAGCCGGGCGGGGACGAGCGCGAGCTCGGGCTCGGTGTCGGCCAGGGTGGCCCGCCCCTGGGTGAGGCGCCGGGCGTCCTCGGTCCACAGCAGCATCAGGCGCCGCAGCGCGTCGACGTCGGTGCCGGGCGCGAGGTCGAACGCCAGAAACGTGGCGACGGCCTGGGTGCCGGTCGCGATGCCGGCCTGGTGGGCGCCGTGGAACGGTTCGGTGGCCTGCCCGGCCGCGTCCGATGCCGGCGCCGGGGTCTCGGTGGCGCGGGCCACGCCGTAGCCCGCGCCGGCCAGCACGGCACCGCCTGCCGCGGCGACGCCCCCGGTGAGAAGGCGTCGCCGCGACAGCCCGCCCGACCCGGACTGATCCGGTGCCTGCGGTGTGTGATCACTCATGGTGGTACGAGACCGGCGTCAGCCGTCCTCTCCCTCCATCTCGCCGTCCATGCCCTCCGACGGCACGTACTCCTCGTCCCCGACCTCGGCCTCGCGACCCTGGGCGGTGTAGGTGTAGGTGCTGCCGTCGTCGAAGCTCAGCGTGATCTCGACGTCCTCGCCGGGCTCGACCGGCTCGGTCATGTTCATGACCATGACGTGGTCGGCGCCGGGCTCGAGCACGTGCTCGCCGCCGGCCGGCACCATGAACCCGCCGTCCTTCTGCTGCATCTTCATCTCGCCGTCGATCATGACGACCTCGTGCAGCTCGGTCATCTCGGACGCGGTCGTGCTCGCCGAGACGACCGTCAGGTCGGCCTCGCCGGAGTTCGTGATCGTGCCGAACGCGCCGGTCATCGGGCCCTCGGAGGCCTTGACCCACGCATCGGTGACGGTGATCACACCATCGGCCGCCGCTGCGTCGCCGGGGTCGTCGCTGCCGCAGGCGGCGAGCGGGGTCGCGACCAGGGCGGTCGCGGACAGCAGGAGCAGGCGGGTGGTCAGTGCGGATCGCTGGGTACGCATGAATGAGTTCCTGTTCTGGGTCGGTGTGTGGCAGAAGGCAGCCCGTCGTGGGCTGTCGGGCAGACGCGCTCAGGGCGCGAGAGCCACCACCGGTGGACCACGCCGCCACAACGTGCCGGCGTGCCAGGTCGAGAACAGGGGAGTCGGGGTCGGGTCGTGGGGGCTGATGCGGGGCAGCGCACAGCGGCAGGCCACGGCGGGCGTCGGGATCCGCACGGGCAGCAGCAGGCCCGCCATCGTCCAGAACGCCCGCTCGGCATCGGCCAGCAGCACACTCGCCACGAGAGAGGCGGCGACGTGGGCCAGCACCATGGACGTGCCGACGGGTGCCTGCGAGCCTGCGTGCGACCCGTGGGCACCCATGACCGACAGCAGGTGCAGCACCGGCTGGGCCAGCAGCACCACCGCGAAGATCTCACCGAACGAACGGCGGACGTCCGCCGCGGCCACGCACAGGGCGCCGAGTGCTGCGGCGCCGAGCAGCAGGGGGGTCGACAGGTGCACCGTGCCGCCTGCCAGCACGTGTCCGCCGATCGAGATCAGCACTGTGACCAGGGCGAGCAGCCCTGCGCGCGCCCAGCGCGAGAGGCCCGAGCCCGGAGAGGTCACGGCGTCAGGGTAGAGACGCCGCTGCGCTGGAGCCACTCTGGGTGGCCGACGTCGCGTCAGATCTCGACGAACAGCTCGTCGCCGTCGCGGGTCACGGTGTAGGTCGTCAGCGGCGATGGCTGCTTTCCCATCGCGACCAGCTTCTGCGACCAACGCGGCATGCCGCGTCCGGCGAAGCCCACCACCCAGTCGAGGTTGTCGCCCGAGCAGAGGTCGAACCGTGAGCTGTGCCAGGGGCAGGTGATCTGGCCGTCCTCGGCGTGCAACCCTCCGGGGCCCTTCGTGAGCGACAGCCCGAGGTGCGGGCAGTGGTTGCGGACGACGCACACGTCGTCACCGTCGCGCCAGACCACGACGCCCATGCCGTCGACGTCGCGCGCCACAGCCGCGCCGTCGGTGTAGTCGTCCAGGTGTCCGATCGAGTGCCGTGCCATGCTCGTCACGGTAGACCGCGCCTGTCTCGCGGCACCGCGCGGTACCAGCCCGCGCGCACGCGCTTCGTGGCACCGCGCGGTCGATAATGGCACCGTGGCGAGCATCCCGAGCAAGCGTGACGTCTTTCGATACCTCGGTACCAAGCAGTGGTTCGCCTGGGCAGCGGCTCGCCTGGCCCCGCTCGACACCCGGGTGCTGCGAGCCAGCGGCGGACGGTTCGGGCTGCTCGGCAGCTACGGCCTTCCCCAGCTGCTGCTCACCACGACGGGGCGCAAGTCGGGCCAGCAGCGCACCGTCACTCTGCTCTACGGCCGCAGCGACGACGGCATCGTGCTGATCGGCAGCAACTTCGGCCAGGCCCACCACCCGGCCTGGGCGTTGAACCTGGAGGCGACGCCGCAGGCCGTCGTCCAGATCGGTGACCGGACGACCCCGGTCGTGGCTCGTCTGGTGACCGACTCGGACGAGCGCGAGCAGATCTGGTCGCAGATGATCGACATCTACCCCGGATACGCGATGTACCGCAGCACCGCGGGCCGCGACATCAAGGTGTTCGCCGTGCGCCCGGCCGAGCAAGGGGCCACCCTGGTCTGATGATCCCTGTCGAGCTGGCCGAGCAGCTCCACTCCGCCGGGCTGCAGTGGGAGCCAGAGCGTGGCGACCACTTCGTGCTTCCGCACCGCGACATGGACGAGCAGGTGTTCGTGCTCTCGGACATGACGATCGAGGTGCACCAGTTTCCAGCCGGCGAGGTTCTCGGCTTCAACGGCACGGTCGAGTGGGCACTCGACAGCGTGGAGCGCCACGAGGCGCTGTGGCTACCCCGAGAGGACCAGCTGCGACAGGCGCTCGGCGACTCCTTCGTCGCACTGCGACGCGACCCGGACGGGTACCGGTGCGAGCTCGTGGACGTCGTCGTGGCCGCGCCGACGTGCGAGCAGGCCTACGGCCTTGCCCTGCTCGAGCTGCTCCGGCGCAAGTCGAGGTCGACTGCCGCGATACCCTAGGGGGTTTGTGAGCAGTGCACCGTCCACACACCGGCGCCGACGCGCGCTGGTGTGGACTGCAGGCGGGCTGGTCGTCGCCCTTCTGGTCGGCGTCGGCCTTCTCGGTCTGCGACTGCGCAGCAACATCACCGTCGTGGACGTCAACGACGCGCTGGCCGACTCCTCGACCACCCTCGAGGACGACCCCGCCGACCCCGCCGACCCTGCTGACCCGCAACGGCCGGTGAGCTCGGGCGAGGCTCGAGACGAGGCCCCGTCCGGCCCGCTCAACATCCTGGTCATGGGCTCGGACACGCGCGAGGGGCAGGGCGACGGGTTCGGCTCGGCGGCTCTCATCGAGGGAGCACGCTCCGACACCACGATCCTCGTGCACCTGTCGGCCGACCGCGACAGCGTGGTTGCTGTGAGCATCCCCCGCGACCTCATGGTCACCCTGCCGTCCTGCACCATGCCGGACGGGACGACCACGTACCCCTACGTCGACCGCTTCAACGCAGCCTTCTCGATCGGCGGGCCGGAGTGCACGATCCGGACGGTCACCGAGCTGACCGGCCTGCCGATCCACCACTTCGTCGTCGTCGACTTCACCGCGTTCGAGCGGACCATCGACGCGCTCGGCGGCGTCGAGGTGTGCCTGACCCGGCCGGTCGACGACCCGTTGTCGGGGCTCGACCTGCCCGCCGGGGTCACGCGGGTCGACGGCGAGCAGGGTCTCGCCTTCGTCCGCGCCCGCGCCACCCTGGGCGACGGCAGCGACCTGGCGCGCATCGAGCGCCAGCAGGCGTTCCTGGGCTCCCTGGTGCGTGAGGCGACCTCTCGTGAGCTGCTGACCGACCCGCTGCGCCTCGTGCGCAGCCTCGACGCCGCCACGCAGTCGCTCACCATGGACTCCGGTCTGGCCTGGCTGCCACGCTCCACGGCGATCGCACGCAGCCTCGCCGGCATCGACCCCAGCGAGGTCGCCTTCGTGACGTACCCCAACACCCCGAACGACGACCTGCTGACGGTGCGGCCGGACGAGGCGGCCGCCCTGCTGCTCGTCGAGGTGCTGGCCGCCGACGCCGGGTGGCCGCTGCCCCCCTCCGAGCAGACGGTGCAGCAGGCGCCCGACCAAGCCACGGTCAGCGTGGTCAACGCAACCGGTCGCGACGACCAGGCCAGCATCGTCGGCGCGGCGCTGAGCCGGCAGGGCTTCGCGGTGGCCGGGTTGAGCGCGGTGACCGCGTCGCCGACCACCGAGGTGCGGTACCCCTCTCAGGCCCGGCAGGTGGCCGAGACTGTGGCCGCGGCGGTCGACGGCGCGGTGCTCGTGCCCGACGACTCCCGCGCTGGGGTCGTGCTGGTGCTCGGCACCGAGTTTCGGGTCGACCAGCTGCGCACCGTCCGTGTGGCGGCCCCTCCCGTGACCGACCGACCCTCCGACGATGCGGGGACCGAGGGCTGGACGGCTCCGGACGACGAGCGACCTGCGGGCGAGACCGTCACCGCCGAGACGTCCGTCTGCGCCGATTGAGGCTCACGCCGAGCCGGCACCGCAGGCGCGACGTGGCGACACCTGTCGATAGGAATGACAACTGTGTAAGTCGGCTCTAGGGTGAGGGCACCGCGCAGCAGCACCAGCAACGCCGAGAGTCGAAGGGGGCGGCATGGGGCACGAGCCGCCGACCGCGCACGCCGTCGCCACCGGTGACGCGGCCGCGCGAGCCGGGCACCAGCTGAGCGACCGCGAGCGTGCCCTGCTCGACTTCGAGCGGCAGTGGTGGCGCTACGCCGGGTCGAAGGAGCAGGCCGTCCGCGACCTGTTCGACATGTCGTCGACGCGCTACTACCAGGTGCTCAACGCCCTGATCGACCGCGACGAGGCGTTGGACTACGACCCGATGCTGGTCAAGCGGCTGCGTCGGATGCGGGCCTCGCGCCAACGGACCCGAACAGCACGGCGCCTCGGGCTGGAGGTCTGACGGGCACGCCGGTGGTGCGCGACGGTCGACCTCCCGCCTGGACGACGCTGCTCGTCGTGCTCGGCACGATCGGCATCGTCGGCGGGCTGCTCTTCGCGTTCGCCGACCGCACGCGGATCCCTGACCCCCTCGCGGACGCCGCGGGGACGGGCACGCCGACGGTGGAGCCGACGTCGTCGCCGTCCCCCTCGGGGGAGTCTCCGGCTGCTCCTGGTGACGGCTCGCCGACGCCGACACCGAGCCCGACGGTCAGCCCCGAGATCGAGCTCGTCGACGTGCTCAACCAGACCGACCAAGCGGGTCTGGCAGGACGCGCGGCCACCGTGGTCGCCGACGCGGGCTGGCCCGTGCGCACGATCGACAACGCGGCGTTCGGCGCGCCGTCGACAACGCTCTACGTGCCCGAGGGTCTGCAGGGTGCCGGCGACGACTTCGCCGACGCGTTCTCGATACCGCGCACCCGGCCGGCGTTCGAGGGCCTGCCGGTCGATGCGCTGACCCTCGTGCTCGCCGAGCCGGACGCGCTCGACGTCGTCGTCGAGATGGAGAGCCTGCCGGCTCCTACGGGTGGATGACCCAGCGCCAGTCGGTTCGGGCCCGCAGGGGGCGACCGGGTCGCACGACCAGCGGGCTCGGGCCGTTCACGGCGTTCGGTGGGCTCGTCTGCGGCTCGACGCAGGCGGCCACCTCACCCTCGTCGAACACCACGACGTAGTTGGTGTCGGCCGTGACGTCGAGCCGGAGCGCCCCCGGCCAGCTGATCGAGACGGGCCACGCCACGTCGACGAAGCAGTCGTCCCAGGGGCCCTCGGGCACCCGCATGCGCTGGGTGGTGGTGATGTAGTCGGAGTCGCGGCGCAGCATCGCCGCAGCGTCCAGGGTGACCCGGGCCGGGGCGCTGTGGCCGAGCCGCCGGGCGAACCAGGGGTGCCAGCCGATGGACGCGGGGAACGAGCGCTGGTCGGCCTCCACAGCGACCTTCTGCACCAGCCGCTCGGGCTCGATCCGCAGGTACTGGACGGTGCGGCCGCCGAACGGCCAGCGCCCGTCGAACTCGCACGACAGGATCGCCGAGTTCTCGTCGTGCTCGAGGACGGTCCAGGGACGGTCGAGCGTGAGCCCGTGCGCCGCGTGCGGTGGCAGGTTGATCGGCAGGGTGACGTCGGTGTCGTGGTGCGTGAAGGCGCCGTTGCGGACGCGGCCGGCGTAGGGCGCCATGACGAAGCTGCCGTACATCGTCGGGTGGTCCCCGGCGTGGTAGAGCATCTCGTGGCCGTTGATCACCAGCGAGGTCAACCGCCCCCCGTCCGAGGGGTCGATGACCACGGACGCCTTGCCAGCATGCAGGTCGACTGTCACGGGGACGAGTCTGCCCGCTTCGACCGGTCCGCGTACTGCGGAACGGTGACCAGAGGGTGACGTTGCCGCAACGGGACGTCGACGACGTGCCCGAGGTAGTCCTCCCCGGCGCGGGTGAACTGAACGAGCGCGGTGTGCACCGAGTCGTTCAGCGACAGCCGGCCCTGGCGGGTCAGCCTGTCGAGGGCCACCTGGATGATCTCGCTGCTCATCGCGCCGAGCTTGGCGTCGTCGGAGTTGCGGTGCTTGCGCCGCACCAGGTCGACCTGGGCGAGTGCGTCGAGCCCGACGGTGTCGAGGGCGTCCACGAGCAGCCCGAGCTCGACGCCGTAGCCGGTGGGGAACACCATCCGCTCCAGCAGGCTGCGCCGTGCCGCGTACTCACCGGACAGCGGCTGCACGAACCCGGCCAGCTCGGGCCAGAACAGGTTGATCAGCGGCCGGGCGACCAGCTCTGTGACGCGGCCCCCGCCGGCCGGCAGCACCGTCTCGCCCTGGGCGAGGGGCCGGTCGTACGTCGCCTTCACCAGGTCGACCGCCGGCTGTGTGAGCAGCGGGCCCAGCAGCCCGAGCACGAAGTCGGTGGTGAAGTCGTCCAGGTCGGAGTCGACGAACACGACGACGTCGCCCGTGGTGGCGGCGACCCCGCGCCACAGCACCTCGCCCTTGCCGGGTAGCGGAGGGATGTCGGGCAGGACGTCCTCACGGTGCAGCACCCTCGCACCGGCGGCCTGGGCGCGCGCCACAGTGGCGTCGGTTGAGCCGGAGTCGACCACGACGAGCTCGTCGACCAGGGGGAACCCGCCGGTACGGGCACCGTCCACCAGGTCGACGCGGATCGCCTCGACGATGGCACCGATGGTGTGCTGCTCGTCGAGGGCCGGCAGCACCACCGACACCGACGTCGAGGTCTCGGCCTTGGCGCGGGTCAGCCGGTGCGGTGGCCAGTCGCGGGCGTGGCTGCAGCGCCGGTCGGCCCAGTCGCGCAGCAGCGCGCCGGTAGCCGTGGAGTCGGGGCGCAGGGGGCTACCAGGTGTCCTCGACGATGTGCACCGCGGCTTCTTCGGCCGAGAAGTCGGCGTGGTCTCCCACCGCGATGTGTGCGACCGCCTCGGCCGTGCTGTCGCCGCGGATGCCCTCGTCGTCCTCGACCAGTCTGCCGTCGTGCTGGTGCGGGTCGGACGGGCCGTACTCCTCGTCGTAGGTGCGGTCGTCCTCGGCGTCGACGGGTCCAGCGTCCGGGTCGATGTACCACGAGCCACTCATCACTGGACCTCCTTGTCGGTCGCCCTGCCTGCTCGGCAGCCTACCTACTGATCACGCCCCCAGCATGCCCCTGGTAGCAGCCTGGAGTTCGGGACCTCCGACTCTGACGAGACGCTGCGGATCGCGGGAGCAAGAAGGACGAGCACCTAGCCGCGCCGACGCTTCTGTCGTGCGCCGAACAGCGGGAGGAGCCGGCCCATGGCCTGGGACGTCATCACCAAGACCGAGCCCCCGATCGTCGCCCCCGTCCTCGGGAGCTACGAGACCGGGTACGAGGCGTTCTCCTGGAGTGATGTGCCGGGCTGGCTGGACGGACAGCAGAGCGGCGGCTTGAACATCGCGAACGAGGCGGTCGACCGCCACGTCGCGTCCCGACCGGACCACGTCGCGCTGCGCTTTCTCGGCAAGCAGGGCGTCGACCGCGAGCTGACCTACGCGCAGCTGTCCGAGTTCTCGTCCCGGTTCGCGAACGTGCTGGCCGACCTCGGGGTGGCCCCTGGTGATCGAGTGTTCGGTCTGATGGGCCGTCAGCCCGAGCTGTACGCCGCGATCCTCGGCACGCTGAAGCACCGCGCGGTGTTCTGCCCCCTGTTCAGCGCCTTCGGTCCCGAGCCGGTGCGGCAGCGGCTGCAGCTGGGCTCCGGGTCGGTGCTGGTCACGACGCCGACGCTGTACCGCAAGAAGGTCGCGCCGATCCGGGACGAGGTGCCCACGCTGGCCCACGTGCTGCTCGTCGGCCCGGGGTTCGAGCGGGTGGCGGACGCGCCGGGCGTGCACGACCTCGTCGCTCTGCTGGACGCGGCGTCGCCGGAGTACGCGATCGAGCACACCGATCCCGAGCGGCGGGCGTTGCTGCACTTCACGTCCGGCACGACCGGCACCCCCAAGGGAGCCGTGCACGTGCACGAGGCGGTGCTGGCCCACCACGCCACGGCCCGGTACGTGCTCGACCTGCACGACGACGACGTGTTCTGGTGCACGGCCGACCCGGGCTGGGTGACCGGCACGTCCTATGGCGTGATCGCGCCGCTGACCTGCGGGGTCACCGTCGTCGTGGACGAGCTGGAGTTCGATGCCGACCGCTGGTACCGCATCCTCGCCGAGCAGGCGGTGACCGTCTGGTACACGGCTCCGACCGCGCTGCGCATGCTGATGAAGGCGGGGGCCGAACGTGCCAAGCTGCACGACCTGTCGGCGCTGCGACACGTCATGAGCGTGGGGGAGCCGCTGAACCCCGAGGTGGTGGTCTGGGGGCTGGAGGCCGTCGGGCTGCCGATCCACGACACGTGGTGGCAGACCGAGACCGGGGCGATCATGATCGCGAACTACGCGTGCGCGCCGATCCGTCCGGGGTCGATGGGACGGCCCGTCCCGGGCATCGAGGCGGCGCTGCTGGCCCGCGACTCCCACGGAGACCCGGTGCTGGACGAGGCGGGGCGGCCGGTGCTGGTGACCGAGCCCGACGTCGAGGGCGAGATCGTGCTGCGCGCACCCTGGCCGTCGATGATGCGTGAGTACCTCGGCATGCCGGAGCGGTACGCGAAGGCGTTCGTCGGGGGCGAGCCCGGCACCGGCTGGTACCGCTCGGGCGACCTGGGACGCCGCGACGCCGACGGCTGGTTCTGGTTCGTCGGCCGCGGTGACGACGTCATCAAGTCGGCCGGGCACCTGATCGGACCCTTCGAGGTCGAGAGCGCGCTGATGGAGCATCCGGCCGTGGCCGAGGCCGGGGTCATCGGCGTGCCCGACCCCGTCGCCGGCGAGGTGGTCAAGGCATTCGTCGCCCTGCGCGCCGGGCACGAGGCCAGCGACGAGCTGGTGCTCGAGCTGATCGGCTTCGCCCGCAAGCGCCTCGGGGCGGCCGTGGCGCCGCGTCAGATCGAGGTCAAGCCCGACCTGCCCAAGACCCGCAGCGGCAAGATCATGCGCCGGCTGCTCAAGGCGCGGGAGCTCGGTCTGCCGGAGGGCGACCTCTCGACACTGGAGTCGGGACGATGAGCGCCACCGGCCCCGACACGAGCGTCATGGCGCCGGGTGCGCCGTCCACGATGCCGACAGGCCCCGGGCACCCGTTGCCCGAGCCCGACGTGGCCATGGCGATGTTCCGGCAGATGCTGCGCATCAGGCGGTTCGAGGAGCGCTGCGTCGAGCTGTACAGCGCCACCAAGATCCGCGGCTTCCTGCACCTCTACATCGGTGAGGAGGCGGTGGCGACAGGCATCATGCGCCACCTCGCACCCGAGGATGCCGTCGTCGCGACCTACCGCGAGCACGGTCACGCGCTGGCGCGCGGCATGACGATGGACTCGATCATGGCCGAGATGTTCGGCAAGGTCGAAGGCTGCTCGCGTGGTCGCGGCGGGTCGATGCACCTGTTCGACATCGACACGCGGTTCTACGGCGGCAACGCGATCGTCGGCGGAGGCCTGCCCATGGCGGTCGGCCTGGGGCTGGCCGATGCGATGCAGGGGCGGCCCCGGGTCACTGCCTGCTTCTTCGGTGAGGGGGCGATGGCCGAGGGCGAGTTCCACGAGTCGATGAACCTCGCCGCACTGTGGAAGCTGCCGGTGCTGTTCTGCTGCGAGAACAACCGGTACGCGATGGGCACCGCACTGAGCCGCTCGGAGTCGGAGACGAACCTCGCGCTCAAGGCAGCGTCCTACGAGGTACCGGCCTGGACCGTCGACGGTATGGACGTCGCCGCGGTGGACGATGCCGCCCGGCGGGCCGTCGCCCTGATCCGGGACGGCGGGGGGCCGGTCTTTCTCGAGCTGCGCACCTACCGCTTCCGGGCCCACTCCATGTACGACGCCGAGAGGTACCGCAGCCACGAGGAGGTGGACGCCTGGAAGACGCGTGACCCCATCGAGGTGTTCGGGGCCCGGCTGCGTGAGGCCGGCGTGCTCGACGACGAAGCGGCGCTGCGGGTCGAGAAGGAGATCACCGCAGAGATCGACGCGGCGGTCGCGTTCGCCGAGGCCGGTACGGACGAGCCGCTGGCCGATCTCACCAGGTTCGTGACGAGCGAGCCCGCTGCCGATGCGGGCGAGGGAGGTGCGTCGTGACCGCGACGACGACACAGGCCGGTCGTGTCGAGCACGAGGGCTCGTCCGACACCACGGTGTCGCTGACCTACCGCGAGGCGATGCGCGAGGCGATGCGCGAGGCGATGCGCGCCGACGAACGGGTCTTTCTCATGGGCGAGGACGTGGGCGCCTACGGCGGCTGCTTCGGGGTCAGCCTGGGCCTGCTCGAGGAGTTCGGGCCTGACCGGGTGCGCGACACCCCCCTGTCGGAGGCGGCCTTCGTGGGAGCCGGCATCGGCTCGGCGCTGGGCGGTATGCGTCCCATCGTCGAGGTGATGACGGTCAACTTCTCGCTTCTCGCCCTCGATCAGATACTGAACACCGCAGCAACTCTGCTGCACATGTCCGGCGGCCAGTTCAACGTCCCGCTGGTGATCCGCATGACGACAGGTGCCGGTCGCCAGCTGGCGGCCCAGCACTCGCACTCGCTGGAGAACTTCTACGCCCACATCCCAGGTCTGCGAGTGCTGGCGCCGGCCACGGTCGCCGATGCCCGCGGCATGCTGGGCCCGGCGCTGGCCGACCCCGACCCGGTGATCATCTTCGAGCACGGCTCGCTCTACAACGTCGCCGACGAGGTGTCGGTCGACGCCCCCGAGCAGGTCGACATCAGCTCGGCCGCGGTGCGCCGGACCGGCTCGGACGTCACCCTCATCACCTACGGCGGCTCGCTGCCCACGACGTTGAGCGCTGCGGAGCAGCTGGCGGCCGACGGGGTCTCGGCCGAGGTGATCGACCTGCGGGTGCTGCGCCCGCTCGACTCGGCGGCGTTCCTGGGCTCGGTGCGTCGCACGCACCGAGCGGTGGTGGTCGACGAGAACTGGCGCACGGTGTCGATGGCGTCCGAGATCGGCATGCAGATCGCCGAGCAGGCCTTCTACGACCTCGACGCCCCGGTGCAGCGCGTGTGCTCGATGGAGGTGCCGATGCCGTATGCCCGGCACCTCGAGCTGGCCGCGATCCCGACCGTGGAGCGGGTCGTCGAGGCGGCGCGTGCGACGCTGGCGGGTGCCTGATGACGGAGTTCCGCATGCCGAGCCTCGGGGCCGACATGGACGAGGGCACGGTCGTGGAGTGGCTGGTCAAGGTCGGCGACACGGTCAAGCGGGGTGACATCGTCGCCGTGGTCGACACCACCAAGTCGGCCATCGAGGTCGAGGTGTTCAGCGACGGAGTGGTCGAGAAGATCCTCGTCGAGCCCGGCACGACCGTGCCGGTGGGAACGCCGCTGGCCCTGCTGGACGACGGCACGGCGGCTGCTCCGGAGCCTGCTCCCGAGGCTGGGCCCGAGGCCGAGCCGACGCCCGAGCCTTCCGCCGAGACACCCTCCGAGCCTTCCGCCGAGCCGCACGTCGCGAGCCCGATCGTGCGGCACCTCGCCCACGAGAAGGGGGTCGACCTGTCGCAGGTGACAGGCAGCGGGCCCGAGGGGGTCATCACGCGGGCCGACGTCGAGGCGGCCGCCGCATCGGCCGTGACTGGCGCAAGGCCGGCCGAAACTGCCGCGGCTGGCCCGGCCGAGCGGCACACGA
>CAYNWB010000022.1:0-4299 GCA_964400785.1 uncultured Actinomycetes bacterium | reverse complement strand
CGATGTCAGAGCTGCGGTCGGTGAAGGCGCCATCCTCCTCTCCCAGCGCCAGGTAGAACGCAGTCGTCAGGTTGAGCCGACCGAAGTGGCCATCCCCGTTCAGACCCAGGTAGTAGGCGTCGTAGGTGCGCGGCCGCTCCTGACCGAGCGAGGCCGGCCGGGCGGCCGCGTCCCCACTGGCCCGTCGGACGGCAGCCGAGCTGGGCATAGACCTGGCGACCGTCCCGGGTACGGGAGCCCAGGGGGCGATCACCGAGGCGGACGTGCGCCGCGCGGCTGCCGCCGGCTCTGCCGGGACGCCCGGGGCCGAGGCCGCGTCGGGTCCTGAGACGTTGCTGACCCATGAAGGGGCGCCAAGCGTCGAGAACGTCTCATCACCCGGCGGTGCGCAGGAGCCCGCCGCGGTACCGGACGCCGGAGCCGACCGCGCCTCGAAGGCCAAGCAACGGGCGGCTGCCATGCGGGTCACGATCGCGAACCTGATGGCCCGGTCGAAGAAGGAGATCCCGCACTACTACCTGCGCACCACCGTCGACTTCAGTGCCGCGGACGACTTCGTGCGCCGCTACAACGTCGACAGGCCCGTCTCGGAGCGCCTGCTGCCGGCGGCGGTGCTGCTCAAGGCCGCTGCCGTCGCCGTGCGCAAGGTTCCCGAGGTCAACGGCTTCTTCGTGGACGGGGAGTTCCAGCGCTCGCAGAGCGTCCACCTCGGGGTCGCGGTGTCGCTGCGTGGAGGTGGGTTGGTGGCTCCGGCGATCCACGACGCCGACACCCTCGAGCTGCCGGAGCTGATGGCCAGGCTGAAGGACCTGGTCGCACGCACCCGTGCCGGGCGGCTACGCGGCTCGGAGATGAGCGACCCGACGATCACCGTCACCAACCTGGGGGAGCAGGGGGTCGAGGTGGTGCACGGGGTGATCTACCCGCCGCAGGTCGCACTGGTCGGCTTCGGCACCGTGGTGCAGCGGCCGTGGGCCGTGGACGGCATGCTCACGGTGCGTCCGGTGCTGACCGTGACCCTGGCCGCCGACCACCGGGTGAGCGACGGCCACCGCGGTGGTCTGTACGTGTCTGCCGTCGCGAACGCGCTGCAACGACCGGAGGAGCTGTGAACACAGAGCAGGCCCGTGCCCACGTCCAGGCTGTGCTGGGGCGCATCGCCCCGGAGGCCGACCTTGCCGACGTACCCGGAGACGTCGACTTCAGAGAAGAGCTCGACCTCGACTCCATGGACTTCCTGAGCCTCATCGAGGGGCTCACCGAGGCCACGGGAGTCGACGTCCCCGAGAGCGACTACGAGAAGGTCGAGACCCTCGACGGGCTGCTGGGGTACCTGACGGCCAAGGCCGCCTGAGCCCTCGGCCGGCGGGCGGGCCCTGGGCTTGCACTCGACCCCGGTGAGTGCTAATCATTGGGTTAGCACTCTCGCAGTGAGAGTGACAGCAGGTCGGACGATGAGGTCTGGCTGCTCCGGCGACAGGAGCCGGGGCCGTCTGGCCGTCCGTCGCGGGCATCGTGTCGACCTCCCCAGTCCGGCAAACCGGAAGGAACCTGCCAGAACATGGCCAAGATCATTGCGTTCGACGAGGAAGCCCGCCGCGGCCTCGAGCGGGGGATGAACGTCCTCGCCGACGCCGTCAAGGTGACTCTCGGCCCCAAGGGCCGCAACGTGGTGCTGGAGAAGAAGTGGGGCGCCCCCACGATCACCAATGACGGTGTCTCCATCGCCAAGGAGATCGAGCTCGAGGACCCCTGGGAGAAGATCGGGGCCGAGCTCGTCAAGGAGGTCGCGAAGAAGACCGACGACGTCGCCGGTGACGGCACCACCACCGCCACCGTGCTGGCCCAGGCGCTCGTGCGCGAGGGCCTGCGCAACGTCGCCGCAGGCGCCAACCCGATGTCGCTGAAGAAGGGCATCGAGGCTGCCACCGAGGCCGTCAGCAACCAGCTTCTCGAGATGGCCCAGGACGTCGAGACCAAGGAGCAGATCGCTGCGACCGCGTCGATCTCGGCGGCCGACACCCAGATCGGCGAGATGATCGCCGAGGCGATGGACAAGGTCGGCAAGGAAGGCGTCATCACCGTCGAGGAGAGCAACACCTTCGGGCTCGAGCTCGAGCTCACCGAGGGCATGCGCTTCGACAAGGGCTACATCTCGCCCTACTTCGTCACCGACCCGGAGCGGATGGAGGCCGAGCTCGAGGACCCCTACATCCTGCTCGTCAACTCCAAGATCTCCAACGTCAAGGACCTGCTGCCGCTGCTGGAGAAGGTCATGCAGTCGGGCAAGCCCCTGGCGATCATCGGCGAGGACGTCGAGGGCGAGGCCCTGGCCACCCTCGTGGTGAACAAGATTCGCGGCACGTTCAAGTCGGTCGCGGTCAAGGCGCCCGGCTTCGGCGACCGCCGCAAGGCGATGCTGCAGGACATGGCCATCCTCACCGGCGGCCAGGTCATCAGCGAGGAGGTCGGCCTCAAGCTCGAGAACACCGGGCTCGAGCTGCTGGGCCGGGCCCGCAAGGTCGTCGTCACCAAGGACGAGACGACGATCGTCGAGGGCGCCGGTGACGCCGAGCAGATCCAGGGACGGGTCAACCAGATCCGTGCCGAGATCGAGAAGAGCGACTCCGACTACGACCGCGAGAAGCTTCAGGAGCGCCTCGCCAAGCTGGCCGGCGGCGTCGCCGTCATCAAGGCCGGCGCGGCGACCGAGGTCGAGCTCAAGGAGCGCAAGCACCGCATCGAGGACGCCGTCCGCAACGCCAAGGCGGCCGTCGAGGAGGGCATCGTGCCCGGCGGTGGTGTGGCTCTGCTGCAGGCCGGCCAGGTCGTCTTCGACACCCTCGAGCTCGAGGGCGACGAGGCCACGGGTGCCAACATCGTCAAGGTGGCTCTCGAGGCCCCGCTGAAGCAGATCGCGATCAACGCCGGTCTCGAGGGTGGGGTCGTGGCCGAGAAGGTGCGCAACCTGCCTGTCGGTGAGGGTCTGGACGCTGCGACCGGGGTCTACAAGAACCTGGTCGAGGCCGGCATCATCGACCCGGCCAAGGTGACGCGCTCGGCGCTGCAGAACGCTGCGTCCATCGCGGGTCTGTTCCTGACCACCGAGGCGGTCATCGCCGACAAGCCCGAGAAGGAGTCGGCCGCGGCCGGCGCTCCCGACATGGGCGGCATGGACTTCTAGGAGTCCTTCACCAGCAACGACGTAGCGGGGCGGTCCCTTCGGGGACCGCCCCGTTGCATGTGGGTCGCGGTCGACGTGGGCCGGAGACGTAACCTTTGGAACATACAGTGTTCACCTTGTGTTCACCTAGTGGTACACTGGAGTTGTTCGAGACGATCGAACGGAGACGACCAAAGGAGGTTGCCATGACAACGCTGACGCACAGGAGCGCAGCTACTCGGCACCCGCTGGTCGCGCGCTGGGAGCTTGTCACCGATGCGCACGGCCGGACGAGGCCGGAGATGCGGTGGGAGCTGAGCACCGAGGCCACGGAGCCTTCGCGCGAGGCCACAACGGTGACGCTCGCCGCCTGAACCCACGATCGAAGCGTCGCAGCCGCCCTCACCCACACGGGGAGGGCGGCTGCCGCGTTGCGGCGGGTTGCATGAGCCCTGGGCAGGTCAGCCGTAGCCTGGTGCTGTGATCCGCCCGCTGCTCGAGGTCGTCGTGCTCACCCCCGGCGACGTCCGAGGTGCCATCGAGGGCGGTGCCGATCGCCTCGAGGTGCTGGCGCACCCCGAGGTCGGCGGGTTGACCCCCGACCCGACCACGGTGGCCGCCTTTCGTGAGGCCAGCACCGTGCCGATTCGCGTGCGGCTGCGGCTGCGCGAGGACTACGGGTCGGACGGCGGCGAGCTGACCCGCCTGATCGGGCTCGCCCAGACCCTGGTGGACGAGGGTGTGGACGGATTCAGCTTCGGGTTCGTCTCACCCGACCTCGAGGTGGACGTCTCGCTGACGCGAGCCCTCGGCGACTCCCTCGGCGGAGCGCCCTGGACCTTCCACCGTGCCATCGACCAGGTGCTCGACCGGCGCCGCGGCTACGCGGCCCTGCGCGACCTGCGCGGGCTCGACGGGATCCTGACGGCGGCCGGAGATGCCGGGGTCGGCCTTCAGGTAGAGGTCGGTCCGACCGTTTACGACTTTGGTCACGAAATGATCCTCCACCGTCTCGAGGTCCTGCTTCAGGTTCTTGCCGGCGACGGTCAGCGCGCCGGTTAGGGTCACCGAGCTGTCCGTGGCGTCGAAGGTGGCGAAGGGCGTGGAGGGGCCCACGGGCTGCGCCGCCGACGTCT
>CAYNWB010000021.1:0-39146 GCA_964400785.1 uncultured Actinomycetes bacterium | reverse complement strand
GAACTCTGCACCTGAGACCGTCGTGTGGGAATCGGAGGCCCTCACGGTGGGTTCCGACCCCTGACCGACGAAGGAGACCCCATGAACCGCGTCATAGCAGCCTCCGCGCTCGCCTCCGCTGCCCTGGTGCTGGCGGCATGTGGAGCCTCCGGCGACGAGGCCGAGTCGGTCGCCGCGCCCACAGCGACCGCGTCGCAGACGCCGCAGGCGACCCCCGAGCCCACCGCCACGTCCGAGCCCACCCCGACAGCCGAGCCCACGCAGGCCGCCGAGCCCGTCGCCGTGCCGGCGGCGCTGGACTTCGACGCCCCGACGGTCGACGGCGGAACCTTCGAGGGGGCGAGCCTGCTGGGCCAGAACTCGGTGCTGTACTTCTGGGCGCCCTGGTGCACCGTGTGTCGGGCCGAGGCGCCGAGCCTGCCGGCGGTGGCGAGCGACTTCGAGGGCCAGGCGACCTTCTACGGCGTGGCAGGGCTGTCCCCCGACGTCGCGGCCATGCAGGCGTTCGTGAGCGACACGGGCACCGAGAGCCTCACGCACATCGCCGACACCGGAGGAGAGATCTACACCGGGTTCGGCGTCTCGAGCCAGACGACGTTCGCCTTCGTCGACGACGACGGCAGCATCGAGATCGTCCGGGGCCCGCTGGACGAGTCCGAGCTCCGCGAGCGCACACAAGCCCTGGTCGACGGCTGAGGCGACCCGGCCATGACCGACGTCCCCGTCCTGCTCGCTCTGACCGCCGGCATGGTGGCCGCGCTGAACCCGTGCGGGTTCGCCCTGCTGCCGGCCTACCTGACCCTCGTCGTTGCGCAGGGTGGGCAGAACACCTCACGGTCGAGCGCCGTCGGCCGCGCCCTGACGATGTCGGCGGCGATGACCACCGGGTTCGTGGCCGTCTTCGGCGCTTTCGGCCTGGTTGCTGTGCCGCTCGCCCTGTCACTCGAGCGGTACCTGCCATGGGCAACCATCGTGATCGGCGTCGCCCTGGTCGGGCTGGGTGTCTACCTGCTGACCGGACGGGAGCTGCTGCTCAACACCCCCAAGTTGGCCGGAGCCGCTCCGGGGCGAACCCTGCGCTCGATGGTGCTGTACGGAGTCGCGTACGCCGTCGCCAGCCTGTCGTGCACGATCGGTCCCTTTCTCGCCATCACGACGAGCACGTTCCGCAGCCAGAGCGTGCTCAGCGGAGTCAGCGTGTTCGTCCTCTACGGCATCGGCATGGGGCTGGTCGTGGGCGTGCTGGCCGTCGCTGTCGCGCTCGCGCAGAAGGGGTTCGTCGCCCGGTTCCGCCAGGCCACCCCGTACATCTCCCGGTTCTCCGGCGTCCTGCTCGTGCTGGCCGGTGCCTACGTGGCCTACTACGGCTACTACGAGATCCAGGTCTTCAGCGGGGCCCAGGCCGACGACCCGATCGTGGGGGCGTTCACGTCGGTGCAGGCCAACGTGGCGAACTGGGTCGCCGGCACCAACCCAGCGGTGCTCGCCGCCATCCTGGGCGCGGTCGCGGTTGCAGCCGGTGGGGCAACGTGGTGGTCGCGTCGGCGTCGGCGCAGCGACCAGGTCGAGCCGTCGCGCACAATGGCCGGGTGACGTCGACCGACCCGCCCGAGCCTGGCGACCAGGGCAACAAGGGCGACCAGGGCGACCTGGGTGGCCCTCCTCGTCCGTCGCGACGGGACGGCGAGTCGATCCGTCCGCCTCGGCGTCCCTTGATCCGGCCGTCGTTCGACGGGCTCACGGGCACGTCCGACCCCGCCGAGAGATCGGTGCTCGCCCACGAGACCGCGGCGGCGGTCGTCCGCCTGGGACGGTCCGAGGACGACGCTGCGCTGACGGCCCGGCTCGTGGCATTGGCCGACGAGATGGGGATCGAGGCCATGGCCGACCTCTGGCGCCACTCGTCCGCCGACTCGCTGCCCGGCACGCTGTGGGCGCTCTACCTGCTGCGCACCTGGGTCCGGCGTACGGGGGACGAGGCCGCCCGCGTCTACTGCGCCGGACGGGTGAGGGCCGAGGTGTCATCGGCCGTCGCCGGCGTGGCCGAGCCCCCGGGACCGGCGGAGATGGCCGATCTCGGTGACGCCGTGCTCACCTCGGTGTTCGACGGAGACCTCGCCGTGGCGCTCGACCGAGCCGCCGCCTTCAGCCGGGTGATCGGGGCCGGGCGACTCTCCCTGGCCGACGACGCCGACGATGCGGGCGACGACGCCGAGGCGGCACGCCAGACGCGGTTGGCGTCCGGCAACGTCCGGATGGCCGAGCAGCTGACCCGCGCAGCCAGGCTGTGGCGGTCGGACACCTTGCGCTGACGGTGGACGAGCGCTGCGGACGGCGGCGTTTCGAGATACGGTGGTTGCGGCGACAGCCCCTCGGGGTCCTCGCTGGGCGTCGGGCCGGTGCAGCCCCCGGGTCTCACAACTAGCCGCTACGAGCGGCCACGCGCCGCGAGGCGCTCCCGGTCCGACGCTCCCCCTCACCCTCGAGTCCTTCTGCTCTGTGCGCGTGCCGGGCGACGGTGCACCCTCAGGGGGGAGGTCACCATGAGGACTCGCGCGATTCTTGCCGTCGCCCTCGCAGCCGCGCTGCTGTCGGCCTGCTCCAGCGGAGAGGTCGGCGGGGGCTCGGCTGCCGACAGCTCGATCACCGACGAGATGCTGCTCGTCTCCACCGAGATGCCGGCCTGGAACAACGCGGGCACATGGGTCGCCACCGACGACGCCGACGTGCTGCGTGCCTGTGCGTTGCCGGACGCCGACTCGCTGGGAGCGACCGTCACGCTCGCGAGGACGTTCACCTACGTCGTGGCGCTGGCCGAGGGCGAGTCCGGCGACCCGCAGGCCCCGCCGATGCTGGGGCTGAGCGCCGTGTCGTCCTACCCCGACGACGCTGCGGCAGCCGCGGCTGTGGACGCCTACGTCGCGGCCCTCGACGAGTGCGAGGCGACGATGCTCAGCGAGCTCGACGGCGGGTCGACGTGGACGGTGTTCGCCCGGGACGACTCGTCCGACGGCGGGTGGTTCGACTTCGTCGGCGTCACGGCACACGGGTCGTCGACGACGATGGTCGGGTTCTCGCTCAACGGGCAGGACGCCAACTACGAGGGCGACCCGCTGGCCGCCTCGATGCAGGCGGCGGTGGCCCGGCTGCCCTGAGATCAGGCCCAGCCCAGCTCGTCCAGGGCGTCGTCGTCGATGCCGAAGTGATGGGCCACCTCGTGGATCACCGTCGTGCGAACCTCGTCCACCACGTCCTGCTCGCTGTCACAGATGCGCAGGATCGGCAGCCGGTAGATCGTGATCGTGTCGGGCAGCACTCCGGCGTACCAGCCGTCCCGCTCGGTCAGGGGGATGCCCTCGTAGAGCCCGAGCAGCTGCTCCCCCGGGGGGGCCTCGTCCGCGACCAGCACCGCGACGTTGCTCATCAGGCGGCCCAGCTCGGGCGGGATGGAGTCGAGCGCCTCGGACACCAGGCGCTCGAACTCGGCCTCGTCGACGTCGACCATGCGCCGATTCTCCCTGGGCGAAGGCCTCCCGTCCGCTTGGCGCCCCCTTCCCACGGTGTATGGGCGCTTTGCACGGGGAATTGGCCTCGCGAACCACCCGCAGGCGTACCGAACGTGATCATTTCGCCGGGAGCGGGGACCGGTTTTGGGGGAACCGGCGGCGACCCGTACACTCGTCGTCCAGGTCCTCAGCGGATCGAGCCATGCGGCAAGGCGTGCGCGACGCAAGCAGTCCCCATCGTCTAGCGGCCTAGGACTCCGCCCTTTCAAGGCGGCAGCGCGGGTTCGAATCCCGTTGGGGGCACCAGCAACACCGGCAACACGCAAGGTCCTGTGGAGCAGCTCGGAGTGCTCGCCGCCCTGTCAAGGCGGAGGTCGCGGGTTCAAGTCCCGTCAGGACCGCTCCACCACCCTCGCTGCCCCTCTCGATCGTCAGGGCCCGCCCACCCCGGCGTACCCTGGCGTCATGCGCCGTGCCTCGTTGCGAAGCCTCGGCGCCGTGGCAGCTCTGCTGGCGGCCCTGCTCCTGGCTCCGCCGGCGCACGCCCACGACTACCTGGTCTCGTCGAGCCCGGAGCAGGGCGCGACCCTCGCCGAAGCCCCGACCGAGGTGATGCTGGAGTTCAACACCTCGATCGGGCAGCAGTTCGCCCAGGTCGCCGTCGTCGGCACCGACGGAACCGGCTACGCCCAGGGCGACCCCACCGTCGACGGGGCGGTGGTCACCCAGGCCGTGGCCGACCTGCCTGCGGGCGCGGGGGTCACCATCTCGTACCGCGTCGTGTCCTCGGACGGCCACCCCATCGGCGGCACGGTCACCTTCTCGATCGAAGGCGAGGGGGACGAGGCGGCACCAGCCGAGTCCACGAGCGAGTCCCCGGACTCCGCAGGCACCGCCGCAGCCGACACCACTGCGACCACAGCGACCTCGCAGAGCACGTCGGACGGCGGAGTCAGCCCCCTGGTCTGGCTCGGCCTTGCCGCGGTGGCGGTGCTCGCGTCCCTCGGTCTCGCAGTCGTCCGGCGACGCTCGCGGAGTTCTGCGACCTCCTGACATGTCCACCACGCTCTCCCGACGACCGTCCTCCACACCTGCCTCCGGCGTGACGACGTCGACGTGGGCACTGGCGGCGGCCGGGGCCGCCGTGCTCACGCTGGCGCTCGCGCTGGCCCTCGGCGGTGGAGCAGCCGGGTTCGTGCTGCCCGGGCTGCCCGATCCGGGCGCGGCCACCCGCTGGGGCCTGCCGATCGCCAAGCTCGTGCTCAACGGGGCCGGTGCGGTCACGGTCGGCCTCGTGCTGCTCGCCGTGCTGCTGCCGGCCCGCCGCGACGAGCTGCACCCCGACGCGCTGCGCGCCATCAGGCTGGCATCGGTGTGGGCCGGCGTGTGGGCCCTGGCTGCGCTGGCCACGCACCTGCTGACGCTCAGCGACCTCATCGGGCTGCCGCTGGGCCAGGCACTGAGTGGCAACTCGCTGGCCACCTTCACCCTCAGCGTCGAGCAGGGGCAGGCCTACGCCGTGGTGGTGATCCTGGCCGCTGCCCTGGTGCCGGCGGCCCGGCTCACTCTGCGCCCGTCAGGGGCACTGGCGCTGCTCGTGCTGGCAGTCTCGGCCCTGGTGCCACCGGCCCTGATCGGGCACTCGTCGTCCGGGGACTACCACCACTCCGCCGCCGTCAGCCTCATCGTCCACGTCGTCGCGATCTCGTTGTGGGTGGGCGGCCTGGTCGCCCTCACCTGGTACGCGGGCGTCGCTCGGCGACAGCCCAGCCAGCTGCCCCGCGCCGCCCATGCGTTCAGCCCGCTCGCCCTGGCATCCGTCGTCGCCGTCGGTGCCAGCGGCGTGCTCAACGCCGTCGTTCGCCTGGACGGTCCGTCCGACCTGCTCTCCACCGCCTACGGTCGGTTGCTGCTGGCGAAGGTCGCCCTGCTGGCGCTTCTGGTCTGGGCCGGGTCGCGGCACCGCAACCGCACCCTGCGCGACCTCGACGCGGGGCGTCCCCGCGCCTTCACCCGCCTGGCAGCGGGCGAGGTGGTGGTCATGGCCGCCACCATGGGTCTGGCCGTCGCCCTGAGCCGAACAGAGCCGCCGGTGCCGGAGGTGATCGAGAACGCCAGCCGCGTGCGGGAGGTGCTCGGCTTCGCTCCCCCCGGCGCCCCGACGTTGGGCTCGTACGTGACCGAGGTGTACCCCGACGCTCTCTTCGCCCTGATCACCCTGGCGATGACGGTGCTCTACCTCGGCGGGGTGGTGCGGCTGAGGCGACGCGGTGACCGCTGGCCCGTCGGCCGTACCGTGGCCTGGCTGCTCGGCACGGGCATCCTGGCTTTCATCACCCTGTCCGGAGTGATGACCTACGGCATGATCATGCTGTCGGTGCACATGGTGCAGCACATGACCATGGCCATGCTGGTACCGGTGCTGCTCGTGCTCGGCGCTCCGATCACGTTGGTGCTGCGAGCCACACCGGCCGCCCGCCGGGGACAGCTGGGGCCCCGCGAGCGGGTTCTCGGCGTGCTGCACAGCCGGTTCGTCAGGTTCGTCACGCACCCCATCGTCGCCTTCGCGATCTTCGTCACCGCCGCCCCGATGGTGTACTTCAGCGGGCTGTTCGAGTACGCGATGTTCAACCACACCGGCCACATGCTCATGGGCCTGCACTTCTTGCTCGGCGGGTACCTGTTCTACGAGGTCGTGATCGGCACCGACCCCCTGCCCCGGCGGCCCCCCTACCCCATCCGCATCGTCATGGTGCTGGCTGCGGCCGGCTTCCACGCGTTCTTCGGCGTCGGCCTCATGGAGTCGGCGCGACTCGTGGCCGGCGACTACTACGCATTGCTCGGCTCCGAGATCGCCTGGCTGCCCGACACCCTGGTCGACCAGCGCACCGCCGGCGGCATCACCTGGGGATTCGGTGAGATCCCGGCCCTGGTCGTGCTGATCGCCCTGCTCGTGCAGTGGGCCCGCTCGGACGAGCGCGAGTCGCGGCGCCGAGACCGCAAGCAGACCGACCCCGAGCTCGAGCAGTACAACGCCTTTCTGGCCTCCCTCGCCGAGCGCGACAAGGCCGGCTCGTCGTGAGGTCGCGAGCCCGCCGTGTACCCTGGAGGTCTCCGGGCAGGTAGCTCAGCTGGTACGAGCGTCCGCCTGAAAAGCGGAAGGTCGGCGGTTCGAACCCGCCCCTGCCCACCACGATCGACCCGGAGCATGCTTCACCGCGACGTCGCGCGGCGAGCGCTCACTCCTCGCTGGCGGCCTCGTCGTCCAGAGCCGCACGCGGGGCCGGGATCTGTCCGCTGAGCAGCGCACGCACCTCCGACTCCCGGTAGCGACGATGCCCGCCGAGGGTGCGGATCGACGACAGCTTGCCGGCCTTGGCCCAGCGGGTGACCGTCTTGGGGTCGACCCGGAACATGGCCGCAACCTCGGCAGGGGTGAGCAGAGCCTCCATGTCCGCCGAGCGGTTCGATGTGGCCACGACTGCCCTCCCGCCGACGTCCGCCTCGGGGTAAATGGGACGTCGGTGCCATACAACACCTTTGGCGCGATCTGTGCCACCCAACCGGCCGACAGCGAGGTGGCGAAGTGGGCCGACCTGTCCACGGGCGCGCCTACAGTCAGCACCGTGGACGTCTTCGAGGCAGGCCATGAGCAGGTGCTGTTCTGCTTCGACGCAGACAGCGGGCTGCGCTGCATCATCGCCGTCTACTCCACCGCGCTCGGGCCCGCCCTCGGCGGCACCCGCCTCGTCCCCTACGTCTCGACCCAGGCAGCGCTGGACGACGTGCTCGCCCTGTCTCGCGCGATGGCGTACAAGAACGCACTCGCCGGCCTGCCTCACGGCGGCGGCAAGGCCGTGATCATCGCCGAGCCTGCCGACAAGACGCCTGACCTGCTGCGTGCATATGGACGCGCGGTCGACAGCCTCGGCGGTCGCTACGTCACCGCCTGCGACGTCGGCACGTACGTCACCGACATGGACGTCGTCGCCGAGACGACGCTCCACGTGACGGGGCGCTCGCCCGACAAGGGCGGAGCCGGCGACTCCGGGGTGCTCACGGCGTTCGGGGTCCACCAGGGCATGCGCGCCTGTGCCCAGCATCGATGGGGGTCGCCCGACCTGGCCGGTCGCCGGGTCGGCGTCTCCGGTCTGGGCAAGGTGGGGTCCCGCCTCGTCGAGCACCTGCTCGCTGACGGCGCCCGCGTCGCCGTGAGCGACATCGACCCGCGCGCCGTGGCCGAGGTGACGAGCCGTCACCCCGAGGTGGAGGTGCTCGGCCCCAGCGAGATGGTGGCCGCGCCGCTGGCCGTCTACTCGCCCAACGCGCTCGGCGGGGTGATCGACGCCTACGCCGCGGCGACCCTGGGCGCCGAGGTGGTCTGCGGCGGGGCGAACAACCCGCTGACCGGTCCCGACGCCGCGGCCGTGCTGCACGAGCGGGGCATCACGTACGCCCCTGACTACCTGGTGAACTCCGGGGGCGTCATCCAGGTCTCCGACGAGCTGCTGGGGTTCGACATGCAGCGGGCCCGAGCCAAGGCGCGTGCCATCTTCGACACCACCCTGGACGTGCTCACCATCGCCTCGGACGAGGGCATCAGCCCGTTGCAGGCGGCGGACCGCGTCGCCGAGCAGCGCATGGCTGCAGCCGGCGGACGGCCGGGGTGACACCTGCGACGCGACGGAACAGCCAGAGACGTTGTACCGTTGTCCTCACGACAAACTGACAAATCGTGGGCGCGCTTGCACGGCCGCCCCGCGTGTATGCGAGGGGGTCGAACCCCATGGGCCGGGGACGAGCCAAGGCCAAGCAGACGAAGGTCGCCCGGAAGCTGAAGTACCAGACTCTGGACACTGACCTCACAGCACTGCAGCGAGAGCTGACCAGCGCCACCGACGACGGCGACGACGCCGACCTCGACGACCTCGAGGACGCCTACGTCGACGACGAGGACGACTTCGACTTCAGCGAGCGCTGACCGGTCGTCGAACGGCGACCGACGTCGTCCGAGACGAACGATCACCCTGCCTGTCAGGCCGGGTGATCGCCCACGACGCCGGTGACCTCCCCGGCAGCGATCTGACCCAGCTGCCAGGCCGGAACACCTCGGTCGGCCAGCAGCCCGAGCGCGGCCGACACGTCACTCTGCGGTAGGACGACCGCCATGCCGACGCCCACGTTGAAGGTGCGCTCGAGCTCGTCCTGCGTGACGCCGAGCCCGGCGAGCACCGCGAACACCGGCGGCAGAACCCAGGTGGACCTGTCGAGCACCGCTCCGACGCCGGCGGGCAGCACCCGCGCGATGTTCGCGGCCAGCCCACCGCCGGTGATGTGCGACATGGCGTGCACCTCGATGCGCTCGTCCGCCGCCAGCGCCAGGCAGTCGAGGGCGTAGATGCGGGTCGGCTCGAGCAGCTCCTCGCCGAGCGTGCGTCCGAGCTCGGGCACCTCGCGCTCGAGTGCCCATCCGGCGTGGTCGAAGAAGGCGTGCCGGGCCAGCGAGTAGCCGTTGGAGTGCAGCCCGCTGCTGGCCAACGCGACCACCGCGTCGCCGTCGCGCACCCGGTGAGCACCCAGCACGTCGTCGGCCTCGACGACGCCCGTGGTCGCCCCGGCGATGTCGTACTCGTCGGGCGCCAGCAGGCCCGGATGCTCGGCGGTCTCGCCGCCGATGAGCGCGGCTCCGGCGAGCCGGCAGCCCTCGGCCACCCCGGACACGATCGCGGCGATGCGCTCGGGCTCGACCTTTCCGCAGGCGATGTAGTCGGTGACGAAGAGCGGCTCGGCGCCGCAGACGACGACGTCGTCCACGAGCATGGCGACGAGGTCGCGGCCGATCGTGTCGTGCACACCCATGCGCTGGGCCACCACCACCTTGGTGCCGACCCCGTCGGTCGACGTGGCCAGCAGGGGACGCCGGTACCCGAGCAGCGCGGAGGCGTCGAACAGGCCGGCGAACCCGCCGAACCCCCCGACCACCTCGGGTCGCGAGGCGGCCGCGACGCTGGCACGCATCAGCTCGACGGCGCGGTCCCCGGCCTCGATGTCGACGCCGGACGCGGCATAGGTGACGGCTGCGCCGTCCTCTGGTCTCGGCACGTCAGCCACGCGGCGAGGCTAGCCCGGTGGGTCTGGTGCCGGGCACCCGGATCGCCCAGCGGGCGCGCCAGCCACGCCGCTAGCGCTGCACCCGACGGACGGAGTCGAAGTCGTTGGTCGTCCAGAAGACCTCCCCGCCCTCCCCGAACACCAGGTACCACGACCCGCCGTCGCTGCCGTCTGCACTGGGCACGGGGTACGGGCGGTAGTAGCCGGCCGGCTGCTCCGGCAGGGCGGACAGGTCGGCATCGACACGGTCATCGGCGGAGGCGGGCGGAGTGCCGCCGGCCTCGACGAGCGTGATCGTGGCCCGCGCCGTGCTCGGCAGGTCGTCCGGACGAACCCAGCGCAGCCCCGTCTCGGGATCGACACCGGGGCTGATCTCGGTGACGTCGAGGGCCGGGTAGGGCGCGTCCCGCCCCAGCAGCTGCCCATCGCCGCAGCCGAGCAGGACGCTGCCCGCCAGCAGGCTCACGATCACCAGGGCCAGCACACGCACAGCTGTGATGGTCGCACGCGTGTCACGTCGACGGCAGCCGTGCCACCGACAGGGACAACACCGTGACATGCCATAGTCGCCCGGTGGCGAAGGCGGAGGGATGGCAAGCGGCCTGGACCGGGCTGGGCACGCGGCGCCGCATCAGCATCCTGCTGGTTGTGGCCTTCGCTCTGCTGCTGGCGGCCGGTGCCAGCTGGTCGGCGACCAACCCACGGCTGAACAACTACCGCCCAGCGGTGGCCGAGGTCGTCGCCGTCGACCGCCAGGCACCCGCGACGATCACCGTTCGGTTCACCACGCTCGACGACGACGTGGTCGAGGCGACCACCGATCGGTTGACGTTCGTGCCGCCGGTCGGAGCACCGGTAGCAGTGCTGTACGACCCGGCAGACGCCAACCAGGTCGCGATGGACGGCTACAGCCGCACCAGCCTGATCACGACCGTGCTGCTCGGTCTGTTCGCGGTTGCTCTCGGCACCGCCTGGTTGACGTTCCGCCGCCGCCACGAGGCCTGACCCGCAGACACCGGCGCCGCACGCGTGGTTGGCTGTCCCGGTGCGGACCGTCATCGCTGCCGACACGTTGGCGACGGGAACCCAGGTGCTCACCCCGGGCGCCGTCACCTTCGAGGACCGAGCCATCACCGACGTGTCCGGCGTCGTGCCCGATCACGTCGACGTGCGGGTGGCCCACCTCGTCCCTGGCTTCGTCGACATCCACACCCACGGCGGCGGGGGTGCCACCGTGGTCGGCGCCGACCAGCAGGCGGTCGCCACCTTCGCGCAGACCCACCGCCGGCACGGCACGACGACGATCTGCGCGAGCCTCGTCTCGGCCCACCCGAAGCCGCTGCTCGACGACATCGCCGCGCTCGCCGAGCTGGTCGACGATGGTCTGATCGCCGGCACCCACCTGGAGGGACCCTGGATCTCCCCGGTGATGAAGGGCGCCCACGACCCGACCGCTCTGCGCCCGCCGGCACCGGACGAGGTCGACGCCGCGCTGGCCGCCGCGCGCGGCACCGTGCACATGGTCACGCTGGCCCCTGAGCTGGAGCACGGCATGGACGCGGTGCGCCGCTTCGCCGACGCCGGCGTGCTGGCCGCCACCGGCCACACCGACGCCGACTGGCGCCAGGCCCGGTCGGCGATCGACGCCGGCAGCATCATCACCACGCACCTGTTCAACCAGATGCGTCCGATCCACCACCGCGAGCCGGGACCGATCCCGGCGCTCATGGCCGACCCGCGCATGCACGTCGAGCTGATCGCCGACGGCATCCACGTCCACCCCGCAGTGATCGCGATGGTGCGCCAGGCCGTGCCACCCGAGCGCATCGTGCTCGTGACCGACGCCATGGCCGCGACCGGCCAGGCCGACGGGCAGTACCTGCTCGGCGACCTGCCCGTCACCGTCGTCGACGGCGTCGCGCGGCTGGCCGAGGGCGGCGCGCTGGCCGGCAGCACTCTCACGATGGACGCGGCCTTCAGGCTGGTCGTGCAGCAGTGCGGGTTCAGCCTCAGCGACGCGGTGCAGGCGGCATCGGTCAACCCCGCTCGACTGCTCGGGCGCGACGACATCGGCTCCATCGAGGTGGGCAGAGCAGCCGATCTGGTGGCGCTGGACGCCGATCTCGCCCTGACGCATGTCTGGCACCGGGGCGCGCTCGTCACCGGGTGAGGGGGACGCAGGTGCCGGACGACCCGTGCGAGCGCATGCAGTCCGTCGGCGAGGACGGGGCTCGGCTCGAGGGCTGCGCGCACGGTGGCCACCTGACCGGCTGGTGGCCGTCCGGTGCAGACGAGTCACGGCTGTGGACCAGCACCGTGAGCACGTGCGGCCCCGGTCAGGCCATCCGGGGCGGCATCCCGGTGATCTTCCCGCAGTTCGGGTCGCTCGGCCCCCTGCCCAAGCACGGGTTCGCCCGCGAGCAGACCTGGGTGCCGCTCGACCCTCGGCCGACGGCAGCTGCAGCGCTGGGCTTCACCACCACGATCGACCGGCGGCCGCAGTGGCCGCACCGAGCCCGTCTCACCCTGTCGGCGGTGGCACGGGGTGCCGGCCTGAGCGTCCGGCTCGACGTCGTCAACGCCGGGGCGACACCGCTGCGCTTCACAGCGGCGCTGCACACCTACCTTCACGTGAGCAGCACAGCCGACGCGCGAGTCGGAGGCCTGACGAACGAGCAGCTGTCACCCGTCGGACCCATCGACGTGATGTTTCACGACCTGCCGGGCCCGCTCACACTGAACGACCCGCAGCAGGGGCCGCTGCGGATGAGTGCTGAGGGCTTCACCGACTGGGTCGTCTGGAACCCGGGACCCGCGCACGGGTTGCCCGACGTCAGGGACGGCGACGAGTCACGCTTCGTCTGCGTCGAGCCTGCCGCGCTCAGCCCCGTGCACCTGCCGGAGGGGCACATGTGGTCGGCCACGCTCACCCTGGCCGGCCTGACAGCCGAAACCGAGTGAATGCCGGTGCGAATGCTGATCTTGCCCTAGAGTCCGCGACCACAGCCGAGTGTGAGGAGTGGGCATGACCACGACCCAGGCATCGAAGGAAGGGCTGGGCAGCCGCGCCTTCGCCCAGCTGCAACGGCTCGGCAAGAGCCTCATGCTGCCGATCGCCGTGCTGCCGGCGGCCGGCATCCTGCTGCGTCTGGGCCAGGACGACCTGCTCGGCGGCATCGACGTCCCGGTCATCGGGCCGTTCTTCGACGCGATGAGCGCCGCCGGCGGGGCACTGTTCGCGGGCCTGCCGCTGCTGTTCGCCGTCGGTGTGGCAATCGGCTTCGCCAAGCACGCCGACGCGTCAACCGGGCTCGCCGCCGTCGTGGGCTACCTCTCGATCGAGGGGGTGTTTGTGACGATGTCGCCGATCGTGCTGCCGCCCGAGGTAGAAGGCGAGCCGGCCGGGGTCATCAACTACAGCGTCTTCGCCGGCATCATCGTCGGCCTCTTCACCGCGTATCTGTTCGACCGCTATCACACCATCCAGCTGCCGTCCTACCTCGGCTTCTTCGGTGGTCGCCGGTTCGTGCCGATCGTCGTCTCGTTGACGGCCTTGTTCGTCGGTTTCGCGATGAGCTACTTCTACCCGATCTTCGATGCCGGACTCACCGGGCTCGGCGAGTTCATCGGCGGAGCGGGAGCGTTCGGCGCCTTCGTGTACGGCTTCGCCAATCGCATGCTCATCCCGATCGGCCTGCACCACATCGTGAACTCCTACGTCTGGTTCCTGTACGGCAGCTACGAGACTCCAGACGGCGACGTTGTCACCGGCGAGCTCACCCGGTTCGCCAGCGGTGACCCCACGGCCGGCCTGCTGACGTCGGGCTTCTACCCGATCCTCATGTTCGGGTTGCCCGCTGCGGCTCTGGCGATGATTCACATGGCGAACAAGTCCCAGCGAAACATCGCCTTCGGCATCCTCGCCGCCGCCGGGCTCACCGCGTTTCTGACCGGGGTCACCGAGCCGCTCGAGTTCTCGTTCATGTTCGTGGCGTTCCCGCTGTACCTCGTGCACGCGGTGCTCACGGGGATCTCGTTGGCCGTGTCGTTCGTGCTCGACATCCACCTCGGCTTCTCGTTCTCGGCCGGGCTGATCGACCTGCTGCTCTACGGCACCGCGCCTGCCGCCAAGAACATCCCGCTGCTGCTCGCCCAAGGTGTCGTGTTCGCGCTGATCTACTACTTCATGTTCCGCTTCGCCATCAGGCTGTGGAACCTGCGCACCCCCGGACGCGAGCCCGAGGACGAGTTCCAGGCCGAGCAGGCCGCCAACCTCACCGACGAGGGAGTGCCAGAGAACCCGCTGAACCTGACCACCGGTGCCGCCACGGGCACAGCGGGCGCAGCCACCACCGCAACGGCCACCGCTACGGCCGACAGCCTGGCCGAGAAGCTGATCGCTGCGTTCGGCGGACGGGAGAACCTGGTCAACGTCGACGCATGCATCACCCGACTGCGCATGGAGGTCGCCGACAAGGGCCGGGTCGACCAGGCCGCGCTCAAGGCGCTCGGTGCCGCGGGCGTCATCGAGGTCGGCAACAACGTCCAGGCCATCTTCGGCACCAAGGCCGAGTCGCTGAAGGACCAGATCAAGGCGGCGCTCTGACGTGGAAGTCGTCGTCGTCCCCACCCCCGAGGACGCCGTCCCGATCGTGGCCGACGCCTACACCCGGTTGCTCACCCGCAAGCCGGACGCGGTGCTCGGCCTGGCCACCGGGTCGACGCCGCTGGGGGTCTACGGCGAGCTCATTCGTCGCCATCGCGAGCAGGGGCTCAGCTTCGCCGCGGCCCAGGCCTTCAACCTCGACGAGTACGTCGGCCTTCCGGCCGGTCACCCCGAGCTGTACCGCACCTTCATCGAGCGCGAGTTCACCAGCCACGTCGACTTCGCCGAGGGTGCCGTGCACGGCCCGGACGGCCTGGCCGACGACCTGACCCGCGCGGCTGCCGACTACGAGAGGCAGATCGCCGACGCCGGTGGCATCGACCTGCAGATTCTCGGCATCGGCGCCGACGGGCACCTTGCCTTCAACATGCCCATGTCATCCCTGGCGTCGCGTACGCGGCTCAAGACGCTCACCACGAAGACCCGCACCGACAACGCCCGGTTCTTCGGTGGCGACATCACGCAGGTTCCGCGGCACTGCCTCACCCAGGGGCTCGGCACGATCATGGAGAGCCGCCACGCCGTGATGCTCGGCTTCGGCAAGCACAAGGCCCAGGCGGTCGCCGAGTGCGTGGAGGGGGCGGTGTCGTCGCGCTGGCCGGCGTCGATCCTGCAGATGCACCCCCACGCCACCGTCGTCGTGGACGAGGACGCAGCCAGCCAGCTGCGATTCACCGGCTACTACGTCGACACCTTTGACGGCAAGCCTGACTGGCAGGGCATCTAGCGCTCGGCCTCAGGGCCGGGTGAGCGCGTCGACCCCACCAGCTCCCGCGGCGAGCACTGCGAGACCGTCGACCGCGTCCAGCGGCAGGGTGGGCTGCTCGAGAGCATGCTTGCCACGCAGCGCCTCGTCCGGCAGCGCCACCGGGTACTCACCGCTGAAGCACGCCCGGCACAGCAGCTCGGCCGGCACATGGGTCGACTCGGTGAGAGCGTCGAGCGAGATGTAGCCGAGGCTGTCGGCACCGATGTGGCGTCGGATCTCGTCGGTGTCGAGGCCGTTCGCGATCAGCTCGGCCCGGGTCGCGAAGTCGATGCCGTAGAAGCACGGCCACTTCACCGGGGGGCTGGAGATGCGCACGTGCACCGACTCCGCGCCGGCCTCGCGGAGCATGCGCACGAGCGCCCGCTGGGTGTTGCCGCGCACGATCGAGTCGTCGACCACCACCAGCCGCTTGCCCGCGATGACCTCGCGCAGCGGGTTCAGCTTGAGCCGGATGCCGAGCTGGCGGATCGTCTGGCTCGGCTGGATGAAGGTGCGACCGACGTAGGAGTTCTTGACCAGCCCGCTGCCGAACGGGATGCCGCTGGCCTCGGCATAGCCGACCGCGGCGGGCGTGCCCGACTCGGGGACGGGGATCACCATGTCGGCCTCGGCCGGGTGCTCGACCGCGAGGCGGCGTCCGACCTCGACGCGCGCGGCGTGGATCGAGCGGCCGCTGATCGTGGTGTCGGGGCGGGCGAGGTAGACGAACTCGAACAGGCAGCCGCGTGGCTCGGCCGGCGCGAAGCGCCGCGTCCGAAGGCCGCGCGAGTCGATGGCGACGAGCTCGCCGGGCTCGACCTCGCGGACGAACGAGGCCCCCACGATGTCGAGGGCGGCGGTCTCGCTGGCCACGACCCAGCCGCGCTCGAGGCGGCCGAGCACGAGGGGGCGGATGCCCTGCGGGTCGCGGGCCGCGAACAGCGTGGACTCGTCGGAGAAGACGAGCGAGAAGGCGCCGCGCAGCAGGGCAAGGTCGTCGACGGCGGCGTCCTCGATCGAGGCGTGCGGGTGGCTGCCCAGCAGGGAGGTGACCAGAGCGGTGTCGGTGGTGTTGCCCTGCATCACCGCGTCGCGGGTCGCGCTCTGCCCTCGGGCGGCGATCACCTCGGCCAGCTCGTGGGAGTTCGTCAGGTTGCCGTTGTGCCCCAGCGCGATCGTGCCCTCGGTGGTGGGAGCCAGAGTGGGCTGGGCGTTCTCCCAACGGCTGGAGCCGGTGGTGGAGTAGCGGCAGTGACCCACCGCGACGTGGCCGACCAGCGCCGACAGCGTGCGCTCGTCGAACACCTGCGAGACCAGGCCCATGTCCTTGTACACGAGGATCGCCTGGCCGTCGCCGACGGCGATGCCGGCGGACTCCTGGCCACGGTGCTGAAGGGCGTACAGGCCGAAGTAGGTGAGCTTGGCGACGTCCTCCCCGGGCGCCCAGACGCCGAAGACCCCGCAGGCATCCTGGGGGCGCTTGTCGTCGGGGTCGACCTCGTGGGTCAGCCGTCCGTCGCCGCGCGGCACACGCCGAGTGTAGGCGCCTACGACGGCCTCGGTGACGGCCGTTGCGTCAGGCAGTGGCCAGCCGGTGCAGCAGCAGCGCCTCGAACAGGCAGGTGCGCGCGAACATGCCCAGGTGCAGGTTCTCGTTCGGCCCGTGCCAGTTCGCCGCGGGGTCGCCGGCACCGGTGACCAGGATGGAGGCCTGCGGGTAGGCGACGGCGAGCTCGGCGACGAACGGGATGGAGCCGCCGACACCGATCTCGACGGGGTCGTGGCCGAAGGCGTCCCGCAGTGTCTGCTGGGCGAGGGTCGCCGCCCGCGACCCGAGATCCAGGGACGTGGGGGCGGCGGTCGCACCCGGCGTGACCGTCACCTGGGCACCCCAGGGTGCGCTGGAGCGCAGGTGCTCGGCCAGGGCCGTCATGGCCTGCCCGGGGTGCTGGCCCGGGGCCAGGCGCAGGCTCACCCTGGCCCTGGCACTGGGCACCAGCACGTTCGCCGCCTCGCTCAGGCGCGGGGCATCGATGGCGAGGACCGACACCGACGGGTGCATCCACAGCCGGTCGGTGAGCGTGCCGGTCCCGATCAGCGAGACACCGTCGAGCACCCCTGTCTCGGCACGCCAGCGGGCCTCGTCGAGCGTGGGTGCGGGTCGTGACCCGTGCACGAGCCCGGGGATGGCCACGGATCCGTCGTCGGCGTGCAGCCGGGCGAGCACGTGGGCCAGGGCCGACAGCGCGTCCGGTGCGGCACCGCCCATGCCCGAGTGGGCGGGCCTGCTCAGGGTTCGCACCTCGACGTCGCAGTCGACGAGGCCGCGCAGCGACGTGGTCAGGGCCGGCACCTCGGCAGACCAGTTCATCGAGTCGGCCACCACCAGCACGTCGGCGGCCAGCTTGTCGCGATGCTCGGAGAGGAAGGCGCTGAAGGTCGGCGACCCGATCTCCTCCTCACCCTCCACGAACAGCACGACCCCGACCGGCGGACGGCCGCCGTGCGCCCGGATGGCCGCCAGGTGGGCCGCGACCCCTGCCTTGTCGTCGGCGGCGCCGCGCCCGTACAGGCGCCCGTCCACCTCCACGGGCTCGAACGGGTCGGACTCCCACTGCTGCGCCGGTGCCGGCTGCACGTCGTGGTGCGCGTAGAGCAGCACGGTCGGCGTGCCCGGTGGAGGGGACCATCGAGCCACCACTGCCGGCCTGCCGCCGGCGACGGCGAGAACCTCGACCTGGTCGGCTCCGGCAGCCCGAGCCATGCTCGCCACGAGATCGGCGGACGCGTCCACGTCGGAGGCGTGCTGCGGGTCGGCGCTCACCGAGGGCACGCGCACGAGCGCCACGAGGTCGTCCAGCGCCCGCGGGTGCAGCCGTGCGACCTGCTCGGCCAGGGTCCTCTCGTCAGGAGTCACGTCACCACCCTAGGCATCGCGCCCTAGCCTGGGGCGGTGCCGTGGGTCGAGGTCGTCGGATGGGCCGGGTCGGTGCTGCTCATCGTCTCGCTGCTGCAGACCCGTCTGCTGCGCCTGCGCGTGCTCAACACGGTCGCGGCCGCGGTGCTGGTGGTCTACAACGCCGTGATCGAGGTCTGGCCCATGGTCGCGATGAACCTGGCGATCATCGGCATCAACCTGGTGCTGGTCGCACGCCTGCGAACGGCTCGCGGCCCCGAGGGCTACACGCTGCTCGAGGTCGACCCGCGCGACGAGTACCTGCGGCACGTCCTGCGGGTGCACGAGGCCGACATCCGCCGGTTCAACCCCTCGTTCGTCTTCGACCCGGCGCTGCCCGACACGAGCGCCTTTCTCGTGCTGCGTGAGGACGAGACCGCCGGCGTCGTGCTGCTCACCAACGGCGACGTCCCCGGCCAGGCCAGGCTGGTGCTCGACTACGTCACACCGGCCTACCGCGACTTCACGCCCGGCGAGTACGTCTTCGAGCGAAGCGGCTGGTTCTCCGACCACGGGTTCGACACGGTGGTCGCTCCGGGCGGGCTGCACCCGGACGACCCGTACCTGGCCCGGATGGGCTTCGAGCGCCAGGGCGAGCGCTGGGTACGTCGGGTCTGACCGCGCTCCCCCGACCCGTCACAGCAGGGGCAACGTTCCCGACAGGTCAGCACGCTCACCCGAGGCCGACACGCTGCCCTCCGCTACGGCGTCCGCCCACGTCCGGCGACCCGAGGCCAGCCGTATCCAGGTCAGCGGATCGGTCTCCACGACGCCCGGCGGGGTACCCCGGGTGTGCGAGGGGCCAGGCATGCACTGGACGGCCACGACGGGCGGCACACGTACCTCCAAGGCGCGACCGGGGTGTCGAGCGGCCAGCACGTCCGCCAGCGCGCGTGCGACGAGCGCCACCGCCCCGTCGGGCATGCGTGCCGGGACGGCCTGCGGCACCGACCGCGCCAGGTCGTCGGCATGCACGACGAGCTCGACCACCCGCGTGACGAGAAAGTCGGCCAGCCGAGCCGCGCCGCGTCGAGCCAGCACCTTCTCGACCCCGCGCAGTCCGTCCAGCCGCTCCAGCGCGTCCTGCCAGCGCTGCCGGTACGCAGCCGGGATGTCGGCCAGCTCGTCCGCCGCGTGGCGCGTCAACGCGTCGATCCGATCGGCCCGGTCGGCGTAGCCCGCGAGGTACTCGCTGAGGCTCAGCACCCCCGCGTTCGGCGCCAGAGGCTCGAGGTGCCGCACCGAGTCGGCGATCACGACGAGGTGCGCGGCGAGGTCGCGCACCGTCCACCCGGGCAACACGCTCGAGCTCGACAGCTGGGACGGTGTCAGCCCGTCCAGAGCCGGTCCGATCGCGTCCACGCAGTCGCGCAGCAGCGCCTCGACCCGGTCGCTCGCGTACCGACGAGCCGCCATCTGCCGGACTGTAGCCAGAGCCCCGATCGAGCCGCGGCAACAGGGGCCGAGCGTCACCTTCGGCAGGGTCCCAGGGCCCGTCCGAAGCGCACGGACCACCAGGTACACAGGGGACGGAGAGGCACGTCATGGACATGCTCGAAGGACGCATCGCACTCGTCGTCGGTGGGGCCGGCGCCGTGGGCGCCGCCGTGTGTCGCGAACTGGTGCGGCACGGGGCGCAGGTTCTCATCGCCGACGGCTGCTCCCGCGTGGCAGCCGGCACGAAGCTGGCCCACGAGCTGGGGCCGTGTGCACGCTTCGAGCTTCTCGATCCCCACGACGAGACGGAGTGGCTGGCGACCGTCAACGACGGCACCGGGCGCTTCGGCGGCCTCGACCTGGTGGTGCTCGTCGAGCCGGATGCGACCGGCGTGGCCCTGGCGCTGCGTGCGGCCGGACCACACCTGGCCCGCCGCGGGGGCGCCTTCGTGGGGCTGGCATGTGAGCAGGCGGCCGCCGCCCTGTCGAGGGCGGGCATCCCCGTCGTCGAGGTTCCCGACGCCGACCTGTCCGACGCGGCCCTCGAGGCCCTGGCCTCGGTCGCCCTGCGCTACGTGCGCAGCAGCCTGCGCGCCTCGCCTCGACACGCTCACCAGTGACGGGCGGGGCCGCCCAGCGCTGACCTGGGTTGACCTGGGCTGACCTGCGCTGACCTGCGCGTCAGGCCATCGCCTGCGGCAGCGGTGCCTCGCGGGCGGTGCGCAGCTCGTCCAGAGTGATCGTGAACTGACCCTGGACGTCGAGCACGGGCTGTGCGGCGTCCCCGCCCCCGTCGTCGAGCACCCCGATGCGCTGGTGCGGGAACCGGCGCGCGGTACACATGTCGGTGAACCGCACCTCCTCGGATCGCGGTACCGCGACGACGGCCCGTGCCTGCGACTCCGAGAACAGGAACACGAAGGGGTCGAGGTCGTCCGGCACCCAGACGCGGGCACCCATGCCACCGCGCAGGCACGACTCGACCAGGGCCTGCGCCACACCGCCGTCCGAGACGTCGTGGGCCGCGTCGATCAGCCCGTCCCTCGACGCGTTGATGAGGATCTCGCCGAGCACGCGTTCGGCGGCCAGGTCGCACCGGGGCGGCCTGCCACCGAGGTGCCCGTGCACCTCGTGCGCCCACTCCGAGCCGGCGAGCTCGTCGTGGGTCTGCCCCAGCAGGTAGACGACCTGGCCCGGCGTGGTGAACGCCTGCGGCGTTCGTCGCGACACGTCGTCGAGAACCCCGAGCACACCGACGACCGGCGTGGGCAGGATCGCGGTGTCACCGGTCTGGTTGTAGAACGACACGTTGCCGCCGGTCACGGGAACACCGAGCTCGAGGCAGGCGTCGGCGAGACCGCGCGTGGCCTCGGCGAACTGCCACATCACCTCGGGATCCTCGGGCGAGCCGAAGTTCAGGCAGTTGGTGACGGCGAGCGGACGGGCTCCGACCGTGGCGACGTTGCGGTACGACTCGGCCAGGGCGAGGCGGGCTCCCTCGTAGGGGTCGAGCTTGGCGAACCGCCCGTTGCAGTCGGTCGACAGGGCCACGCCCAGGCCCGTCTGCTCGTCGATGCGGACGACGCCGGCGTCCTCGGGCTGGGCCAGCACCGTGTTGCCGAGCACGAACCGGTCGTACTGCTCGGTCACCCAGGTCTTGGCCGCGAGGTTGGGGGCGCCGGCCATGCGCAGCACGGTGGCCCGCAGCTGCTCCGGCGTGGTCGGACGCGCGAGCCGCTGCGGGGTGGGCTCGTCGGCCTGCAGCGCGTCCTGCCAGGAGGGCCGCACGTAGGGGCGCTCGTAGACAGGGCCCTCGTGGGCGACCGTGCGCGGGGGCACGTCCACGACGGTGTCGCCGTGCCAGGTGACCACGAGGCGGCCGGTGTCGGTGACCTCGCCCAGCACTGTCGCCAGAACGTCCCACCGCTCGCAGACGGCCATGAAGTCGTCGATCTTGTCCGGGTCGACGATGGCCATCATGCGCTCCTGCGACTCGCTCATGAGGATCTCCTCGGGAGCGAGCGTGGAGTCGCGCAGCGGCACCCGGTCGAGGGCGACCTGCATGCCTCCGGTACCGCCGGACGCCATCTCGGACGTCGCGCACGACAGCCCCGCACCGCCGAGATCCTGGATCGCGACGACGAGGTCGTCCGCGAACAGCTCGAGGGTGCACTCGATGAGCAGCTTCTCCATGAAGGGGTCGCCCACCTGCACCGACGGGCGCTTGGTGGGGCCGGTCTCGGAGAAGGTCTCGCTGGCCAGCACCGAGACCCCACCGATGCCGTCGCCGCCGGTCTTGGCCCCGTAGAGCACGACCAGGTTGCCGACACCCATCGCCCCTGAGGACTGGATGTCGTCGTGCCGCATCACCCCGACGCACAGCGCATTCACCAGGGGGTTGCCCGCGTACGACGGGTCGAAGACCACCTCGCCGCCGATCGTCGGCAGCCCCAGGCAGTTGCCGTAGCCACCGATGCCGGCCACGACGCCCGGCATCACCCGGCGGGTGTCGGGGGCGTCGAGGGGCCCGAAGCGCAGGGGGTCCATGACGGCCACCGGCCGCGCCCCCATGGCCAGGATGTCGCGCACGATGCCACCGACCCCGGTGGCCGCCCCCTGGTGCGGCTCGACGTAGGACGGGTGGTTGTGGGACTCGACCTTGAACGTCACCGCGTACCCGTCGCCCACGTCGACCACGCCGGCGTTCTCGCCGATGCCGACCAGCAGGGCGTCGGTCGGCGGGGCCTTCTCCCCGAACTGGCGCAGGTGCACCTTGCTCGACTTGTAGGAGCAGTGCTCGCTCCACATCACCGAGTACATGGCCAGCTCGCACGACGTGGGGCGCCGGCCGAGGTGCTCGCGGATGCGTTGGTACTCGTCGGCCTTCAGCCCGAGCTCGGCCCAGGGCTGGTCGACGTCGGGGGTGCTGGCGGCCTGCTCGACGGTCTCGGTCACGCCGAGGCCCCCGCGGTGAGCAGCGAGCTCAGCACCGAGGTGAAGAACCCGAGCCCGTCGGTGCCCGGTCCGGTGAGGTCGTCGATCGCGTGCTCGGGGTGCGGCATGAGCCCGACCACACGACCGTCCGGGCTGGCCACACCGGCGATGTCGCGCAGGGAGCCGTTGGGGTTCGACCCGGCGTAGCGCACCACGACGCGCCCCTCGGCCTCGAGGGCATCCAGGGTTGCCGCATCTGCGACATAGCCGCCTTCGCCGCTCTTGAGCGGCACCACGATCTGCTGGCCCGCGCGGTAGCTCGACGTCCAGGCGGTGTCGGCGTTCTCGACGGTGAGCGCCTGGTCTCGGCACACGAACGTCTGGACGTCGTTGCGGGTCAGCGCCCCGGGCAGCAGGTGGGCCTCGCAGAGAATCTGGAAGCCGTTGCAGATGCCCAGCACCGGCAGCCCGGTGCGGGCCTGCTCGACCACCGAGCGCATCACGGGCGCGAACCGGGCGATCGCCCCGCAGCGAAGGTAGTCGCCGTAGGAGAACCCGCCGGGCAGAACGACAGCGTCGACACCGCCGAGGTCGTCGTCACCGTGCCAGACAGCGACGGCCTCGCCACCGGCGTAGCGCACGGCGCGGGCGGCGTCCCGGTCGTCCAGCGACCCGGGGAACGTGACGATGCCGACGCGCATCAGGCGGTCTCGTCGTGCACGGCCGTCCCGACGTGGACGGCATGGTCCTCGATCACCGGGTTCGCCAGAAGCGTGGACGCGGCCTGCTCGATGCGGGCCAGCACGGCCTCGTCCACCTCGCCGTCCAGCTCGAGCTCGAACCGCTTGCCCTGCCGAACGCCGGCGACCTCGGTGAAGCCGAGGCGATGCAGCGCGCGGAGCACCGCCTGGCCCTGGGGGTCGAGAATCTCGGGCTTGGGCATCACTTCGACCACCACGCTCACGAGCGCGAGCGTAGTCGGCGCGTCGCAGGCGCCTGACCACGGTCTGCGACCTCGCCGACGTACGATTGGGGCCGATCTCGCGCGTATGTCGCCGCGGACGCTTCGCACCTGGGAGAGGACCCCATGCCCGACTTTCTCGAAGGCTTTCTGAACATCCTGCTGTGGACCCTGTGGATCTTCCTGTTCATCGCCTACCTGTTCGTGCTGTTCCGGATCATCACCGACATCTTCCGTGACAGGCAGCTCGGTGGCTTCGCCAAGGCGATCTGGCTGATCGCCCTGCTGTTCCTGCCACTTCTGACGGCGCTGATCTACCTGATCGCCCGCGGCAAGGGCATGGCGCAGCGCGACATCGAGGCGATGGAGGAGTACCGCTCCGCACAGGTCGAGTACACCAAGGACCTGATGAAGGACGCCGCCAAGCCGGCATCGCCGTCCGACCAGATCGCGCAGGCCAAGGCCCTGCTCGACTCCGGCGCCATCACCGAGGAGGAGTTCGACAAGCTCAAGGCCAAGGCGCTCGTCTGACGACCCACTGACCGGCCGCGACCCGCTGCGCCTGCAGCTAGAGGTCGCGGCCGGTCAGTCGTCTGTAGGCCTCGAGGTAGCGCTGCTGCGTTCGCTCGACCACGTCGGCGGGCAGCGGGGGCGGCGGGACATCGCTGTCACGGTGCCATCCGGACTGCGCGGAGGTCAGCCAGTCCCGGACGAACTGCTTGTCGAAGGACGGCTGGGAACGCCCGGGGTGCCAGCTCTCCGCGGGCCAGAAGCGGCTCGAGTCGGGGGTGAGCACCTCGTCGGCCAGCACCAGCGGGCCGGTGGGCGCGGCAGGCGCGACACCGAACTCGAGCTTGGTGTCGGCCAGGATGACGCCGCGGTCGCGGGCGATGCCCTCGGCACGCCGGTAGACCGCCAGGGTCGTCGCGCGTAGCTGCTCCGCACGCTGCTGCCCGACGAGGGTCGCCACGTCGTCGAAGGCGATGTTCTCGTCGTGGTGCCCGATCGCGGCCTTCGTCGCCGGGGTGAAGATCGGCTCGGCCAGGCGTGCCCCCTGCTCCAGCCCTGCCTCGAGCGGCACGCCGCACACCGACCCGGTCTCGCGGTAGTCCGACCACCCGCTGCCCGCGAGGTACCCGCGAGCCACGCACTCGACGGCAAGCATGTCGAGCCGTCGGCACAGCATGGCCCGCCCACGCACGTCGTCGGGGACGTCCTCGGCCGAGATGAGATGGTTCTCGACCAGGTCGGCGAGCCGTTCGAACCACCACAGCGACAGGGCGGTCAGCACCGCGCCCTTGCCCGGGATCGGGGGCTGCAGCACGTGGTCGTAGGCCGAGACCCGGTCGCTGGCCACCACGAGCACCTGGTCGGGGCGACCGTCGACGGAGTAGAGGTCGCGCACCTTGCCCGAGTACAGGTGGGTGTAGCCCGGCAGCACCGGCGGTCCGGGCGATGCTGCAGACGGTGGCGCCGACACGGGCCTCACGGTAGTGGCCGTGCGCGTCTGCCCACGGCACGCACCCGCCGACGTGATGGGATGGAGCCGTGGGCAGGGGCAACCGGGTATCCCGCTTCTTCCAGGCGCCGGCGCGGCGTCCGAAGGGAGGGCGCGCCGCCAAGGATGCCTACGTGCCGCCGGCACCCGCGCCGGCGGCGGGAGCTGCCCCGCCGTCGCCTGCTGACGCCTTCGCCTCACGCAAGGTGGCCCCACCTCGTCCGCTCGTGTGGGTCGGGACGGCTGCATCGGGCGCCGCAGTCTGGTCGAGCCCCGTCGCCAACGGGGCGGGCCAGCGCATCTGGTCCGAGCTCCACGACGTGGCACACCATGCCGGGGCGTGGCCGGTTCTCACCGGCTCCGCGCCGCTGCCTGAGTCGTGGCATCTGAGCCAGGGGCACGACCCTGACGAGGTGGTCACCCCCGACGTCGAGCCGTTGCTGACCACCGCTCTCGAGCTGCTGCCCACCCCTGAGCTGGGCTTTCGCACCCGGCTCGAGCCCTCACCCGAGGCGACCGTCGAGACCGACCTGGCGGCCGGGTACCTCGCACTCGTGACCGGGGTCGAGGGCTGGCAGGTGCCCGTCGCGATCGGGTTCGGCGGAGTCGGCGGCTGGTCGGCCACCGAGCACTCGGCCGTGCTGCGTCGCTGGTCGCAGCAGTACCAGGCCGACCTGGTGGCCCTGACTGACACCGCCCTGGGCCTGAGGGTTCGCCGACCCCCCGTGCGTCACGACGAGGCCATGGCCGCGGCCGAGCAGATCTACGCCTACTGCCCCGATGTCGTGGAGCATGGCGTCGGGTCGATGTGGGCGCTGGCCACCACGATCGCGGTCTCCCCGGCCTGGTCGCTGCGCTGGTCGACCTGACTCATCGGGCGCCGCCGGCCCGCATGGCCGTCGATCCGTGCCCGTCCGCATACAAAGTGCCCAGACGTCGCTCGGTGACCTGGGCAAACGCGGCACCCACAGGGGCAGCCGCGACCACTTTGTATGCGCAGGGGCACTGCACCGCGCAATCGTCGCTCCCTACACGATCGGCGGGGGCGTGTAGGCGGCCGCCTCGGGGTATCGGGCGGCCACCTCATCCACCTCGGCGGCGACCCGCTGCACCTGGCTGCTGGCCGCGCCGACGAACGCGGCCGGGTCGCTCATGAGGGCCTCGATCTGCTGACGGTCGAGGCCGAGACGTGCATCGGTGGCGAGCCGGTCGACCAGGTCGTTGTGCGCGGCGCCGGCCCGCAGGTCGAGCGCGACGGCGACCGCGTGCTCCTTGATCGCGGCGTGGGCCGTCTCACGCCCCACCCCTCGCTGCACGGCCGCCACCAGCACCGCCGTCGTCGCCAGGAAGGGCAGGTAGCGGTCGAGCTCGCGCTGCACCACCGCTGGGTACACGCCGAGCTCGTCCAGCACCGTGAGCAGAGTCTGGAAGAGCCCGTCGGTCGCCAGGAACACCCCCGGAAGGGCGACGCGGCGCACAACCGAGCAGAACACGTCGCCCTCGTTCCACTGGGCGCCGGCGAGCTCCGCCAGCATTCCCGCGTGCCCGCGGATCACCACCGCCAGCCCGTCGACGCGCTCGCACGAGCGGCTGTTCATCTTGTGCGGCATGGCGCTCGAGCCCACCTGCCCAGGCTTGAAGCCCTCGGTCAGCAGCTCTTGGCCGGCCATGAGTCGCAGGGTGGTCGCCAGCGACGCGGGGCCGGCCGCCACCTGTACCAGCAGGGAGGCCACCTCGTGGTCGAGCGAGCGGGGGTAGACCTGGCCGACGCTGGTCAGCGTGCGAGAGAAGCCGAGGTGCTCGGCCACGCGCGCCTCGAGCTGGGCCAACCGGTCGGGGTCACCACCCAGCAGGGCCAGCGCATCCTGGCTCGTGCCCACCGGCCCCTTGATGCCGCGCAGGGGGTAGTCCGCCAGCAGCTGCTCGATCCGCCGCAGGGCCAGCAGCAGCTCCTCGGCCGCCGAGGCGAACCGCTTGCCCAGCGTGGTGGCCTGAGCCGGGACGTTGTGGGTGCGCCCGGTGACCACCAGGTGCTCGTGCTCTCGGGCAAGGCGGGCGAGCCTGGTCAGGGCCGCGACCATGCGGGCCCGCACGATCTCGAGCGAGCGGCGGATCTGCAGCTGCTCGACGTTCTCGGTGAGGTCACGCGACGTCATGCCCTTGTGCACGTCCTCGTGACCGGCCAGGGCGTTGAACTCCTCGATGCGGGCCTTCACGTCGTGGCGGGTGACCCTCTCGCGCGCGGCGATCGAGGCGAGGTCGACCTGGTCGGCCACCGCTTCGTAGGCCTCGACCACGCCGTCGGCAACGGTCACGCCGAGGTCGCGCTGAGCCCGCAGGACGGCCAGCCACAGCTGCCGTTCCAGGCGCACCTTGGTCTGCGGTGACCACAACGCCGCCATCTCGGGCGAGGCGTAGCGGGACGCGAGGACGTCGGGCATCACGGCGGGGCTGAGGTCCGGCACGCTCCGATCCTCCCGTATGCAGGCAGCGCAGCCGCTACCGGGCGGCGTCGGACGGATCGACCACGACCGGAGCGTCGGGATCGGGCACGACCACCGGCAGGCGCCCCTCGGCGACCCACACCTCGCAGACCTCGTCGCCGACGTCGGCCTGCTCGTCGGGGTCGAGCACGGCCGACTCCGCGCTGCAGGCCTGCTCGTCGGGCAGCACCGTCACGACGAGCACGGCGTCTCGGCCGTCCCTCTCGACCGGCACCTCGATGCGGTTGCCCGGCAGCCAGCGCACATCCATCGGGATCGGCCGGATCGACACGTCGGGCGGCAGGGCCACCTCAGCCGCTCGCAGCACGCTGGTGAGCGGGAAGGAGGAGGCGAGCATCGTGTCGCCCTGAGCCTGCCCGCCCTCCTCGGGCCCGTCGGAGCCACATCCGACAACGGTGACGGCCGTGGCGAGCAGCAGGGCAACGAGGCTGCGGGTCATGTGCGTTGGACGTCGTGCAGCCCACCACCGTTCCAGCCGCCGGGCGACCGCTCCCGTCCCCAGCGCGTCAGGGCCCACGAGCCGAGCACGAAGAGCAGCGCGCTGACTCCGAGCACGAGGGCCGTGACGGCGGGACCACGCATCGTCGCGACCACCCAGGGGTCGTAGAACGTCCAGGGGTCGCTGAGCACACGGTCGGGCAGCATGGGCTGCTCGCTGATCGCACCGAGGACGTGCGTGATCGACCCCCAGCCGAGCAGCACCCAGGCCAGCAGCCGTAGGCCCGCGGACGGCAGCAAGGTCCAGGCGCGCACGAGCAGCGGGAAGGCCAGCGTCAGGGGCTCGATGGTCAGCCGTGACCCGAAGTACCACCAGCCGCCGGAGTAGCGGTTGAGCGTGAGCTGGACGAGCAGGTAGGTCAGCGCACCGACGGCTGCCGCTCGCTCGGCGTGCGTCGCTCGTCGCCAGGCTGCCGGTACCCAGAACGCCAGCACGATCAGGACGGGGTACAGCACCAGCACCCCGCGTCCAGGAGAGGCAAGGGTGCCGAGCAGGTTCTCGGGCAGCGCTGCCAGCCCGACACCTCCGCCGGAGCCACCCCAGGCGACGTCTTCCGCGCTGCGCTCCAGGCCGTTCGTGGGCCAGAATCGGCCGTAGACGATCGCGTTGTACGAGAGGAGAAGAATCACGCCGGGAGCGGCACCAGCCCCGATTCGCACGGCGGGCTGCCACGACCGAGCGGCCAGCGCCATCCAGACCGCCACGGCGATCGCCACCACCACCAGGTGGGGCCGAACGGCCGCACCCAGCCCCAAGGCAAGCCCGGCCAGGCCCAGTCGACCCCGGGTGAGCGCCAGCACGCCGGCGGCCATCGCCGCCTGGGCCGGAGCGTGCGACCACTGGGTGTCGGCAGCGACCGCGAACGTCGCGGTACCCAGCCCGAACACGGTGGCGGCGCCGAGGGCGACGCGGCGACCCAGCGGCAGCAGGGCAGCCCACAGGCACAGCACCGAGACGGTCGCGAACGTGGCCGCCGCGACGATGCCCGGCCACATCGAGAACTCGTCGGTGACCAGGGAGGCAGCGGCGTAGAACGGCACTGCGTAGAGCACGGTGCCCGCGAACCGGTTCGTCACGACGGTGTCACCGACGGCGAAGAGCCACAGCCCCTCGTCGGGCGCGGCGAACGCCGAGACGTCGGCCGAGCCTGTCGTGGCGATCGACCATGCGGTCAGGCCTGCGGCGTAGTGGTCGCCGCCCAGGCGCGGGTTGCCGAACGTGACGTAGACACCCAGCAGCGCGAGGGCGGCACCGACCACCGCGAGCACCCGCGACCAGCGCGACCAGTGTCGGGACTGTGGTTGCCGACTCGTCGTTGCGGTGGCCATCAGGGGCCGCCGCGGGCCGCCACGGCAGCGATGTCCCGGCGGTACTGCACACCGTCGAAGTCGATGAGGGCGGCCGCCTCGTAGGCCCGCTCACGCGCCTGGGTGAGGTCGCGGCCCCGCGCGGTCACCGACAGCACCCGGCCGCCGGAGGTGACGACATGGCCGTCACGCGCGGCGGTGCCGGCGTGCAGCACGCGTACGCCCTCGACGGCGGCGGCCGCCTCGAGCCCCGAGATGGCGTCTCCGGTGCGGGGTGACCCCGGGTATCCCGCCGCGGCGAGCACCACCGTGACGGCTGCGCCCGAGCGCCAGTGCGGCGGCTCGACCTGGCCGAGGGTGCCCGTCGACGCCGCGTACAGCAAGGCTCCGAGCGGGGTGCGCTGCAGGGCGAGCACGGCCTGGGTCTCAGGGTCGCCGAAGCGTGCGTTGAACTCCACGACACGCAGGCCGCGCGAGGTGAGGGCGAGACCGGCGTAGAGCAGCCCCACGAAGGGGGTGCCGGACGCCCGCATCTCGTCCACGGTCGGCTGCACGACCCGCGCGACGATGTCGTCGACCAGACCGTCGGGCGCCCACGGCAGCGGGGTGTAGGCCCCCATGCCGCCGGTGTTGGGGCCCTCGTCGGCGTCGAAGATGCGCTTGAAGTCCTGAGCGGGCTGCAGGGCGCGAACGGTCTCCCCGTCGGTGAGGCAGAACAGCGACACCTCGGGGCCGTCCAGGTACTCCTCGACCAGCACCCGCCCGCACGCGGCTGCATGGGCCAGGGCCAGCTCACGGTCGTGGGTGACGACGACACCCTTGCCGGCCGCCAGCCCGTCGTCCTTCACGACGTAGGGAGGCCCGAAGGCGTCGAGGGCCGCCGCGACCTCGTCGGCGGTGTCGCACACGTGGGCCATCGCAGTGGGCACCCCGGCGGCCGCCATCACCTGCTTGGCGAAGGCCTTGCTGCCCTCGATGCGCGCGGCCGCGGCCGAAGGCCCGAAGCACGCGATGCCTGCGTCGCGGACGGCGTCGGCCACCCCGGCGACCAGCGGGGCCTCGGGCCCGACCACGACGAGGTCGGCTGCGACGCGCCGGGCCAGGGCGACGACCTCGGCCCCGTCGGTGGGATCGAGGTCGTGCACCGCGTCGGCGTCCGCGGCGATCCCGGCGTTGCCGGGCGCGACGTGCACCGCGGTCACGTCAGGGTCGTCGCGCAGCCCCACGACAAGAGCGTGCTCACGACCACCCGACCCCAGAACCAGCACCTGCACGGGCAGCAACCCTAGGCGAGCGGTCGTCGTGGCACCCAGCCGAGAACCCCGCCAGCGCTACGAGCCGCGGCGGAACAGCGGCCGGGGCTTTCCGGCCGAGGCCCGCGCGTCGCGTCGCGCGTCGACGGCAGGGGTGTCCATGCGTTCGCGGGCCTGGAAGTCGGCGACGGCGTCCAGCACGGCCGCGGTGTCCTTGTAGCTGCGCCGCGAGAACCAGTCGTCCAGCTGGGGGTCGAACGCACGCCACCCGGTGGCCTTCTCGAGCTCGGACACGACCGCGTGCAGCACTCTCGCCTGCTCACGCGCCTTCTTGCCGACGTACCAGTACGGCAGACGAACGGTGACCGCACCGTGGGCGTCCTCGATACGCAGCCCTTCGCCCGGACGCACCCAGGTCGCGCGCACCTTCGCCACCACGGCTGCGGCGACCACCGGCGGCTCGTCGTCGTGGCGCGCAGCGAGGTCGTCGGCGGCACGGGCGACGAGGGCGCCCCGAGGGTCGTCCGCCGCGTCTGGTGGCAGCAGGTGGACGTCGTAGAACACGCTCAGCCCTCGTAGTAGCGGTCGATCTCCCCGAGTGCCTCGTCGAGGATGGCCAGGCCTTCTTTCGCCTCGGCGTCGGAGATCGTGCACGGAGGCACGACGTGCAGGCGGTGGTAGTTGGCGAAGGGCAGCACGCCCCGCTTCTTCAGGGCTGCCAGCAGAGTGCCCATGGCCTCGCTCGTGCCCCCGTAGGGGGCGAGCTCCTGCTTGGTCTCGCGGTTCGACACCAGGTCGAGGGCCCAGAACACGCCGATGCCGCGTACCTCGCCGATCACCGGGTGCCGATCGGCGAGCTCGGCCAGGCCGGGGCCGAGCACGGTCTCGCCGATGCGGCGGGCGTTCTCGACGATGCCCTCGTCCTGCATGGCGGTGATCGTCGCGACGGCCGCGGCGCAGGCCAGCGGATGGCCGGAGTAGGTGAGCCCGCCGGGGTAGACACGGTCTCGGAACGTCTCGACGACCGGCTCGCTGATCACGACGCCGCCGAGTGGCACGTAGCCGGAGTTGACCCCCTTGGCGAACGTGATCAGGTCGGGACGCACGTCGTAGTGGTCGAAGGCGAACCAGGCTCCGGCGCGACCGAAGCCGGCCATGACCTCGTCCAGGATCAGCAGGATTCCGTAGCGGTCGCAGATCTGCCGCACACCGGCCAGGTACCCCGGTGGCGGCGGCATGATTCCGGCGGTGCCCGGGATCGTCTCGAGCAGCACCGCTGCGATCGTGCTGGGGCCCTCGAACCTGATGGTCTGCTCGAGGTGGTGCAGGGCGCGCTCGGTCTCCTGCTCGGGCGTCTCGCTGAAGAAGGGCGAGCGGTAGAGGAACGGGCCGAAGAAGTGGACGACGCCGCTGCTCCACCAGTCGTTCGGCCAGCGGCGGGGGTCTCCGGTGAGCGTCACCGCCGTCTGGGTGCCGCCGTGGTAGGCGCGGTAGCGGCTGAGCACCTTCTGGCGGCCGGTGTGCAGGCGCGCCATGCGGACGGCGTTCTCGACGGCCTCGGCCCCACCGTTCGTGAAGAACACGTGCTCGAAGCCGTCCGGGGCCTTCGACGCGATCAGCCGGGCCGCCTCCCCCCGCACGTCGTTGGCGTGCTGCGGGGCGATGGTGCACAGGCGAGCTGCCTGCTGCTGGATCGCGGCCACGACTCGCGGGTGCTGATGGCCGATGTTGGTGTTCACCAGCTGGCTGGACAGGTCGAGGTAGCGGTTGCCGTCGTAGTCCCAGACGTAGGAGCCCTCGGCGCCGGCCAGGGTCATGGGCGAGAGGGCGCCCTGGGCGCTCCACGAGTGGAAGACGTGGGCCCGGTCGAGGTCGTAGACCTCGCGTCCACGAGCAGGGTCGGCGGTCGGGACGATCGATTCGGCCATGACCCTGGAGGGTACGACGCATCGCTGGGTAGCGTCTGCTGCCGGGTACGTCCTTCGGCGCCGGGCCGAGGGTCAACGAGTCAGGAGCGTTGGGATGGCTGAGCCGCGACGGCTGCGCAACTTCGTCAACGGGGAGTACGTCGACACCCATCAGGGGCTGACCACGGACGTCGTCGACCCGACCACGGGGGAGGTGTTCGCGCACGCTCCGCTGTCGCAGCCGGAAGACGTCGACAAGGCCTACGCCGCCGCCGCGTCGGCCTTCGAGCAGTGGCGGGACGCGACGCCGAGCGTGCGGCAGAAGGCGCTGCTCGACTTCGCCGACGCCGTGCAGGCGCGGGCCGGTGACCTGGTGGCTGCCGAGGTCGAGAACTGCGGCAAGCCGACCGAGCTGACCAAGTCCGAGGAGATCGGGCCGATGGTCGACCAGATCCGGTTCTTCGCGGGGGCGGCACGCGTGCTCGAGGGCAAGGCCGCGGGCGAGTACATGGAGGGCCACACGTCGTGGATCCGGCGCGAGCCGGTCGGCGTCGTCGGGCAGGTGGCTCCCTGGAACTACCCGATGATGATGGCGGTGTGGAAGCTGGCGCCGGCCATTGCGGCCGGCAACGCCGTCGTCCTCAAGCCGAGCGACACCACGCCGGTGTCGACGCTGCTGCTGGCTGAGATCGCCGCCGACTTCCTACCGCCCGGTGTGCTCAACGTGATCTGTGGCGACCGCGACACCGGTCGTGCGCTGGTGTCGCACCCGACCCCTTCGATGGTGGCGATCACAGGGTCGGTACGGGCGGGCATGCAGGTGGCCGAGGCCGCCTCGTCCGACGTCAAGCGGGTGCACCTCGAGCTCGGGGGCAAGGCGCCGGTCGTGGTGTTCGACGACGCCGACCTGTCGGCCGCTGCCGAGGGCATCGCGACCGCGGGCTTCTTCAACGCCGGCCAGGACTGCACGGCGTCGACGCGGGTGCTCGCGTCCCCGCGCGTCTACGCCGACCTGGTGGACGCTCTGGCCGAGCAGGCCCGCTCGACGGTGGCCACGGCCGACGTGGGGGTGCACCACGAGGACGCGCTGCTGCCCGCGGTGAACAACGCGGCTCAGCTGTCGAAGGTCGCGGGCTTCATCGAGCGGCTGCCGGCGCACGCCCGGGTCGCCACCGGCGGGGAGCGGGTCGGGGAGGCCGGCTTCCACTACGCGGCCACCGTCGTGTCCGACCTTCGGCAGGACGACGAGATCGTCCAGAACGAGGTGTTCGGCCCGGTCATCACCGTCCAGCAGTTCAGCGACGAGGACGAGGCCGTGCGCTGGGCGAACGGCGTCGAGTACGGGCTGGCGTCATCGGTGTGGACCCGCGACTTCGGGCGCGCCATGCGCATGAGCAAGCGGCTGGACTTCGGCTGCGTCTGGATCAACACGCACATCCCCCTCGTCGCGGAGATGCCCCACGGCGGGTTCAAGCACTCCGGCTACGGCAAGGACCTGTCGATGTACGGCCTGGAGGACTACACCCGCATCAAGCACGTGATGGCCAACCTCGACAGCTGAGCCGGCCCGCCTCGACGGCGGTGCTGCCCCGACCGGAATGATCACGTTCGGTACGGCAGTGGGTGCTTCGCACGGGGAATTCGCCGCGCAAAGCACCTAAACACCGGGCAAGGGGGACGCCCGGGCCGGTCGGGGCGCGCTTACTAGAGAAGCGTGACCCGACTACGCCCGGCGGCCCGGGCGAACGCCGCGAGAAACCGTCGACGGATGTGGGCCGGCGCCCGCTCGAGGTCGTCCCACGTGAACCGGACGACCTCGTAGCCGAGCGCTCGCAGTGCGTCCTCCCGGCGCTTCTCGTTCCAGAGCACGGTCTCGAGGTTCGCACCAGCGTTCGCGACGCGGTACTTGAGGCGTCCGTCGAACTCTCCGATCGTGCGCTGTGCCACGAACAGGTAGTCGACGCGGGCAACCTCGTTGCCGTACTCGTCGCGGATCACAACCTGAAGCTCGGGAGCCGGAAGTCCCGCAGCGTGGATGTGGATGCGACCGCGCGACTCGCCGACCGACTCCGACCGGCCGTCGGCGAAGACGACCGCGCGTCCTGCCCCGCGTGACCCCGGCCAGTCCGACTGCCAACCCAGCATCTCCGTGAGCTCGGCTCTTTCGAGGCGCTTCGAGTGCAGAGCGGCGTCCGCCGTCACCACCGCCGCCTCGAACGGTGCCGTCCGCGCATGATCGATCACCGTTCGAGCCAGCGACGTCACCGCAAGACCGTCCATGTCGCAGACGTGCTCGTCAGGAAGCGTGCTGGCGTGGTGGACGACACCTGCCTCGGTGCGCGCGCTCAGCCGGCGCGACCGTCGGATGACGTGCACGAGGGACAGGTCGGCCCCCCATACCGGCAGCCCGTGGGCGACGGCGGCTGAGACGTGACCGAGCACCGCGGGCTCGGGCAGCGCCCGAAGGACTGCCCGCGCGGTGACCAGGTGCCTCTGCTCCGGCGTCAGCGCCGTCCAGTCGTCGCGTACCGCGTAGGCGCCTCGACGGACGCGGACGAAGACTCCCTGCTTCAGCAGGCGTTCGAGCTCGTCCTGGGTGAGGCCGTACTCGAGCGCCTCGCGGCGCAGTACCGATCCGGACTGCTCGAGGGCGGGCATCACGGGAAGGGCGGGGTGTCGGCTCATGGCCCGAGGATCGGTGCCCCGACCGGCCCGCGGGTCAGGGTGACGGTGCCTGGGGACGACATGCCGAAGCCGGCAAGCCATGTGGATACCGCAGCGGGCGCGCCCGCGTCCCACAGAGCTCGCGACGAGGTGGCACGCACGGATGGCCGGCGGACGGTCCCTTGCCAGGTCTGCGGGTGCTTTGCACGGCGAATTACCCGTGTGAAGCACCCGCCGCCGTACCAAACGTGATCATTCCCCCCGCCGGGGAGGGGGGTGGTTCGGGCTACAGCAGGCGGCGGCGGACGATGGTCGCGTCGCGGGCCTGGCCCACCCCGATCGCCGACACTGGGGCGCCGCTGAGGTCCTCGACCGCCAGCACGTAGGCCTGCGCCGCCGGTGGCAGGTCGTCGAAAGCCCGCGTCCCGCGGATGTCGTCGTCCCAGCCGTCCAGGTACTCGTAGATCGGCTTGGCGTGGTGGAACTCCGTCTGCGTGGGGGGCATCTCGTCGTGACGCACCCCGTCGACGTCGTAGGCCACGCAGACCGGGATGGTCTCGAAGCCGGTGAGCACGTCCAGCTTGGTCAGAAAGATGTCGGTGAGCCCGTTGACCCGTGTCGCGTAGCGGGCGACCAGGGCGTCGAACCAGCCGCAGCGCCTGTCGCGCCCGGTCGTCACGCCGCGCTCCCCGCCGACCTGCCGCAGCCGCGCGCCGTCGGCGTCGTGCAGCTCGGTCGGGAACGGCCCCGAGCCGACGCGCGTCGTGTACGCCTTGAGGATCCCGATCACGCGGTTGATGCGCGTGGGGCCGATTCCGGCACCTGCGCACGCGCCGCCCGCAGTCGGGTTGGACGAGGTGACGAACGGGTAGGTGCCGTGGTCGACGTCGAGCAGGGTGCCTTGCGAACCCTCGAGCAGCACATGGCGCCCCTCGTCCAGCGCACGGTTGAGAAGCAGCGACGTGTCGGCCACGTAGGGCCGCAGCCGCTCGGCGTAGGGCAGCAGCTCCTCCACGACGGCCTCGGCGACGACCTCGCGCCGGTTGTACACCTTGACCAGCAGCTGGTTCTTCTGGGCGAGAGCACCCTGAACCTTCTGCCGCAGGATCGACTCGTCGAAGAGGTCCTGCACCCTGATGCCCACGCGGTTGACCTTGTCGGCGTAGGTCGGCCCGATGCCGCGTCCGGTGGTGCCGATGCGACGAGCCCCCAGGAAGCGCTCCGAGACGCGGTCGAGCGCTGCGTTGTACGGGGCGATGATGTGCGCGGAGGCCGACACGAGCAGCCGACCCGTCGTCACCCCCCGCTGGGCCAGGCCCTCGAGCTCTGCGAACAGCACCTCGAGGTCGATGACCACGCCGTTGCCGATGACGGACGTCGCGCCCGGGGTCAGGATGCCGGACGGCAGCAGGTGCAACGCGTAGTGCTCCAGCCCCGCCCCCGTGTCGATGACGACGGTGTGCCCGGCGTTGTTGCCGCCCTGGTAGCGCACGACGAAGTCGACGTCGCCACCGAGCAGGTCGGTGGCCTTCCCCTTGCCTTCGTCGCCCCACTGGGCTCCGACCAGAACGGTTGCCGGCACGCCCGGAGGCTACCGAAGTCTGTCGACCAGGGCGCGACCCGCGTCCCGTCCCGACAACCAGGCGGCCTCCACGCGCGGACGGCTCGACCAGCCGTCCCCGCAGACAGCGACCGGAGCCTCGCCCAGCAGGAACGTCTGCTGCCGCGGACGCCGGGGCTCGGCCGAGCCCCATCTCTTGGCCTCGGCCCACACCGGTTCACCCAGGTCACCGAGCAGCCGGCGCACCTCCGCCAGGGCGAGGGGGACGACCGCGGACGGGTCGTCGAGGTGGTGGCGCGCGGTCTCGTGCGTGCTGTGGACCACCAGCACCGGGGCACCGTCTCCCCGGCGACGACCGTCGTCGACGACCAGGGAGATCGGCGAGTCGTGCACGAAGACCCCGTCGATCCCGTGCCAGGTTCGCTCGGCGAAGCACACCGCCACGCTGACGACCGGCTGCCACTGCTCGTCGAGCGCGTCCGCAAGGGGCTCGAGTCCCTGCCCGAGCAGGTCACCGGCCTGCGGGTCGGGCATGGCGAGCACGAGCCCCCGCACCGGCCGACCGTCCACGAGCACACGGTCGTCCGACCCCACGCTCACGGTCGACACCTCGTGCGCGAGCCGCACGTCGAGCCCATCGGCCAGGTCGGCGACCAGGGAGCGCAGGCCCGCCTCAGCGGCCCACCGCACCGGGCCCGACGTCTCCCGGCGCGAGCCGCCCGCGCCGGCCACGGTGAACGTGTCGGTCCACGGGTGGGCCAGACCGCGCCGCGCCCACGATTCGGCCACAACGTCGAACTCCGGCGTGCGGACGGTGAAGTAGGCCGCCCCGATGTCCACGGCGCGACCGTCGCGCGTCCATCGCGCCATCCGACCCCCGACGACGCGCCCGCGCTCGAGCACCGTGACGTCGACACCGGCCGCCTGCACCTCGCGCGCGCAGGCGATCCCCGCGATACCGGCACCGACGACGACGACGGACGACTCCGGCACGGTGGCGATCATGGACGCCATGCTCACAGGTCCGCCAGATCCAGCGTGGTGCGCCCGACCCACGTCTCGTCCTCGCGGTAGCCCTGGGCCGAGACCTCACTCACCGAGACGTCCCTGCCCAGCCACACGGCCGTGGTCCGGGGACCCGTCGCAACGGCCTCACCGTCGGCGCCGACCACGATGAAGGTCGCCTCCGGCGGTCCTGCTGCGACGATGAGCGTGTCACCGGTGAGCGACCGTGCGGCCCCCAGGGCGACCTCGTCCGGACGTCCGGAGGGTCGGGGCGGCGAGACCACCTCGCTCCCGGCTCCCGACCCCACCGTGACGACGACGGGACGACCGGGGCCGGTGGGGCGCACCTCGACCAGGGACGCGCGCCCCTGTGGGGTCTGGGTCGACCCGAGGATCGACACGCGTCCGGACGAGCGCCCCAGAGACAGCAGGGCCGCTTGCGCGTCCACGTAGTCGGTGGGCAGGTCGGCGCGCACCCGTCCCCATGCCGGCGGGACGAGCTGGACGGGCGCCGTGGCCGGCAGCAGCCGTCCGGGGTCCACCAACGCCGTGGCGAGCATCCCAGGCTGCGCACCTCGCGTGCGCACCGCCGACACCACCGGTCCACCCGGGGACAGCCAGGGCGTGTGCACCCAGGGCTGCGACAGCCCGTCGTCCTGCATGCCGACCGTCGCGAAGGTCGAACCCTGCAGCCGCTGCAGCTCGACACCCTCGGTCAGCAGCCCGGGTGCGGGCAGCACCTGCAGCAGGGCCGAGCCGGGCTCGTCGAGCACTCCAGCGAGCTCGAGGCCGCCGCCGTAGCTCAGCACCACGAAGGGCGGCACTCGATCGACGGCATCGACCCGGGACAGCAGCAGAGGCCCCGGGTTGACCGAGCTGGGGATGGGCGATTCGGTCACCTGCGCCAGCCGCGTCCGCCCGTCGCGACCCACCGACTGCAGCACAGCGACGGCGACGTCCCCCACCGGGCCCGCCCACAAGGCGTGGACATCGGCTCCGGGCCCCTCGTCGCTGCCGGAGGCCGCTGCCTGCCAGACGGCAGTCGCCTGCTCGACGAACCCCTCGTCGCCGATCCACGGACCCCTGCCCGGCCACGGCAGCAGCCGAGGATCATCCGGAGCAGGCTGCTGGGCGTCAACGACGCCCTGGTCGGCGGTCGGCCGCGCGTCGTCACCCGCGGGAGCTCCGGGCTGCGGCCAGAGCACGAGAGCGGCGACCACAGCAGCCACCACCGCGGCCACGAGACCGAGCCGACGGCGAGGCGGCGGAGCCTGGACGGGTGCGGGCGTCTCGTCCAGCAGGTCGACCGTCACCCAGTCGCTGTCGACACCGCCGCTCACGCGGCCATTGTGGGCCGACACGGGTCAGTCGGCGACCCCGATGCGCAGGCTGGCCACCACCGAGCCGTTGGTGCGCTTGCCGAGCACCTCGACCGAGTCGGGAAAGGGCGGAGGCACGACGATCGAGGTCGGCCCGATGCCGTCCACCAGTGTGCGGCCCGCCGGGTCTCGCACCTCGACCCGGGCGATCGACGGCGCCGACCCCACGAGCACCAGCACCCGGCCCTCTCCTCGGGGAACCACGGCCGCGGCCAGGTTGTCTTCGACGACGGGTTCAGCGCCCAGCGTC
>CAYNWB010000020.1:0-41906 GCA_964400785.1 uncultured Actinomycetes bacterium | reverse complement strand
CGGTCGCACCCCTAGTGTGCCCTCGTGCGGGCCCTCGACCTTCTCGACCCAGCCCAGGTGACGGGCGGGCAGCCGAGCCACGACGCCCCACTCACCCGACTAGCATCGCTGCGGTGACCGAGCCAGCCACCGAGGCCTTCCATCGGCTTCCCGAGCGGGAGCGGCGCACACTCGTCGACATCTTCCGCCAGGAGACCACCGGCGGGTTCCTTCTGCTGGCCGGCGCTGCGGCGGCGCTGCTGTGGGCGAACCTCGGCCCGGAGTCCTACCAGGCCGTCACGAACCAGGTCGTCGGGCCAGAACGCCTGCACCTCGACCTCACCATCGGCACGTGGGCCAAGGACGGGTTGCTCGCGATCTTCTTCCTGGTCGTCGGTCTGGAGCTCAAGCGGGAGTTCTCCGTCGGCGAGCTGCGCAACCCCAGCGAGGCGATCCTGCCGATGGTGGCCGCCGTGATGGGCATGGTGGCTCCCGCGGCGATCTACGTCATCGTCAACAACATCAGCGTGGCCGGCGACGTGCGCGGGTGGGCGGTGCCGACCGCGACCGACATCGCCTTCGCTCTCGCGGTGCTCGCCGTGATCGGCTCCGGGCTGCCGACTGCCCTGCGTGCCTTCCTGCTGACATTGGCGGTCGTGGACGACCTGCTGGCCATCCTCATCATCGCCGTGGCGTTCACCGCCACGCTCGAGGCGCTGTACCTCGTGCTGGCCTTCGCCGTCATCGCCGGGTACTGGTACATGCAGAAGAGGCGGTGGGGCAACCTGTGGGTCTACGTCCCGCTGTGGCTGCTCGCCTGGGCGCTGCTGCACGAGAGCGGGGTACATGCGACGATCGCCGGGGTGGCCATCGGGCTGGCCACCCGTGCAGTGACCGACCCGGACGAGCACGAGTCGCCCGCGGAACGGTACGAGCACCGGATCCGGCCGTTGTCGTCGGCCGTCGCGGTTCCGCTGTTCGCCCTGTTCGCGGCCGGTGTCACGATCAGCCCCGAGACCCTGGGCAACGTCTTCACCGAGCCCATCGGACTCGGCATCGTGCTGGGGCTCGTGCTCGGCAAGAGCATCGGCATCTCAGCAGGAACCTGGCTCGCCGTGCGCTACACGCGGGCCACGCTGGCGAAGGGACTCGCCTGGAGCGACGTCTTCGGTGTGAGCCTGCTGGCCGGCATCGGGTTCACCGTGTCGCTACTCATCGGCACCTTGGCGTTCGAGGGCACCGACGACCTGGTGGCGGTGTCGAAGACCGCCGTGCTCGTGGCCTCGCTCATCGCGGCCGTGCTCGCCTCGGTCGTGCTCGGTCGGCGCAACCGCCACTACCGGCGCCTACGGGCGCAGCGCCTCCGACCGGACGAGCACCAGCCCGCCGACGACTCCTCGGAGCCACCAGCACGCAGCCACTAGGCTCGAAGGCGCTTCATCGAGCAGGAGGAACCATGACCGACGTGCAGCCCACGACCAGCGCCGCGACCACCGTGAGCGAGGTCCGTCCGACGATCGTCGACCTGGTGCGAGCGGCGGCCGAGGACGGGGCAACACTCGTCCGCGGCGAGATCGAGCTGGCCAAGGCCGAGGCCAAGCAGAGCGCGCAGCGTGCCGGCAAGGGTGTCGGCATGTTCGGCGGGGCGGCCTTTCTCGGGTTCACCGCCTGGTTCCTGCTCACGTTCGCCGCGGCCTTCGGACTGGTCGCCGCAGGGCTGCCGATCTGGGCGGGGATGCTCATCGTGGCTGTGGTCTACCTGCTGATCGCCGCGCTGCTCGGTCTGCTCGGCAAGCGCGAGCTCGATCGCATCAAGGGTCTCGAGCGCACCCAGGCGACCGTCACGACCACCGTCGACGAGGCCAAGGCTGCCCTCACCCCGACGCCGCGAGCCTGAGCGGGTGTGACGCTGCCCTCGTCCGTCACACCCTCGCTGCGGGACGTGATCGATGTCCCGGGCCCGTGGACGCACGCCCAGGTCGCCGCGAACGGCGCGCAGTTCCACGTGGCCGAGATGGGCAGTGGTCCGCTCGTGCTGCTGCTGCACGGCTTCCCCGAGTTCTGGTGGACCTGGCGCCACCAGCTGCCTGCTCTGGCAGGCGCAGGCTTTCGCGTGGCTGCCATGGACCTGCGGGGCTACGGCGGCAGCGACAAGACGCCTCGCGGCTACGACCCCTACACGGTGTCGGCCGACATCACCGGGGTCGTTCGAGCCCTCGGTCGCCGGTCGGCTGTGATCGTCGGTCACGGCTGGGGTGGGTTCTTCGCCTGGACGGCAGCGGTGCTGCGACCGGGCCACGTGGATTCCATCGCGGTGCTGTCGATGGCCCACCCCCTGCAGATGCGACGGGCCATGCGCTCGAAGCAGCAGAGAGTCGCAGCCCGGCACGCGTTGCGCCTGCAGCTGCCGTGGCGACCCGAGCGTGAGCTGGTCGCCGACGACGGGGCCGAGGTCGAGCGCATCCTGCGGGCATGGTCCGCTCCCGGCAGCGGGTTTCCCGACGAGGCTGCGCGACGCTACCGCGACGCCTTGTCGGTGTGGCCCGCGCCGCACTGCTCCCTGGAGTACCACCGCTGGGCGTTCCGATCGCTGCTGCGCCCCGACGGCGCCCGCTTCGCCGCGAAGATGGCCCCACCGGTGCAGGTACCGGTGCTGCAGATCCACGGGTCGCTCGATCCCGCGGTCCTTCCCGCCACGGCTCGTGCCTCGAGCGAGCACGTCGCCGGTCCGTACGAGTACACCGAGCTGTCCGGCGTCGGCCACTTTCCCCAGGAGGAGGCGCCGGACGTGGTCACCGAGCGCCTGACCCGCTGGCTGCTCAGGCACACGCTCCGGTCGCAACAGGGCTGACCTGCTCGGCCGCGGCGACCGCCAGCGCTCGGTCGAGCTCGGACAGCGCGAGCGCGTACCCCGTCTCCCTGTCGGTCAGGGATGCGGCGAAGACCAGCCCCAGCATCGCCCCCTCCGGCGACAGCAGGGGCCCGCCGGAGTTGCCCGGCTGCACGTCCCCGCGGAACGCCACCACGTCGCGGAGCACCTCGTCACGGCCGTAGATGTCGAGGCCGAGCAGCTGGTTGCTCGACCGGATGCGAGCGCCCTCGGTGTCGAGCCCACCCCCGTTGGGGTAGCCGGCGATCACCGCAGGGTCGCCCTGGGCCGGCGGGTTCTCGTCCAGCGCCAGCACCGGCGCGCCCAGCCCCGGCGCGTCCAGCACAGCGACATCGGTGTCGGTGTCGAGGAAGACCACGGTGGCCACGACCGGGTCGGAGTCGGTGGGCTGCACCACGACCCGCGACGTGCCGGCCACGACGTGCGCGTTGGTCACCACCCGGTCCGGTCGCAGCACCACTCCGCTGCCCTCGAGCTGGGACGCACACGAGTCCGCCCGCCCGACCACCTTCACGACCGACGCCAGCGCCGCCCGTACCTGCGGCGTGCGGTCGCTGCCCGGCTCCGGCTCGTCGACCTCGACGACGACCTCTTCGACGAAGGGCGCCACCACCTCGGGGAAGCCGCCGGAGTCGACCACTCCGCGCAGCGGCTCGCGCAACCTGTCGGGGCTGAACGGCACCGCCTCGTCCACCGCGGCCAGGACGGCGGAGTCGCGCGCCGAGCCCGACAGCCACGGGATGCTGGCCGACGCAACCGCGGCTCCGATCAGCCAGGCGACCACCAGCACGCTCGTCGAACCGAGCAGGGCACCGGCCAGGCCGTCCACCCTGCGCGCGGAGTCACCACCGAGCCTCTCGCGCACGGTCTCCCCGAGCCACGACAGGGCCCACTGGCCGAGCGCAGCAGCCAGCACCACGAGCAGGATCGCCAGCAGGGCCGTGCCCAAGCCGGGCTGCAGCGACGACAGCAGGGACGGGACGAAGACCAGTCCCAGGACGGCGCCTCCGACCAGGCCGACGAGCGAGAGCAGACCCACCACGAAGCCCTGCACCCACCCGATCACGGCGAAGGCCAGCACGAGGGCGATGAGCACCCAGTCGAGCACCCCGAGAGTCGCGACCACCTCGCCTATGCGTTCCATGCTCAGCTCTCCTCGCCCCCGTCGGACCCCACCACGAACCCCGGATGAGCCTCGCTGCGCAGTGCCTGGCGCAGCGTGCGCTCCGGCAGGTCCCGCACGCGACCGGCGTCCCAGGGGCGCTCCCACTCTGCCAGTACGAACAGCCGTGACAGCAGACCGCCCGTGAACCCCCACACGAGCAGTCCTCGCACCTCGAACGCCGGGCCGACGTAGCCGCTGGGGTGCCGCACCGACAGACGGTTGGCGGGGTCGAGAAGCTCGGCCACCGCCACCCGGTGCACCGAGGCAACCTCACGGGGGTCACGCACGCACACCGGGCTCGGCTCGCGCCACCATCCCAGGACGGGAGTGACCTCGAAACCCGAAGGTGGCAGCCACAGCGCCGGTAGCGCAGCCAAGACGTCCACCCCCCTGGGGTCGAGCCCGGTCTCCTCGGTGGCCTCGCGCAGGGCGGCCGACACCGGCCCGTCGTCGGTGGGGTCGACCGCGCCGCCCGGGAACGCCGGCTGACCGGCATGGCTGCGCATGTCGTGCGCACGCTCGATGATCAGCACGTCCGGGCCGTCGTCGGACTGGCCGAACAGCATCAGCACCGCACCCTGCCGCCAGGCTCCCCCCGCGGGGGCGGACACCCGCGAGAGCTGCTCGGGCCCCACCGCCCTGACCACGTCGACGAGTCGCGCCATCCAGGTGGGGACGCTCCCCGACCCCGTCAGCCGCACCGCCGGGTCGCTCACGCTCGACCCTCCGTCCTGACCAGCCCGGCCGCCACACCTGGGTCGGTCGGCCCCTCACCGTAGGCCGGGCACCACCGCGCCACGGGGCACGCTCCGCAGGCCGGACGTCGCGCGTGGCACCTGCGCCGACCGTGCCAGATCAGCAGCTGCGATGCGCGTGTCCACTCCGCTCGGGGCAGCAGCGCAGCCAGGTCGTGCTCGATGACCACCGGGTCGGAGCTCTCGCTCAGACTCAGCCGGCGGGCGAGTCGAGCCACGTGCGTGTCGACGGTGATGCCCGGGACTCCGAAGGCCTCGCCCAGCACGACGTTGGCCGTCTTGCGCCCCACGCCCGGCAGGGTGACCAGATGTTCGAGCCGACGAGGCACCTGCGCGTCGAACCGGTCGACCAGCGCCGCCGAGAGCTCGACCAGGGTTCGCGCCTTGACCCGAAAGAACCCCGTCGCGGCGATGACGGGCTCCACCTGGGCCGGGTCGGCTGCGGCCAACGCCTGAGGCGTCGGGTAGGCGGCGAACAGCGCCGGGGTCACCTGGTTGACCCGACGGTCGGTCGTCTGCGCCGAGAGCACGGTGGCGACCAGCAGCTCGAAGGGGGTGTCGAAGTCGAGCTCGCACCGGACGTCGGGATACGCCACGGCGAGCTGTCGCACCACCCGGCGCGCCCGCCTGGTGCGCGCCAGGTCGGTCTCACCAGTGATCGCCACATCCGAAGCCTACGTTCGTCCCGGATGTGCGATAGGACACAATGGCCGGACACCATCCGCGGAGGGAGTGGGCATGGACACTGGCCTGGACACGGTCGTGCGACAGGCGCCCCTGTTCTCCGAGCTGTCCCACGAGGACGCGCGAGCCCTCGTGGACTCGATGGAGGAGACCCAGCTGCCGCGAGGCGAGGTGCTCTTCCACGAGGGCGACACCGGTGATCGTGTCTACGTGGTGATCGAGGGCAAGGTGAAGCTCGGTCGCCATGCCTCGGACGGGCGGGAGAACCTGCTGGCGATCCTCGGACCCGGACAGATGTTCGGCGAGCTCTCCCTGTTCGACCCCGGACCCCGGTCGGCCACCGTCACCGCCGTCACCGACGCCGTGCTGCTCGGCCTGAGCCAGCAGAAGCTCATGGCGTGGATGGACGGTCGGCCCGACGTCGCCCGCGGCCTGCTCGCCCAGCTGGCCGGACGGCTGCGGCGCGCCAACGACATCGTGGCCGACCTGGTCTTCTCCGACGTCCCCGGTCGTGTCGCCAAGTCGCTGCTCGAGCTGTCGCGTCGCTTCGGGGCACCGGCCGAGGGAGGCATCCGCGTCGCCCACGACCTCACGCAGGAGGAGCTGGCCCAGCTCGTGGGGGCCTCGCGGGAGACGGTGAACAAGGCACTCGCGGACTTCTCCGGACGCGGCTGGATCCGGCTCGAGCAGCGCTCGGTGGTGCTGCTCGACGTGGAAAGGCTCAGGCGTCGGGCGCGCTGAGCGCGTCCGTCGGCCCCAGGAGCCGGCCCTGCTCCAGCAGGTAGTCCAGCTGCGCCCGCACAGACAGGCGCGCGGCGGGCCACAGCGAGCGATCGACCTGCGCGTAGACGCTCGCCACGACGGCGTCGACGTCCGCGGCCCCGTCCCGGACCGCCGCCACCACCTGGTCGAGGCGTGCCGCCCGATGGGCCAGGTAGAGCTCGACGACGCCCGCCAGCGGTGCCCCGGCAGGGCCGTGCCCCGGCAGCAGGCTCGCCTGCGGAACCTGGGTCGCGAGGTGCTCGAGGCGGCGCAGGGACGCCACGTAGTCACCGAGCCGTCCGTCGGGGTGGGCGACGACGGTCGTCCCGCGACCCAGCACGGTGTCCCCGGTCAGCACGGCCGGCTCGTCCGGCAGCACCAGGCTGGCCGAGTCGGCCGTGTGGCCCGGTGTGGCCAGCACCTCGACGCGCAGTCCCTCCACGACCAGCCGGTCACCCTGGCTCAGGCCGTCTGCGCCGAGCCGGTAGGCGGGGTCGACGGCGCGCACCGGGCAGCCCGCGCGGTCGGCGAAGTCACGTGCGCCGGCGGCGTGGTCCGGGTGCGCGTGGGTCAGCAGCACCAGGGCGGCGTGCTGACCGTGCGCAGCGAGGTCGGCCAGCACTCGGCGCAGGTGCGAGGCGTCGTCGGGACCGGGGTCGACCACGACGGCGGCGCTGCGCCCCGGCTCGGCCAGCACGTAGGTGTTCGTGCCGTCCAACGTCATCGGCCCGGGGTTCGGGGCCAGCACGCAGCGCACGCGGTCGCTGAGCCGGCCTCCCGTCCACGGTCCGTCCGGAGACCCGGGCACGGCCGGGGGCAGCAGCGGCGTCACGACCCCTCCAGCGGGTCGTCGCCGGGGTAGCGAGGGTCGTCCGGCAGCACCATGACGGCGTCGTCGCCCTCGCGCGCCCACCCCACCGTGTAGCGAAGCAGCGGCGCCGGCCCCGCGAGCACGGACTCGACGTCGGGGTGGGCCGCCAGCTGACGCAGCGTCCACCAGGTGGGGGGCAGCATGGCCAGCTCACCCTCCCGCATCGCCCGCTCCGCCTGGTCGGGCGCCACCCACCGGCCCTCGTGAGCCTCGTCGGTGGCCACCCGGGGCTGCTGGGCCGCCGGCAGCGCCGCGACGAAGAACCAGGCGTCGAACCGGCGGCTCTCGAAGCGGGGCGTGAGCCAGCGCGCCCATGGCCGCAGCGCTGCGGAGTCGAGGCGATGACCGATCTCGGCGAGAAGGTCGCCCAACGGCCTGCCGTCGGTGACGGCCGCGCGATCCGCCTCGGTCGCGGTTCGTGACGCACCGGTGTCGACCGGCAGGCTCAGCAGCACGCCGGTCTCCTCGAAGAGCTCTCGCACGACCCCGACGACGTGGGCCCGGGCCTGTGCGGGGTCGGGGCACCCGAACCACTCAGCCCAGCGTTGCGGGCTGGGGCCACCCCACGTGTGGTCCGGGACGACCGTGTCCGCAGCGTCGATGCGCCCGCCCGGGAAGGCGAACATCCCCCCGGCGAAGGCGAGGCTGCGGTGGCGGCGTTGCAGGTACGCCTCCGGGGCGCCCGACGGTCCGGGGCGCAGCAGCACGACGGTCGATGCCGGCTGCAGCTCGACGGCAGGTCGCTCGCCCGCTGCGACCTCGGCGGCCCGGTCGGCCAACGCCCCGGGCAGGACGATACGCACGAGCGAGGTCAGCCCTCGCCCGCGCGGACCGACGCGACCTGCACGACCATCTCGACCTCGACCGGGGCGCCCAGGGGCAGGCTCGCGACGCCGACGGCGCTGCGTGCGTGCACCCCGGCGTCGCCGAAGATCTCCTGCAGCACGCTGCTCGCCCCGTTCACCACGGCCGGGTGGCCGGTGAAGTCGGGCGTGCACGCGACGAAGCCCACCACTTTCACGACGCGGACGACCAGCGACAGGTCCCCGACCTCCGCCCGTACGGCTGCCAAGGCGTTCAGCGCGCACTGCCGCGCACAGGCGGCCGCCGTGGCAGCGTCGACGTCACGACCGACAAGGCCCTCCGCGATCAGCGAGCCGTCGAGCAGGGGTAGCTGCCCGGCCGTGAACACGAGGTCCCCCGTCCGCGCGGCGGGCACGTAGGAGGCCAGCGGCGCGGCAGGTGCGGGCAGCTCGATGCCGAGCTCGGCCAGCCTGGCGGTGACATCGGTCACGAGCTCAGCCCTCCAGCGGCCGCTTCAGGTAGGCCACGAGGTTCTCCGGCGTGGGCCCGGGCACCACCTGCACCAGCTCCCACCCGTCCGATCCCCAGGTGTCGAGGATCTGCTTGGTGGCGTGCACGAGAAGCGGGACGGTCGCATACTCCCAGCGCTGCATGGTCCGAACCCTAACCCGACCACCTGCGGGGCGGCGCTGCGTAGCCGCGCTCACTACCCTGGCTCAGCATGGCCGAGTGGGACGTCGCGTGGGACCGGGTGCGGTTGCACGTGGTGACGGGCAAGGGAGGCACGGGCAAGACCACGGTCTCGGCCGCCCTGGCCCTGGCGCTGGCGGCCGAGGGCCGCCGCGTGCTGCTCGTCGAGGTGGAGGGCCGCCAGGGGTTCGCCAGCCTCTTCGACACGGCTCCCTTGCCCTACGAGGAACGCAAGGTCGCCGTCGCCGCGGGGGGAGGCGACGTCTACGCGCTGGCGATCGACGCCCAGGACGCGGTACTGGAGTACCTCGAGATGTACTACCGGCTCGGACGCGCCGGCAAGGCACTCGACCGGATGGGCGCGCTCGAGTTCGCCACCACGATCGCCCCGGGCCTGCGCGACGTGCTGATGACCGGCAAGACCTACGAGGCCGCGCGCCGGCGAGGAGCCGGAGGCGGGTTCGCCTACGACGCCATCGTGATGGACGCCCCTCCCACCGGCCGGGTGACGCGCTTTCTCAACGTCAACGAGGAGGTCACCGAGCTGGCCCGGGTGGGGCCCATCAACCGCCAGGCCGACTCCATCATGGCGCTGTTCCGGTCCGATGCCACGGCGGTGCACGTCGTGACCGTGCTCGAGGAGATGCCCGTCCAGGAGACCGCGGACGGAGTGGCCGAGCTGCACCGGGCACGCCTGCCCGTCGGGGCGGTGGTCGTCAACCAGGTTCGCTCGTCCCCGCTGCAGCCCGCCGACCTGGTGGCCGCCCAGGCCGGGTCGGCCGACGTCTCGGCGCTGCGCGCCGGGATCGTGGCGGGCGACCTGGCCGACCTGCCGCACATGAACGACGACGTCGTCGACGCCTGGGCAGCCGGCCTCGCACGCGAGGTCGTCCAGCACGCCGAACGCGTGACTCTGGAGCAGCAGCAGGCCGAGCGGCTGCGTGAGATCGGGGCACCGATGATCGAGCTCCCGCGGCTCTCCGGCGGCATCGACCTCGGGTCGCTGTACTCCCTGGCGGATGTGATGCGCTCCCACGGCGTCCACGGGTTCGAGGGACGGTCGCATCGATGAGCGCCACGGCGGGCGGGCGAGCGAGAGGTCCCCGCGCCTTCGAGGTGGACGCGATGCTGGACGACCCGGGCACCCGCATCATCGTGTGCTGCGGGTCCGGAGGCGTGGGCAAGACGACCACCGCGGCAGCCCTTGCGCTGCGCGCAGCCGAGCGTGGCCGTCGCACGGTGGTGCTGACGATCGACCCCGCCCGCAGGCTGGCGCAGTCCATGGGGCTGCGCGAGCTCGACAACGCACCACGCCCGGTGCTGGGGGTCGACCAGACCGGCGGTGGCTCGCTGGACGCGATGATGCTGGACATGAAACGCACCTTCGACGAGGTGGTGCTCGCCCACGCCTCGCCGGAGAAGGCTGCCGCCGTGCTGGACAACCCCTTCTACCAAGCCCTGTCGACGTCGTTCACCGGCACGCAGGAGTACATGGCGATGGAGAAGCTGGGCCAGCTGCGCGCTCAGGACTCCTGGGACCTCATCGTGGTCGACACCCCTCCCTCACGGTCGGCGCTGGACTTTCTCGACGCCCCGGCCCGCCTGGGCTCGTTCCTGGACGGCCGGCTCATCCGCGTTCTCACCGCGCCGGCACGCGCCGGTGGACGGGTCGGCTTCCGCTTCGTCCAGGCCGGCCTGAGCGTCTTCACCAACGCGCTGACCAAGGTGCTCGGTGGCGACCTGCTGCGAGACGTCCAGACGTTCGTGGGTGCTCTCGACTCGATGTTCGGCGGGTTCCGGGAGCGGGCGGAGCAGACCTACGCCCTGCTGCAGAACGCCGAGACGACGTTCGTGGTGGTCGCGGCGCCGGAGCCGGACGCGCTGCGCGAGGCCTCCTACTTCGTCGAGCGGCTCGCCGGCGATGGCATGCCGATGGGCGGGCTCGTGCTCAACCGGGTGCACACGAGCGAGGTTGCCGCCCTGTCTGCCGAGCAGAGCGTGTCCGCGGCCGACCACCTCGCGGAGTCGCCCGAGCACACGTTCGCCGCGTCCGCGCTGCTGCTGCACGCCGAACGCATGCGGCTGATCGAGCGCGAGCAGCGCCTGGCGTCCCGGTTCAGCACCGCCCATCCGTCGGTAGCCGTGGTGGACGTGCCGGCGTTCGCCTCCGACGTGCACGATCTCGACGGCCTTCGCGAGGTGGGGGACCACCTGGCGAAGGACAGCGGCTAGTCGACCGAGACCGGGCGACCGGCTCGGCGCGGCATCGGCAGCGTCTGGCCGAAGTCCTCCCGGGCCGCCTCGAGCACGCGACGCCACGACACGACGTCCGGCCGGCGGCGCAGCAGCGCCCGGCGTTCCCGTTCGGTCATGCCGCCCCACACCCCGAACTCGATGCGGTTGTCGAGGGCATCGGCGAGGCACTCGGTGCGAACCGCGCATCCCCCACAGATGGTCTTGGCCCTGTTCTGCGCCGCGCCCTGCACGAACAACGAGTCGGGATCGGCGTCCCGACAGGCCGCGTGCGACGGCCAGTCCTCTACCCAGCTCACTGTGCCTCCGACAGCGTCGTTGCTGACGTGTGCGTCCGAGAAGGATCCAACTGGGCGAGCGGCACCCCCGTCAAGATCACGAATGTGGCGAAAAGCCGACGACGGCCCCACCCCGAGGTGAACGGAGGTCGACATGACCCCGCGCGCACCCGCTTCGCTGAACCCGGACGACACACGCCGATCGGACACTCCTGCAAAACCCGTTTACCCTAGTGGTGTGCGAGAGACCCCCCTGGCCGTGCTGGCGTCTGCCACCAGGCACATACTCGGCATCGTCGTCGTGGCTGCCGTCGCTGGGCTTCTCGTGGCCGGCCTCGCACTGCCTGTGGTCGGCGCGACCAGCGTTGCGGCGCGCACGACCGTCGACTCGTTCACCTCGATGCCGGCCGACTTCGAGGCGAACCCGCAGGCCCAACGCTCGGTGGTGCTCGACGCCGAGGGCAAAGAGCTGGCGGTGTTCTTCGACGAGTACCGCGTCTACAAGCCGCTGGACCAGATCTCGCAGACCGTGCAGGACGCCCTCATCGCGATCGAGGACGCGCGCTTCTACGAGCACGGGCCCATCGACCTGCAGGGCACCACCCGGGCACTGGTGACCAACGTCTCGTCCGGCTCGGTCGAGCAGGGCGGGTCGACCCTGACCCAGCAGTACGTCAAGAACGTGCTGCTGTCGCAAGCCGAGACCGAGGAGGAGGCCGCCGCCGCGGTCGAGACCTCCTACGCCCGCAAGCTGCGCGAGCTGCGTCTGGCCATGGCGGCCGAGGAGCAGTTCACCAAGGACCAGATCCTGGAGCGCTACCTCAACATCGCCTACTTCGGCGGCGGTGCCTACGGCATCGAGGCCGCCGCCCAGCGCTTCTACTCGAAGCCGGCGGCCGACCTCGACGTCAACCAGGCCGCCACCCTGGCGGGCCTGGTGCAGTCGCCGTCACGGTACGACCCGGAGCAGTACCCGGAGAGGGCGATCGCCCGCCGCAACAACGTGCTCTCGGCCATGGTCGAGAACGGCGTGCTGACCCGAGCAGACGCGACCGCCGTCGCCGAGCAGCCGCTGAACCTCAGCCCGTCACCGACGACCAACGGGTGCACCGTCAGCTACGCCCCCTTCTTCTGCGACTACGTCTACCGCGAGCTGATGGACTGGGAGGCGCTCGGGGAGACCGTGGAGCAGCGCGAGCGCACGCTTCGGCGCGGCGGCCTGCTGATCACGACCACGCTGCAGCCGCGCGAGCAGAAGGCGGCCAGTGACGCTGTGCGCGCCTACGTCGCTCCCGGGGACGCAGCGGTCGGCGCCATCGCCGTGGTGGAGCCCGGCACCGGCCACATCACCGCCATGACCCACTCGCAGAACTACGGCAGCGGCCCCGGGGCGACGTTCGTCAACTACGTGACCGACTTCAACCGTGGCGGCAGCGGGGGCTTCCAGAGCGGCTCGACGATGAAGCCGTTCGTCCTGGCCGCCGCGGTCAAGCAGGGAATCCCGCTCAACACGCGCATCAACGCTCCCGCCACGCTCAACCACACGACCGCCATGCGGGTGTGCGAGGGCGTCGTGACCGACGCGTGGCCCATCGGCAACTACGACGGCCGCGGCGGTTCCTACGACCTGCGCACGGGCACCTGGCGCTCGGTCAACACCTTCTTCGCCCTGCTCGAGGAGCGCACGGGCATCTGCGACCCGGTGAAGATCGCCGAAGCCGGAGGTCTGACCCGGGCCAGCGGCGAAGACCTGCTGCAGATCAAGTCGTTCGTGCTCGGGTCGCAGGAGGTCTCTCCCCTCGGCATGGCCGAGGCGTACGCCATGTTCGCCGCCCGCGGTACCCACTGCGAGTCGATCGCGGTCACCTCGATCACCAAGCCGGACGGCACCGAGCTTGCCGTGCCGTCCGCCAACTGCGCCAAGGTGATCGACACCGGCGTCGCGGACGCCGTGAACCAGGTGCTGCAGGGCACGATCGACGGTCCCGACCCGGGCCGCACCGGCGCGCGCATGACGCTGGGCCGCCCTGCGGGCGGCAAGACCGGAACCACCGACAACGCCAGCGACATCTGGTTCCTCGGGTACACCCCGCAGCGAGCCGCGGCGGTGGCCATCACCAACCCGCTCAAGGTCGAGTCGCTGCGCGGCTACACGCTCAACGGCGTCTACTACGGCGAGGTGTGCGGCGGCTGCATCCCCGGCCCCATCTGGCAGCAGGCCATGGCGGCGATCATGGAGCCCCTGCCGGTGATGCAGTTCGAGGACCCCGACCCCAGCGAGGTCGCCGGGGTCACGGCCACCGTGCCCGACGTGCGCGGCCTGACCGGCGCCGACGCCGTCGCGACGCTGCAGGCCGCGGGCTTCGAGGCCTACGTCGCCGCAGAGGTGAACTCCTCGCTGCCACGAGGGCTCACGGTCAGCACCGACCCGGGTGCTGGGGCCAACTACTTCTCCCGCGGCACGGTACGGGTGTTCGTCTCTACCGGGTTCGTCCCGCCGCCGCCGCCGAGGCCGGAGCCGGAGCCGGAGCCGGAGCCCGACGAGCCCGCGCCCGACGAGCCGGCACCGGACGAGCCCGCGCCCGAGGAGTCTGCCCCGCCGGCGAACCCGGCCGAGACCAGGCCGGGCAACAACCGGGGCGGGTAGCGGTGCACCGCGCCCTCGCAGCCGGAGTGACGGGGGCACTGGTCGCCGGGGCCGGCCTGGCGTACGCGGCCGGCTTCGAGGTGCATGCCTTCACGCTGCGCCGTCACACCGTCCCTGTGCTGCCTGCTGGTCACCGCCCCCTGCGGGTGCTGCACCTGTCGGACCTGCACCTGATCCCACGGCAACGCACCAAGCAGCAGTGGGTGGCCAGCCTCACCGGGCTGCGCCCGGACCTCGTCGTGACCACGGGCGACCTCATCGCCCATCGTGACTCGGTCGCAGCCCTGACGTCCTCGCTCGCCGGGCTGCTGGACGTCCCGGGCCTGTTCGTCCGCGGCTCCAACGACTACTTCGCCCCCGAGGTCAAGAACCCCGGCCGGTACCTGCTGCCCGACGACGGTCGGCGCAGCGTGCACACCGAGCGCCTGCCCACGGCGGAGCTGGACGCGGCGCTCACCGGAGCCGGCTGGCTCGACCTGGACAACGCCCGCGTGTTGCTGGCCCTCGGCGACACGGTGATCGAGGCCGTGGGCACCGACGACGCGCACCTGGGCTACGACCGCTACCACGACGTAGCCGGTGCCCGATCCCCCGACGCCGACCTGCTGCTGGGCGTCACCCACGCGCCCTACCTGCGGGTGCTGGACGCCATGTGGGCCGACGGGGTCGACCTGGTGATGGCTGGGCACACACACGGCGGACAGCTGTGCCTGCCCGGCGGACGCGCGCTGGTGACCAACTGCGACCTCGACACCGCGCGGGCGCGTGGCTTGTCCCGTCATCCCGCCGCCGGTGGAGCCGGCGCGTCCTGGCTGCACGTGAGTGGGGGATTGGGCACGAGCCCCACCGCTCCGGTTCGCGTCGCCTGCCGCCCGGAAGCGGCTCTGCTCACGCTCGTGCCGCGACCACGGTCGTCCCCTGGCGAGCGTTGAGGCCCCTCGGGCTCCGATACACTGGGTGCTCCGCTACTGGCGGTGAGAGACCGGGGTGTGGCGCAGCTTGGGAGCGCGCGTCGTTCGGGTCGACGAGGTCGTGGGTTCAAATCCCGCCACCCCGACTCCCGTGAGCCGGGACGTCCGTGCAGGGCGTCCCGGCTCTCTCGCTGTCGTGAACCGCCGCCGCAGTCGGGGCCTCAGCCCACGAGCTCGGCGGCGACCACCTCGGCGATCTGAGCAGTGTTGAGGGCCGCGCCCTTGCGCAGGTTGTCACCACACACGAACAGCTCCAGTGCCGTGGGGTCGTCGAGGTGCTGGCGCACACGACCCACCCAGGTCGGATCGGTGCCCACGACGTCGTTCGGAGTCGGGAACTCGCCCCGCTCCGGGTCGTCGTAGAGCACGACGCCGCTGGCGTCCCCGAGCACCCGTCGGGCTGCGTCGACCGACACCTCTCGCTCGAACACCGCGTGCACGGCCAACGAGTGGGTGGTGACCACCGGCACCCGCACGCAGGTGGCGGTGACACGCAACGCGGGGAGGTCGAGGATCTTGCGCGACTCGTTGCGCACCTTCAGCTCCTCGCTGCTCCATCCGTCGTCCTTGAGCGAGCCGGCCCACGGCACGACGTTGAGCGCCAGCGGGGCGGGGAAGGGGCCGAGGTCGTCGCCCACGGTGCGTCGCACGTCGCCGGGGCGGGTGCCGATGTCACGGCTCCCGCTCACCTTGGCGATCTGGTCGTAGAGGGTGTCGATACCGATCTGGCCGGCACCCGATGCCGCCTGGTACGACGAGACGACCAGCTCTGCCAGGCCGAACTCGGCGTGCAGGGCACCGACGGCCACGATCATCGACAGGGTCGTGCAGTTCGGGTTGGCGATGATGCCGCGGTGGCGCTGGCGCACCGCGTGCGCGTTCACCTCGGGCACGACCAGCGGCACGTCCGGGTCCATGCGGAAGGCGCCGGAGTTGTCGACGACGACGGCCCCCCGCTCGACCGCGACGGGCGCCCACACGGCCGACACCTCGTCGGGGACGTCGAACATGGCGACGTCCACACCGTCGAACACCTCGGGAGACAGGGCCTGCACCTGCACCTGCTGGCCCCGCACCCACAGGGTGCGGCCCGCCGAGCGGGCAGAGGCGACCAGCCGGATCTCCCCCCACAGGTCTTCACGGGTCGACAGCAGGTCGAGCATCACCGTGCCGACAGCACCGGTGGCGCCGACGACGGCGAGCGTGGGGCGGGTCATCGACCGGTCCCTCCGTAGACGACAGCCTCGATGTCGGTGGCGTCGAGGTCGAACGAGGTGTGCACCGCGGCGACAGCACGGTCGACATCCTGCGCCGCGACGACCACCGAGATGCGGATCTCCGACGTCGAGATCATCTCGATGTTGACCCCGGCATCGGCGAGAGCGCCGAAGAATCGCGCCGAGACCCCCGGGTGCGTGCGCATGCCGGCACCGACGAGCGACACCTTGCCGATCTGGTCGTTGTAGCGGATGTCCTCGACACCCGTCTCACCTGCGATGCCGCGCAGAGCGGCGAGGGCCGTCGGCCCGTCCGCCTGCGGCAGGGTGAACGAGATGTCGGTACGCCCGGTACCGGCGGCGGAGACGTTCTGGACGATCATGTCGATGTTCACACCCGCCTCGGCGACGCTGCCGAAGATGCGCGCCGCGGCACCGACCACGTCGGGGACGCCGACCAACGTGATCTTGGCCTCGCTGCGGTCGTGGGCGACACCGGAGATGATCGGCTGCTCCATGGTGCTCTCCTGTTCGCTGAGCTCGGTCGCCTCCGGCCATGTGGCCGCGACGATCGTGCCGGGACGGTGCGAGAAGCTGGACCTGACGTGGATCGGCATGTCGTACCGCTTGGCGTACTCGACGCAGCGCAGGTGCAGCACCTTCGCCCCGTTGGCTGCCATCTCCAGCATCTCGTCGTAGGTCGTGGCCGGCAGCCGGCGAGCGGTGGGGACGATGCGCGGGTCGGCCGTGAAGACGCCGTCGACGTCGGTGTAGATCTCGCACACCGAGGCTCCGAGTGCCGCGGCGAGCGCGACGGCCGTGGTGTCGGAGCCGCCTCGGCCGAGCGTGGTGACGTCCTTGGTGTCCTGCGAGACGCCCTGGAAGCCCGCGACGATCGCGATCGCACCGGCGTCGAGGGCGCCCCGGATACGCCCTGGGGTCACGTCGATGATCCGGGCCTTGCCGTGCACGGAGTCGGTGATCACTCCTGCCTGCGAGCCGGTGAACGACCGCGCCTCGTGCCCACGCTCGGCGATGGCCATGGCCAGCAGTGCCATCGAGATGCGCTCACCGGCGGTCAGCAGCATGTCGAGCTCGCGCGCCGGGGGCTCGGCGCTGATCTGCTGGGCAAGGTCGAGCAGCTCGTCGGTGCTGTCGCCCATCGCGGAGACGACGACGCAGACCTCGTTGCCGGCCTCGCGGGTGGCAACGATGCGCGCCGCAACGGCCCGGATCCGGCCGGCGTCGGAGACCGACGACCCGCCGTACTTCTGGACGACGAGGCCCACACGCTCTCCCAGAGTCGATCTGCTGGCAACGACGACCAGCCGGGTCGTCCGAGAGGGGCGTCCGCGACTGGCGACACCATGCTACCTGTGGTTGCGACGAGGCCCTGAGGACGACTGCCACGGCGGTCAGACCCTGCGCCGGCCCTCCAGCGCACGCCCGAGGGTGACCTCGTCGGCGTACTCCAGATCGCCTCCGACCGGCAGGCCACTGGCCAGGCGCGTCACCGTCAGACCCAACGGGGCGATGGTGCGGGCCAGGTACGACGCCGTCGCCTCACCCTCGATGTTCGGGTCGGTCGCGAGGATCACCTCGGTGACCTCGCCGCTGGCGAGCCGAGCCATCAGCGAGGCGACCCGCAGGTCGTCCGGGCCCACGCCGTCGATCGGTGAGATCGCACCACCGAGCACGTGGTAGACGCCCCGGAACTCGCGGGTGCGCTCGAGCGCCACCACGTCCTTGGGCTCCTCCACGACACAGATGACGCTGCGGTCACGTCGCGGGTCGCGGCAGATGCGGCACTGCTCGGACTCGGCCACGTTGCCGCAGGTCTCGCAGAAGCGGATGCGCCGCTTGACCTCTGCGATCGCCGTGGTCAGCCGCTCGACGTCGGCAGGGTCGGCCGACAGCACGTGGAAGGCGATGCGCTGGGCGCTCTTCGGCCCGATGCCTGGTAGGTGGGAGAGCTCGTCGACAAGGTCCTGCAGCGCTCCGTCGTACACCTCAGCGGTCCAACGCGCTCGGGCCCTGCTCGGAGTCGTGCTCACCGGGCGGGGAGGCGAACGCTCCCCCCAGCAGACCACCCAGCGACTCCCCGAGGGCCGCCAGGTCGCCGGTGGCTGCCTGCATGTGTCCTGTCGCCTGCTGCTCGACCTCGTGCTTGGCGTCCCGCACGGCGGCCACCACGAGGTCGGCGAGCGTCTCCATGGCGTCCGGGTCGTCCGGGTCGACGGCCTGCGGTGCGATCGTGAGTGACAGCAGGTCGCCGGCACCGTCGACGACCGCCGTGACCAGGCCGCCACCGGACGTGCCGGTCGCTCGCAGGTCGACGAGCTGCTCCTGGGCCTGGGCCACCTGTTGCTGCATCTGCTGCGCCTGGGCGAGCAGGGCGGAGAAGTCGGGCATCGGGCTGGTCATGGTGCGTCTCCTGTTCGGGTGATCAGGTCTGGTCGACCACGTCGATGACACTCGCGCCCAGCTCTCGGGTGAGCAGGTCGGCGCCGCTGACGTCGTCGAGCACGTCGTCGGTGGGGTCGGCCTCGGCAGGCTGAGGCGTGGCCGGAGGCGGAGCCGTGGCAGCCGGGGCGGCACCCCCGCCTGAGCCACGCGCAGCGGACCCGCTGGACGTGCGTGGGGTACCCGACCCCCCGGGCTGCGCCACCGCATCGACCCGCAGCGAGCGGCCCAGCACCTCCCGGATCGCCTGCTGCAGGTACGCCGTGTAGTCGTCGCGCGAGGCGAGGGTGTCGCGCAGCCGGGCGCTGCGCACCCCGAGAACGAGCACGTCGCCGCTCAGCGCGATCGGCTCGGTGTTGTCCTTGATGAACGTCCATGGCGTCTTGCGCAGCTCCCGTAGCCGTTCCAGCACCTCGGGCCAGGCATGCCGGACGGCCGCCAGGCCCGACTCCGGCTGCTGGCCCGGACCCGCCGCGGGCGCGGGCGGCTGGGCGGCAGAGGACGGTGGCGGCGCTGAGGCCGTGCCCGCGGGCGCGGGCGGGGGCGTGGGCGTGACCGGGCCGGGGTCCGGTGCCGGTGGCGCCGGAGTCGCAGTGGGCGCTGCCGGTACCGGGGCAATCCCCCGCTGCAACTGACGCTCGAGCCGGTCGATGCGAGCGTGCAGGTCGGCGACTCCGGTGTCGGTTCCAGGCAGCAGCAGTCGGGAGCAGACCAGCTCGAGCTGCAGCCTCGTGGGCGTGGTGCCCCGCATCGACAGGATTCCCTCGTCGGCCACGTGCGCCAGCCGCACCAGGTCGGCGCGTCCGAATGCATGTGCCTGCTCCCCCAGCCGAGCGGCCTGGTCGTCGGGGGCCGAGACAAGGCCGCTGTCCACGGCGTCCGGCACGGTCTGCACGAGCAGCAGGTCGCGCAGCCGCTCGAGCAGGTCGGTGAGAAAGCGGCGCGGGTCGTGGCCCGACTCGACGACCCTGTCGACGCTGTGGAAGACCCCGGCGGCGTCTGCCCGGGCCAGGGCAGTGACGACTGCGTCCAGCAGGACCGCGTCGGTGAACCCCAGCTGCGCGTAGGCCAGGTCGTAGGTGACGCCCTCGTCCCCGGCGCCGGAGATGAGCTGGCCCAGCACCGACAGCGCGTCGCGCACCGACCCGGCTCCGGCACGAGCCACCAGGTCGAGAGCGCGCGCGTCGGCAGGCACGCCCTCCTGCTCGCATACCCACGCCAGGTGGCCCTGCAGCAGGCGCGCCGGCACCAGCCGGAAGGGGTAGTGGTGCGTGCGGGACCGGATGGTCGCCAGGATCTTGTCCGGCGACGTCGTGGCGAAGACGAACCGGACGTGGGGTGGTGGCTCCTCGATGATCTTCAGCAGTGCGTTGGCCGCCCCCGGACCCAGCTGGTGGGCCTCGTCGATGATGTAGATCTTGAAGCGGGACGACACCGGTGCGAAGTGGGCTCTCTCGCGCAGCTCGCGGGCGTCCTCGATGAGGCCGTGCGTGGCGGCGTCGAGCTCGACGACGTCGAGGCTGCCGGGCCCGTTCGGAGCGAGGTCGACGCACGACTGGCACGTGCCGCAGGGCTCGGGGGTCGGGCCCTTCTCGCAGTTCAGCGAGCGGGCCAGGATCCTCGCGCTGGACGTCTTGCCGCACCCCCGCGGACCGGAGAACAGGTAGGCGTGGTGCACCCGGTTCTTCTCGATCGCACGCACCAACGGAGCCGTCACGTGGTCCTGCCCGACCACGTCGGCGAACCGGCCGGGGCGGTAGGTGCGGTAGAGGGCGAGCGCCACGTCGCGCACCCTAGTCTCCGGCGCCGACATGAGCAGGGGGCCGACCACAGAGGATCCCCCGCGCACCCGGAAGAGCCCACCGACCCTTGCTGCCTTCCGGCCCTGGGGGGGTTGAGCGGGGTACCGCCGCGCGGGGGACCGTGCACCAGGATACGCCCAGCCCAACCGTGCTCCTCCCAGCGGCAGGTACCCTTCTGCGCGGAGGATTCGCCTAGTGGCCTATGGCGCACGATTGGAAATCGTGTTGGGGTTGATAGCCCCTCGCGGGTTCAAATCCCGCATCCTCCGCCGCTGGAGGGGTCGACAGAGGTCGGCCCCTCTGCGGCGCCCGGCCGTCCTCTCCTAGACTCACCGCGATGTGCACCCGGGACGTACTGACGGAGGCCTCGTGAGCTACGACGTCGAACGACCTGACCCGGTACGCAGGCGGTCCCTCACGAAACCACTGCGTACCGCCATCGTGCTCGTGCTGCTCGCCATCGGCGTGCTCTACGCAGGCCGCTGGGGCTGGCAGCAGCTGACCCAGCCGTTCGGGGACGAGGCTGCGGCCGCACAGGCCACCGCGAGCGCGACGGCGACGGGCACCCCGTCGTGCACGCCGGCGCCGGAGGCTCCCCCACCACTGCCCGAGCCGAACACGATCACTGTCAACGTCTACAACGCCTCGGGCGTCGGTGGCATCGCCGGACAGACAGCCGACGAGCTGCGCACCGCAGGATTCGTCGTCGGAGCGATCGACAACGACCCGCTGGGCAAGCGCCTGAGCGGGGTGGGCGAGATCCGATCCGCCGCGGCGTCGCAGGCCAGCGTCGACCAGCTGCTGCGCTACGTCCCCGGTGCGGAGTGGGTTCAGGACGAGCGCGCCGACCCCAGCATCGACTTCGCCATCGGAACCGAGTTCGGCGGCGTCGGTGAGCCGGCTCCCTTGCCCGAGCCGGAGCCGGAGAACACCGAGGACGACATCCCGACCTGCTGATCCGGTCGACGCAGCAACCTCGGCGAGCCCACTACGTCGACCGGGGACGCCGTCGGGGCACCCACCGCAGGCGCAGCTCGTCCGACCGCTCCCCGTCCACGGACGGCGCGAGCCAGCCCGCCAGGCGACCGCTGCGGCTCACGGCCTGCAGTCGCTGCTCGGTCTCGTCCCGGGTTCCGCGTGGGGCGACGACGAGCACGTCGTCGCCGCGACGCAGGGCTGTCGTCGGCAGCGGCACGAATCCCACACCGTCGCGCACGACGAGGGCGATCGATGCCCCCGGTGGCAGGCGGAGCTCGGTCACCTCGACACCGTGCAGCCGAGACCTGGGACCGACAGACAGCTGCAGCATGTCCGCCGCGACCCGTTCCAGCGGCGCGGACTCCAGCTCGACGTCGCGGCGCTCGGTCTCCACGACGACACCGAGTCGTCGCGCCAGCCGTGCCAGCGGCGGGGTCTGCAGCAGCGTGAAGGCGATGACGGCCAGGAACACCAGGTCGAAGATGCGCTCGGCGTCGGGGAAGGCCTGCGACAACGGGATCGTGGCCAGCACCACCGGCACCGCGCCGCGCAGGGCCGCCACCGACAGGAACGCCTGCTCTCGCCAGGGCATCCGAAACGGCAGCGCTGCCACCAGCACCGACAGCGGGCGCGCCACGACGATCGTGAGTGGCACGATCACGACAGCGGCGACCACGATGCTGCGATCGATCTCGAGCGGGGCGGCCACCAGGCCGAGCATGACGAACAGCCCGATCTGAGCCAGCCACGCCATCCCCTCGACGAACGATCGGGTCGCCGGCCGATGTGGCAGGTCGGAGTTGCCCAGCACCAGCGCGGCCAGGTAGACAGCGGCGAACCCGCTGGCGTGCACGTAGGACGCACTGCCATAGGCGAGCACGGCGACGGTGACGACGGCCAGCGGGTACAGGCCGGACGACGGCAGGGCGATGCGTCGCAGCAGACGGGCGCCGCCGAACCCGACGGCGAGGCCGATGACCGACCCGACGGCGAGCTCGAACGCGACCGTGGTGAAGAAGCCGCCCCAGCCCAGCTCGTCCTGGGCCCCTGTTGCGAGCAGGGTCACCAGAAGAACCGTCGGGGCGTCGTTGAGCCCGGACTCCGCCTCCAGCGCTCCGGCGACCCGGGGGCGCAACGGCACCCGGCGCAGCACGGAGAACACCGCCGCGGCGTCGGTCGAGGCGAAGATGCCGCCGAGGATGAGGGCCGTCGTCCAGTCCAGGCCCAGGGCGTAGTGGGCGACGGTCGCGACCACGGCGGTACTGACACCGACGCCGACGGTCGAGAGCAGCACCCCCAGCGGCATCGCCGATCGCACGTCGCTCCACCGCGTGGTGAGGCCGCCCTCGGTGAGGATGACGACGAGGGCGGCGAACCCGAGTGCGTGCGCGGCCGCGGCGTCGTCGAAGCGGAGCCCGACCGAGCCCAGCACGACGCCGATGACGAGGTAGGCCAGCAGGCTGGGCAGACCGATGCGGGCCGACAGCCGGACGGCGACGATCGCCAGGCCGAGCACGCCTGCTCCGATGAGCAGGGCTCGGTCGAGCGTCTCGACGTCCACGCCGCCTCACCCCACCTGACCGCACCCTCGTCCACCATGATTGTGGAAGCACGACGGCGCCCCGCACCCAAGGGCGAGGCGCCGTCGACTCCAGCGGTGGCGGTGGGATTTGAACCCACGGAGGAGTTGCCCCCTCACACGCTTTCGAGGCGTGCTCCTTAGGCCGCTCGGACACGCCACCACGGGCGAGGATACCCGACCACGCCCTGCGCACCGGGGACGACTAGTCGCCGGCGGCACCCCGGTGACCGGCGAAGAACGCCTGCAGCAGGGCGCTCGACTCGTCCGCACAGACCCCTCGCAGAACCTCCGGGCGATGGTTGAGGCGTCGGTCGCGCACCACGTCCCACAGCGACCCGACCGCCCCGGCCTTCGGGTCATCAGCTCCGTACACCAGCACCGAGACGCGGGCCAGCACGAGCGCTCCTGCGCACATGGTGCAGGGCTCGAGGGTGACCACCAGGGCGCACCCGTCCAGGCGCCACGAGCCCCGGTACTCGGCGGCAGCCCGCAACGCGAGCACCTCTGCGTGCGCGGTGGGGTCGCCGGTCGCCTCTCGGGCGTTGTGCGCCGCGCCGATGAGGGCCCCGGACTCGTCGAGCACGACGGCCCCGACCGGCACGTCACCGGTGCTCGGCGCAAGCGCCGCCTGCTCGAGGGCGACGCGCATGGCGGCTGCTGCACGCTCGGAGTCCACGCGCTCCATCCTGCCCGACTGCACAGGCCCGACAGGCGGCCTCGCTACGCTCCTGCCCGTGCAGCTTCACGTCGTCGACCACCCACTCGTCGCCCACAAGCTCACCATGCTCCGCGACGCACGGACGGCCTCGCCGACGTTCCGCCAGCTCGCCGACGAGCTCGTCACGCTGCTGGCCTACGAGGCCACACGAGGCGTCCGGGTGGCCCCCGTGCGGGTGAGCACCCCGGTGGCGCCCGCCGACGGCGTCCACCTGGCGACGCCGACACCGCTGGTGGTGCCGATCCTGCGCGCCGGCCTGGGCATGCTCGAGGGCATGACACGGCTGGTGCCCACCGCCGAGGTCGGGTTTCTCGGCCTGGTGCGCGACGAGCAGACGCTGCGGGCCACGACGTACGCCTCTCGCCTGCCCGACGACCTGTCCGGCAGGCAGTGCTTCGTGCTCGACCCCATGCTGGCCACCGGTGGGACGTTGTCGTCAGCCATCCACTACCTGGCCGAGCGGCATGCCGCCGACGTGACGGTGATCTGTCTGCTGGCCGCGCCCGAGGGCCTGCAGCTGCTGCAGCAGGAGACCGACGACCTCGAGCTGCCGCTCACGGTGGTGACCGCGTCGGTCGACGAGCGCCTCAACGAGGTCGGCTACATCGTCCCCGGCCTGGGCGACGCCGGAGACAGGCTCTACGGCTCGGCCGGCTCCTGAGAGACCGCGCCTACCGAGCGACGGCCTGCGGGGTCGTGGAGCGGCTCGGCAACGCTGCGATGATGTCCTCGACCCGCTGCTTGGCGTCACCGAAGAGCATCTGGGTGTTCTCCTTGAAGAACAGCGGGTTCTGCACACCCGCGTACCCGGTGGCCATCGAGCGCTTGAAGACGATGACGTCGCGGGCCTCCCAGACGTGCAGCACCGGCATGCCCTCGATCGGGCTTCCCGGCTCGTCGATCGCCGCCGGGTTGACCGTGTCGTTGGCGCCGATGACGAGCACGACGTCGGTCTCGGTGAAGTCGTCGTTGATCTCGTCCAGCTCGAGAACGATGTCGTAGGGCACCTTGGCCTCGGCGAGCAGCACGTTCATGTGCCCCGGCAGGCGTCCGGCGACGGGGTGGATCCCGAAGCGCACCTCGGTGCCGTTCTCCCGCAGCTTGCGGGTCAGCTCGGCCACCGGGTACTGCGCCTGCGCGACCGCCATGCCGTACCCCGGTGTGATGATCACCGAGGACGCGTCGGCGAGCATCTCCGCGACCTCCTCGGCCCCGACCTCGCGGTGCTCGCCGTAGTCCTTGGCCTCCCCCGAGATCTGCCCGTCGGTGCCGAAGCCACCGGCGATGACCGAGATGAACGACCGGTTCATGCCGATGCACATGATGTAGCTCAGGTAGGCACCGGACGAGCCGACCAGCGCGCCGGCGACGATCAGCAGGTTGTTGTTGAGCAAGAAGCCCGTGGCGGCGGCAGCCCATCCCGAGTAGCTGTTGAGCATCGAGATGACGACGGGCATGTCGCCCCCTCCGATGGAGGCGACCAGGTGCCACCCGAAGGCCAGGGCGATGGCGGTCATGATCGCCAGCGGCACGATGTTCGGGTCCACGACGAACCAGACCATGAGGCCCAGGGAGACGACGACCGCGGCGAGGTTCAGCCAGTGCCGCATCGGCAGCATGAGCGGTGCGGACTTCAGGCGGGCACTGAGCTTGAGGAAGGCCACGATCGAGCCGGTGAAGGTGACCGCGCCGATGAACACCCCGAGAAAGACCTCGCCGTTGTGGATGCCGGTGGTCCCCAGCTGCTCGTACAGCTCTTTGACCTCGGGGAACTCCTCGGCCTCGAAGAACGAGTTGTAGGCGACGAGCACCGCCGCCATGCCTACGAACGAGTGCAGCAGGGCGATGAGCTCGGGCATGCCGGTCATCTCGACGGTGCGGGCCCGCCAGATGCCGATGACGGCGCCGACCGCCATGGCAGCCACGATGAAGCCGAGCACCTGCGCGCCGTCACGGCTGATCGCCAGGCCGATGGTCGACACGATGGCGACGGTGATGCCGGCGATACCGAAGTAGTTGCCGTGCTTCGCCGTCTCGTGCTTGTTCAGGTTCGCGAAGGCGAGGATGAACAGGATCGCCGTGACCAGGTAGGCCGCGGTCACGAGGGTCGGGGTGGTCAGGTCCATGACTCAGGCCCTCCGGAACATGTTGAGCATGCGGTAGGTCACCAGGAACCCACCGAAGACGTTGATGCTGGCGATGAGCACGGCGATCGAGGCGAGCACCGTGATCACCGTGTTGCCCGTGCCGAGCTGCAGCAGGGCGCCGACGACGATGACGCCGGAGATCGCGTTCGTCTCCGACATCAGCGGCGTGTGCAGCGCGTGGTGCACGTTGCCGATCACGTAGTAGCCGATGACGATCGCCAGCGCGAACACGGTGATCTGGGGCAGAAAGGCCTCGGGCAGGAACGGGGCCAGCAGCAGGAACACCGCGGCTCCCGCACCCACGTAGTAGAACTTGCGCCGCGGGTCCTTGACCTTCTGCGGCTTCGGCTCGACCGGGGCGGGCGCCTGGGCGGCCGGCGCCGCCGACACCTGTACCGGGGGTGGGGGCCAGAGCACGTCCCCCTGTCTGACCACCGTCATGCCGCGCAGCACGGCGTCGTCGAGATCGAGCACGACCTCGCCGTCCTTGCCGGGCGTGAGCAGCTTGAGCAGGTTGACGAGGTTGGTGCCGAACAGCTGGGAGGCCTGGGTCGGCAGCCGTCCCGGAAGGTCGGTGTAGCCCAGGATGGTGACGCCGTTGTCGGTGACCACCTTCTGGTCGGGCACCGAGCCGGCGACGTTGCCGCCGTTGGCGGCAGCCATGTCGACCACGACGCTGCCAGGCCTCATCGTGGCGACCATCTGCTCGGTGATGAGACGCGGCGCCGGCTTGCCGGGGATGAGCGCCGTCGTGATCACGATGTCGACGTCCTTGGCCTGCTCGGCGTAGAGAGCGGCCGCCTTGGCGTTGAAGTCCTCGGTCGTCTCGGTGGCGTAGCCGGTGGCGCTGGGGCCGGTGTCTTCGACGTCGATGCGCAAGAACTCCGCGCCCATCGACTCCACCTGCTCGGCCACCTCCGGACGGGCGTCGAACGCCCGCACGATCGCACCCAGGCTGCTGGCAGTGCCGATGGCCGCGAGCCCGGCGACGCCGGCCCCGACGACGAGCACCTTCGCCGGCGGCACCTTGCCCGCCGCGGTCACCTGTCCGGTGAACAACGACCCGAACTCGTGGGCTGCCTCCACGACGGCGCGGTACCCGGCGATGTTCGCCATCGACGAGAGCACGTCCAGCGACTGCGCGCGCGAGATCCGCGGCACCGCGTCCATCGCCAGCGCCGTCACCCCGCGCGCGGCCAGGTCGTCCACCAGGTCGGGCGAGAGCGCCGGTGCGAGCAGGCTGACCAGCATCTGGCCGGCCCGCAGGCGAGCCACCTCGGCCTCGTTCGGGGCGTTGACCTTCAGCACGACGTCGGCGTCCCAGACCTCGTCCCCGACGACCTCCGCGCCGGCGGACGCGTAGGCCGCGTCGTCGAACGAGGCGGCGGCTCCCGCCCCGGCCTCGACCATCACCTCGTAGCCGAGCCCACGGATCTGCTCGACCGTCTTGGGGGTCGCAGCCGCCCGGGTCTCACCAGGCTTGGACTCGCGGGGGACACCGATGCGCACGGCTCGTCCTTTCGTGCAGGGGAGCAGACCTCGACGAGCGGGACGCTACGCGGGCTACCCCCCCGGCACGTAAGGGACTCTCGGCCCAGTGTCGGCAGTGCTGTTCGTCACTCGTGCACGGCCAGGCCGCTGCTCACGCTGGACGCTGGTAGTAGCTGGTCACGTCGCTGCGCCGGCTCCAGCTGCCCACGTACGACCCGAGGTCCATGACAAACGCGAGGGCGACGAAGAACCAGTTGAACCCGGCGACGTCACCCGCCCACCAGTGCACGAGCACGTAGGCGAGCGTGGTGTAGGGCAGCAGGAACCACCCGATCAGGGCCGGTGCCCACGACCCGTCGAAGGCCTTGGTGATCTCGTTGTTGAACAGGGCCATCAGCACCAGCGCGAGGCGGGGAGCGAACGCTCCCAGCAGCAGTACGAAACATCCACACACGGAGATCACCCCTCGCCTCTGCTCGCGTCGTCGTCGTGCGGCACGCTACCGGAGTGAGCGCCCCCACGGTGGCTGCCCGCCGTGCCCGGTCGGCAGTCGGTCTGCTGTTCTTCGCCAACGGGATCGCCCTCACGACTGTTCTGCCCCGCCTGCCCGAGATCAAGACCGAGCTGGGGCTGACGAACACCGCCCTGGGGCTGGCGCTGGCGGCCGCGCCCATCGGCTCGCTCACCGCGGTGCCGCTCACGGGCCGACTCATCGCCCGGTTCGGGTCGGCGCCGGTCGCCGCCGTCGCCGGGCTCGTGCTGGGGATCGGCCTGCCCGGCCTGGGTCTGGCGCCGGTCTGGGGCGCCCTGGCCGCGGTCTACCTGGTGCTGGGCGCCGCCGACGGCGTGATGGACGCGGCCATGAACGCTCACGGGCTGCGGGTGCAGAAGTCGTACGGCCGTTCGCTCATCAACGGTATGCACGGCCTCTGGAGCGTCGGTGCCGCCACGGGGGCCGCCGTCGGCACTGCCGCAGCAGCGCTGCGCGTCCCCCTCGTCGTGCATCTGCTCGTGGTCGCCGCACTCGTGCTGGGCACGGCGCTGCTGGCGTGGACCTGGCGCCTGGCCGGTCCCGACCCGAGCGACCTGACCGCCGCTGCACAGGCTGCGCCCGCGCCGGCACGGCCCGACGACGACGGCCGGCGTGGGGTCTGGCGTGCTGTGCGCCCACTCGCCTGGGTCGGGCTGCTCGGGGTGCTCGCGGGTGTTCCGGAGGACGTCGCCAACGCCTGGAGCACGCTCTACCTGGCCGAGGGGCGCGAGGCGCCACCCGGTCTGGCCGGTCTGGGGTACACGGTGTTCGCGGCGTCCATGATGGTCAGCAGGTTCTCCGCCGACAGGGTGACCGACCGGTTCGGCACGGTGACGGTGGCCCGCGTCGGTGGGCTGCTGGCCTTCTGCGGCTACGTCGTCGTGCTGGCCGCGCCGACGCTGTGGCTGTCGATCGCAGGGTTCGGCCTGATCGGGCTCGGCATCGCTCCGGCGTTCCCGACGCTCTTCCACGCGTCCGGGCACTGGCCGGGGGTGCGTTCCGGTGACGGAGTCACCGTCCTGTCGTGGGTCGCGCGCCTCGGGTTTCTTGTGACCCCTCCGGTCGTGGGGCTGATCGCCGACAACGCGGGCATCGGGACGGGCCTCGTCGTCGGCGCCGTGGCCGCGCTGGCCTACGGTCTGCTGGCCGGGCGCCTCGCTCCCGCGTCACGGGCGGAGACCGGCGAGCGGGCGGACGAGCGTCCGAGCGCCTGAGCCTGCCGGGGTGGGGCGCTCAGTGGGCGGCGACGAAGGCCTCGATGTCGTCGGCGGCGACATCGAGCAGGTTGTGGGCCAAGTCGCTGAGTGCGCGCCCGGCCGCCAGCTCGTCGCCGATCTCCGGGACGGGACGGTCGGTCGGGTTCCGCCGCGCGAAGCCCTGTCCTGTGATGCGGCTCGACCCCCCGGTGTCGAGCACCGCGTGGGCACGGGTGCGGTCGTCGTCGACCTCGTCGATGCTGATGGTGACGGTCCACCTCTTGGCGTGCATGGACTCCATCGAAGTTCACCAACCTTTCGGACTACCGTGACCGTAGGCCCTACGGAGCCAGGTAGAGAGGGGGCAGAGGTCCCATGCGCGAGATCGTCTGGCAGATCGGTGACGCGACCACCCCACGCGAGCCGCAGCCGACCGATCCTCAGAAGGCGAGGTCACGCCTCGAGAAGGGCAACGTCGCCTTCACGACGCTGTTCGACGAGGGCGTCGGCTCCACGCGCCGGCTCGTCCAGCTGGCGCCCGAGGAGCTCGGGGTCTCCGGCACCGGAGAAGCGCCCGAGCAGCGTCCCTTCGCCGGTGTGCTCTCGTGCGCCGACGCCCGGGTGCCGGTCGAGCTGCTGCTCAGCCAGCGCGCGAACGACCTGTTCGTCGTGCGCGTCGCGGGCGGCGTGCTGAGCGAGGGCACGCTGGGGTCGCTGGACTTCGCGGTGGCGAAGCTGCCCTCGCTGCAGCTGACCCTGTCGCTCGGCCACACCGGGTGCGGCGCGGTCAGCGCGGCCGTCGACACCTACCTCGACCCGCCCTCCTACCTGTCGATGGGTGACAGCCGCCCGATGCTCGCCCTGGTGCAGAACCTGCTGGGAGCCGTCCGACTGGCTGCGCACACCCTCGAGGCGGTGCACGGACCCGACGTCGGTCAACGGCCCGGGTACCGCGCAGCGCTGACCGACCTGGCCGTCGTGGCGAATGCCGGCCTCGTGGCGTCCGCCATCGCGGTACGCATCGGACGCTACGGAGGGCCCGGCAGCCAACGGATCCAGACCTTCTACGGCGTCTACGACCTGGTCAGCCGCAAGGTCGGGCTACCTGGCAGCACGAGCGAGTGGATGGCCGGGCTCACCGAGGCCCCGGTCGAGCCCGAGCCGTTCGCCCACGCGCTGCGGGAGATGGCCTTCGGGCCACGCGTGACGACGATGCTGGACGACGACCGTCATGCTCCCTGAGCCGTACGCCGACCGCGCCGAGGCCGGTCGCAGGCTGGCTGCAGCGGTGCAGCAGCTGCTCGGCGACGACCCGGCTGTCGTGCTCGCTCTGCCCCGCGGAGGGGTCACCGTGGCGGCCGAGGTCGCCCGCGTGCTGCACGCTCCGCTCGACGTGCTCGTCGTGCGAAAGATCGGGGTTCCCGGCCACCGCGAGCTGGCCATGGGTGCGCTGGCCGGCGGCACCGTCGTGCGCAACGCCGAGGTCATCAGCGCCCTCGGCATCGACGAGCCGACGTTCGCACGGGTCGTCGACGAGGAGACAGCCGTGGCACAGGCTCGCGAGCGCGCCTACCGCGGTGTGCGGCCGGCGGTCGACCTGGCCGGACGGACGGCCGTCGTCGTCGACGACGGCCTGGCCACCGGTGCCACAGCCCGCGCAGCCGTGCAGGCGCTGCGCCACCGCGAGCACGACCGACCGAGCCGCGTCGTGCTCGCCGTGCCCGTCGCACCACCCGACACCCTGCACCGGCTCGGCTCTCTGGTCGACGCCACCGTCTGCCTGCTCACGCCCGAGCCGTTCTACGCCGTCGGCGAGTGGTACCGCCACTTCGACCAGGTCAGCGACGACCAGGTGACGACGCTGCTCGCCAGGGACGGAACGGTCCACGGCGATGCCTAGCGCCGTCACCGACGAGCCCCGCACCAACGCGGGCACTGATCGCCTGCGTCGCGCCGTCGGTGTTGTCGGCGAGCTCATGATCACCGCCGGGGTGGTCGTCGCGCTCTTCGCCGTCTACACGCTGGTCTGGACCGGGGTCGAGACGTCGAGCGCGCAGGACGCGCTCGAGGCCGAGTTCGAGGCGCTGGGCGAGAGCGTGCCGCAGGCGCCGAGGGAGGGAGCGAGCGAGCAGACCGACGCCGACCCCCAGACCGAGCCGCTGCCTGGTGACGCGTACGCCCGACTGCGCATCCCTCGACTTGGCGAGGACTGGCAGTGGATCGTGGTCGAGGGGGTCGACCTCGCGACACTGACCCGCGGCCCTGGCCACTACCCCGACAGTGCCGACCCCGGCGAGATCGGCAACACGGCGATCGCCGGGCACCGGGCGACCTACGGCGAGCCGTTCGCCTACCTCGACCGGCTCGTGGCCGGGGACGAGATCGTCGTCGAGCGCGGCGGCATGGTGTACCGGTACACGGTCACCGAGTCGTTCGTGACGGTGCCGGCAGACGTCGACGTCCTGGCGCCGGTGCCCGGACAGCCGGGCGCGCAACCGGCCCGGTCCGCGATCACGCTCACCACGTGCCACCCGCGCTGGGGCTCGGCAGAACGCCTCGTCGTGCACGGCACCCTGGCCGATTCCACACCGGTCGAGCGCGGCGGGTAGGAGCGCACCGTGTACCCATGGGTCTGGCACCACCTGCCGGGACCGACGCCTGTCAAGGCGGTCACCGCCCTCGCGCTCGTCGCACTCGTCGTGCTGGCACTCTTCACGCTCGTCTTTCCCTGGGCGGTCACCTGGCTACCGGGCCAGGACGTCTCGGTCGACACACCCTGACCCTTCCCCGGGACGTCCGACTCTCCCGGCTTCGCCTGCGCACAACCAGGCTGGTGGACGATGACCGACGAGTCGCGTTCCACCGTCGCCGGCGCCCCGACCTGGCACACCTGCAGTGTCGTCGACGTCGCGACGCAGGTCGGCTCAGACCCGACGGCGGGTCTGAGCCGGCGCGAGGCCGCCCACCGGCTGGCGACGCAGGGACCGAACGAGCTTCCCGAGCAGGCCGGGCGCCGCCTGCGCGACATGGTGGTCGAGCAGTTCCGCGACGTCATGATCCTGCTGCTGCTCGCTGCGGCCGTGGTCTCGGGCATCGTCGGCGAGCCCGTGGACACCATCGCGATCCTGGTGATCATCGTGCTCAACGCGACCATCGGGGTGGTGCAGGGCTACCGTGCCGAGCAGGCGATCGAGGCGCTGCGCGCCATGGCGACCCCGCAGGCGCGGGTGGTGCGCGACGGCGTCGCCACCCTTGTGCCGAGCGCGGATGTCGTCGTCGGCGACCTGCTGCTGCTCGAGGCCGGCGGGCTCGTACCGGCCGACCTGCGACTGACGTCGGCCGAGCGGCTGCAGGTTGCCGAGGCGGCCCTGACCGGCGAGTCCGTGCCGGTGGACAAGCGCACCGATCCGCTTGCCGACCCCGACGCGCCGCTGGGCGACCGGTCGTGCCTGGCGTTCCGCGGCACCGAGGTGACCACCGGACGAGGGGCCGGGCTGGTCGTGGCGACCGGTCTCGACACCCAGCTCGGCAAGGTCGCCGGGCTGCTCGCCGGCGTCGAGGACGTCAAGACACCGCTGCAGAAGCGGCTGGCGCACCTGTCGCGGCGGCTCGCCCTGGCCGTCGTGATCATCTCGGCCGTCGTGTTCGCCTCGGGCCTGCTGCGCGGCGAGGACCCGCTGGAGATGCTGCTCACCGCCGTCAGCCTCGCGGTCGCGGCCGTGCCCGAGGCCCTGCCGGCCGTGGTGACGATCTCGCTGGCCCTCGGCGCGTCGGCGATGGTGCGCCAGAACGCCCTGGTGCGTCGCCTGCCGGCGGTGGAGACCCTCGGCTCGGTCACCTACATCTGCTCGGACAAGACCGGCACCCTCACCCAGAACCGCATGACGGTGGACTCGGTGTGGACACCCGACGGCGACGTCCACGGCCTCGTGCACGCCATCGCGGCCTGCAACGACGCCGAGGTGGCTGGGGACGACGAGCACGGCGACCCGACCGAGGTGGCGCTGGTGGTGCACGCACGGGAGTCCGCGATCGGGGGTGCAGGCACCCTCCCGCCCAGCCCACCGCGGGTGGCCGAGATCCCCTTCGACGCCGAGCGGCGACGCATGCTCACCGTCCACGGCGTGGACGACCCGGACGGGGCGGCGTTCGTCGCCTACGCCAAGGGCGCCCCGGAGGCCCTGCTGCCCCACTGCGACCTGGACGCCCACGGCCGCGAGGCCACCGAGCGGCGCGCGCGCGACATGGCCGGGTCGGGCCTGCGCGTGCTGGCGGTGGCGCAGCGTGACCTGGCACAGGTTCCGGACGACCTGGCATCCGTCGAGCAGCACATGACGCTGCTGGGGCTGGTGGGCCTGCTCGACCCACCTCGACCGGAGGCCGCCGCCGCCGTCGCCGAGTGCCGTACCGCCGGCATCGTGCCCGTGATGATCACCGGCGACCATCCCGACACGGCCCATGCGATCGCGGCAAGGGTGGGCGTGGCCGAGCAGCACCACGACGGCAGCGACGTGCTGACGGGCCGTGACCTGACCGACCTCGACGACGCCGCGTTGGCGCAGCGGGTGCTCGACGCCCGCGTGTACGCCCGGGTCGACCCCGCGCAGAAGATCCGCATCGTGCAGGCGCTGCAGGCCCGGGGCCAGGTGGCCGCGATGACCGGGGACGGCGTCAACGACGCGCCCGCCCTGCGCCAGGCCGACATCGGGGTGGCCATGGGACGAGGGGGCACCGACGTCGCCCGCGGCGCGTCCGCGATGGTGCTGCTGGACGACAACTTCGCCACCATCGTGTCGGCGGTGCGTGAGGGCCGGCGCATCTACGACAACATCCGTCGCTTCGTGAAGTACACCCTGACCAGCAACGCCGGCGAGATCTGGGTGATGTTCCTCGGACCCTTCCTCGGCTTCCCGCTGCCCCTGCTGCCCCTGCAGATCCTCTGGATCAACCTCGTCACCGACGGGCTGCCGGGTCTGGCACTGGCTCGCGAGCCGGCTGAGCCCACGGTGATGCGGCGACCTCCTCGCCCACCCGACGAGAGCGTCTTCGCCCACGGGGTGACGTGGCACATCGGCTGGGTGGGCCTGCTCATCGGGGCGGTGTCGCTGGGCAGCCTCGGGTGGGCCTACGGCACCGGGGCCGACAACTGGCAGACGGTCGTGTTCACCACGCTCGTCCTGGCCCAGCTCGGCCACTCCATGGCCGTGCGCTCCGAGACCCGTCCCCTGCTCGGCCGCCGGTTCTTCGCGAACCCGGCGCTGCTCGGCGCGGTGGTGCTCACCATCGGTCTGCAGATGGCGGTGGTGTACCTGCCGGGGCTGCAGCACATCTTCCGAACCGCGCCGCTCACCGCCGCGCAGCTGGCGGTCTGCTTCGGGTCAGCGCTGCTCGTCCCGCTGGCCGTCGAGTGCGAGAAGTTCCTCGTCCGACGCGGGCTGCTCTACGACAGGGTGCGCAGCACCTGAGCGGGCGGCCCTGCGGCGGCGCCAGGCGAACCCCGCACCCCCACCGACGGCCAGCACCCCGATCGCACCCGCGACCGGCCAGAACCACGGCTCGGCCGACAGCCCTGCGGGCACCTGCTGCACCAGGATGACCAACCCCATGACGATGACGAACCAGCCGAAGCCCTTGCGCAGCGTGTCGGGCGGGATGATCCCGGTGAGCCTGCTGCCGATCAGGCTGCCGAGCACGGCGGCGCCGGTCACCGCGAGCGCGACCGGCCAGTCGATCTGCACGCTGGCCAGGTAGCCGGCGAGCCCGGCGAACGACTTCATGGCGATGACGAGCAGCGAGGTGCCGACCGCCACGCTCATCGGCAGCCCGCCCAGCAGCACCAGCGCCGGCACGATGAGAAAGCCCCCGCCGGCCCCGACGAGGCCCGTGACCAGGCCGACGACGACGCCGTCGAGCAGCACGCGCACGACGGGCAGCTCGGTGTGGGCGGGCTTGTCCGGTGTCTTGCGCCCTCTGATCATCGCCGCTGCCGTGGCCAGCATCATCAACGAGAAGGCCACCAGCAGCACCGAGCCCGGGATGAACTCGGCGACCCGGCCACCCGCGTAGGCGCCGACCATGCCGGCGACCCCGAACAGAAGACCGGTACGCCACCGGACCCGCCCGGCACGCGCGTGGGGGATCACCGCGACAAGGGCGGTGGTGCCGACCACCAGCAGTGACGTCGCGATGGCCTCCTTGGCGTCCATGCCGGCCACGTAGACCAGCAGGGGGACGGCGAGGATCGACCCGCCGCCCCCCAGCAGGCCCAACGAGACCCCGACCAGTATGGCCAGGACCACCGCGAGCACGATCATGCGGTCGCGTGCTCCTGGGCTGCCAGCTCGAGCCCGGCGGTGATGGCGTTGGGGTAGAAGTCACCGTCGACCAGCACGACGTCACGTCCGGTGGCCTTGAGGATGGACGCAGCCACGCTGGCGCGGTAGCCCGCAGCGCAGTGCAGCCACACCTGGCGGTCGGTCGGTACCTCGTCCATGCGGCTGAGCAGCTGGTGCAGCGGCAGGTGCTGGGTGTCGACGATGTAGCCGTCCCGACGCTCGTCGTCGCGACGCAGGTCGATCACGTGCGGGCCCTCACCCTGTGCGCGGGCCGCGGCGACATCGGTGTACGAGACCACGGGGTAGCTGGCCAGCGGCTGCCCGCCGGCCCAGTCACGCGGGGTGCCGGTCGCCATCGCGGCGGGACGGTCGATACCGATCCGCACCATCTCGCGCTGGGCCTCGGCCACCTCGTGCGTCGTCTCCCCCAGCAGGGTCACCGGCGTGCCCCAGGGGATGATCCAGCCGAGATAGGTGACGAACGACCCGTCCAGCCCGAAGTTGAACGACCGCGGCAGGTGCCCGGCCGCGAAGGCGGTACGGGTACGCAGGTCGACCACCCACTCGCCGGCCTCGATGCGGCGGCGCAGCTCGTCCGGGTCAGCCGCCTCGGGCGCCGACATGTCGACGTCGGCGGGGCCGGCGGCGTTGGCCGGGCCCATGTGCGCGTAGTAGGCCGGGTAGGCCACCAGACCAGCGATCAGCTCCTCGACGTAGTCGTCCTCGGCCTTCGTCAGCACCGGGTTGAACGTCTTCTCGTGGCCGATCGTGGACGAGAGGCCCTCGGCCTGGGTGGCCGAGCAGAACGAGCCGAAGCCGTGGGTCGGGTAGACCTCGGCCTCGTCGGGCAGCTCGCGGACCAGGCGCTGCGCGGAGTTCCACTGGTGCCGGGCCAGGGTGTCGGCGTGGTCGAAGCCGAGCAGGTCCGGTCGCCCCGTCGACCCGAACAGCAGCGAGCCACCCGTGAACACGCCGAGGTCGTTGCCGTCGGCGTCGGCCAGTGCGAAGGAAAGGTGGGTGAACGTGTGGCCCGGGGTGTGCAGCACCGTGATGCGCATCTGGCCCGCCTCGAGCACGTCGCCGTCGCGGACCGGCGTGCGCTCGTAGCTCACCGGGTCGTCGGCGTTCACGCAGTACTGCGCACCGACCTGCTGCGCAAGCTGGTAGCCGCCGGTGACGTAGTCGTTGTGGATGTGCGTCTCCAGCACGTGGGTGATGCGCAGCCCACGCGGCTCGGTGATGTGCAGCACACGGTCGGTGTCGCGCTGCGGGTCGACCACGACGGCCACCTGGCCGTCCGTGGCCACGTAGGAGCGGTCACCGAGGGACGGGGTGTCGATGGGGATGATCTCGATCATGAGGGGTGCCTCCTTCAGCAGGCGTGCGAGCCGGTGACGACGGGAAGCCCAGCGGCCTTCCACGCCTCGGTACCACCGGAGACGGACACGGCGTCGACCCCGACCTTCTCCAGGATGCGCGCCGCAGTCGCGCTGCGCACCCCTGTTCGGCAGATCAGGTACACCGGACGGTTCGAGCCGCGCTCGAACCGCAGGTCGTGGGCGCGGCGCTCGAGTGACCCGAGCGGCTCCAGGCGGGCGCAGGGCACGTGCCCCTCCACGTACTCGTGGGGCTCCCGCACGTCCACGATCGTGGCTCCGTCGCGGGCGGCCGCGGCAAGCCGGTTGGGGTCGATCTCCCGAACAGCAACAGGCATGAGAGCTCCTCGTCCTCGGTCGTCGTGAGGGCTCCAGCATATACCCCCGGGGGTATATGCGCCAGGCGGGTCGCTACTCGTCCCGCGAGTCCATGTCGGCCAAGAAACGCTCGACCTGGGCGGCGATCTCGTCGCCGGTGGGCAGCTCCCCGGCCGAGAGCATCGACTCGTCGCCGGCCTCGGCGACTCCCTCGATCTCGCGCGAGGACACGACGGCGTCGTACTGCGCCTCGAGGGACTCCACAGCAGCTGCGTTCTCGGGGTTCTGGGCGATCTGCGCCGAGATCTCGTGCATCGCCTGGTCGGCAGCGTCGGCCAGCTCGTCGACGGGGAGCGCCAGCTCGCCGGCCCGGGCAACGTGCTGCAGCAACGTCACCGAGGCCGACGGGTACTGCGCGCTCACGAGGTAGTGGGGCACATGGGCGGCGAAGCCCATCGCGGCGTGCCCGGTGTCACCGAGGTGCAGCTCGATCATGCCCGACAGATGCCCGGGCACCTCGAGCGACCCCACCCAGGGGACGTGGGTGCTGACGAGCGACGAGTCGGTCGCGTGGGCCGTCACGTCCACCGGACGGGTGTGCGGCACCGGCCACGGGATGGCGTGCATGCCGATGGTCAGTCGCACCCCGAAGTGCTCCACGAGGGAGCCGACCGCCCGGGTGAGGCGCTGCCACGCATGGTCGGGCTCCTGCCCGTGCAGCAGCAGAAAGCGCACGCCCGCCGCGTCGGTCACCTCGACCAGCTCGAGCGTGGGCAGCTCGACCGACGCGAAGTGGTCGGTGAGAAACGTCATCGCCGGACGCCGCGCGCGGTAGTCGTAGAGGTCGTCGAGGTCGAACGTCGCGACCACCCGGTGCTCGAGAGTGCCGAGCAGGTGCTCCACTGCCAGCCGCCCCGCCTGGCCTGCGTCGAGAAAGCCCGACAGGGAGTGCACCAGCACCGGGGCGTCGTTGTCGACGTCGTCGGTCAGCAGCTCATACATCTCCCGTGGATCACGCATCAACCCATTCTTGTGCCGCTAGCCACGCGGGACCAGCGCAAGCTGACGCGACAGGGCCAGCAGTCGACCATCGGCATCCCAGATCTCACCGTCCGCCTCGAGGTACCCGCCGGTGACGAACCGTGTGGAGAACGAGCACCGCAGCGCACCGGACGTCGGTCGCGCCCGCACCTGGACGGTGAGCTCCACCGTCGGGGTCCACGCGATCGGCAGGTTGCTGTTGAACACGGTCGGCGGAAACGCGTCGGCGGCCAGCAGCAGGGCGAGCGAGCCCAGCACCGGCTCGCCCGGCAGCGAGAACCAGCCCCGCATCTCCGGCCGCCCCGAAGGCCGCCCGGCGAAGAAGCCTCCGACCTCGGGCTGCAGCCGAACCCGCACCTGGCCCATGAACGGTGGCGGAAACGTGTCGGTCGGCTCGACCAGCACGCACTGCTCGAGTGGGGGCAGGGACGGAGGCTTGGCATCGACGAGCTCCGGGGTCGACGCCGAGCCGGCGAGCTCGTCGAGCGAGCCGACGGTGGCCAGCGCCGCGACCAACGGCTGCCCTGCGCCGTCGATCAGGCGCGCCTGAGCGGTCGAGAGCCGCCGCCCCGCGCGCACCTGGCTCACCTCGACCTCGACCGCACCGGGGCGTGCGGGAGCGAGGTAGTGAGCGGTCACCGTGACAGGATCCGTCGCCCCCGTGTCGTGCAGGACGGCGTTGGCGACCAGGGCCATCAGGTACCCGCCGTTGGCTGCCCCGGCGATGTCCCAGTGCGGCGGCACCTGCCCGACGTAGCGTCCTCGCGATCGGCTGCGAACCGCCACAGCGTCTGCGAAAGTCATGCGCGACAGTCAACTATGGCGCCGCCGGCACCATCCGAGAGGGGACGATGACCGCGAGCCTCGGCGAGGTCTTCACCGTCGCTCTACGGCTCGGGCTCACCTCGTTCGGCGGTCCGATCGCCCACCTCGGGTACTTCCGCAACGAGTACGTGCAGCGCCGACGCTGGCTCACCGACGAGGCCTACAGCGAGATCGTCGCCCTGGCGCAGGTTCTGCCCGGACCGGCCTCGTCCCAGGTCGGCTTCGCCGTGGGCTGGACCCAGCGTCGCCTGCCCGGAGCCCTCGCGGCATTCGTCGGCTTCACCCTGCCCTCAGCCGTGGTGCTGGCGGCCTTCGCGGCGCTGGTGACGACTGCCGACATCGCCGAGGCCGCCTGGCTCACGGCCCTGAAGATCGTGGCCGTCGCCGTGGTGCTCGACGCGGTGCTCGGCATGGGCCGGGCTCTGGCCAGCACCGCGCGAACGGCGACGGTCGCCGCGCTGACCTTCGCCGCCGTGCTGCTGATGCCCTCACCGCTGACTCAGGTCGGGGCCCTGCTGGTCGCCGGGGCCGTCGGGGCGTGGGTGTTCTCCGGGGGACCGGCGCGCGGTCCGGCCGAGCTTCCGTTGTCGCTCGGGCGGCGCTGGGGTGTCGCGGCGCTGGTGGCCTTCGCCGGGCTGCTCGTGCTCGTGCCCCTGACCGGCGGCGCGGGAGCTCTGGCCGAGCTGGCTGGCCTGCACTACCGGGCCGGTGCGCTGGTCTTCGGCGGCGGGCACGTCGTGCTGCCCCTGCTGCAGCAACCGATGGTGCCCGAGCTCATGGACTCCTCGACCTTTCTCGCCGGCTACGGCCTGGCACAGGCCGTCCCGGGTCCGCTGTTCACGTTCGCGGCGTACCTCGGCCAGGTCGTCGGGGGACCGGCCGGCGCAGTCGTCGCCACGATCGCCATCTTCGCCCCCGGCTTCCTGCTGCTGGCTGGAGTGCTGCCGTTCTGGTCGCAGATCCGCCGCAACGACCACGTGCAGTCCGCCCTGGTCGGCGTCAACGCCGCCGTGGTCGGCGTGCTGGCAGCCGCCCTGTACGACCCGATCATCACGACCACCCTGCTCGGTCCGGTCGAGGTGGTGCTGGCCGCCGCGCTCTTCGTGGCGCTGCACTTCTGGAAGGTGCCTGCCTGGGGCGTCGTGCTGGCGGCAGTCGCGGCGAGTCCGTTGCTCGACGTGCTGGCCGGGTAGCCACGCGAGCCGACGCGGTCCGGGCGCTACTCGCTGTCGCGGCTGCTCGCGGCGAGCTGCTGCTCGACCTCGACCAGCTGCCGCTCGACCTCGGCCAGCTGCTGCTCGACCATGCGGAAGCGGCCCGCCAACGTGGCCAGCATCTGCAGCGCCACCTCAGGGCTCTGCTCGAGCACGTCGAGAAAGTCGGCGGACGGCAGGAAGCCCGTGCGCAGGTCGTGCTGGGCACGCACGGTCGCCATCCGCGGCTCGCCGTCCAGCAGGGCGATCTCGCCGACGTGCTCACCCGGTCCGATCACGGCGACAGGCACCCCTGCTCGCTCGACGACCGCGCTGCCGCGGAAGACGAGAAACAGCCCTGCCGCGTCATCGCCCTCGGCCACGACGACCGACCCAGGTTCGTGGTCGCTCACGGTCACTCGTTCGGCGATCCGGTCGAGCACCTCGTCGTCGAGCACCCGCAGCAGGTCGACCCCTCGCAGCTGGGTGCACACGTAGCCGATGGGCACGGCGTCAGAGTCGGTCACGGTCGCCCCTCTCGCACTAGCGTCAGCCTAGTGGTGACGATCCCTTCCTCCCCTGGGCTCCCGGTGCTCGGGCACACCATCGCCTTCCTGCGCGACGCCCGCGGCCTGCTGGAGCAGAACCGCCGCCGTCACGGCGACGTCTTCGCCGTCGACGTCCTCGGCCAACGCACCGTGACCTTCCTGTCGCCGCAGGCGACCCGCGAGATCTACCTCGACCGCGAGAAGGTGTTCTCCTCCGAGGTCGGCTGGTCGTTCACCATCGGGCCCCTGTTCCGCCGGGGCCTGATGCTGCGCGACTTCGACGACCACCACTTCCACCGCCGCGTCATGTCGCAGGCATTCCGCCGAGCGGCCCTCGACGGCTACATGAGCCGGGTCACCGAGATCGCGACCGACCACCTCGCCGACGTCCGGGGTCCCGTCGACGTCTACGCGGTGGTCAAGCAGCTGACCCTCGAGATCGCCGCCCAGGTGTTCGTGGGGGCCTCGTTCGGCACGCAGGCGCGAACGGTCAACGAGTCGTTCATCGCGATGATGAGGGCGTCGGTCGCCCCCGTGCGGCGCGACGTCCCCGGCACTGCCTTCGCGCGCGGGCTGCGGGCGCGTCGCACGCTGCAGCACCTGCTCACCGACCTGGTCGCCGAGCGGCGGGCTGCCCCCGAGTCGCTCGACCTGCTCTCCCGGCTCTCCCACGCCACCACGGACGACGGCGACCTGCTGCCCGTGGACGAGGTCGTCGACCACATGATCTTCCTGCTGCTCGCCGCCCACGACACGACGACGGCCACGCTCGCGGTGATGCTCTGGGAGCTGGCCCGGCATCCGGACTGGCAGCAGCGTGTCGTCGACGAGGTCACGGCCATGGACGGCGAGCCGGTGACCTTGGCGAACCACAAGCACCTGCAGGTGACGGGGCTGGTGATGAAGGAGGCGCTGCGGCTCAGCCCGCCGGTGCCCTTCTCGCCACGCGGCGTGCTGCGCGACACCGAGATCGACGGTGTGCCCGTGCCGGCCGGGACGATGGTGACGGCGGCGAGCCTGGGCCTGCACCGCCATCCCCGCTGGTGGAGCAACCCGGACGCCTTCGACCCCGAGCGCTTCTCGCCCGAGAGGGCCGAGGACGCGGCGCACTCGCACGTCTACGTGCCCTTCGGCGGAGGGGCGCACCTGTGCATCGGCAACCACCTGGCCGAGCTAATGGTCAAGGCCGTCCTCGCCACCCTGTTCGCGCGGCACCGGGTGGCGACCCGCCCCGGCCAGACGATGAGCCTGCAGGCCGTGCCGATTCCCAAGCCCCGAGGCGGGCTCGTGCTGACCGTGGCCTGACCCGGACAGCGACGGAATCGGTTGCGCGAGCAACAACTGACTGATCGGTTTGACACTGACCTGACGGTCAGTCAGCCTGGTTCCATGCAA
>CAYNWB010000019.1:41496-43233 GCA_964400785.1 uncultured Actinomycetes bacterium | reverse complement strand
GGTGCAGGGTCACCCTTGCACCGCGAGGTGGGGGAGCAGGGTCACCCTTGCACCGCGGGCGGTGGTTTCGTTTCCCATGATCTTCGGGTTCTGGTGCAGGGGTGACCGTGCACCGCTCGAGTTGGTGCAGGGGTGACCCTGCACCACCCGCTCTCGGCAGGACCGCTCTCCGCCGCCTCAGCCTGCGGGTGAACCGTCCGGAAGGTGCACCGTCAGCAACCGGACGCCGCCGTCCCGGCGGAAGACGCGTGCGCTCGTGGCGGCGTCGAGTGCCCCGTCCGGCCCGACCACGACCGACCCGTCGGCGAGCGTGGCCTCGACCCGCAGGCCGTCCCCGCGCTGGAACACCACGGGCACCTGGCAGAAGGTGGCGGCGAACGAGTCGGGGCCGAGCTCGATCGACTGCCGCTGCCCTGCCACGTCCAGGTAGTCGAACGTGCCCCCGCTCGCCCACTCCGTGGGGCGCAGCAGCGTGGGGCGCACGACGATCCGCCCGTCCTCCACCCGCAGGCCGAGCTCACCCAGCCGGGTCAGCACCTCCTCCTTGACCTGTCCGGTCATGCCTGGCTGCCGGGCGCCCTTGCCGGCGGGAGTGTGCGAGTAGGGGTCGGTGGGAAAGGCGCCGTAGACATCGGGCGACTTGCAGTAGCCGAGCCCGCGCCGGATGTCGTCGTACGCGCTCACCAGCGCGGTGATCGTCTCGTCGTCGGCCCCATCGGCGACGGCGCGCTCGAGCGTCTCCTGCACGGCCAGCAACAGCTTCGACACCATGTGCCAGTAGATGCTGCCCAGACCTTCGTAGGCGAAGAAGGTGCCCGAGCGCCCGGTGAACTCCGCGTGCTCGAACACCTGCTCGAAGATCTGCAGCAGGCAGGCCCGGTCGCGCTCGACCATGTCGTGCCACTCCGGGTCTGCGCTGAGTCGGTCGAGTGCGTCGGACACGCCGCGCGCGTTGCGGATGTGGCCGGCGAAGTGCAGGTCGCCGAGCACGTCGCGCACCACGATGCTGCGGTCGTCGGCCTCGACGAGTGCCTGCAGCAGTGGGCAGTCGTCGGCGTGCCGGCCGCTGAACGTGTTGCGCTGCAGAAAGCCCCGCAGGTTCTTGTCGGGGTAGAGCAGATAGCTGTGCTGGTCAGCCCGGTAGAGAGGGCTCTGTCTCAGGCTCTCCAGCAGACGCAGCGAGTGCTGCGGACTGAGCAGCCCGGACGAGAGCGCGGCCACCTGCCCCTCCAGCATGGTGGTCAGCCGCCGCACCCCGGCGCCGTCCTCGTGCAGGTCGAGCACGTTGTAGGCGTGCACGAGCCCGTCCTCGCGCTCGTTGGTCGCCAGGCTGGCCTCGACGTAGCGCTGCGCCAGCACGAGCAGCTCGGCGACGTCGGCCGCCGGCAGCGTCGACCTGCCGCCCGAGAACCCTGAGTAGACCGCCTCGCGGTAGGCCGTGCCGGCGGCGCCCAGGTCGTCCATGACTGCGCGGCGCCGCTCGTCGTCGAACCCGGTGACGAGCCCGTCGGAGTGGCTGACCAGGGCCTGGTGCACCGAGGCGACCAGCCCAGCGAGCTCGTCGGTGACGGTGACGTCCTCGGTGAGAAGCGCCTGCACGAAGTCGAGGTAGCGGCGCAGGTAGGCCAGCGTCACGACCGACAGGCCACGGCCGACGAGGGCGTTGTTGGCGTCGTTCCACTCCGGCCGCTGGGTGTTCATCCAGATGCCGCCGCCGGGCACCAGGTTCGACAGCTT
>CAYNWB010000019.1:40632-41486 GCA_964400785.1 uncultured Actinomycetes bacterium | reverse complement strand
GGGTAGCAGCAGCAGCTTCTCGGCCAGGGTCACCCGCACCAGGTCGCCATCGGCGTCGTGGACGAGGCGGCCGTCGGCACCCTCGCGCCGCACCCTCTCGCCGATCGCCGCGTCGTGGCCGGCATCGAAGGTGATCGTGTCGTACGGGTTCTGCAGGGTCTGCGTGTACGTCGCTATCCGGTACGGGACGTCCGCGTGCGTGAAGACCTGCCGGTTCACGAGCGCGTCGAGCCGCCCTGGGTGGAACCGGTGCGAGGTCTCGAGCAGCTTGAGCAGGTAGATGATCTGGTGGTCGCTCCAGTAGCCGATGTTCGACCACGGGTTGTCGGGCTCGGGCACCTCCCAGTCGATGCCGGCCCGAGAGATGCGGTACGGGTTGTACCCGTCGGCCGTGGTCGCATCGACGAAGACCGCCACCATCGACTCGACGTACTCGGGGTAGCTCCAGGCGAGCGCCTCCCAGTTCTGGAAGATGTCGCGCCAGTTGCCCTGGTAGTCCAGGCGGGGGCGTCCGTGCTCGTCGCGCAGCACGATCGCGAACTTGTTCCAGGGCCTGCTCGGGTCGCCATGGCGCCGGCTGAAGGTCAGTGGCAGGTACTCCGTCGCCAGCCGCCAGAGGTCGGCGTCGCCGCTGGCCTGGGCCGCGTCGACGAGCTCGTCCGCGCGCAGGCGCGGGGGCAGCCCCGCCAGCACGTCAGCACATCGCTGCGCTGTCGCGGTGCTGCGTTGCGCGACGAACGCCGCGACGTCGTCGGCCTGCACCGTGTAGCCCGAGGCCGGCACACCCCCGCGCATGTCGTTGAACAGCACGTTGGCCGTGTGGTGCACCGTGGCCAGCTCGTCCCCGGTGAGCT
>CAYNWB010000019.1:0-40482 GCA_964400785.1 uncultured Actinomycetes bacterium | reverse complement strand
GCGCCAGAGTCAGCTGCGCCCGGCACAGGTACGCGCCACGCTCGCCACGCACATCGGTCTCAGCCGCGATCGCGTGGCCGTGGACGAACGCCTCGACCTGGTGGGTCGAGAGCAGGTGGTCGGCGTCGTCGAGACCGACCTGCCACGCGACATTGGCGCGCAGGCTCTCGCTGGGTTCGGCGAGGTCGGTCAGCGTCGAGCTCAGCGTCAGCAGGCCCAGACCGGTCGCGGCATCGACCTCTGTGCGCTTGTACGCGTCGAGCAGGGTGCTCAGCTCGTTCTGCACCGCGACGCCGACCCCCGCAGGCAGCAGGTTCACCAGTCCGTCGAGCAGGTCGACCTCGATCTGCTGCTCGCCCACCGACGCCAGCTCGCAGCTGCGCACGACGCCGAAGATCGCGCTGGTCTGCCACGTCACCCGCAGGCGCAGCCCCAGGTCGGGTCGGGTCTCCTCGAACACCAGGGTGGTGCCCAGCACGTCCTTGTACAGCGACCGCACGACGGGCGGGTCGTCGGGACGCACCGGCGCGAACGGCTGCCACACGTGCTCGCTCGCGCCGGGCTGCCGGACGCGAAGAACGCTGAGCCCTCCCGTGCGTCCCGCGCTCTCGGCCACCTTGTCATCGGTGTAGTAGGGGAACAGCGCTCGCTCGGCGTCGACACGCCCCGCAGTCAGCCCGCCCGTGCTCGAGATGAACAGCCACACGTCGCTGGGCCCGACCACCGTCATGAAGAAGGGCGACATGGCGTCGTACGAGGTGATCCGGTAGAAGCGACGCCCCTCGAGGTCGACCAGGCTGCCGGTGACGGCGGGGTCGGTCACGGTGTCTCCTTGTCTAGGCGGACTTGCGCAGGACGATCTCCGGCGAGAACAGGACAGGCTGCGGGTCAGGGTCGCTGCCGTCGAGCAGGTGCTCGAGCATCTCGCCGGCCCGAGCGGCCATCGCGGCCACCGGGTGGGCGATGGTGCTCAGCGGGGGGTCCGTCCTCTCGGAGAGGTCGAAGTTGTCGAAGCCGATCACCGCGACGTCCTCGGGCACGTGCCGGCCCTGGTCGGCCAGCTCGGTGAGGGCACCGGCGGCCATCAGGTCGGAGGCGGCGAAGATCGCGTCGAGGTCGGGGTGGGCTGCCAGCAGCTGCCGCGCAGCAACCTTGCCGCCCTGCTCGGTGAAGTCGCCGAGGGCGACGGCGTCGTCAGGGAGCCCGGCGTCGTGCATCACCGAGCGCCAGCCCGCGAGCCGGTCGATGCCGGCCGTCATGTCGGTGGGACCGGCGATCGTCGCGATCCGCGTGCGACCCGTGTGCACCAGGTGCTCGGTGGCCTGCTGTGCACCCCCGACGTTGTTCATGTCGACGTAGGGCGCGGGGGCGACGTTCAGCGGTCGACCGATGAACACGGTGGGCAGGCCCGACTCCACGACCCGCTGGTTGAGCGTGTCGTCACGGTGGTGGGAGGCGATGACGGCACCGTCCACGTGTCGTCCCCGCAGGTAGCGCACGATGCGGTCCGAGCTGTGCCCGGATCGGGCGATGAGCAAGACCATCTGCGCGTCACCCCGCTCGAGATGGGCCGAGAGGCCGAGGATGGTCGCGGCGAAGAACGGGTCGGTCATCACCCGCGTGTTGGGCTCGGGCAGCACGAGCGCGATGGCGTTCGACCGGCCGAGCGCCAGGCTGCGGGCCGCCGGGCTGGGGGTGAACCCAAGCTGCTCCACTGCGGCCTCGACGGCCTGCCTCGCGGAGTCGCTGACGAGGGGGCTTCCGCTGATCACGCGCGAGGCAGTGGCCCGGGAGACCCCGGCCGCCGCAGCAACCTGACGGATCGTGACGGTACCGCGCCGGGAGAGGCCTGGGTCGGGACGGTCGATCCCCGACCCAGGCTGACGAGCACTGGTCATGTCACGACGCTAGCGCCTGCGACTCGACAAGCCCGACCGATCGTCACCCCTTGACGGCCCCCTGCATGATGCCCGAGACGAGCTGCCGTCCGGCGACGAAGAACAGCACGATCAGCGGGATCGTCGCCGCCACGACACCGGCCATGATCAGCGACAGGTCCTTGAAGAACGAGGCCTGCAGCAGCTGCAGAGCGACCGGCAGAGTGGGGTTGTCGGGGCCGAGCACGATGAACGGCCAGAAGAAGTTGACCCACGAGGCGACGAACGTGAACAGCGCCAGCATGGTGGCCGCCGGACGCGCCGCCGGCATCGCCACGTGCCAGAACGTCCTGATCAGCGAGCACCCGTCGACGCGCGCGGCCTCGACGAGCTCGTACGGCAGCGCCGTCTCGAGGTACTGGGTCATCCAGAACACCCCGAAGGCGGTGACCAGGCCGGGGATGATGACCGCCTGCAGCTGTCCCACCCAGCCGAACTCGGCCATCAGGATGAACAGCGGCACGACACCGAGCTGGGTCGGCACCGCCATGGTGGCGATGACGAACACGAGCAGGGGGCCGCGTCCGCGGAAGCGCAGCTTGGAGAAGCTGAACCCGGCCAGGGTGGCGAAGATGACCACCGACAGGGCGGTGATGGTCGCCACGAGCAACGAGTTGAAGAAGGCACGCCAGAACGGCACCTCCTCGAACACTCGGGCCATGTTCGCGGCGAAGTTGCCCTCGGGCAGCAGCGCCGGGATCGGGTTCTGAGCGATCGTCGCGGCGTCGGACGAGGCCAGCTGGATGGCGTAGTAGATCGGGTACGCCGAGATCAGGATGACCGCGCCGAGGATGACGTAGGTCAGCCAGCCGGGTCGGCGCTCGGCGCCGTAGCCGGAGCGCTGGCGTCGGCGCGCAGCGGCGCGCGCCGCACCACGTCCGGCGGTCTGCTCGATGACCGGGACCGACATCGGTGCTTGCTTGCTCATCAGTTCTTGCCTCCGTGGGCTGAGCCCGTGCTGGCGACGCGACGGGTGATCATGAAGTTGATGAGGCCGATCACGATGATGATCAGGAAGAGGATCCACGCGACCGCCGAGGCCTGGCCGAAGCTCTTCTGGGGACCCCAGCCCAGCTCGTAGAGGTACATCGTGAGAGTCAGCCACTGGCGGTCAGACCCGCCCTGGCCGAGCTGGTCGAACATGCGTGGCTCGTCGAAGATCTGCAGGCCACCGATGGTGGCGGTGATGATGACGAAGATCAGCGTCGGGCGGAGCATGGGAACCGTGACCGAGAAGAAGGTGCGCAGGCGGCTGGCGCCGTCGATGATCGCCGCCTCGTAGACGTCCCGGGGGATCGCCTGCATGGCGGCCAGGAAGATCAGGGTGTTGTAGCCCGTCCAGCGGAAGTTGACCATCGTCGCGATGGCGACGTGGCTGGGCAGCACCTCGGCGTGCCAGCGGATGGGGTCGACCCCGATGAAGCCCAGGAGCTCGTTGATCAAGCCCGACTGGTCGGCGAACAGACGCGAGAAGATCAGCGCCACGGCGACAGGTGCCACCACGTAGGGCAGCAGCACACCCATGCGCCAGAAGGTCTTGGCGCGGATGTTCTGGTCGAGCACCGCAGCGATCGCGATGGCCGTGATCACCTGAGGGATCGACGAGATGAGGAAGATGCTGAAGGTGTTGCGTGTGGCCTTGGCGAAGTTCGTCTGGCCGACGACGTCGAGGTAGTTCTGCAGCCCGACGAACTCCCCGCGGCCCGCGATCAGGCCCCAGTCGTGCACCGACACGAACGCGGTGTAGGCCAGGGGGAAGAGCCCGACGAGCAGGAACAGGATGAAGAAGGGCGAGATGAACAGGTAGGGCGACACCTTGACGTCGAGCGCGGCAAGCCGCTGACGCCTGGTGCGAGTGCCCACCGGTGCTGGTGCGCCAGGGAGCTCACTCTCGACGCGTGGGGGCAGGGCGGTCTTCGACATGGCACTCCTTCTCGCCGGGCGGGCTGAGGTGTCCGGTGGGGTCGGGCGGGAGCCCCCGACCCCACCGGAACCGGATCAGCTCAGGCCGAGCTCGTCGAAAGCTGCGACGGCCTTGGCCCACGAGCTCTCGGGGTCGTCGGTCTGGTCGACGTCTGCGCGGTTGATGGCGTCAGACACCAGCTGCTGGATCGCGAAGTAGTTCGGACCCTTGAACGGCACGACCTCGACGGCAGCCGCCCGGTTGGCCATGATCTGGCCGGCGGGGGCGTCGTTGAAGAACTCGCGAGTGAGCTCCAGCAGCTCGGGGCTGTCGAGGGCCTCGACCTGGCTGGGGAACGTGCCCTTGGCTACGAAGGCCTTGATCTGCTGCTCGGGGGCGGTGAGCCAGGCAGCGAGCGCCTTGGCCTCGTCCGGGTACTGCGTCTGGGTCGGCACGGTCAGGAACGAGCCACCCCAGTTGCCACCGCCACCGGGGAAGGTGTCGGCGATGTCCCAGCCCTCGATGCCGGCTGCGTTGCCCTCGATGACGCCGAGCATCCACGCCGGGCAGAGCATCGTGGCGAAGCCGTCGGTCTGGAAGGCGTTCGTCCAGTCCTCGCTCCACTGGGCCAGGTTGGCCGACAGCCCCTGGTCGATCGACGCCGCCATGACGTCGTCGTAGACGCCCTTGGCGACGTCGTTGTCGGCCAAGGGGATCGGGGTGCCGTCGGTCTCCTCGTAGGCGTTCTCGACCTGGTTGATCATGCCCTGGTAGATGGCGCCGGCCGAGTCGAACCACGGGACCTCGGAGCCTGCCGCGAATTCGGTGCCGGCTGCGAAGTAGTCGTCCCAGCTCTCGCCGAGCAACTCCGCAACCTCGTCGCGGTCGGTGGGCAGCCCGGCGGCCTCGAACATGTCGGAGCGGTAGCAGACAGCCTCCGGACCGATGTCGGTGCCGTAGCCCATCAGCATGCCGTCGGGGGTGGTCGCCTGGCCGACCTTCCAGTCGAGCCAACGGCCCTCGAGCTCGGGGTCGGTCAGGTCGACGAACCGGTCGGAGTACTGCATCAGCTCGGGCAGCCAGTCGACCTCGATGGCCTCGACGTCGGCCAGGCCCGACCCCGCGGCGAGACGGGTGTTGAGGTTGTCGCGGGCCTCGTTCGACGTCGCAGCCTTGCGCTGCACGACCTCGATGTTCGGGTTGAGCTCCATGTACTCCTCGATGAGCTCCTCGTAGCCGAACTCGTTGAACGTCGCGACGGTCAGCGTGATCGCCTCACCGCCGGTGCCGGCGTCGCCGGTACCGCCCGAGTCGCTATCGGCGCTGTCCCCGCTGCCACAGCTCGTGATGAGCAGCGCGAGACTGGCCACGCCGGCAGTTGCGGCGAGCCCTCTCCTGGTCATGGTCCGCACGTGTGACTCCTTTGTGCTCGTGGGGTGGGCCCCCCACCCCGATGGTCCGCCGCCGAGTGGTCGACAGCGCTGGGACCGATCCCAATGCGCAGGTCACGCGTCTGAGACCGGTTCCATGGGTTTGACGCAACACTGCTCGCGCCGCACAGCCCCCGTCAAGAGGCGTTACCGAACCGTGACCACGCCGCGTCCCTAGGTCGGCTCGGCGCTGCTGACCGTCGACTCTGGCGCCGCCGTCGGCGGGGGAGCAGCATGGTGTCGAGATGCAGGGAGGCCCTCGCATGGAACGTGTGCTGGAGTCCTACGAGTTCGGACCCCACCGGGTGGACGTCGTCGAGTACCCCGAGGACGAGGGTGGGGGCTACGTCGTCGTGGTCGCCGACGGCATCGTGCTCACCGAGCCGCCGCTGACGCAGCAGCCCTCGCTCGAGGATGTCGTGCGGGTCTACTCGCGCTGGCAACAGACCCTCACGGCGGCGCCGTCGCAGTAGCCTGCCGACGTGCCCACTGTTGACGACCTGCTGGCGCGACTGGACGAGCGGTCCCGGGCCGCCTTCGAGCGTGTCCGCGACCTGGCCATGGACGTCGTCCCTGACGCCGAGCAGGGCACCAGCTACGGGATGGCCGCGTTGCGCTACCGCGGCAAGCCCCTGCTGGGGTTCAACACCGCGGCCAAGCACCTGGCGGTCTACCCCTTCAGCCCGCTGGCGGTCGACGCAGTGCGTGACCAGCTCGAGGGCTTCGACGTGTCCCCAGGCACGGTGCGGTTCACCGCCGACCGCCCACTGCCAGAGCAGGCGGTACGCGACCTCGTGCGAGCCCGGCGCGACGAGATCGCGGGTGCGGCCGGCTGAGGCTCAGGGTGCCGGCCGCAGGCGAGTGATCAGAGGCGCCAGCGCCGTCGCCAGCGTCGTCGGACCCATCTCACGCAGGGCGTAGGTGGCGCGGCGGACGGGATGTCCGAGGTCGACCAGGCGGGCCAGGTCCATCGGCGTGCCCGACACGACGACGTCGACCGGAGCCGCGCGAGCCGTCGCCGCGAGGTCGTCCAGCTGTGCCTGGCTGTATCCCATCGCCGGGAGCACTGGCCCGGTGGACGGGTACTCCGTGTACGTCTTCGCGATCGATCCCACCGCGAACGGCCGCGGGTCGACGATCTGCGTGGCTCCGGCGGCGCGCGCAGCCACGGTGCCGGCGCCGAACGGCATGCCGCCGTGCGTCAACGTCGGGCCGTCCTCGACCACCAGCACGCGCATGCCCGCCAGCGAACCCTCTCCCTCGAGCGTCACCGGTGACTCCGCCCGGATGACCACGGCACGGGGGGCCAGCTCGGCCACTGCGGCCACCACCGCGTCGACGTCGTCCGGCTCGGCGGTGTCGACCTTGTTCACCACCACCACGTCGGCCATGCGCAGGTTCGTCTCGCCGGGGTGGTAGAGCGACTCGTGCCCCGGCCGCAGCGGATCGACCACGGTGATCATCAGGTCGGGCTGGACGAACGGGAAGTCGTTGTTGCCGCCGTCCCAGATGATCACGTCGGCCTCACGCTCGGCCGCAGCCAGCACCGCCCGGTAGTCGACGCCGGCGAACATGAGCATGCCCATGTCGACGGGGGTCTCGTACTCCTCACGCTCCTCCACCGTCGGGCTGCTGGCGTCGATGTCGGCCAGGCTCGCGAAGCGCTGCACGGCCATCGCCTCGAGGTCGCCGTACGGCATCGGGTGCCTGATGAGTGCCACCCGCAGTCCCGCCTCCATCAGCACCCGCCCGACGGCCCGGGTGGTCGGGCTCTTGCCGCAGCCGGTGCGCACGGCGCACACGGCGACGACGGGACGACTGCTGCGCAGCATGGTCGACCGGGGCCCGGCCAGGCGAAAGTCGGCGCCGGCGGCGAGAGCGCGTGACGCCTTGTGCATCACGTCGACATGCGGCAGGTCTGAGTAGGCCAGCACGACCTCGTCCACGCGCTCGTCACGTACGAGGTCGCTCAGGCGGTGCTCCGGCACGATCGGGATGCCGTCGGGGTATGCCGGACCAGCGAGCGACGCGGGGTAGACACGGTCGTCGATGCCGGGTATCTGGGCGGCGGTGAAGGCGACCACCCTGGTGGTGGGGTCGTCGCGGAAGACCGTGGAGAACACGTGGAAGTCGCGTCCGCCGGCTCCCATGATCACAACGGTTCGCATGGGGCCCATCCTGGCCCCAGCAGGGGCGTGCCAGGATGCGAAGGCATGGAGTACCGCCAGCTGGGCACGTCCGGGTGCATCGTCTCGACCTACGCGCTGGGCACGATGACGTTCGGCGCCGAGACCGACGAGGCGTCGGCGCACGAGCAGATCGACGTCTTCGTCGAGTCGGGCGGGACGCTGATCGACACTGCCGACGTGTACTCGCGGGGGGTGAGCGAGCAGGTCATCGGCCGATGGCTGGCATCACGGCCCGCCGACGTCCGCGACCGCGTGGTGCTGACGACGAAGGGCCGATTCCCCATGGGCCCGGACGGCAACGACGTCGGGCTGTCGCGACGGCACCTGCGCCGCGCGCTCGACGCCTCGCTGGGGCGTCTCGGCCTCGACCACCTCGACCTGTACCAGGTGCACGCCTGGGATCCGGTGACCCCGATCGACGAGACGGTCGGGTTCGTGGGTGATGCCCTCGGGGCAGGGCTGATCGGCTACTGGGGTCTGTCGAACTTCACCGGATGGCAGATCATGGCCGCCTGCGAGGCAGCCGACCGTCTGGGGGTGCCGCGGCCGGTGACCCTGCAGCCGCAGTACAACCTGCTCGTGCGCGAGATCGAGTGGGAGATGGTTCCGGCCTGCCAGAGTCGAGGGCTGGGGCTGCTGCCCTGGTCGCCCCTGGGCGGCGGCTGGCTGACAGGCAAGTACCGTCGCGACGAGCGCCCGCAAGGTGCCACGCGGCTGGGTGAGGACCCGAATCGCGGCGTCGAGGCCTACGACCTGCGCTCGAGTCGGCAGCGCACCTGGGACGTGCTCGACGTGCTGTCGGACGTGGCCCAGCAGACCGGTGCCTCGATGGCGGCGGTGGCCCTGGCGTGGCTGCATGACCGGCCAGCGGTGACCTCGGTGATTCTCGGTGCCCGCACGACCGACCAGCTGCGCATCAACCTGGCTGCGGCCGGTCTGCACCTGACCGCTGAGCAGGCCCGACGCCTGGACGAGGCCAGCGACCCCGGTGCGGCCGACTACCCCTACGGCGAGCACGGGCAGCGCCAGCGTGATCGGCAGGTGCCGGGCAGCCACTAGATGAGAGCCGTCTCATCGTCTTCTCATGCGGGTATCACCGCAGTCGCCCAGACTTCGGCTGTGGACTCGACTCTCGCGCTGCTGACCGGGGACGAGGCCCACGGCGTTCTGGCGGCAGCGGTCGGCAGCGTCGGCGGGCACCTCGTGGAGTGGAAGGCCAACCAGGTCGACCATCGACCCGGGTCGTCCACCACCGTCGCCTACCGCACCGTCGTGCGCTGGGGTGACGTGGTGCAGCGCGAGACCCTGGCCGCCAGCGCGGGGCTCGACGACGACGCGGCGGTGCCGCCCGGGGTTCTCGTTCTCGGTGACGGCGAGCGACGGGTGTCGGTGTGGAGGTTTCCCTCGGACCCGGGGCTACCCGCCCTGTCGGGCGCCTGTGACCGACGTGCCATCGGTGACCTGCTGGGGTCGTTGGGTGTCACCGGAGTCGACGCAGATGCTCTGGACGTGCGCGTGCGCGCCTACCGGCCGCGGCGGCGAGCCGTCGTCGAGGTACGGGCAGGGCAGCTGCGACTCTTCTTGAAGGTGGTGCGACCGGACGCCGTGGCCGACCTGCACAGGCGCCACCGCCTGCTGCACGACGCCGGGGTGCCCGTGCCGCGATCACTGGGCTGGACCGACGAGGGCATGCTGGTGCTGCAGGCGCTGTCGGGCACGTCGGCCCGCAGCCGGCTGCTGCACGGCGGGCCGCTGCCGTCCGGGCAGGTGCTGACGCAGCTGCTCGACCGGCTGCCGCCGCTCGCCATGCAGCTGCCCCGGCGCCGGCCGTGGGCCGAGCACGCCGATCACTACGCACAGGTGATCGGTGCGGCCGTGCCCGCTGAGCGAGACCGGGTCACCCACCTCGCGCGGGCGATCCGCAGCGGCCTGCGCGGGGCGCAGCCCGACGTGCCGACGCACGGCGACTTCTACGAAGGCCAGCTGCTGCTCGACGGCGACCGGGTCGCCGGTCTGCTCGACGTCGACACCGTCGGGCCTGGTCGACGCGCCGACGACCTCGGCTGCCTGCTGGCCCACACGCACGTGCTGGCCCTGGCCCAGGGCAGCGAGCCGGCGCGTCTGCTCGATGCCCTCGAGCGCTGGCAGCAGAGCTTCGAGCAGGTCGTCGACCCGTCGGAGCTGCGACTGCGCACGGCCGGGGTTCTGCTGTCGCTGGCTACCGGGCCGCACCGGGTGCAGGAGCAGGGCTGGCCCCACGCCACCACGGTGCGGGTGGACGCCGTGCAGCAGTGGGTCGAGTCGGCGGGGCGGGGCTGAGGTGTCGCAGCAGGCGCAGACCGAGGAGGCAGGCATCCCGGCGTCTCGCCGTCCCTGGCGCCAGTGGTCGGTGCGCACCCGTGTGCTGACGTCGGTGATCGCGGTGTCGCTGCTGGGGATGGCTGTGACGGGTGGCACCGCGTACCTGATCCAGGATCGTCTGGTCAGCGTCCGCGTCAGTGAGGCGTTGGAGCAGGAGGTCGAGGAGTTTCGAACCCTGGCGGTCGAGGGGATCGACCCGCAGACGGGTCTGGGCTTCACCAGCGTCGAGCGTCTGCTGCGGGTGGCCCTGCAGCGCAACGTGCCCGACCGCAACGAGACCTACCTGACGATCGTGGACGGGGAGCCGCTGGAGTTCGACGGCGGCGATCGTCCGATCAGGCTCGAGGACGAGCCCGAGGTGCTCGCGGCTGCGGCCGAGGTGACGGCGGCCTCGTCCGTGGTGATCCGCGACGTGGCGACGTCGACCGGGCCGGCACGGCTGGCCATCGTGCCGTTGTCTGTCGCCGGCGACGACACCACGGGCAGCTACGTGATGGCCTACTCGCTCAACCAGGAGCGCGACGACCTCTTTCGCCTGGCTCGCACGTACCTGCTCGCGTCCCTGCTGTCGCTGCTGCTCGTCGCCGTCGTGGGGTGGCTCGTGGCGGGGCGCCTGCTGCGTCCGCTGCGGTCGTTGCGCGAGGCGACGCAGCGCATCAGCGAGACCGACCTGAGCGAGCGCATCCCCATCCAGGGCAATGACGACGTCTCGGACCTGACCCGCACGTACAACTCGATGCTCGACCGACTGGAGTCGGCGCTGAGCACCCAGAGGCAGTTTCTCGACGACGCCGGTCACGAGCTGCGCACTCCGTTGACGATCGTGCGTGGTCACGTCGAGCTGCTGGACTCCACCGACCCCGCAGAAGTCGACCAGACGCGGGTGCTGCTGCTCGACGAGATCGACCGGATGAGCCGCATGGTCGAGGACCTCATCCTGCTGTCCAAGGCACGCCGACCCGACTTCTTGGTGCTCGGTGACATCGATCTGGCGACGTTCACCGACGACCTGCTGGGCAAGGTGCGCACCCTGGGGGACCGCCAGTGGCACTGTGCGAGCAGGGGCGAGGGCCGGTTCGTCGGGGACTCCCAGCGGCTGACACAGGCGCTGGTGGAGCTGGCCCACAACGCCGTCAAGTTCAGCCCGGAGGGCTCGGCGATCTCGGTAGGCAGCGAGATGGCGGGCGACCGCGTGCGCCTGTGGGTCAGTGACGAGGGCGCCGGTATCGACGAAGCGGAGATCGACCACGTGTTCGCCCGGTTCGGCCGGGCGTCGTCCGGCCGTGGTATCGACGGGTCGGGGCTGGGGCTGTCGATCGTCTCCGCCATCGCCGAGGCCCATGCAGGGCGCGTCGACGTGCATACGTCAGTCGGCTCTGGGTCGACGTTCGTGCTCGACCTACCGAGCGGCACGACGCCCCCGGACGTCGGTCACGACGAACCGTTCGACTCGCTCGACAGCCTGCTCTCGGGGCCACCCGCCTCCGCCGAGCGCGTAGGCCGGTCATGAGCCGCATCCTGATCGTCGAGGACGAGCAGCGGATCTCGTCCTTCATCGCCAAGGGGCTCCGGTCGAACGGGTTCACTCCCACGGTGGTTGCCGACGGCAGCACTGGCCTCGACTACGCCCTGACGGGGGAGTTCGACCTCGTCGTCCTCGACCTCGGCCTTCCGGGCACGGACGGCTTCACAGTGCTGCGGAGGATGCGCGAGGCCGGCAGCCGTGTGCCTGTCGTGATCCTCACGGCCCGCGACTCGCCGGCCGACACCGTCGCAGGGCTCGAGGGAGGGGCCGACGACTACATGGCCAAGCCGTTCAGGTTCGACGAGCTGTTGGCACGTGTGCGCCTGCGGCTGCGGGACGAGCGAAGCAGCGAGGTCACGGTTCTCACCCACGGTGACTTGTCGCTCGACCTGCGCACCCGGCGAGCTCGCGTGGGCGATCGCACGGTCGACCTGTCGGCCCGGGAGTTCACGCTGACCGAGATGTTCCTGCGCAACGCCGGACAGGTGCTGTCGCGCGAGCAGCTGCTCAGCCACGTGTGGGGCTACGACTTCGAGCCGGGGTCGAACGTGGTGGACGTCTACGTCCGCTACCTGCGCAAGAAGCTGGGATCGGGACGCATCGAGACGGTGCGGGGCATGGGCTACCGGCTCACGGCGTCGGCATGAGGGTTCTCTCATGCGCTGCTCATGGTGGGCTCATGCGCTGCGACCAGAGTCGTACCGACGACGCAACGAGTGTCGTCGTTCGCGGCCACACAGGCGCAGCGAACCGCAGAGACACGAGAGGAGCACCACCATGAAGGCACCCCGTCCCTGGCTGGTCGTCAGCGGAGCCATGGCACTCGGCATCGGTGCGGCCATCGGAGGCTCAGCCGTCGCGCTGAACGACAGCCCAGGCCCAGCTCTCGGCGACGGCGTGTCGCTGAACGCGGACGTCAACCCGGCGCCGGACGACTCCCCGGAGAGCGCCGACTCGCCGTTCGAGTCTGCACAGGACTCGGTCGACTCGCCCTACGACAGCCCCGACGACCCCCAGTACGAGGATCTGTCGGCGAGCTCGGCGGTGCAGGTCGACAGCCCCGCGTCGGCGGACTCCCCCGTGCCCGACAGCCCCGCCTCGGCCGACAGCCCGGCCTCGGCCGACTCCCCGGCTCCTGCGCCCGCCCAGCCGGCTGCGCCTGCCCAGCAGGCCCAGCCCGCTCCGGAGCCGGTGACTCAGCCGCCGGCCCCGGCCTCGGCGGACTCCCCGGTCACCGTCACCTCGGTCTCGGCCGACAGCCCGGCGTCGGCGGACAGCCCCGACAGCGCCGACTCGGCCTGAGCCGATGGTGAGCCCCCGACCGTGGCTGGTCATCAGCGGTGCCTTGGCGCTCGGCGTGGGCGTGGGTGCAGCGGGCGTGACCATCATGACCGGAGACGGTCGAGAGGCTCAGGTTCTGGGGCCGGGGATCGTCCTGACGGCTGTGCCGTCGGACGACCCCGGCCCCACAGCCACGAGCCTGCCCGGGCCTGAGGCGACTGGCACCGCTGTCGACTCCCCCGTGCCCGAGCCCGCGCCCGTCGTCACGCCAGTGCCGGCTCCTGCGCCCCCGCCCCCGCCGCCCGCACCGGCACCGGCACCGGTGGCTCCGGCTCCCGCCCCCGCGCCGGCGCCTCAGCCGGTCGACGATGACGACGACGATGATGACGACGACGAAGGCTCCGCAGACTGAGGTGTGCTCCGGTGGTGCGTCGGCACCGAGCCGCGGTCAGGGCCTGCCGACGACCTGCCACCAGGGCGCAGCGCCCTCGGCGACGAGTACCGGCGTCACGTCCTCGCCCAACCCAGCCACGGCCACTCGTCCGAGCTCGTCGACGAACACCACCCGGTCGTCGCCCATGGCGCTGGCCGTGGGCACCTCGTAGGAGTCGGGTGCGGTGAACGAGGCGGTGCGGCCGTCGGAGTCTCGCTCGATGACGAGGCGGCCGTCCTCGTGCCGGCTCCACGCGTACTCGACCGGGTCCAGCACCTCGGCGTCAGCACCGGTGTCGGTGCGCACCCGCTCACCTGTCGAGGGCTCGACGACGACGATGCGATCCGTGGTCGGTCCGAACTCGCGGACGAGCAGGTTGCCCTGCTCGTCCCACCCGACGACGTCGTGGTCGCGACCGGCCTCGACGTCCACGCTGGCGCCGGTGCCGAGATCGACCACAGCGATCGTCCCGGGACCGTCCCCCTCGTCGCGGACGTAGGCCACGAAGCCGGTCTCGCCGCTGCCGGCCAGGGCAGCGAACTCGGGCACGGGTTGCAGCGCCGTCAGCACGACGACCACGATCGCCACCACCGCGACGACGCCGGCGGCGGCGACGGCGATCACGCGACGGTCACGCATCGACGGTCTCCTTCTGCGGAGCCTCGGCGGCCGGTTCGTCGTGGTGGTCGGAGCGCACCGCAGCGACCACGACCGAGAGCGTCACGACACCGGTGAGCAGGATCGCCACCGGCACCACGACCGAGCCCTCGAACAGGGTGGTCACTGTCGCCGGGATCCACACCACGAGGCCGATGACCCCGAGGGCGAGCAGGGCACGCGTGTCGAAGGTGGTCGACAGGTAGACCAGACCGAGGCTCACGACGATCCCGAGACCCGACCAGAGAGCCTGCCCCGAGTCGCTGATCCCGAACCCGATGAGCAGGGTGAACAGACCGCCGATCACCAGGCCGGTGCGCTGCGGGGTCAGCACACCGCCCCAGCTGAGCAGCAACCAGATCGCGCCGATGGCGAAGAGCAGCAGCGTGACGGTCCAGGCCTCCGGCTCCAGCGGAAGCAGCGACCCCAGGCTGAGCACGACGAAGCCGGTGGACGCGGCCAGGGCCAGCTGCTGCAGCGACGTGCGGGCCACCAGGTACAGCACGAGCGCGGCGGCCCCCGTGGCGATCGCCATGAGCACGAGCGCAGGGTCGTCACCGAGGTCGAGGAGCTGGAAGAGCAGCAGCCCAGAGGTTGCGGCCACCCCGGCGACAGTGAGCAGCCAGGCGAACGAACCGGCGCGACGCGCGGCGTCGGCGTGGCCGCGGTGCAGCGCCAGGCCGGTCACCAGCAGCACGAGGGTGATGGTTGCGGCCAGGGCGACCTGCCCCCAGGTGGCCAGCCTGTCCCAGACCTGCACGCCGAACAGCACCAGCGCCATCGCCACCAGGGTGGCTCCCAGGTAGGCCACCGGCTCCACCCATCGAGGCAGCTCTCGCCCTGCCTGCTGCTGCTCGAAGGTCGTGATCGCGTGGGCCTGGTCTGCGTCGATCAGCCCCGCGTCCAGCCACGTCGCCACTCGCTCGGAGAGTTCTCGACCCGCCATGTCACTCACCACCCGGTCCACTTTCGGTGTACGCCGACGGTGGGGACGGCGCCAGAGCACAAGGTCGGCAGGACGCAACCAGGAGCCCCGGGTCGCCGAGACGACCCGGGGCTCCTGATGCTCGCACTCCCCCCGCCGAGGCTCCCCCCGAACGCCTCGCGCGGGCAACGCACCCAGTGCACACCGCCGGCGGGATGCAGGTCCACCTCGCTCGTGTCGGCAGTTCTGAGGACAATGGCGGCGTGGGCAGGTCTCCGGCGTCGCGCACCGTCGCGATCGTCGACGACCACGAGATGTTCGCCGAGGCCCTGCGGGCGTGGGCGCGCGACACCCTTGCCGATGCGCAGGTGGTCTATGCGGGTGCCGACCCGTCGCTGGTGCCGCACGGCACGCACCTGGTGCTGCTCGACATCGACCTCGGCGAGCAGGCTCGCTCGGCCGAGCACATCACAGCCGAGCTCGTGGCCCGAGGCAGCGCCGTCCTGCTCGTGAGTGCCCTCGGTGACGCGTCCCGCATCCGGCCGGCGCTGGCAGCCGGAGCGCTCGGGTACGTGCCGAAGAAGGCTGCAGGCGCCGTGCTGCTCGAGGCCGTCGAGGCGGCGTTGAGCGGCGAGACCTACGTCTCGCCCGACCTGGCGGCGGTCATGATGGCAGGCCCCGACCGGCCCGACCTCAGCGTCCAGGAGAGCACGGCGCTGCGCCTCTACGCCTCGGGGCTCAAGCTCGATGCGGTCGCCCGCCGGATGAACGTCTCCAGCAGCACGGCCCGTGAGTACCTGGCCCGGGTGCGTCGCAAGTACGCCACCGTCGGACGCGACGTGCGCACCAAGACCGACCTGTACGCGGCCGCCGTCAAGGACGGCCTCATCGACCCGCAGTAGCTCTCAGCGCCCGGGCACTGCCGAGTGGCACAGGGCCAGCCCCGCGGCCAGGTGCTCCCCGGGGTCCTGACGGTCTCGGCGCAGGTCGGCGTCGCTGGTCAGGGCAAGGTCGGGCGCCCACGCGAGCTGGTCGTCCGCCGTGAGCAGGTACCAGCGGTACGCCTCTCGTCCCAGCGGGTCGACCATCGGGGCAGGGGTTGGCACGAAGCAGTGCACCTGCACCACGGCGCCATCGACCAGCGTCGCCGGCAGGGCCGCCGCACGGGTGAAGTCGCGGGTGCGGTAGGCATCGAGGGCGCACGGCTCGCTGTCGCACTGGGGTGACCCGGCCCAGGCGGCGGTGTCGACCTGCCACGCCTTGCCCTCAGGCACACCCGCAGCGCACCCGGACGCCGACAGCGACAGAGACAGCGCGACGCCGACGGCTCGTGCCCACACGCCGGTGAACCTAGTCGGCGCCCGCGCCCTACTCTGCGCCCTGTGCCCAGCAGCGCGAGCGATGCCGCGACGATCCGGCGTCACACCGCCGTGCTGGTGGTGGTCGGGTTCGGTCTGCTTGCCGTCCTGGTCACCGGGTCGCGTGCCGTGCTGGCCGAGGTCACCGAGCCGGCGCCCACCACCCGGTCGGCGCTCTGCGCCGAGCTCGACGTGCTGATGGCCCGAACCACCAGCGGTGCGGTGTTCGCCACCCAGCAGATCAACCACTCCGCGCGCAGGCTCTCCCAGCTTGCCGACCGCTACGAGCCAGACAGCGATCCGTCTCGCCTGGCGCTCGCCGGCGCCGACATCCGTACCGTGCTGGGCTCGGTGGCCTGGGAGACCGCCGACCTGGTCACCGCCACTCGGCCCATCGCGCTGGAGTGTGGCTGGAACTGGCCGGTCAGCTCGACGCCGCCGGCACCGCAGCCGCGTCCCCCGTCCAGCTGAGGTCCATCCAGAAGCCGTCGATGTCGTCGATGACCACCGATGCCGACCGACCGAGCTCTGTCGACAGTCGCCTCGTCGAGTCGGCCCCGGCTGTCGCTCCCGGCGCCAGCAGCAGCAGGGATCCGGAGCCATCTCCACCGATGCCGGTGATCGTGAGGGAGTCCGCCGACCCCAGGGGGGGAAGGTGCTCCTGCAGCACTCGATCGAAGGGCTCGGGTGGCGGCGGGAGCTGGCCGAACTCACCCCGCACGACGATGTCGAGCCCAGCGCGATGGGCACTCTCGAGCACGGTGCGCAGGCCCTCACGGATGCCGGGCGGAGCCTGCGCGGCGCTCACGAGCCCACGCAGGTAGCCCGACTGCTTGCGACACCGCTGCTGCACCGCATCAGAGGTCGGGTCGAGCTCGCCTCGACCGATGCCCTCGAGCAGCGGGACGCAGCAGTCGACCGCGGGCGCGAACCACTGCCGGCGCTCGTCGCGCGACGCGTCCGCTCGCAGCTGCTCGCCCTCTGCCACGTCTCGCTGCTGCTGAGCCGAGGCGACCTGCGCCGACTGGCGGGTCAGGATTCGTCCGGCGAACAGGCTGGCCGTCAGGATCGCGAGGGTCGCGCTGGCTGAGGTGATCACCCCGGCGCCGCACCCGGTGAACGCCTGGTTCCACACCGTGCCCGCGACGAGCATCGCGACGACGAAGGCGGGGACGGCGGCCGTGGCCCTCCACCAGATGCGCGAGGTGAGCATCACGGTGATCACCAGCGGCACCCGCGCGTCCACCCAGCCGAGAAACGAGAACGAGCTCGAGCAGTACTGGTCGGAGGCCACAGTCCAGAAGGGGGCCACACAGGCGAGGGCCACGGTGAGCACGCCGAGAGACGTGGGGACCCATCCGCGGCGGTGCAGCAGCCCGACCAGGAGCAGTCCCCACCCACCCAGCAGCAGCGCACCGGCCAGCGCCACGGCGGGCCGCTCGAACGCTCCCCACTCAGCGACGACCAGCCCGGTCGTGAACAGCAGCGTCGTCACGATCAGGGCGCCCACCAGGCGCACGACGACGGCCGCCACGGCGTCCTGCACGCGGTCGGCTCGGTCGTCCTCGGCTGCCCAGCTCAGGCGCACGGTGGTGCCTTCGCCGGGGCGGCTCACGACCGACGCCCGGCCGCCGACCGACTCCAGCCGGTCGACGATGGACCGCTCGATGCCGTACCCGCGGGGAGTGCTGTGCGGGTCGAAGCCGACTCCGCGGTCGACGAGGCAGGCGTCGATGCGCCTGTCGGCCACCGTGACGCTGGCGTCGGCGGTGCTGACCCGGGCGTGCTTGGCCACGTTCAGCGCCGCCTCGTCCAGGGCGCCCTGAACGGCCTCATTCACCGAGCGGGGCAGTGCCTGGACGGCCTGCCCGTCCACCTCGGTGACCACGCTCAGCTCGACGCCGCGGGCGGCCGACCGTGCGGCCAGGTCGTCCAGCGCCTCGGTCCACGAGCCGCTGGCACGCTCGTCGGTGCCTCCGCCGAGCGAGCGCAGCCGCCGGGCGTCGTGCAGGCACCGACGACGGACGTCCTCGAGGGCGCTCGCGTGCCCGAGCGACACCGCGTCCAGCGTGTTCAGCGCCGTGTCGTGCAGCAGCGACATCTGTGCCGAGAGGGCGTCGGCGCGCGACCGCTCGGCCAGGGCAACCTGGCGCTGCGACCAGGCCGCGTCGAGGGTGCGATCGGCCTGCTCGGCCGAGCGCAGCAGCACCAGCCGGATGAGAGCGGCCAGCAGGCCCAGCCCCAGCACGAGCAGCGACTCCATGAGGGGGACGCCGAGCTGCACGGGTGAGTCCGGGCGCACCATCTCGTCGATGCGCTGGGGAGCCAGCACCACCCCGATCACGAGCACCGCCGCCAACGGCAGCGTCCGGTGGCTGGTGGTGAACCCGACCGCCGTGAGCACCATGCCCCCGACGATGGTGATCTGCAGCCACGGCGCCACCAGCCCGGTCAGCTCCCGGGTGACGACCGTGCCGAGGGCGAGCGCGAGCGTCACCGTGACGAGCGCCGGCACCCTCACGCGCCGGGGGGTGAACCGCGCCGCGAGCAGCACGGCCGCTGCGGCGAACCAGGCAAGCATCAGCGGCTCGCGCACGCTGGCCATCTCCACGGACGTGTCGAGCGCCAGGTCGAGCGCGCCGGTCAGCGCCCAGAAGGCCAGCCAGTAGGACGCGAGGCTGGTCAGGGTGCTGCTCGCGACGTCCGCCAGGCTTCGCATGCCCGCCTCCGCAGCGATCGTTCACGGCTACCCCGCCGTGTGTGTCGGCAGGGTAGCCGCGCCGCCTCAGATGAACAGCAGCTGCGCCCCCTCCGTCAGGGTGATGAAGTCGGCAGCGTTGATGATGTCCTCGACCCCCTCGTAGAGGTCGTCCATGTCGACCTTGTTCATGTCGGCGCTCATCTGGCAGCCCCACAGGTGGCCGCCGGCCGCGACGATCTGGTCGAGAAACTCCCGCACCGACGGGATGTCGAGCTCGTCCAGGGAGTCCTTGAGCATCTTGGTGGCCATGCCCGTCATGCCGGGCAGCGGCATCAGCGCCTGGGGGATCCGCAGCTCCTTGCCCCGGATCGGCATGTGCATCGCAGTGTTGCCGGCGGGGGAGAACTGCAGCTCGTCCATGCGGCTGTCGATGATCATGTCGAAGCCCCAGAACGTGAAGAACAGGTGCAGCTCCACCCCCTCACCGAGGGCTGCGTTGCCGAGCACCAGGGCCGGGTAGGCCATGTCGAGGTTGCCCTTGGAGCAGATGATCGCCAGCTTGCGGTCGGTCTCGTCGTCCCCGAAGTCCGGGACGATCATGGGTGCTGCACTCGGCTGCATGGTGTCGGTCATGCTCACACGCATCCCTTCGGCTTGGGCAGGCCGGCGACGTAGCTCATCTTGCGGCCGGGCTTCTTCGGGAACAGCTGGAACTGCTCCTTGGTGGGGATGCCTCCGACGTTCTGCACGCGGCGGGTCGTGGGGGTCTCACCCTTGACCTTGAAGTCCTCGCGCAAGAAGTGGACGACGTCCCAGTGACGCGGGGTCATCTCGATGCCGATGTTGGACGCGAGCACCGAGGCGATGTCCTCGTTCCACTCGTCGTACTCGGTCAGAAAGCCCTCGTCGTTGACGTGGACCTCGTGACCTGCGATGGCAGTGACGGGCATGGGTCGAACCTTTCTGTGATGGTCAGGCGTTGTGAGCGCGGGTGGTCAGCTCGGCAGGCGGGGCCTCGTCGCCGACGGTGCGCAGCAGGGACAGGGTGCGGTTGAGCCCTCGGCGTACGCGCGGGTCGCGCATCTGGCGCACCAGCGCGAACGCCGACGGGGGCTCGGTGCCGGCGTCGTCCTGCATCGACTGCAGTGACAGACCGGTGCGGTTCAGCAGCGTCATGACCTCGGGCTGGGTCAGCTCCTTGACGGTGTTGAGGATGAGCACGAGGTTCTCGCGCAGGGCGATGACGTCGTCCTCGCTGAACGAGGTGACGACCTCCTCGACCATCTCGGCACCGTGCCGAGCGAAGGTGAAGTACCCCTTGCTCTCGGCCTCGGCCAGCGTCTCGGACAGCTTGGCGACTCCCGCGCCGGCGATCGAGTTCACCTCGTGGGTGAGCTCGGCCATGCTGTCGAGCTGGATCAGCATCGCCTGCAGCTTCGGCATCGAGCGGGCCAGCGTGCGCGCGAACTCCGTGACGTCGCTGATCGTGACGTCGGCGCTCAGCTCCTGCAGCTCTCGGCTGGCCACGTCCATGGCGTCGCGCGTGACGGGGGCCAGCTCGTGCGTGAGCTCGCTCCACTGCTCGCGGGACTCGCGCTGGCGCCGCATCTCTGCGACGAGCTCGTCGACCTGGGCGCTGAGGTGGTCCAGGCGCTGCTCGACGGTGGGGCTCTCGGTGACGGCCGTCATGACGCGAGGTCCTGCGTGTCCTTGCCGGCCATCGACATCAGCGCCGGCAGAGGCAGCTCCTTGCCGGGGAGCAGCACGTTCCAGTACATCCAGCGGAACATCACCTTGCCCCAGTGGTTCATCTCTGTCTCGGCGAGCAGGCTGAACGGCCCGATGCCGGGCAAGGGGTACTTGCCGGGCAGGGGCTCGGTCTCGTAGTTGAAGTCGATCAGCAGACCCTTGCCGTGGCCGGTCTCGATGAAGCAGTTGGCGTGGCCGTCGAACTTCTCCGTCATCTGCAGCCCCTGCACGTGGCGCAGGAAGTTCTGCGGGAACAGGTCCATGGCGAAGTGGGCCACCGAGCCGGCCTTGCTGGCCGGGATGTCGGAGGCGTCCCCGATCGCGAAGATGTTGTCGTACTGCGTCGAGAGCAGGGTCTCCTTGTCGACCGGCACGAAGTTGAGGTCGTCGCCGAGGTCGGACCGAGCGATGTAGTCCGCACCCATGTTGAGCGGCACGGTCACCAGCAGGTCGTAGGAGATCTCACGCTCGTCGTACGACACCAGGGTCTTGGCCTCCGGGTCGATCGACTCGACCATGAAGTCGGGCTCGAGGGCGATCTTGCGCTCGTCGAGCATCGACCCGAGGTACTTCGACGCGACCGGCTTGGTGAACGCGCCCTCCAGAGGCGTCACGTAGGTGATCTGCACCTGGTCGCGCAGCCCCTGCTCGGTGAAGAAGGCGTCGGCCAGGAAGGTGAACTCCAGCGGAGCGACCGGGCACTTGATCGGCATCTCGGTGACGTGCACGACGAGCTTGCCGCCCTCCCACGTCTTGAGTACCTCGGCGAGCCGCGAGGCCCCGGCGTAGGTGTAGAACTCGTGCACCGACCCGCCCATGTCGTCGGCCATGCCCGGGGTCTCGTCCGGCCGGGGCGTGGTGCCGGTGGCGATGATGAGGTAGTCGTAGGCGAGCTCGGAGCCATCCTCGAGCAGCACCTTGTTCTCGTCGGCCACGACCCGGTCGACGCTGGCCGTCACCAGGTCGACGCCGGAGGGGATGAACCGCTTCGTGGGCTTGACGACCTCGTCCGGCTGGTAGATCCCGAAGGGGATGAACAGGTACCCCGGCTGGTAGTAGTGGGTGTCGCTCGGGTCGACCACGGTGATCGTCCACTCGTCGCGCGCGAGCTTCGGGCGCAGCTTGTTGACCGCCATGGTTCCGGCGGTGCCCGCACCGAGCACCAGCAGCCTCTTCATGCGTATCTCCTTCGTCGGGGATGGGTCAGGGTCGAGGGCGCAGGGGGCTGCGCTCCCGGGTCGAGGGGGCGCCGGCCGCAGCCTGGGAGGCGCGAGACAGTGCCGCCGAGACTCTCGGCAGGGCGTCGAGCACGGCTTGGCGCTGCTGCGCGTCGAGGTGGTGCAGACCCTCGGTGTCGTCACCCTCGGGTGCGACGCCGCCGGCGAGCACCTGGCCGACAAGCTCGGACCCGGAGCGGATGAAGACCCGGGCGCACTCGAAGCCGAGGGCCGCCTGCTGGAAGTGTGGGGTGAAGTCGAGGTCGTCGGCCATCGCGCGCCACTCCTGGGTGCAGGCAGCGACCGTCTGCTCGTCCTCGGCGTGCTCGACGAACCAGGGGCACGGGTTGGCGACCTCGGAGATCGGGCGCCCCTGCATGTCGGTGGCGACCATCATCACGCCCAGCATCGGGGCGGAGACGTCGAGCACCGCCTGCAGAGGAGCGGGATCGAGTCGCGGCTCGGCGTGGCTTGGCGCTGCGGTGCCGGCGACCAGCGCCTCGACACCGTCGGCCGGGAACCGCCACTGCCGCCCGACCTTGACCGCCGGCAGACGCCCGTCGGAGGCCATGCGATAGATCGTGGTGGCGTCGACGTGCAGGCGTTGCTGGACCTGACGCGCGGTGAGCAGGTCTGGGCCTGTCGAGGCCGCCGTGGAGTCGGCCGACTGCAGTACCGGCGCCGACTCGTGCATGTCATGCAGGCTATGCAGGTTCTGCAGCCGCGGTAGGAGCCATTGGTCCCAGGCTGACCGGGACCAAGGCCTCCGAGCCTCTGGTGGTGGGTGCGCGTCCACACACAAAGTGCCGAGGGGGCGCTGCCTGACCTGGGCGTCTGCCGGCCTGGTCGGGGCCCTCGAGGCCACTTTGTATGTGGAACAGCCGTAGCCTTGCGCGGTGGCTCGCTACTTCGACGTGCATCCGCACGACCCGCAGCCGCGCATCGTGGCTCAGGTCGCGGCGATGATCGCCGACGACGACGCGCTGGTGGCCTATCCCACCGACTCCGGGTACGCCCTGGGCTGCCGGTTCGGCAGCACCACGGGCCCCGAGCGCATCCGGCGCATCCGCGGGCTCGACGACAGGCACCACTTCACGCTCGTCTGCTCCGACTTCGTGCAGCTCGGCCAGTTCGTGCTGCTCGACAACACGGCGTTCCGAGCGATCAAGTCGGTCACCCCCGGGCCGTACACGTTCATCCTGCCGGCGACCAAAGAGGTGCCCCGGCGCCTGGCCCACCCCAAGAAGCGCACGGTCGGCGTGCGCATCCCCGACCACCGGTTCGTGCGGGCCCTGCTGCGCGAGCTCGGGGAGCCGATCGTGTCGAGCACCCTGCTGCTGCCCGGCCAGCACGAGCCCCCCACCGAGGGCTGGGTGGTCAAGGACGAGCTCGACCGGTTGGTCGACGCCGTGGTCGACACCGGTGACGTGCGCGGCGAACCGACCACCGTGGTCGACTGGTCGGACGGGAGCCCCGAGGTCGTGCGGGTCGGCGCCGGCGACGCGACTCCTTTCGAGTGACCGCTCAGGTGCCGTAGCCGTCGTAGAAGGCGGCCAGGCGCGCCCGCACGCGCTGCTCGAGGTAGCCCGTGTCGGCCGCGTGCTGCACGCTCGACCGGGCCAGCGGCAGCAGCGACTCGGTGACCACCTGCGCGGTGACGCCGACCTCGTCGAGCAGGTCGGCCACTGGCCGTGAGCCGTGGGCCTCGAAGAACGACGTGACGCAGTCCGAGATCGTGCGCCGCACCAGATCGGTCTCGCGCAGGGTCGACCACTGCTGCCCCACCAGCTCGGCGAGAGTGCCGACCTCGTCGTCGGTCAGCAGCGTGGCGGCCGTCGCGACCGGGCGGTCGGCCGCTGCGTCCCAGGCCTCTCCGGAGGCCGAGGCCACCGTCTGCTCGTCGATCATGCCATCGATGAATCGGCGGCTGTCGCGGACGGTGTCGGCGATGTTGGCGTCGACGAAGGCGATCAGCTGGCGGTCGACGTTCTGCTCCAGACCGGGGGCGGCCGCCCCCAATCCCCGTTGGCCCAGGCGCACGAGGGAGGAGGCGCCGGGGATGCGCTTGGCCAGCACGTTCTCGGTGAGCAGGTAGCTCTTCACGCCTCGGTAGACCACGTGGGCGACGAGGTGGCTGTAGGCCTTGCTCGTGGTGATCTGCTCGAGAAGCTCGTTGCGGGCGTCGTCCATGCCGGCGAGCGCCGTGGCCCACCGAGCCGCGTCCTCGCGGGTGAGAACGTCTGCGACGCTCTCCGGCGCCTGTGCCAGCGACTCTCGTGCCCACAGCAACGTATCGGTCACGTGCTGCTGCAGCTGCGACTCCGACAGGGTGTCCACCCAGGCCAGCACCGCCTCGGACACCATCTCGGCACTGGCCAGGTCGTCCAGCGACACCTGGTCGAGCCACCCGAGCAGGGCTTCGACCTCGGTGCGCACCGTCTCGTCCAGGCCGTCACCGGTCAGGCGCTCGAGCTCGAAGCGGACGTGGGCCTCGAGCATGGCGTCGTGCGCAGGCACCGGGGGCTCTCCTTCGCGGCGGGGGCGGGGGTCCAGCATGGCGCAGCGATGCCCCGGCCGCAGGTCGCCTCGCTCGGCGGTGGGGCGAGCAGTGACAAGCGTCCCTGGTCCGCAGCTACGGCCAGGGGTTCACTGGAGGGGTCGGAGGTGGTTGACGTGGTCGTCGAGTCTGCCTTTCCCACGACCGCCTGGCATGCACTGCCGGACGGCCGTCTGCAGTGCGACGTCTGTCCCCGACACTGCGCGTTGCACGACACGCAGCGTGGGCTCTGCTTCGTGCGGCAGCGTCAGGGTGACGGCATCGTGCTCACGACGTACGGGCGCAGCAGCGGGTTCTGCGTCGACCCGATCGAGAAGAAGCCGCTGCACCACTTCCTCCCTGGCTCCGCGGTGCTGTCGTTCGGTACCGCGGGATGCAACCTGACGTGCCGCTTCTGCCAGAACTGGGACATCTCCAAGAGCCGTGAGGTCGACACCCTGGCCGACGAGGCGTCCCCGGAGCGCATCGCGGCCACCGCGCGCGAGCTCGGCTGCCGGTCTGTCGCGTTCACCTACAACGACCCGACGATCTTCTACGAGTACGCGCGTGACACGGCGGTCGCGTGCCATGAGCAGGGTGTGCGCGCCGTCGCCGTCACCGCTGGGTACATCTGTGGCGACGCCCGCGCCGAGATGTACGCGAGCATGGACGCCGCTAACGTCGACCTCAAGGCGTTCACCGACGACTTCTACCACCGGGTGTGCTCGGCGAGGCTGCAGCCGGTGCTGGAGACGATCGAGTACCTCGTCACCGAGACGCCGGTGTGGGTCGAGCTGACCACGTTGCTCATCCCGGGCCTCAACGACTCCGACACCGAGATCGACCAGATGACGCGGTGGGTGGTCGAGCGGCTCGGCCCGGACGTCCCGATGCACTTCTCGGCGTTCCACCCTGACTTCAAGATGCGAGACCGGCCACCGACCCCGCCGCAGACGCTGACGCGCGCGCGGCACATCGCCCTGGGCAACGGGGTGCGCTTCGCCTACACGGGCAACGTCCACGACACCGAGGGCGGAACCACGGTGTGCCCCGCCTGTGGGCTGACCCTGGTGGAGCGCGACTGGTACTCCCTGGGCGCCTACCGCATCACCGACGACGGACGGTGCTCCGGCTGCGGCACACCTGTGCCGGGGGTGTTCGACGGTCCGGCCGGGCACTGGGGGCCGCGGCGCCTGCCCGTCCGGCTGGCCGAGGGCGTCGGCTCATGAGCGTCGTACGGCCTCCGGTCGTCGCTGGGCTGTTCTACCCGGCCGACCCGAACGCCTTGGACGTGAGCGTGCGCACCCACCTGCAGGCGCCCGCACCGCACGAGCCCGAGCCCGCTGTGCACCTGCGCGGGCTGGTGGTACCGCACGCCGGCTACGTCTACTCCGGTGCCACGGCTGGCGTCGGGTACCGGCTGCTGCCCCCGCTCGCCTCCCGCCTGCGGCGCGTGCTGCTGCTCGGCCCTCCGCACCGCGTGCCGGTGCGGGGCGTGCAGGTCTCCGCTGCGGACGCGTGGGCGTCCCCGCTCGGCACGGTCGAGGTGGACGACATGGGTCGGCGCGCGCTGGTCGAGGCCGCTGCCACCTCACCGCGCGTCGCGGTACAGGTCGGCGACGCGGCGCACGCCCCCGAGCACTGCCTGGAGGTACAGCTGCCCTTCCTGCAGCGCACCCTGCCGGGCGTGCCGGTGCTGCCCGTGCTGATCGGTGATGCCGAGCCCGGCGCGGTCGCCGACCTGCTCGACCCCTGGTGGCGCCCGGACTGCCTCGTGCTGGTCAGCACCGATCTCTCGCACTACGAGCCCGACTCGGTGGCGCGCCGCCACGACGCGCGCACCAGCGCGGCCGTCCTCGCCTGCGACGCCGATGCCATCGCCGACGTCGACGCCTGCGGCGCACAGGCGCTTCGTGTGCTGCTGCACCTGGCGAGGCGGCACTCGGCGCGGGTGCGCGAGCTCGACCGGCGGACGTCGGCGGACACCGCCGGCGACGCGATGCGGGTCGTCGGGTACGGCGCGTTCGCGGTGGAGCAGTGATGGACGTCCGACCCGATGCCGACGCGGCACTGCGCATCGCGGTGCGGGCGGTGCACGAGCCCCTGACCAACGGGGGGCGGTGGCGCCCGGCGATGGCCGAGCTCACCCGGTCGCTCGCTGCTCCGGGTGCCTGCTTCGTCACCGTGCGTCGCGAGCAGGTGCTGCTGGGGTGCATCGGCAGCCTGCGCCCACGGCAGGCCCTGGGCCTCGACATCGCCGACAACGCGGCGGCGGCGGCGTTCGACGACCCCCGGCTGCCGCCCGTGGTCACCGACGACTTGCCCCACCTGCACCTGCACATCTCCGTGCTGTCGCCGCTGGAGACGATGGTCGTCACGTGCCGGCGCGAGCTCGACGATGCCGTGCGTCCCGGGGTGGACGGCGTGCTGATCGACGACGGGCGGCACCGCGCGACGCTGCTGCCGTCGGTCTGGTCGCAGCTGCCGGACTCGCGCGAGTTTCTGGACGCCCTGTGGCGCAAGGCCGGCCTGCCGGCCGCAGCGTGGCCCCGCGGCCTCGCGGTGAGCCGGTACCAGGTCGTCGAGATCAGTGGCCGCGCACCGGACTACGAAGAACCTGTTCCGCGACGACGGTGAGCGATACAGTCACAGCGTGGGGGAGAGAGAACGCAGAGAAGCCCAGTCGGCCGCGATGCTCATGGCTCGCTTGAGCCTCTACCTGACCACCGCGGCCGCAGACTCCGTCCGCGACGGTGACGTCATCGACGACATGCCTGTCACGCTGCTCTTCTCGCTCGACACCGAGGGCCCGATGCGCCCGACCGGTATCCAGCAGGTGACCGGTCTGTCGAGCGGCGGCGTGACCAAGCTGGTCGAGCGCCTCGAGCAGCGTGGGTTGGTCGTCCGCAAGACGGGAGCGATCGACGGTGACCGGCGGGGGGTGCTCGTCGAGCTCACCCGCCGCGGTCGCAACACCGTGCGCTCCATGGCCGATGCCATGGCCGGTGCGCTGCAGGACGCCCGACCCGAGGCCGAGGAGCTCGCCCGGCTGCTGCGCGGCTGAGCACTTGGACCCTGGGCGAGCACTCCCGCCCGTCCTACGGTGAGGTCGTAGGTTCGCTTGCGAGGAGTTGTCCATGACCCTGCACGTCGACCCGCGGTCAGTATCCCCACGCGACACGATCCCGCCGGTGGCGGCTCTGCCCAGCCGCACCGTCCGCCAGGTCGGGTTCGGCATCGCCGTGGGCGTGAACGCGGCGCTTCTCTACCTGCTGAACGTGACGCCGGGCTGGCAGTCGATGTCGTTCCTGACGGGGGACGCAGCACTCGTCCTCGGTATCGTCAACCTGTCGCTGGCCACCGGGCTCGTCGTGAACCTGATCTGGGTGGGGGTCGACGCGCCCTGGGTGCGCGCCCTCGGCGAGCTGCTCACCTCCGCGGTGGCTCTGGCTGCGGCGCTGGCGGTGCTGGACGTGTTTCCGTTCGACTTCACCGCGTGGACGTTCGACCCGACCTGGCTGGTCAGGTTCGTGCTCGTCCTCGCCGCCTGCGGCTCGGCCATCTCGGTTCTCGTGCAGGTCGTTACCTTGGCTCGGTTGGCGGTCAACGCCGGACGCTGAGCCGCGCACGTCGCGACGGCGACCGGCCCTGAGGCCACCTCAGGACGTGGCCAGCAGGCGCTCGAGGTCGCCGTGCACCTCGAGCCCGGCGCACTCGCCGGTGTCGTCGATCAGCACCGTGCCGTCGCTGTCGACGAGTCGGACCTGTACCCGCGCGTCGAGGGTCTCCTCGACCCGACGGTGCATCTGCGTGCGGATCGGGGCGTGCAGCAGGCCGCCCCGGCGACGCTCGGCGAGCAGGTGCAGCTCGACCCCGCGTCCGGAGCGCACCGACCAGCGCACGTGCTCGTCGTCGATGCTCAGCGACGTCGTCCGGGCGCCGGTGTGGGTGGCGAAGCGGTGCAGGTGGCCGTCCACCCAGAGCCCGATGATGAACCCGCGGAACTCGCCCCGTAGCCAGGGGATCAGGGCCACCGATGCACTCAGGCTCACCCGTGGCCGCTCGAAGTGGTTGGTCTGCATCCAGACGTAGCCGGACGGGAAGGCCCGCCCCCAGTCCTTCTCCAGATACCCGCGACCACCGTCGAGGTCGACCACGTCACCGGCGTGGGTGAGGGTGCCGTGCAGCCCGTGGTCGAACGACACGACGCCGTGGTAGCACTCCATGAAGGGCATCCAGGCGTACCAGCCCATGATGCCGGGGGACCGCGCCGTCACCGGCCAGGGGTGCAGCGGCTGGTCGAATCCGACCCGGCCCGACAGGTCGGCCTGCGGCAGGTCGAGCTCGACGCCGTGGGTGCCGAAGCGGTTGTCGCCCACGCGGACGTCGAACGCGTCGGACCTGGCGCTGAACTGCTCGAGCTCGAACCGGACGTACGTCGACTCGCCGGTCGAGCCGTTGAGCACCTGGACGAACGCCTCGTCGCCCGACTCGAGACCGAGAAAGACTCCGGGGATGAGCGCCCATCGCTGCCGGCGGTCGGCGCTGACGAGCTTGACGTACCACCCCTCGAAGAATCCCGACCGCTCGTGCTGCCCGTGGAAGCCCTCGGGGTGCATGGTGCTGCGCACCCGGTCGACGAGTCGTGCCGGCGCCGTGAGCGCGGCACGCGGGTCGAGCTGCATGGCTGCGACCCTACCCACCACGCGACGCCCTACCCTGGCCGCATGTCGTTGCTCGACGCCGCCGCCGACCTGCCTCGCCGGCAGTTCTCGGCGGGGCAGCAGGTGATCGGCCAGGGCGATCCTGCGGGCCCCCTCTACGTGCTTCTCGCCGGTGCCGTCGCCGTCGAGCGCGACGGGGTCACCGTGGCACGTACCGATCGGCCCGGCTCGGTCTTCGGCGAGATGTCGGTGGCGCTGCAGCGTCCGGCGACGGCCACGGTGCGGTGCCTGACAGACGCGCAGCTCGCGGTGGCCACCGACGCGCACGCCTTTCTTCGTGAGCACCCCGACGCGGCGATGGACCTGCTGCGCGTGACCGCCGGCCGAGTCGACGCCCTGACCCAGTACCTCGTCGACGTGCGCACGCAGTACGCCGACCGCAGCGACCACCTGGGCATGCTCGACACCGTCCTGGACGCGCTCAGCCATCACCAGGCGCCGCCGGCGACCCCGGGGTCGGTGCGCGACCCCGAGGTCTGAGGCTGCTCACCACACCGTTGCGGAGTCGCTCTCGCCGAGCCCGGTCCACGTCGCCATGCCCGTCTCGGTGTCGAGCCACACGTGCGGGGGTACACGTCCGATCTGCTTGCCCGGGTTGACCACGAACGTCGACCCGAGGCGGTCGTACCAGCCGCCGCCCTCGACCCAGGGAGCCTGGTGGATGTGCCCGCACAGCACCAGGTCGGGCTCGTGCTCGCGGATCCAGCCGGCGAGCGCCTCGTCCGGGAACGAGCGGCGACCGTCGAAGCACAGGCGCGTGTCGGCGGGTGGGGCGTGGTAGACCCACACCCACCGTCGAGGTCGATCGAGCGCCGCGGCGGCGATCTGCTCCGCGGCCTGTGCCTGCGACAGGGGCCCGTCCCACCAGCCGACCACCGTGATGCGAACGTCGCCGAGGTCGACGCTCGAGCCGTCCGTGTGTACGTCGGGCGCACCCAGCTGCCGTAGCCACCCGGCCGTCTGCTCCCCGCCGGGCCCCGGTCCGTCGAGGTCGTGGTTGCCCGAGCACACGAAGGTCGGGCACGCCGTGCCCAGCTGGGTCAGGTAGGTGCCGGCGACGAGCGCCTGCACCTCGTGCGGCACGGGCGTGACGATGTCGAGCAGGTCACCGGACACAGACACGGCATCGGCCTGCGCGGCGGACTGGACGAGCCAGTCGAAGAACGGCAACCGGTAGTGCAGGTCGGTCACCGCCAGCAGCCGCACGGGTCGCAGACTGTCACAGCGCGCTCGTGCGCACCCGCCGGACGTGGCACGGTTGAGGCGTGTCTGCCGTGCGCCCCCTGCTTCTGCTCGACGTCGACGGTGTGCTGAACGCCTTCGGCGCGTGGCAGCGCATCGACGAGGGGCTGCCTCTGGGCCGGGGCAACCTGGTGGTGCCGGACGGTTTCCGTGCGGCGCGTGCGGACGGCTACGAGCTGCTGCTGCGCCCGGAGCACGCGCAGTGGGTGGCGGTGCTCGAGTCGAGCTTCGACATGGTCTGGGCGACGATGTGGCAGCAGCGGGCACCGACCGCGCTGGCACCGGTCGTCGGGTTCGGGGCGCACTGGCCGTGGATCGACTTCAGCCTCCACCAGTCGTACGCGACGACGCAGCGCGTCGGTGTGGGAATCGGCAGCTACAAGTTTCCCGGTGTGGTGGCCACGGTGGGCGACCGGCCCATGGTCTGGATCGACGACGACCTGGAGCCGGCCATCTACGAGTGGGCTGCGCAGCGCGACTCGTCCGGCATCGCCACACTGCTCGTGCAGCCCGACCCTGCCGAGGGGTGGACCCGTGCCGAGCTCGAGGCGGTACTGGCCTTCGCCCAGGCCGGGGACGCGGCGTAGCGTCCGACTCGTGGCGCGCTGGCTGATCCGGGACTTCCACGACGACGACCTCGAGGCGGTGGTGCACCTGTGGGAGTCGACCGCGGTGCTGGGCCAGGCCTCGGTGTTCACGGTCTCGGAGTGCATCGGTGCGCTGCGCGGTCACGAGCCCGCGGTGCTCGCCGTCGTCGGTGGCGACGCCGTCGGAGTGGCCCTGGCCACCATCAGCGGTGACCGCGCCTGGGTCACCCGCATCGCCGTACACCCTGACCACCGTCGGCAAGGCATCTCAGCCGCGCTGCTCGCGGGGCTGGAGCGCCGCGTGCTCGACCGGGGGGTGAGAAGGCTCGCCTACGTGCTGCCCGAGGGGGACGGCTTCGAGGTGGGGCTGGGCAAGGCCGGCTACACGCGCACCCCCGCGGTGGCCTACTACGAGAAGGTCGAGCCCGTCGGACCGGGCGAGGCCCACGTGCTCGAGTCGTTGGGTGGTCGGGTGCTGTCGTCCGGCCTGTGGCAGGCCATCGCGGGGATGGCCACCGAGAAGACGCTGATCGAGCGGCGTGTGGTGCTGCCGCTGCAGGAGCCCGAGCGCGCCCAGGCGCACGGCGTGCTGCCGCCGCGCGCGATCGTGCTGTTCGGCCCGCCCGGCACGGGCAAGACCACGTTCGCCCGCGGCATCGCGTCCCGGCTGGAGTGGCCGTTCGTCGAGATCTTCCCGTCGCGGCTGGCCGCCGGTGAGGGTGGGCTGGCGAACGCTCTGCGCGAGGTCTTCGCCCAGATCGCCGACCTCGAGCGCGTCGTGCTGTTCATGGACGAGGTCGAGGAGATCGCCCCGATGCGCGAGGGCAAGCCGACGTCGGAGGTGCACGGCGTCACGAACGAGCTGCTCAAGCTGATCCCGGCGTTCCGGGAGCGCGACACCAGGCTGCTCGTCGCGGCCACGAACTCCATCCGGTCGATGGACTCCGCCTTCCTGCGTCCCGGCCGGTTCGACTACCTGATCCCGGTCGGACCGCCCGACGCCACGGCCCGCGTGGCGCTGTGGACGAGGTTCGTAGGTGCCAGCGACCGGCAGGACGTCGACCTGTCGGCACTGGCTGCAGCCACCGAGGGCTTCACCCCGGCCGACATCGAGTACGCGGCGCGGGTCGCCGCGCAGGTCGCGTTCGAGCGCGAGGTGGTGCACGGCGAGCAGGTGCCGGCACGAGGGGCCTCGACCGACGACTACCTGCAGGCTGTGGCCCAGGTGCGGCCGACCGTGACCCCGCAGATCCGTGCCGAGTTCGTCGAGGACATCGAGGCGTTCGCCCGCACCTGAGATCCCACGGTCAGAGGAGTGTCACTGGGGCTGGAGCTTGATCATCGGACGTCTGGTGGGGCTGCCGGCGTTGTCAGAGGACGTCTGGTGGGGCTATCACCCCACCTATCGTCCTGTGAAGCCGGGTGCGACCCCACCAGAGTTCCGATGATCATGGCCGAACCCCAGCAATCGTCCTGTGACCAGGCCCGCACCCCACTGATCGTCCCGTGATGGCGCGGCTCAGGTCGTGCTGCTGACCGACGGCTCAGGGCGCACGTCGACGGGGCAGGCGACCTCGCCGCGCAGACGCACGCGCAGGGCCCAGCCCAGCAGCACCACGCCTGCGACGGCGAGCAGCGGCTGCACGGGCGCGAACCACTGCATGGCCCCCGTCGTGCCGAGTGCGAGCAGCACCAGCTTGTTGCAGACCGGGCATCCCACCGCGAGGTAGGCGACGAAGCCACCGGCGGCACCGAGCTTGCCCGGGCGGTCGACCTCCGCGTCCGCCGGACGACCGGTACGGATGTAGGTGGCGGCGAGCAGACCGCCGAGCAGCGCCGCGACCAGCAGCGCTGGGTACGACCACCACGTCACCTCGATCGAGCGTCCGAACACCGGGTTCGGGACGACGTCGGTGGGTAGGCCGATGAGCAGCACGGTCGCGGTGGTCGCCACCGCTGCGACCCACCAGCGGCGGGCGGGCCACGAGCGCAGAGCGGTCACGACGTCGGACATCGCACCAGAATACCCCAGGGGGTATTGACCCTCACGTGGAGCGGGTGCGCCCGCGGGCCTTGAGCCGCGAGTTCGGCAGCGCGGGGGCGTTCAGCCATCCGCCGTCGTAGCCGTCCACGGAGCCGAAGCGCTCGTGCTGGGCCTGCCACTGCTCGCGGGCCTCGGCGATGGCGTCGTGGTCGGTGCCCACGAAGTTCCACCACATGACGATGTGCTCGTCGAAGGGCTCGCCCCCGATCAGCAGCACCCGTGCGCCGCGGTCAGCCGAGATCTGAAGGTCGCGGGCGCCCGGCGGCAGGTACAGCAGCTCACCCCATCGAACCGGACGCCCGGCCACGTCGACGTCGGCGTCCATCGCGAGCACCGCATGCTCGAAGGACGGCTCCAGCGGCAGCAGCGTCGACCCGCCCGGAGGCAGCGACACCTCGGCACCCACGAGAGGCGAGTAGGTCACTGCTGGCGAGGTGACGCCGTCCACCGAGCCCATGACCACGCGAGCATGCCCGCCGCCTGATGCCAGCACGGGCAGCTCGGCATGGTGCTCGAACGTCGGCGCCACGTCGCGGGACGCTGCCGGCAGCGCCACCCACAGCTGCACCCCGGACAGGCCCTGAGTCGTCCGCTGGGCAGGGTCCGGCGTCTGCTCGGAGTGCGCGATGCCCCGTCCGGCGGTCATGAGGTTCAGCTGACCCGGCGTGATCATCTGCGCGCTGCCCAGCGAGTCGTGGTGCAGCACCTCGCCCTCGAGCAGCCACGACACCGTCTGCAGGCCCGTGTGGGGGTGCGGCGGCACGTCCATGCCGCTCGTCGACGTCAGGTCGTGCGGTCCGTAGTGGTCGACGAAGCACCAGGCCCCGACCATCCGCCGCTCGCGGTGCGGCAGGGTGCGCCGTACCGTCATCGCCCGCGGGCCACCGAGCGGAACCTCCCGCGCAGCGAGCAGCTCCGGCTCGGAGGCCACGTCGACCCCACCACAGGCAGTCTCGGTCGGGCGCCGCTCCAGGTTGCTCATCGGCGCTGCCTACCGCAGCACGTCGTGCCCGGGGTGGGGCTCGGCCGGGATCGTGCCGAGCTTGCCGGCCTGGTAGTCCTCGAACGCCTCGATGAGCTCAGCGCGGGTGTTCATGACGAAGGGGCCGTAGGCGGCCACGGGCTCGCGGATGGGCTCCCCGCCGAGCACGAGCACGTCGAGCGTGGGGCTGCGCGACTCCTGGGTCGCGTTGGCGCGCACCGTCACGGTGTCTCCGGCACCGAGCACGGCCAGCTGGCCCATGTGGATCGGTCGGCCTGCCGCGCTCACCGTCCCGCTGCCGGCGAGGGCGTAGACGAGGGCGTTGAAGTCGGGACGCCAGGGCAGGCGGAGCTCCGCCCCCGGCGACAGGGTGGCGTGCACGAGCGTGATCGGGGTGTGGGTGCTGCCCGGGCCCACGTGCTCACCGACCTGGCCGGCGATCACACGCACGAGCGCCCCGCCGTCGGGTGACCGGACGAGCGCCACGTTGCCGGCCTTGATGTCCTGGTAGCGCGGGGGCGACCACTTCTTGGCCCGAGGCAGGTTGACCCAGAGCTGGAAGCCGTGGAAGAGCCCGCCGCTCATCACGACGTGCTCCGGCGGCGTCTCGATGTGCAGCAGGCCGCTGCCCGCGGTCATCCACTGGGTGTCGCCGTCGCCGATCAGGCCGCCACCACCGTGGCTGTCCTGGTGGCGCAGCAGCCCGTCCAGCATGTACGTGACCGTCTCGAACCCGCGGTGGGGGTGCCACGGGGTGCCCTTGGGCTCGCCCGGCGCGTACTCGACCTCGCCCATCTGGTCCATGTGGATGAACGGGTCGAGCAGACGCAGGTCGACGCCGGCGAAGGCTCGGCGGACGGGAAAGCCCTCACCCTCGTAGCCGCTGGGGGCGGTCGTCAGCGAGAGCAGGCCACGGTCGGTAGCGGCAGCCGGTGTGGCAACCGAGACGGACGGGACCGACAGGACGTCATCGACGGTGATGGCGGGCATGGTGTCCTCCTTGTCAGCAGCAGAGTAGTTGCTTCGTCAACAAAAGCAAGGGCGGCGCCATTCCTGCCCCGGCACGGCAGCGCTACGGTCTGGGTATGCGCGTCGTTGTCTTCGGAGCAGCAGGTCAGACCGGACGCCTGGTGGTGGACGGCCTGGTGGGTGCAGGCCACGACGTGGTCGGTGTCGTCCGGTCGCCGCACCAGGTGGCTGCGCTGCACGAGGCGGGCGCGTCGACGACGCTGGCCGACCTGACCCAGCTGGCGCCGACCGAGCTGCAGTCGCTCGTCGAGGGCTGCGACGCCGCGATCTGGACGGCCGGCGCGGGCTTCGGCGAAGACCCGGCACAGATCGACGGTGACGCGTGCATCGGTGCCGTGCTGGCCGCCGACTCCGCCGGCGTCGACAGGTGGGTGCAGGTGTCGTCGATGTACGCCGACCGTCCCGAGTCCGGTCCGCCCTTGCTGCAAGGCGTCCTGCGCGCCAAGCACCGGTCGGACACTGCGCTCATGTCCACGGGGCTGGAGTGGACCGTGGTTCGACCGGGGGGACTGACCAACGACATCGGTACCGGGCAGGTGCTTCTCGGCGCGGGTCTGCGCGGCGGCACCGTGCCACGGGCCGACGTCGCTGCCGTTGCTGTGGCGTGCCTGAGCGCTCCGTCCAGCGCGCGCCGCGCCTTCGACCTCGTGAGCGGCACGACGCCGGTGCCGACGGCGCTGGACGGTCTGGCGGTGGAATGACGCGGCGGCGGCTGGGGTTGCGCGGCCATGACTGCACCGCAGGGTTCTGAGTCCGTCGTCCTCTACGGGGCCGACTGGTGCCCCGACTGCCGCCGGTCGAAGAGGTTTCTCAGCGAGCAGCGCGTGCCCTTCACCTACGTCGACCTCGAGAAGACGCCCGAGGCGACCGCCGAGGTCGAGCGGCGAAACGACGGCAAGCGCATCATCCCGACGATCGTGTTCGCCGACGGCAGCCACGTCGCCGAGCCGAGCAACGCCGAGCTCGCCGATGCTCTCGGGCTGCCCCGGCAGGCGGCTGCCGACACCTACGACGTGGTGATCGTCGGAGGCGGGCCGACCGGGTTGACCGCCGCCATCTACACGGCCCGGGAGAACCTGCGCACCCTGGTCGTGGACCGCTCGGCGCTCGGCGGCCAGGCCGGAGTGACCGAGCGGCTCGACAACTACCCCGGGTTCCCCGAGGGGGTCGGTGGGGCCGAGCTCGCCGACCGCATGGTGGCCCAGGCTCGGCGCTACGGCGTCGAGCTGCTGCAGGCCGTCGACGTCGACGCGGTGACTCCCGCGGGCGGGTCGGTACGGGTGAGCCTGGCCACGGGCCAGACCCTCGATGCCGGCGCGGTGCTCGTCGCCACCGGGTCGACATACCGCCGCACGGGCGCGGCCGGTGAGGACGACCTGATCGGCGCCGGCATCCACTTCTGCGCCACCTGTGACGGGCCCTTCTACGCCGGGGCGGACGAGGTGCTGGTCGTCGGCGGCGGCAACAGTGGTCTCGAGGAGGGGCTCTTTCTCACCCAGTTCGCCGACCACGTCACCGTCGTCGAGTACGCCGACGAGCTCAAGGCCAGCCGCCTGCTGCAGGACAAGGTGCTCGCGCATCCCTCGATGACGGTGCTCACGGGCACCGAGGTGGTCGCGTTCGAGGCTGCCGAGTCAGGTGGGTTCGCGGGCGTGCGCCTGCGCGATCGCGCCAGCGGTGAGGAGCGCGCCCACGAGGCCTCGGGGGCGTTCGTGTTCGTCGGCCTCGACCCCAACACCGGGTGGCTGGCGGGCACGCTCGACACCGACGAGCGAGGGTTTGTGACGACCGACCGCACCTTCGCCACGTCCGTGCCGGGCATCTTCGCAGCGGGTGACGTCCGGGCCGGGTCGACCAAGCAGCTCGCCTCGGCCGTCGGGGAGGGCGCTGCGGCCGCGCTGCAGATTCGCTACCACCTCGACAGCGTCGCCCAGGTGTGATGCTGCGCCCCCTGACGACGGCGGACGCGACGCAGATCGCGCGCTGGCGCTACGAGCCGCCGTACGACATCTACGACGCAGTCGATCCGGACGGCATCGACCCGCCTGATGCCGAGGGCAACGGCTACTACGTGCTCGATGACGACGACGGTCCGGTGGCCTTCGTGTGCCTCGGCGCCGAGGCCAGGGTGCCCGGTCAGCAGCTCGAGCAGGGAACCCTCGACGTCGGCATGGGTGTGCGGCCCGACGCGGTGTCGTCCGGTGTCGCCTCGTCACTGCTCGCACAGGTGCGGCAGCTCGCCGCCGGCCTCGGGGCCCGACGCATGCGAACCGCGGTGGCGGCGTTCAACGAGCGATCCCTGCGCCTGTGCGCGAAGGCGGGGTTGGACGAGGTGCGCCGTTTCGACGGCCCAGCAGGGCGACGGTTCGTCGAGCTCGTCCGCGATCTCTGAGGCGTCCGGTGGTGTGTACCGAAGTCGCCTCCGGGCGTGGCTGTCGGCGCTACCGTTGTCGTGGGGTAGGGACCGTGCGACGCTGGAGGTTGCCGTGCTCCGTGACCTGCAATCCATGCCCCTCGACGAGCAGGTCGCTGTGCGCGCCTCTCGCAACCGACTGCTCGGCGAGTTCTCCGACCGCTTGGACGAGCAGACCATCGACAGCGTGCTCGACGCGAGCTGGGACCACATGGAGGCCCACGCCCGGGTGAAGGTGCACGTGCCGCTGCTGGCCGAGCGGTTCGCCCGCGCGCAGCTGTGGGCGGTGGCGCGCATGCGGGGTGAGAAGGACGGGCTGCCTGCGGTGCTGTTCGTCGACACGCACGACTCGGGACGGGGCCGCATGGCCAAGGCGCTGTTCATGCGCCGTGTCGGCGATGCGGGCATTGCGCTGTCGGCAGGTACCGACCCGAACGCTGCTCTGGACGGCGCCGTGCGCTCGGTCATGGAGGAGGTGGGCATCGCAACCACCGACTCGTTCCCGAAGCCCTTCACGGAGCAGATGCTCGAGGCTGCCGACGTGGTCGTGACGTTCCCTGGTGGTGCGGACGTCCCGGTGCCGGAGGCGACAACTCACGAGGTCTGGGACGTCGACGCACCCGAGCAGCGCAGCAGTGCGCAGATGAGAGCCATCCGCGACGACCTGGCGGCCCGAGTCGACGACCTGGCGAACCGCCTGGGGATCCAACCGCGCGGCTGAGCCCCGTCGGGTCGCCGCGTCCGTCGACCGCGGTGCCCAGATTCGTGGTGTGCTGGGCTCATGGCTGGCAGCATCGTCCCGACCGTCACGGTCGCCCAGATGCGCGAGGTCGACCGGCTGATGATCGACGAGGCCGGCATCTCGCTGGTGCAGATGATGGAGAACGCCGGGCGCGCTCTGGCCACGGTCGTCCGGGCCGAGATCGGCGGCACCGCCGACCGCCGTCACGTCGCGGTGCTGGCCGGCTCGGGCGGCAACGGCGGCGGTGGCCTGGTCGCCGCCCGACGCCTTGCGTGCTGGGGAGCGACCGTCACGGTGTGGACGACCCACCCCCCCGAGCACCTGACCGGTGTCGCGCCCCAGCAGATGACGGCCGCGACGGCCAGCGGCGTGCACCACCGCCTCGGCCCCCCGGGGGAGGCCGACTTCGACGGCATGGACGCCGTCGTCGACGCCGTGATCGGCTACAGCCTGGCGGGGCATCCGACCGGGGTGGCGCTGCGGCTGGTCGAGGCGGCGCACCGAGCGCGCGACCGGGGACTGCCGGTGGTCAGCCTCGACGTGCCGTCCGGGCTCGACCCCGACACCGGCCTCGCACCGGGTGCGGCTGTGCGCGCCAGCCACACCGTCACCCTGGCGCTGCCCAAGCCTGGCCTGCTCGCCGCCGCCGCCGCTGAGTACGTGGGCGCACTGAGCCTGGCCGACATCTCGGTGCCGGCGTGGGTCTACACCAGGGTGGGCGTCGACCCGGCCACCCCGTTCGCCACCACCGATCTGGTGCGCCTGCGCTGACGCCCACGCCACCGGTGGCTGCGTCTAGTGGCTCGGTGACGAGCCGCTGCGCTCGAGCCAGGCGGCCACTGCTGCGACGAACCCGCTCAGGTCGCTCAGGTCGGCCAGACGCGCGACGACGACGGCGTCGTCCACGTCGACGTAGTCGTGCACCAGCACGTTGCGAAACCCGACGGCTGCCCGCATGGTCGTGGCCAGATCTGGCTCCAGCACTCCGTGGCGTCCGAGCAGCGCCACAGCGTCGGCGTTGTTCTTCGGTGGACCCCATCCCTGCGTCGCGCAGACGTGCTGGGCGACGTCCACGCACGCCTCGATGGCGGTGACGAAGAGGTACTTGACCCCGCTCAGCCACAGCGGGTCTGCCCGTCTCGTCGTCGAGGCGGACGCCTCTCGCGCCAAGGCAGACAGGTCGTCGGTCACCGAACGCAGCAAGCGAGACACCCGTACCTCATCGACCATCACGCACCGCCTCGAGAAACTCTCGGTGCGACCGCTGCAAACGCGGCTGCTCGTCGAAGTAGATCTTGCGCGTCATGGCCTGCCAACCGATGCGGGTCGATGGGTCGGTCTCGAACAGCAGCACCCCGTCGACCGCGACGCGTCCAGCGATCTCGAGTGGCGCTCGGTCGAGCACAACCAGGTCGACGCCCGCGGGCAGGTCGACGTCGTAGGCCTGTGGTGGGCTGTGACCCCACCAGGCTGCGATGTCGAGGTCGGAGTCCGGTCGGGCCTGCCCGTGGGCCTGGCTGCCATGGACGAACGCGAAGGAGGCACCCGAGGCACGAAGGGTCGCCTCGGCGGCGGCGGCACGGGGGTCGGCGTGAGCCATGGCAGCAGTGTCGCAGCCCGTGCCGTCCGGCAGGCTGTGCCACGTGCAGGGGATGACCGACGCCGGACGCGCCGTCGTGGCGCCCATGGTGCTGCGCGCCTGGGACGACTTCTTGTCCCTCGTCGACCAGGTCGACCTGCAGGCCCCCTCCCGGCTGCCGGGGTGGCGCGTGCACGAGGTGTGCGTGCACCTCGGGGCCTGGCCCGAGCACGACGCCCTCGCGGGCGTGCTGGCCTCGGCTCGCGAGCAGCGGCTCGACCGTCTGCCCGACAGCGACGAGATCAACGCCCGGCTGGTCGAGACCTACCACGCGGCGTCACGCGACGAGGTCGTCGGCGCGCTGGTGCTGGCCCGCGACAACGCCGCGGCGTACTTCGCCGAGTCGGACGAGTCGCTGGACAGCGCCCTGACCGGCTCGGTCGTGGGGCCGCTGCCGGTGCTGTCGGTGCTGCTGGGGGGCACCTACGAGCTCGCCGTCCACTCCCTCGACCTGGCCCCGGCAGGGGCGGGTCCGCCGTCCGACGAGCTGCTGCTGACGGGGCTGGGTGCGTTGGCCGAGGTCACCGGGGCGCTCGCGGCCCGTGTGGGGGTGCACGGCCGGGCTGCCCTGCACTCACCGGTGGGCGGCTGGGCGTTCGCCGCCGAGGCCGCGGGCTGGACCGTGGAGCGGCTCGGAGTCGAGCAACCGAGCGGGACGGCCGTCGAGGGCGACGTGGCCGCGCTGCTCGACCTGTCGGCGGGGCGCATCAACCCGGTGGTGGCGATCACTCGTGGTCATCTGCGGGTGCACGACCTGCCGGGGCTGCTCAGGCTCGCCCCCATCGTGGAGTCGGTGCCGGGTCTTCCCGGGGGCCCGGTGCTGCGGGTCGCCGGGCGAACCCTCGCTCACGTGCCGCGGTTCCCCCACTGGAGACGCG